>NZ_CP059556.1:3172210-3806652 GCF_024734405.1 Saccharopolyspora gregorii | reverse complement strand
ACCCGTCGCGGTGATCTCCACCGGCTGCACGTCCGGGCTCGACGCGGTCGGCCACGGCGCCGAGCTGATCCGCGACGGGCGCGCCGACGTCGTGCTCGCCGGCGCCGCGGACGCACCGATCTCGCCGATCACGGTCGCCTGCTTCGACGCGATCCGCGCCACCTCGCCGAACAACGCCGACCCGGCACACGCGTCCCGCCCGTTCGACCGGCGCCGCGACGGCTTCGTGCTGGGGGAGGGGGCGGCGGTGTTCGTGCTGGAGGAACGCGCCGCCGCGCTGCGCCGCGGCGCCCGGGTGCACGCCGAGTTCGCCGGATTCGCCGGGCGCTGCAACGCCTTCCACATGACCGGGCTGCACCCGGAGGGCCGCGAGCTGTCCTGGGCGATCACCGCCGCGCTGCGCGTCTCGGGCCGGGACCGGGTGGACTACCTGAACGCGCACGGCTCCGGGACGAAGCAGAACGACCGGCACGAGACCGCCGCGATCAAGCGCAGCCTCGGCGCCGCCGCGCACCGGATCCCGATCAGCTCCATCAAGTCCAAGGTCGGGCACTCGCTGGGCGCGATCGGCTCCGTGGAGCTCGCCGCCTGCGTCCTCGCGATGCGGCACGGGGTGGTCCCGCCGACCGCGAACTACGCCGAACCGGACCCGGAGTGCGACCTGGACTACGTGCCGGGCGAGCCGCGGGAAGCGGACCTGGACGTGGTGCTCAGCGTCGGCAGCGGCTTCGGCGGGTTCCAGAGCGCCGCCGTCCTCACCCGGGGGGACCGATGACGGAGGTGTGGGTGACGGGGATGGCCGCGATCGCTCCGAACGGCGTCGGCGTCGACGACTACTGGGACGCCACCCTGAGCGGCCGCAGCGGCATCTACCCGATCAGCGGGTTCGACGCCACGTCCTACCCGGTCCGGGTCGCGGGCGAGGTGCCCGATTTCGACGCGGGCCGCCACCTGCCGCCGCGGCTGCTCACCCAGACCGACCGGATGACGCGGTACGCGCTGGCCGCCGCCGACTGGGCGGTGGCCGACGCGGAGGTGCCGCCGGACGTCGACGGCGAGTTCGGAGTGCTCACCGCCGCCGCGGCCGGCGGGTTCGAGTTCGGCCAGCGGGAGCTGGAGAAGCTGTGGGGGCAGGGCCCGGACCGGGTCAGCGCCTACCAGTCCTTCGCCTGGTTCTACGCGGTGAACACCGGCCAGATCTCCATCCGGCACGGCCTGCGCGGCACCGGTTCGGTGCTGGTCGCCGGGCAGGCGGGCGGGTTGGACGCGATCGCGGAGGCCGCGCGGATGTTGCGCCGCGGTACCACCACCCTGGTGCTCACCGGCGGGTTCGAGGCCTCGGTGTGCCCGTGGGGGCTCGTCGCCTGCGCCACGACCGGCACGATGAGCACCGAACCCGACCCGCGCTGGGCGTACCTGCCGTTCGACGAGCGGGCGAGCGGCGCGGTCCCCGGCGAAGGCGGCGCGCTGCTGGTCCTGGAGGACGCCGTGGCCGCGGCCCGGCGCGGGGCGCCGCGCGTGCACGGCCGGATCGCCGGGCACGCCGCCACCTTCGACCCGCCGCCCGGTTCGACGCGCGAGCCCGGCCTGGCCCGCGCCGTCCGGGCGGCGTTGCGCGACGCGGACCTCCCGGTCGGCGCGATCGACGCGGTGTTCGCCGACGCCGCGGGCACCCCGGACCGCGATCGGGCCGAAGTCGACGCGCTCCGCGAGGTGTTCGGTCCGCGCGGGGTCCCGGTGACCGCGCCGAAGAGCATGACCGGGCGCCTCGACTCCGGCGGCGGACCGCTGGACGTGGTCGCCGCCCTGCTGTCCCTGCGCGACGGGGTGCTGCCGCCCACGATCGGCACCCGCCGCGCCCCGGACGAGCTGGACCTGGTGCTGGACGAACCGCGGGGACTGCCGCTGCGCGCGGTGCTGGTGCTGGCCAGGGAACCCGGCGGCTTCAACTCGGCGCTGGTGGTGACCGCATGAGCCGTGAGGACGAGGAGGAGACCCGTGCGACTGACCCGGACCCAGCTGGTGAGCGCGATCCGCGCCGCCGCGGGCGACACCGAACTCGCCGACCTGGACGGCGACGTCCTGGACCGCCGGTTCGACGAGCTCGGCTACGACTCGCTGGCGCTGTTGGAGGTGGCGGCCGTGCTGCGCCGCACCCACGGCATCGTGCTGCCCGACGACGCCGTCGTCGAGCTCGGCACGCCCGCCGACCTGCTGCGGATCGTGAACGCGACGACGGAAGAGGTGCGTTGAGATGGCCCGGACCGACAACTCCGTGACCGTGCGGGCTCCGCTGCCGCTGGTGTGGGACAGGACCAACGACGTGGAGTCCTGGCCGACCCTGTTCGCCGAATACGCCCGCTCCGAGGTGCTGCGCCGCGACGGCGACACCATCGACTTCCGGCTCACCACCCACCCGGACGCCGACGGCAAGGTGTGGAGCTGGGTGTCCCGGCGGGTCCTCGACGTCGCCGAGCGCAGCGTGCGCGCCCGGCGCCTGGAGACCGGGCCGTTCCAGTACATGGAGTTGTACTGGACGTACCGGGAGACCGAATCGGGCACCGTGCTGCGCTGGGTGCAGGAGTTCACCGTGAAGCCCGAGGCGCCCTTCGACGACGCCGCGATGGCCGCGCGGCTCAACGCGGCCACCAGGAACAACATGAACCACATCAAGGCGGTGCTCGAACGGGACGCGAACGCGTCGAGCTGAGCGCCGGGGCCGAAGGGCCCTGGGAGCGGGCGGGCACCGTGTCGATCCTGGTGCTGTCGGCGGAACGCGCGAGCGGGAGCAGGCGATGGGGACGGGTGCGGTGCTCGGAGCGCTGCGCTGGGCGGCGCAGGCGTTGCGGCCCAAGCGGAATCCGCTGCGCCGGAACCTGGACCGCTGGACCGCCGCGGTCATGGCGCTGCTGGTCGGGTTGGCGCTGGCCTCCGTCCCGGTGGCGGCCGCCGTCGGCAGCGGCATGCACCAGCGGCTCGGTGAGCGGTCCGCCGCGCAGCACGCGGAACGCACCCCGGTGACCGCCCGGCTCGTCGAACCGGCGCGGATGACGATCCTCGGCGGCGGTTCGCCGCAGACCCAGCGGGTGCTGTTCCACGCCCCGGTGACCTGGCGGGACGCGGCCGGGCGGCCGCACGGCGGGTGGGTGGAGATCTCCTCGGCCGCGGTGGCGGTGGGAGACGAGATCGAGGTGTGGGTGGACGACCGGGGCGCGGTCGTGGCGCCACCGCTGGGCGCGGACCGCGCGTTGGCGTCCGCGATCAGCGTCGGCGTGCTGCTCGTGTTCGGCTCGGTGGTGTGCTGCGGGGTGGCGCTGGTCCTCGTGCGCCGCGTCGCCGACGCCCGCGCCCACCGGGCGTGGGGGCGGGAGTGGGAGGTGGTGCGCCCCCGCTGGGACCGCCGCGGACCGGCGGGCGCCGGGTGAGGTCGTGGCCGCCCGCGGAAGCTCCGTCACCGCTCGCGGTACCGTGCTCACCGTCCGCTGTCGCGGCCCGGTCGGCCGCCTCCCGGGGATCTCCGCGCGCGGGTGGTCGTGCGATGCTGATCGCGCGGCGGATGCCGCTCGACCAGCGATCCGGGGTCGCCCGGGAGCACGTCGGGGCGGCGCCGCAGGGACGGAACCCCGGACGCAGGCGGGAGGCACGATGGCGGAGGAGCACCGGAGCGCGGAGGTGGATCTGCGCACCGACCGCGCCCACGGCGCCCGGATCTACGACTACATCCTCGGCGGCAAGGACAACTACGCCGTCGACCGGGCCGCCGCCGAAGCCACCCTGGAGGTGTGGCCCGCGCTGCGGGTGCACATGCGGGCCAACCGCACCTTCATGCACCGCGCGGGTCGCTTCCTGGCCCGGGAGTGCGGCATCCGCCAGTTCCTCGACATCGGCACCGGCATCCCCACCCAGCCGAACCTGCACGAGGTCGTGCAGGAGGTCGCCCCGGATTCGCGGGTCGTCTACACCGACAACGACCCGATCGTGCTCGCGCACGCCCGCGCGCTGATGTCGAGCGCGTCGGCGGGCCGCACCGCCTACGTCGAGTCGGATATGCGGCAGGTCGAATCCCTGCTGGCGGCACCGGAACTGCGGGAGACGCTGGACCTGGACCGGCCGATCGGGCTGATGCTGATCGGGATCGTGCACTTCATCGAGGACGACGACGAGGCGCTGGCGGTGTCGCGCCGGATCGTCGACGCGCTGCCCGCCGGCAGCTACCTGGCCGCGACGATCGGCACCGACGACTTCGCCCCCGAGGCGCTGGCCCGGGTCGCCGACGTCTACCACGAGCACGGCGAGACCATGCGGCTGCGCAGCGAGGCGCAGGCGGCGCGGTTCTTCGACGGGCTGGAGCTGGTCGAGCCGGGCCTGGTGCAGATGCACCGGTGGCGCCCGGACGACGACGAGCACCTGTCGCTGGACGAGGCCGACATCGCCATGTACGGCGCCATCGCCCGCAAGCCGTGACCGGTCAGCGCTGCCGGAGTTCGAACATCGGCAGCGGGGTGTCCCGCTCGGTGACCTCCTCGCCGAGGGTGCCGTGCAGGACGTCCTTGAACTTCGCCCACGCCCGCGGGTGCCGCCGCGCGTAGTCGGCGAGCACGGCGTCGGCCTCGGCGGTGGTGAGCAGCCGCGCGGTGGCGGGCCGGTCGCGGTGGCGGCCGGTGGACACGCGGACCCGCGGGTTCGCCACCACGTTGCGGTACCACTGCGCGCGGGCGCCGAACCCGGAGGCGACGACGTGGACGCCCGGTCCGGGGTGCGCGATCACCTCCAGCACGACCCGCCGGGCGATCCCGGAGTTGCGGCCCACGTGCTCCAGCAGGAGCAGCCGCGGCCCGAGCAGGACGCCGAGCCGGGCCCGGTACAGCAGGACGGGGGCGCGCATCAGCGCCCGGGAGCGCAGCAGCCGGGCTCCGGCCCGGCCGAGCGCGGTGGTGGCGGGTTCCGGCATGGTCGGCCTCGATTCGTCCGGTCCGAGCAGTGTCGCACCGGGCGGACGGATCCGGCGGGTGCGGGGTGATCGCGGGCGCGACCACCCCGCGCCGGGATCAGGGCAGCGGGTCTCCGGTGCGCCGCGCCGCCGCGTCCGCCAGGGAGTAGCTGGGGTGCGGGGGCTGGTTGTAGGCGGTGTTCTGCCAGGCGACGGCGAGCCGGTACTGCCGGTCCTCCATCAGCCCGGGCAGGCTGAGCTCGGTGGGTTCGGTGGTGCTGAAGATCCGCAGCGCGCTGCTGTCCTCGGTGCGGAACACGACCTCCTCCCGCCAGTCGCCCATCAGGTCCGCCGACAGCGCGGGGGTGGCCTTGGTGCCGTTGTTGGAGGCGACGCCGTCGAAGTCCTGGACGCGTTCGGTGCCGTCGCCGGTGTACTTGTCGACGTGGGTGTCGTCGAGAAGTTCGCGGCTGGTGTCGCCGTCCCACCACACCAGGAAGTTCATCGATCCGGGCCGGGGCCCGACGTCCTCGCCCGCGGCGTCGCGCAGCCGGTCGTCGGCGGCGGACCAGAACTCGGCGCCGGGGTTGCCGTCCCAGATGTCGCCCGCGACGCCGCGCCCGTTGTCGCCGGCGGGGTCGGTCTGCCAGAGCACTTCGCCGGTGGCGGCGTCGGCGAGCCAGGACGCGGGCTGGTCGGAGTTCTCGTCGACCTTGTACACCTCCAGGCCGGGCCGGTCCGGGTCGAAGTCGCCGACGTGCAGCGCGTCGCCGTGGCCGAACCCGGTGTTCCACAACGGGTTCCCGTCGTCGTCGATCGCCATCGCGCCGTAGACGACCTCGTCGTTCCCGTCGTCGTCGACGTCGGCGATGGACAGGTTGTGGTTGCCCTGCCCGGCGTACTCCTCGCCCGCCTCATCGCTGTCGAACGTCCACAGTGGAGTCAGTTCGCCGTCGAAGGTCCACGCGGTGATCACCGAACGGGTGTAGTAGCCGCGCGCCTCGATGAGCACGGGCCGTCCGTCGATCTCGGCGGTGGCGGCGAGGAAGCGGTCGCACCGGTTGCCGTAGGAGTCGCCCCAGTCGGCCGGGTCGCCGCGCCCCGGGACGTAGTCCGCGGTGTGCCGCTCGGCGCCGGTGGTGCCGTCGAACACGGTGAGGAATTCGGGGCCGTCCAGCACGTACCCGTCGCCGTTGCGGTGGTCGGCGTCCGCGTCGCCGAGCGCGGTGCCGGTGCCGTCCACGGTGCCGTCGGCGGTCTTCACCGCGACTTCGGCGGCACCGTCCCCGTCGTAGTCGTACACCTGGAACTGGGTGTAGTGCGCGCCCGCGCGGATGTTGCGCCCGAGGTCGATGCGCCACAGCCGGGTCCCGTCGAGCCGGTAGGCGTCCAGGAGCGGCGAGCCGGTGTACCCGGCCTGCGAGTTGTCCTTGGCGTTGGACGGGTCCCACTTGACGACGTACTCGTACTCGCCGTCGCCGTCGAGGTCCCCGACGCCGACGTCGTTGGCGCTGTAGGTGTAGTCCTCGCCGGCCGGGGTGGTGCCGCCGTCCGGCACGTCCAGCGGGATGTCGAGGTGGTCGGCGGCGAAGGCGCGCGCGGTGCTCACCGCGGCCCGCTGCCCGTGCGGGGTGATCTCGTAGCGGGCGTCGGCGGGCGCCCCGCGGTCGAGGAACCCGGTCCCGGTCAGCGGTTCCGGCGTGATCCTGGTGCCGTCGCGGTACACGTCGAAGGTGGTGCCCGCCGGGTCGGTGCCGAACAGCCGCCAGGACACGAAGTTGTCGTCGCCGGAGCGCACGCTGATCGCGGCGCGGCCGGGTTCGGCGGCGCGGGCCTCGGCGGGCGCGGTCCCGGCCCGCGCCGGTTCGGCGGAGGATCCGGTGGCGGGTGCGGCGGAGCCGATCGGCAGCACGGCGGCGGCGAGCGCGGTCACCAGTGCGCGGCGGGGAGATCTCGTTCGCGATGAGTGCATTGTGGACGGTTCCGATCTGGTCGAGGGTGCTTCGTCGCACCCCGGTCGGACGAGCTGGTCCGGCGCTTCCGGACGTGGCGCAGGAAAGCGCTTTCCCGAACGTTAGGGGCGGGCGGCTCGGCTCCGCAAGGACCGATCGACGGTGCCGGTGGTCCGGCCGTCCGGCGGCGGCACGGGACCTGTCGGGGGTTCCGGCGACCCGCCGTCAGGGGGAGTCGGCGGTGCTCCGGGCGTGGTGGGGCCGTCGCTGCGCTGCGCGATCGGCCGCCGGGGTCAGGACCGGCGGCGCGGCCTGCCGCGCCCGCCGCCGGGGCGCGGGCCGCCCTTGCCGCGGCCGGGCTTCGGGGCGGGCTGCTTCTTCGCCGCGGGCTGCTTCTTGGCGGCCGGCTGCTTCGGCGTCCGCTCCTGGCGCCCGCGGGTGCTGTTCACCGTGCGGCCGCGCACGATCCCGATGAACTCCTCCACCAGGTCGGTGGTCTCCTCCTCCGGCCACGACAGCGCGACCCGCGACTGCGGGACGTCGGTGAGCGTCCGGTAGGTGAGGTCCTTGCGGTGGTGCAGCCGGGCCAGCGACTGCGGGACGACGAGCAGGCCGACGCCCGCGGCGACGAGCTCGACGGCGAGACCGGTGTTCGCGGGCCGCTCGAAGGCGGGCCGGCCCGGCGGCCGTTCCCAACCGAGGGTGTCGTCCAGCGGGTGCTGCACGATCTCGTCGGCGAGGTCGGCGGGCCCCACCTCGTCGGCCGCGGTGATCACGTGGTCCTTCGGCACCACGACCACGGTCGTCTCGGTGTAGAGCGGGATCGCGTGCAGCCCGTCGCGGTCGGTCGGCAGCCGCAGCAGCGCCGCGTCGACCTCACCGCCGCGCGCCAGGTCGGCCGCGGCGGCGGCCGGGGTGGCGACCAGGTGCAGCGGCACCGACGGAACCCGCTCGTTCCAGATCCGCACCCACTTGCCGGGGGTCACCCCCGGCACGTACGCGAGGGTGAACGACGACGATCCGACCGAGCCTGCCACCAGGCCAGGCTACCGGGCGTCACCGCAGGTACCGCGGGGCCGGGTCGATACCCTGGGCCCATGACGTCGCACAAGACCCCCCAGACGATGAAGCCCGCGACCGCGGCGAAGAAGCTGAACGTGTACCTCGAAGCCACCCCCGCGGAGTTCCAGGAGGGCGTGGTCTCGCGCGACGAGCTCAACGCCCTGCAGACCGACCCGCCGGAGTGGCTGCGCGAGCTGCGCCGCAACGGCCCGCACCCGCGCCCGGTGGTCGCCGCCCGGCTCGGCGTGTCCAACAGCGGCCTCGCCCGCGGTGGCATCACCGAGGCGCTCACCACCGAGCAGATCGAGGCGCTCAAGGCGGAGAACCCCGACTGGCTGCAGCACGAGCGCGCCACCCAGGCCGAGGTCCGCAAGGAGGCCGCCCGCATCAAGAACAAGTCCCGCGAGGACTCCGGCTCCTGATCGCTCCCGTGGCGGGGCGGGCGGCGGAGCCGCGCGGGACGGTCGTGGTCCCGGGGCGCGCCGCACGTCCGCACCCGTCGTGATCCCCCGGTCCGCGACGTGAACAGCGCCCGGCTCCGCTCGTGGCGGGGCCGGGCGCTGCGGTGCTCGGGGTCAGTGCTTGCCGAGTTCGCCGTCCACCCGGCGCCAGATCCCCTCGGGATTGCCGTCGGCGAGGACGCTCGGCAGCAGCTCCGCGGGCAGGTCCTGGTAGGCCACCGGGCGCAGGAACCGGTCGATGGCCAGCGTGCCGACCGAGGTCGTCCGCGAGTCCGAAGTGGACGGGAACGGTCCACCGTGGACCATCGCGTGGCCGACCTCGACGCCGGTGGGCCAGCCGTTGAACAGGATCCGGCCCGCCGTGCGCTCCAAGGTGGGCAGCAGCGCGCCCGCTTCGGCGGCGTCTGCGGCGGTGGCGTGCACGGTGGCGGTGAGCTGCCCTTCCAGCCCGGCCGCGACCTCGCGGACCTGGGCGGCGTCGCGGCAGCGGATCACCAGCGAGGACGAGCCGAACACCTCGTCGTCCAGCCCGTCCCCGGCCAGGAACGACTCGGCGTCGGTGGCCAGCAGCGCGGCCCGGCAGGAGTGCGGCGCGTCGGATTCCCGGCCGCGGGCCAGCACGGTCACCTCGCCCTGGTCCGCCAGCGCCTGCACGCCCGACTCGTAGGCGCGGGCGATGCCCGGGGTGAGCATCGGGGTCGGGGTGGCGGCGCCGACCGCCTCGGCCGCGCTGTCCAGGAAGGTGGTCAGCTCCGGCCCGTCGACCGCGATGACCAGGCCGGGGTTGGTGCAGAACTGGCCGGATCCCATCGTGAGCGAGCCGACGAACTCGCCACCGAGCTCCGCGGCCCGCGCGGCGAGCGCCCCGGGCAGCAGGAAGACCGGGTTGATGCTGCTCATCTCCGCGTACACCGGGATCGGCTGCGGCCTGCGCTGCGCGGCGGCGGTCAGCGCGAGCCCGGCGCCGCGGGAACCGGTGAAGCCCACGGCCTGGATGCGCGGATCGGTGACCAGCGAGATCCCGAGGTTGCGGCCGCTGCCGAACAGCAGCGAGAAGGTGCCAGCGGGCAGCCCGCAGGAGGCGACGGCGTCGCTGATGGCGCGCGCCACCAGCTCGCTGGTACCCGGGTGCGCGTCGTGCGCCTTGACCACCACGGGGCAGCCGGCGGCGAGCGCGGAGGCGGTGTCGCCACCGGCGACGGAGAAGGCCAGCGGGAAGTTGCTGGCGCCGAACACGGCGACCGGGCCCAGCGGGATCTTGCGCTGCCGGATGTCGGCGCGCGGTGCGGGGGAGCGGTCCGGCTGCGCCGGGTCGATGCGCGCCCCGGTGAAGCTGCCCTCCCGCACCACCTGCGCGAACAGCCGCAGCTGCCCGGTGGTGCGACCGCGTTCGCCGGTGGTGCGGGCCAGCGGCAGGCCGCTCTCGGCGTGGGCGCGGGCGGAGAGGGTTTCGCCGATGGCCTCGATGTTGTCGGCGATGGTCTCCAGGAACACCGCGCGCTGCTCGAAGGTGGTCGCGCGGTAGGTCTCGAAGGCCTCGTCCGCCGCCGCGCACGCGCGCGCCACCTCGGCGTCGCCGCCGTGCCCGTAGGCCGGTTCGAGTTCGGCGCCGGTGGCCGGGTCGATCGCGCGGATCTGCTCGCCGTCGCCGAACACGGGGGTGCCCGCGATCAGCATCCGCCCGGTGAGGTCGGTGGCGGTGGTGCCTGTGGTCATGCGGTGGGTCCTCCTCGATCCGGGCGGTGCGGGAGCGGGGGCACGGCCTGGCGGCGCGCACATCCCGCCAGCGGTGACACTAAGATCCCCGACCGATGCGTGTCCAACTCCGATCGAGCATCGTCCGATGCTCGAAAGGCATCGCACGCGGGAGGCGAGCATGTTCACCCTCAACCAGCTCTCCGGGTTCGTCGCGGTGGCCGAAGAGCTCCACTACGGGCGGGCGGCGGCGCGGCTGCGGATGACCCAGCCGCCGCTGAGCAGGCAGATCCAGCTGCTGGAGCGGGACCTGCAGGTGCGGCTGTTCGACCGCAGCGGCCGCGCGGTGCGGCTGACCCCGGCGGGGCAGGCGTTCCTGCGCGATGCGCGGCGGCTGCTGCACGAGGCGGAGAACGCGACGCTGGCGGTGCGCCGGGTGCCCAGCGGTGAGGCGGGCGTGGTGCGCGTCGGGTTCACCGCGACCTCGGCCTACGGGAAGCTCGGCGGGGCGCTGGAGACGGCGCGGGAGCGGCTGCCGCACGTGGACGTGGTGCTGCGCGAGCTGGTGACCCGCGAGCAGCTGGACATGCTCTCCTCGGGCGCGCTGGACCTGGGGCTGGTGCGGCCGCCGATCACCCGCCCGGAGCTGGATTCCCGGCGGCTGCTGGCCGAGCCGCTGCTGGCGGCGTTGCCCGCGGGGCATCCGCTGGCCGCTGCGGAGCGGTTGAGCCCGGCGGACTTCGACGCCGCCGACGTGGTGATGTACTCGCCGACGGAGGCCCGCTACTTCCACGAGCTGCTGGTGAGCGTGTTCCGCGAGGCGCACGTCTCGCCGCGCTACACCCAGCACGTGAGCCAGGTGCACACGGTGCTGGCGCTGGTGCGCGCCGGGCTGGGCATCGCGCTGGTGCCGTCGACGGCGACGCTGCTGAGCTTCGACGGGGTGGTGCTGCGGCCGGTGGCGCTCCCGGAACCGGAACCGGTGGAGCTGCACCTCGCGTGGCGCCGGGCCAACGACAACCCGGCGCTGGGGGCCCTGCTCGCCCTCCTCTGACGACCCGCGCCAGGCGGAGCCCGCGGGGCGAGCCGGGGCGGTGCGGGCAAGTCAACCCCCGTTGACCGGAACGCCGGCGGAAGCGCCACCGGCAAGTCAGCCGTTGTTGACATCGTGCGCCCGCCCCGGTCGCCGGGTCCGCGGTGCGCGGCCTTCAGGCGGGGATGGCGCAGCGGAGCATGCCGTCGTCCCCGCGGGTCGCCGTCGGGTTCGCGCGCAGCAAGCACAGGGCCTCTTCGTCGAACCGCTGGAAGCCGAGGAACTCGCGGCCTGCCTCGCCGTCGCGGTACACGGCGGCCCATCCGTGCAGGTCGTCGCAGGTCACGTGGTAGGTGAGGGCGGGTGGCGCCAAGGTGGGCAAGGTGATCCCTCCGGGTTGGGCACTCAACGTGCTGATCGAGCACAGAGAGTATCCCCTCCGCGATCACTGCTCCATTCGGGGTAGCGAATTGGTGCCGGCGGCGGTGCGTCGAGTCCGGTGCCGCGCGATCGTCCCGGGCCGGGGAGGCGCGGGCGGGTGTGGCAAGGACCCGCCGCGCGCCGTCCGGGGATCGTGCGCGGCGGGCGGCATCGCCACCGTCAGGTCTTGGCGGTCTCCGAACTCGCCGCGCCGGACCCGGGCTCGGCGTCGGCGGGAGCCGCGTCGGCGGTCGCGGGCTCGGAGCCGGTCGTCCCGTCCGGGTCGTCGGCCGCCGCGGCGTCCTTCTTCTTCCCCGGCTTCCGCTCGTAACCGAGCAGGTGGTCCCGCAGCGCCACGTGGGTGAACCGGTAGCCACCGTCCACGTTGGACAGCAGGCTGCACCCGGCCAGCCCGCGCAGCAGCCGCGCCCGCCGCACCGGCAGCTCGCTGAGCGCCATCGCCCGCGCCAGCCACTCGGCGCCCGCGTTCTTCGCGGTGTCGAACGGGAACATGTCGGCGTGCCAGGCGGCGGGTGCGGCGAGGCCCGCGACCAGCACGCCGATGGCGACGTCCAAGGCGCGCTCGTCCAGCAGCGTCCCGGTGAACAGCACCGGGACCACCCCGATCAGCCCGGCCGCGGCGGCCACCGGCGCCGAGTTCTTCAGCCACGCCGAGCCCTTGCCGTCGAACTCCGCGTACTGGTCGTCGCCGAACTGCCACCACACCTCGTCGCGGGCAGCGGTGGTCAGCCCGGCGACGATGCCGAGGACCACGCCGATGCCCATCGCGGTGAGCATCTCCTGCGGTCCGAGCCAGATCGTGGTCACCCCGACCACCCCGGCCCCGGCGGCGCCGAGCGCGGCGCTGTTGCCGGGCATCTTCGACCAGGCCTCGACGGCGCTCATGATGGTGAGGAACGCGGTGAGCACCACCACCGGCACGCCGATCCACCACGGCTGCGCGGCGAGCCAGCTCGTGGCGGGCGTGGTGAGCCCGACGAGCGCGAGGCTCACGACGAGCCCGAGCACGTAGCCGCAGGCGGCCGTCGTCCAGCCCTGCGGCACGGTGCGCGCCAGCTGCGCGGGCCGCAGCCACGGCAGCCCGGAGAGGTGGTCGAGGAAGGCGATGTAGCCCACCAGCAGCGCCGCGGTGACGAGCGCTGCCGCGGGCCCGAGCAGCATCCCCATCGCCAGCGTCACGCCGGTGACGGCGCCGGCGAGCACCCCGGGCAGCCCCCGCGCGTACACGTGCACCACGGTGCTGGAGGGCAGGTACTTGGCCCACGCGACGAGGCTGGGCAGCCGGGTCCGGGCGGTGAGGTCGTTGCACAACGGGCTCGCCGAGACCCGTGCGAGGAACCGCAGCGTGCGCAGCACCTTCTCCGCGGGGTAGCCGAGTTCGTCGGCGTGCTGGGCGGGGACCGCGGTGAGGTAGGCGTCGAAGACCTGGCGCCGCCGTTCGGCCGGGGTCCCGCTGAGCCGGACCTCCGACGGCGGCCGGTCCTGGTGGGCCAGTGCCATCAGGCTCAGCATGAGCGGCGAGTCGAGCAGTTCCGGCAGCTGCGGGTCGGTGCGCACGGCGCTGCGGATGCCGTCGACGCGGCGCCCGATGCGGGTGTAGAACTCGACGACCTGCTTGCGGGTGAGCGGGTTGATGGTGACGGTGTTGCTCAGCTGCAGCGGCTCGGTGAGCGCTTCGTGGTCGGTGCTGCGGCAGCACACGACGATCTCGGGGACGTCGAACTCGTCCCGCAGCTTGTTGATCGCGGTGACGCAGCGTTCCTGGTATTCGGGCGGCACTTCGTCGAGCCCGTCGAGCATCAGGCCGATGCGCCGCTGCTCCAGCCAGATCCGGCCGAGCGACGGGTGGATGTTGTAGCGGCGTTCGATCTCGCGCAGCAGCCACTTGCCGAAGTCGGTGGGCGGCGCGGGCCTGCGGTCGTCCCAGCGCCACCCGGACATGGCCCAGGAGCCGAGGTCGACGATCAGCGGGATGGGCCGCTTCGGGTCGCCCGCGGCGCGCAGCGCGAGCGCGCGGGTGAGCTCCAGCAGCAGGGTGGACTTGCCGGAGCCGGGTGCGCCGAGGACCAGCAGCGAGCCGTTCGCCTCGTCGAGGGTGCCGGGCAGGTCGGCGCCCGCGGGCAGCCTCGCCTTCTTGCCCGCGCTGTTCTGCACGACGACGTCGGCGGGCCGGGCGACGGTGGCGGGCACCTCGTCGCCGTCGACCAGCGCGGCCACGTGGGCGGCGAGCGAGCCGTTGAGCCGTTCGCGGGCGTACCGCTCGGCGCTGTGCACCGATCGCTCCCGGTTGGAGGGGGTGTTGAGCCGCCGGGCGGTGACGGGCTTGTCGGTGTTGGTGATGCGCTCCCACCCGGCGAGGGCGGCGCCGAAGAGCAGGAACACGATCACCAGCGGCCACAGGACGGCGGCGAGCGGGCGGAGGAACCCGGGCAGGTAACCGCCGGTTCCGATGCTGATGGCGGTGGGGACGAGGACCAGCGTGACGGCAATTCCCGCCCCGATGAGCAGCGCCGTCCGCACCGTGCGGGCGAGCCTGTTCTGCATGATCGTCTCTCCAGGGGTCGGCGTCCGCGCGTGCGCCTAGAACTATGGTCCGGCGGGCACGGACTGTAAACGCTCCATTCCGGTCTGTGTGGCCGAGTGTGATCGGCGCCGCCGTGAACGGCCTGCGGTGGACCGGCATGGAATAGTTAAAACTTCAACGATGTTCCAGCGGGTGCACCGGCGACCAGGACGGCCGGCGAGGTGAGGAGGGCGCAGTGCAGTTCGGCATCTTCAGCGTGGGGGACGTGACTCCCGACCCGACCACGGGCGCGGTACCCACCGAAGCGGGACGCATTCAGGCGATGGTGCGCATCGCCGAGAAGGCCGAGGAAGTGGGTCTGGACGTGTTCGCCACCGGTGAGCACCACAACCCGCCGTTCGTGCCGTCCTCCCCCACGACGATGCTCGGGTACGTCGCCGCCCGCACCGAGCGGTTGGTCCTGTCCACCTCGACGACGCTGATCACCACGAACGATCCGGTGAAGATCGCTGAGGATTACGCGATGTTGCAGCACCTGGCGGGTGGCCGGGTGGACGTGATGATGGGTCGTGGGAACACGCCGCCGGTGTATCCGTGGTTCGGTCAGGACATCCGGCAGGGGATTCCGCTGGCGCTGGAGAACTACGCGTTGCTGCACCGGTTGTGGCGGGAGGACGTGGTGGACTGGGAGGGCCGGTTCCGCACGCCGCTGCAGGGCTTCACCTCGACTCCGCGACCGCTCGACGGGGTACCGCCGTTCGTGTGGCACGGGTCGATCCGGAGCCCGGAGATCGCCGAGCAGGCCGCGTACTACGGTGACGGTTTCTTCCACAACCACATCTTCTGGCCGCCGCAGCACGCGGCGCGGATGGTGCAGTACTACCGGGAGCGCTTCGCCCACTACGGCCACGGCACGCCGGAGCAGGCGATCGTCGGGCTCGGCGGGCAGGTGTTCCTGCGCCGCAACTCCCAGGACGCGGTGCGCGAGTTCCGGCCCTACTTCGACCACGCCCCGGTCTACGGCGGCGGCCCCTCGCTGGAGGACTTCTCCGCGCAGACCCCGCTGACCGTCGGTTCCCCGCAGCAGGTCATCGACCGCACCCTCGGTTTCCGCGAGTACGTCGGCGACTACCAGCGCCAGCTGTTCCTGATCGACCACGCGGGCCTGCCGCTGAAGACCGTGCTGGAACAGCTCGACCTGCTCGGCGAAGAGGTCGTCCCCGTGCTCCGCAAAGAATTCGCCGACCGCCGCGGCCCGAACGCGCCCGACGCACCCACCCACGAGAGCCGCCGCCCCGCCCCGCCGAATGACGGCGGAGCGAACGGACCGTTCGTCCAACGAGCCCGGACGAACGGTCCGTTCGCCGGGGTGAGCGCTCGTTCGGCGGAGTTGTTCCGTCGCACCGCCGCGGCGTGGATACTTCGGGTGCATGGGCGATGACGTTTCGTGGCGGATCAAGCAGGCCAGGGAGCGGGCGGGCATGAGCCGTCCCGTGCTGGGCGGTCTGGTGGGGCGTTCGGCCGAGTGGGTCAAGGCGGTGGAGACCGGACGGCTGCAGACCCCGAAGCTGCACACGCTGATCCGGCTGGCGAAGGCGCTCGACATCGCCGATCTCGCCGAGCTCACCGGGAACCACGACCCGGTTCAGGTCTCCCGCCTCGATGGCGTGAGCACGCACTCCGCGCTCCAGGAGGTGCAGACCGCGCTCACCACGAGCAGGTTCCGCGCACCGGCAGGTGACATCGACCTGAGCCACCTGGGGGAGCGGCTGCGATCGGCGTGGACCCTCCGGCACGCCTCGCCGGACCACCGCACGAAGGTCGGACGACTGCTACCCGCTCTGATCCGCGACGCGCAGGACGCGGTGCGCGCGCAGGACGGTCCGCAGCGCAGGCAGGCGCGGCGCCTGCTCGCGGGAGTACACCTGCTGGCCAACTTCTACGTCGCCTACCAGCCCGCGCCCGAGTTGGTGTGGCTCGTCGTCGATCGCGCGGTCACCGAAGCCCACGAGGCGGACGACCCGCAGCTGATCGGTGGTGCTGCCTGGGCGATGGTGCAGGTGCTGCGCGAGTCCGGACGCTGGGACGAAGCGCTCGAAGTCGCTACCGGGGCGCTGCGCCTGCTGGCGGCGCGACCCGAGGACGACGAGTGGAACGGGATGCGCGGCGCGCTGCTCGCGGAATGCGCGTTGACCTGGGCGCGCAAGGGGCGGCTCGGCGAAGCCCTGCGGTACTGGGACCTCGCCGACACCGCGGCCCGGACGCTCGGTCCGGGATACCGGCACGTGCAGTCGAGCTTCAGCGTTGCGGTGCTGCGGGCGCATGCGGTCAGCATCAACGTCGACCTGCGGCGCGGCGGCGAGGCGTTGCGGGCGGAGCGCAGGCTCGGCGGCGGCCGGATCACCTCGGTGCCGCGCCGGGCACGGCACCTGATCGAGATCGCTCGCGCGCACGAGCAGCAGGACGACCGCCAGTCCACTTTGGCCACTTTGCGCGAAGCGCACCGCACCGCGCCGGAAACGACCCGGTTCAACGGCTGGGCGCGGGAACTGTCCGCCGCACTGCTGGAGAATCCGCCCACCGGCGAGGCGGCTGCCGCCCGCGAACTCGCCCGGGGGCTGCAAGTCAGCTGATCAGGTGAGGGTACGGAAGCTACCCGGACGCCGGACTCCGCTCCCTAACGTCGTGGCATGCCGAAGAAGAAGTTCCTGCCGATGACGTGGGTGTTCGCCCGCACCCCGGCGGGACGGTCCTACACGTTCCGCTGGGGGCGCGGGGAGCACGTGATGACGGTGCACTCCGGTGACCGGCGCGGCTCGCACGACGACGAGCACCTGCTCGACACCGTGCACACCGGCGGCGACTGGGACGACGACGAGGACGTGCGGGTGCTCGCGCGGAAGTGGTTGCGGTGCAACGACGAACTCCCCGAGCGCCCGCCGCCCCGCGGTCCCGGCCGCCGGTGAGGTCAGGACACCGCAGGCAGGTGCTCCTCCAGGTCGTTGAGCAGCGCGCGCACCGGCGCCCAGCACATCATCACGGTGTCGTCGTCGAAGGCGGCCTGCTTCTCCAGCTCCAAGCGCTCACCCGGTCCACCTGCTCCTGCGGATCCTCGGTGGCGCTCAGCACCTCCTGGACGGCGGCGGTGAACGCGGGCAGGTCGAGGTCGAGGCCGTAGTCCTGGTCGAGCGCGTGCAGCAGCACGGGGTTGATCTCCACGTCCCGTTCGGTCTCCAGCACGAACTCGCTCTCCGCGGCCGTGCGCGCGGTGATCCGCAGCGAGCGCAGCAGCAGGGGTGCCCGAGTGCTCCGCGCCGTCGCCTGCGTCGTCGACCCGTGCCGGGGCGTGGCCCGGACCAGGCCTTGCGCGACCTTCCCGATGTCGATGCCCTGTTCCTCGCTGAACGCCGTCATGGTGCGCAGCAGCGATCGGGCGCGAGTGCACGCGTCCTTGTGCAGCGCGGACTCCTCGAACAGCGCGCTGAGCTTGACGGCCTTTCCGCGCAATAGATCCCGCATGAATGCGGGATTCGCATTCGCGAGGTCCAAACTCGTGGTCTTCGTGTTCTTGAAGTGCAGCAACGTGTTCTGCGGGCCGAACTCGATGAGGTTCTTCGCCCATTGCTCTGCTGCTGCGCGCACGAGGTCGAGGCGCTGTTCGTGCTGGTCGGCGGGCATGCCGCGGATCTCCTCTACCGGAAATGTCGCACTGATTCCTGCTGACGCGGTGCAGGGCCGCCGATCATGGCTAGCCCGATAGGATCTCGAACCACCGGACCAGCGGCAATCGGCCGAAAGGGTGAGCGCTTCGCGGTGTGCGGCGCAGTTCCGGATGGTTCTTCCGCATCGTGCCGCACGGCCCGCGGCTCGTTGCACGGGGTCGTGGATCAGCGGTTCCGGACTTCGTGTTAAAACGCCCGCGGAAGCAGGAGAACGGGCGGGCGTCCGCGGTTCGGGTCCCCGGTTCGCGCGCCATCGCGACGATTCCTCGCGCGGAAGGGGAAATTGCGCGCCGGGCGGCCGGAATCCGCGTCCGGTCGGTGTGCGGTGGGCTCGGCGCGGAGGTCTTGCGCGCCGGATGCGATGCACCCCCAGAACAACGCATCCGGCGCGGCACCGCGTGCGCGGCGCTCCCTGACCCCCTGGCTCGGGTGGCAGGAACGCGGCGCACCGGACCGAGCCGGACGCACCGAAGGCCCAGCCGCGGCCCTCCCGATGAGGAGTTCGGGGCTGAGTTGATTCCTGCTGGTGAGCAGCCTAAATTGTGGCGCCCGCCGAATACAAGGGGATCAGCGCTTACAGTGGGACGCCAGGGGTGCTCGAACCCCTGCGCTTCCTGGGGGTGTTCGTCGTGTCGGGTGGTCGGCGCGTCAGCGCGCGGCGTTTCCGGTTGCTCTGCGAGCAGCGCGGCTACGGTTACCCGGAATTGGCCCGTGACCTGCGCAAGCGGGGAGTCGTGGTGTCCAGGGACAGGATCGCGAGATTGGGCCGGGCGCCCGATTCACCGCTACCGCCGTACGCCGCCGAACTCGCCGGGCTCCTCAAGACCTCCGTGGCCTACATCACGGGCCGCGACGGGCAGTTCCTCGGCAAGCGGTTCCGCGACCTGTACCGGCAGCGCGGGTGCTCGCTGGCGGCGCTGGCCGACCAGCTGCACCGCTCCCGGCAGGTCAAGGTCTCCACGCAGTACCTGCAGCAGCTCGCCTGCGGCCGGAACACGAACCCGCGCGCCGAGATCGTGGATGGGCTCGCCGCGCTGCTGGGCACCACGCCGGACTACCTCAACGGGTGCGACGAGGTCGTGGTGCCCGAACAGGTCCGGCGCACTCCGCGGACCGGGCCCCGCACCGCCGCCGAGAGCTGAAAGCGGTCAGCCGTGCGCGGCCGGCCGCTCCTGGTGCGCGTGCAGCGCGTGCGCCCACGCGACCAGCGGCTCGGCGACCACGCGGAAGTCCAGGCCCGCCCGGCTCAGCGAGTAGGTCGCGGGCCGCCCGCCGCGGTCGTGGTCGACCAGCCCGCGCCGCTCCAGCTCGCTGAGCCGCTGCGACAACGTGACCTGGCTGATCCCGACCTCGCGCGCCAGCTCGTTGAAACCGCGCGGCCCGGTCAGCAGCACGCACACGACGTGGATGGCCCACTTCTCCTGGAACAGCCCCAGAACGCCGCCGGAGACCTCGCCGGGTTCGGTGGGGCGCAACCCGTTCCGCGTCGCCCACGCCGTCATCTCCGCGAACATCGGCCGCAGGCCCGCGCCGCGTCCGGTCAGCGAATAGCGGGTGCGCGGCGGAGATCCGTCCAGGACCTCGCGGCGCACCAGTCCCGCGTCGGCGAGTTCCGAGAGCCGCTGCTTGAGGGTGCTGGGGCCGGGGCCGGGAACCTGCCTGCGCAGCTCGTTGAAGCCCAGCGGGCCCGCGCTCAGCGCGTGCACGACGTGCAGCGCCCAGCGGGTGTTGAGCACACCGACCGCGGCGACGAACACCTCGTCGTAGCGGACCTCGGTCGCTCCTTCCGGCACACGCCCATGATACGGACCGCTCCGCGCGGCTCGGGCGCTGCGCCGTCCTCGCGCGAACGACGCGAGGGGATCACCGGGGCGAAGTTCCTCCCAGGCGCGGAGACCGCCCCGTTCCGCGTCCGGGAGTTCCGCTCACTCCGGCCTGCGGTGCCCGCCGCCCGCGTTGTTCAACCCGGACAGCAGTCGCTGCATCACCTGCGGGTCCAGCTCTTCCGGCTCGTCGCCCAGCGCCTCGGCGGCGGGGGAGCGGCGCTTCTCGCGGCGCGGCAGCGGAACGGCCGAGGCGTTCATCCCCGGCGGCAGCGCGAGTTCGCACCAGCGGCGGTTCCCGACTCCGCGCAGCGGTTCCACGCCGGTGCGCTTCCCCTCCAATTCCTGCAACGTGGCGGGAGCGGGGCCGCGGGTCTCGTCCTCTACTTCGATGACCAGGCAATCGCCGCGCAATCGCAACCTGATCGTGAGGAATCCCGGAGATTTCGGGTCGGATGCCTGCACCGCGGCGTCCACCATGCTGAGGGTGGTCTGCGCGGCCTCGTCCGCGAGCGGCCGCAGCGACCACTCGCTGAGGGTGAAGCGCACGAAGATGTCAGTGCAGTTCATCGCGGTGGGCAGGGCGATGAGTCGCAGGTCGTCGACCTGTGCGGTGTCGGCGTTCACCTGGTTCCTTCCTGTCGTGCTCCGGTGCGAGCCGCAGTCGTCACCCGGACTCCGTATCTTGCCAACCTGGCTTTCTCCCGCGTCCGGCAGGGTTGCCGCTGAGGGTGTCATGCCGGACGGTCCGCGCGACAGTCACGATCCGAACGCGGCGAGGGCCGTCGTGCGGTGCGGCGGAGGGTTCGTGATCGATCCATTGTGCGCACCGCCGCGCCGGTGGTGATGAGCTCGGTGACAACGTGCGCCGGAATTTCGGTGCGGGCAGCGGATTTTCCACGCGGAACGTTGTGCCGGGGGATTCCCCTCGGTAGCGTCCGAATCGTCCGGTGGCAATTGAAATTCCCGCCAGGCATCGCACTTCTCATCTCAGTCGGAATGTCCCGCGCGAACTCGTGCGTTCGCGCGGCGGCTGGAAGTTCTCTAGTGGTCCGAAATGAACGCCGGGCGGTGTCCGCAGCTCGGGCGCCGATGCCGCGCGCAGACTGGAGGAACTGTGCACCTGAACGCCGAACGCTCTCGAACCGCACGACGCGGGGCGGCCCTGGCCGCCGGGGTGGCGCTGGCCGCCACCGCGATCGGGACCGGAACCGCCGCGGCGGAGCCGGTGACCACCACCCTCGGCTACACCTGCGACTTCCCGCTGATCGGCAAGGGGCCGGTCAGCACCGACATCGCGGTGACCCTGCCCGACTCCGCGGTCGCCGGCCAACCCATCGAAGCCACCGACTTCAGCGCGGCGGTGACCGTCCCGGAGGACACCGTGAACGGGTTCGACCTGGTCGGCGCGGCGACCGTCGAAGGATCCGCCACGGTGACCGCCGTGGTCACCGACGGGGCGGGCGCCGCGCAGGATGTGGTGATCCAGGACCTGCCGGTGCCCAGCACGCCCATCCCCGACTCGGGACCGCTGGTGGTCACCGCCGCCGGCCCGGTGCCCGCGGTGACGCCCGTGGCGGCCGGAGCGGCGACCGTGTCGGTCGCGGACTCCTTCACCGCGAAGCTCACCCCGAAGAAGGCGGACGGTTCCGGCACCCTGCTCGGCACGTTCGACCTGACCTGCACCGTCGACCCCGGGCAGGACCTGGTGCTCGGCACCGTCGCGGTCACCGAGGCCGCGGTGGCCCACCGCAGCTGACCCGCAGACCCCGGGGCGGTGCCGACCGCCCCGGGGTTCCGGGACCGGCGACCGCGCTCGATCTCGGTTGGGCGCGGATTCGCCGAGCTGAACCGAATCGGTGCCTCGCGGTGCGGTTCACTGGTGCGCTGTGCCGCGGATCACCCGAGAGGAGCCCACCGTGCGACGTCTGCTCGTCCTGGCGACCAGCGTGCTGGCCGCCGCGCTGCTCGCCCCTCCGGTGGCCGCCGCGGCCCCCGGGGTGGCGATCACGCACCGGACCGTGCCCGGTGCCGACGGCGTCCCGCTGGACGCGAAGGTGATCGAACCGACCGGGCGCGGCGACGGCCCGTTCCCGCTGCTGGTGATGCCCGCCAGCTGGGCGACGCCGAACATCGAGTACGTCGGTGCCGCCGCAGGCATGGCCTACGACTCCGGGTACGTGGTGGTCACCTACACCGCCCGCGGCTTCTACGCCTCCGGCGGAGCCGTCGACGTCGGTGGCCCGGCCGACGTCGGGGACGCCTCCGCGGTCATCGACTGGGCGTTGGCGAACACCGGCGCCGATCCCGGGCGGATCGGGATGGGCGGCATCTCCTACGGCGCGGGGATCAGCGTGCTCACCGCGGCCGCGGACCCGCGGGTGCGGGCGGTGGCGGCGATGAGCGGCTGGAGCGACCTGCTCGCCTCCCTCTACCCGAACGAGACCGTCAGCACCCAGGCGGCCGAAGCGCTGCTCGCCGTCGGGCACGTCACCGGCCGGTTCGGCCCGGAGCTGCGGGAACTGGAACGCGCCTACCGGGAGGACCGCGTCGAGGACGTGCTGCACCTCGGCGACGACCGGTCCCCGCTGCGCGAGGTCGACCGGCTCAACGCGAACGGCACCGCGGTGCTGCTGGCGAACGCGTGGGAGGACTCGCTGTTCCAGCCGGGGCAGATCACCGACCTCTACCGGCGGCTCACCGGCCCCAAGCACCTGCTGCTGTCCCCGGGCGACCACGCCACCCCCGACCTGTTCGGCGCCGCCGGGCTCCCCAACGACGTGTGGGACGCCGCCCGCCGCTGGTTCGACCACCACCTGCGCGGCGCGGACAACGGCGTCGACACCGAGAACCCGGTGCGGCTCGCGCCGATCAGCGGCGGCACGTGGCGCGACCACCCCGACTGGGAGTCGGTCACCGGCACCGTCGACACCCGGCACCTCACGGCCTCCGGGCTGCTGTCCGACCGGCCGCAACCGGCGTGGCGGCGCGAGGTCCGCACCGGCGTCCCGACTGCCGCCGACAGCGGCACGATCTTCGTCAACGGGCTGCTCCAGCAGTTCACCGGCATCCCGCCGCTCGCCCCGGTCGGGCTGCTCGACCGCGCGGCGGCGGGCGTGTGGCAGACCGAGCCCTACCCGACCGGCGTCACCGTCGCGGGCGCGGCGGCGCTGCACGCCACCGTCGTCCCCCGCGCGGAGACGACCTCGCTGGTCGGCTACCTCTACGACGTGGACCCGGCGGGCGGCGGCAAGCTCATCACCCACAAGCCGATCACGTTGCGCCGCAGCACGATCGGCGAACCCCGCGCGGTCGACCTCACCTTGGAACCCGCGCTGTGGCACGTCCCCGCCGGCCACCGCCTCGCCCTCGTCGTCGACACCGTCGACCCCCGCTACGCCACCGAACCCCCGGGCCCGCCCACCACGCTCACCACCCCCGCCACCCTCGACGTCCCCCTCGCCTGACCGGCGCGGAACCCGGGCGGGCGCGAACTCCGGCCCGTCGCTCCGGCCGAGTTCGACCTCGGGCGCCAGGCGGTCGCGTACGGTGGGGTGCCGACTACCGCCGGGTGATGAGGATGGCGCATGAGCGACGGGCCGGAGATCGCGAATTCCGCATCGGGCACGGTCGGCGGGCCCGTGGTGCAGGCGGGCGCGCGCTACGGCGACAACTACTTCGGCACCGGCCCGGCGCGCACCCCGCACGAGATCCGGCCGCTGACCGGCGACTTCGTGAACCGGGAGCGGGAACGCGCGCGGCTGCGCGAACACCTCGCGCACAGCGACGGCACCCGCGGTTCGAAGATCGTGATGCTCACCGGGCTGCCCGGCGTCGGCAAGTCCGCCACCGCCCGGCACGTCGCGGGCGAGGTCGACGCGTACCCGGGCGGCGAGCTGTTCGTGGACTTCGGGTCGCTGCGCGGCGCGGACGGGGCGGCGATCAGCGACGCGCTCGGCGACTGCCTGCGGCGGCTCGGCGTGCAGGACAAGGCGATGCCCGCGACGCTCGCCGGGCGCACCGAGCTCTACCAGACCTGGACCAGCGGGAAACCGCTGCTGGTGCTGCTCGACGACGTCGCCGAACCCGCCGAGGTCGAACCGTTCGTGCCGAACGCGCCCGGCAGCTCCGTGCTGGTCACCAGCAACCGGCGGCTCAGCGAACTGCTGCTCGACGAAACCTCCGTCGTCGAGATCGAACCGCTCGGCGACGAGGCGGGCAGTGCGCTGATGCAGGCGCTGTGCGGGACGCGCCGTGCCGAGCAGGAACCGGCGGCGATGCGCGAACTCGCCCGGCTGTGCGGCGGATTCCCCGAGATACTGCGGTCCATGGCGGCCGCGTTGCGCAAGCACCCGAGCCTGCGGGTCGCCGAACTGGTCGCCGAGAACCGCGCCGACGGGGCGCGCCTGACCTCGCCGTTCAACGTGGCCTGCAAGATGCTGCCCGCCGCGGCCGCCGAGCTGTACCGGCGGCTGGCGCTGCTGCCGGTCGGCGAATTCGGCCGCGACCTGGTTTCCGCGGCCGCGGGCACCGACCGGTCGCACTGGGAACTGGGCGAACTGCTCGACGCGCACCTCCTCGTCGACGAAGGCGACGGCCGGTACCGGATGCACGACCTGGTGCGCGCGCACGCCCGCGCCCTCGCCGAACAGCACGACTCCGCCGAGGACCGCGCCGCGACGCTGCGGCGCATCGTGCGGCACTGCCTGCACCGGGCCGCGTTCGCCGACCTCGCCGTCCTCGGCGCCGGACGGCTGCGGATCACCGACCACGCCGAACTGCTCGCGGGGCAGCGGCAACCGTTCACCGGGGACCGCGCCAAGCAGGACGCGGTGGACTGGATGGACGCGGAACGCGGCGCGCTCGCCGCCGTGCTCCGGTCCGCTGTGGACGGTGGGCTGAACCGGGAGGCCTGGCAGCTCGCCGAAGCGCTCACCGCGCTGTACGTGAACCGGCGGCACCTGGTGGAATGGGTCGGCGCCACCGAACTCGGCGTGCGCGCCGCCGAACTCGACGGGCGGCCCGACGCCGCCGCGCGGCTCGTCAGCTTCGCCTCCCGCGCGCTCACCGACCTGGGACACCTCGACCGGGCGCGTGCCGAGCTCGACGCCGCGCTGCCGGTCGCCGAACGGCTCGGGCGACCGCGGCTGACCGCGTCCGTGCACGAGCTCGTCGGCCGCTACCACGACGCCACCGGTGAGCCCGCCGCGGCCGTCGACGCCTACCGGCGGGCGATCGAGCTGTTCACTGCCGCCGGCGACGCGCGCGGCCGGGCCTTCGTCGGCTACTTCCTCGGCTGCGCCGAGTACGCCCTCGGCGAGCACGAGCGGGCGCTCGACACGCTCCGGGACGCGTTGCGGCTGATCAGGGACGTGCCGGACGAGCGGATGGCCGGGCGCGCCCTGGCCGCCATCGGCACCGCGCACGCCCACCTCGGTGCGCACGACGCGGCCACCGCGGCGCTGGACGAGGCCATCGCGGTGCTCACCGCGGGGGAGGACCACTACTACGCGGCGCAGGCGCGGGAAGCGCTCGCCGACGTCGCCGCCGCTCGCGGGGACGCCGAATTGCGGCAGGAGAACCTGCGCGCCGCGCTCGCCGTCTACGAGCGGTACGGCAGCCCCCGCGCCGCCGGCGTGCGGGAAGCACTGGCCGCGCTGGGCTGACCGCCCGGCTTCGCATCCCGCCCGGTGCGGCGGGTGGCGGAACCCCGGGGGCGCCTTCCCGGCACGATCGCACCACCACCGCAACCGGCGCACCGCAGGGCCTGTTCGGCACGGACGGCTCCACCACGCCAAGGCGGTTTCGTGTGGATCAGCCGATCGTTGGCCCGGGTATGCCGCTGACTGACGCGATGTGGGCGCGGATCGAACCGTTGCTCCCGGAAGTGGCGCGGTCCCGCCACCCGCTTTGAGCAGACCGCGACCATATTTACCTGGCCGGACTCCACATGGCAGGCATCTTCCTGTGGTCCGCGAGGCGATCCAAACCGTACTTTCCAGGGATCACACCGGGGCGCCCGGGAAGGAAGGCTTGATGACGCGGCTGCCGAACTTCCACTGTCCGTCCACGCGAACGTATTCGTCCGCGTACTCGACGTGGGAACGAACGTAGCCGCCGTCGTTCTTCACCACTTCCACGAGGCAGAAGACACTCCCCGTCGCGCGGTTGCCCTCGATGTCCGTCACCAGGTGGTTGAACATGACGTGGACGATGTGGCGGGCATGGGCGAAGAGCGAGTCGCGGAAGAAGTCGCGTATCGCCGCGCGCCCTTGGAACAGGCCGAAGCCGGTCTCGCGTTCGTCGAGGACGCCATCCTCGGCCCAGCAGCCAGCGGACTCATTCAACCGAAAGCCGTCGAAAGCAACCGCGTAACGAGTGTTGAGATCATGGATGGCGGCACGATCGGCGAGATGATTCATAGGACGACCTCACGTGAAGAAGGGATGCTGTGGGCTCCAACCGCGGCTGGCTCGGACGAGCCGGGGAACGGTGCACACGGTTCCCAGCCCGTGTCAAGGCTCCCCAGCCACGAACTGACCAGTGATCCCAACGAAACCGCCTAGCGCGACCGCTCGCCCGGCCGCGTTGCCCTGAGGCGCGGTGGTCCGACCGCTGACGTCCCGGTGGACGCCCGGGAACTCGACCGGAACCGTGACGGTCGCTCGCCGCCGGCGTCGTTTGGCGAACCGTGCCCCTCCGGCTGGGAAGAGGGGGTGCACTCGTGGGCCTCTCGTTCTGGCCGGGCTCCGCCGGTCGTGGCTCCGAGCCCGCGTACTGGGTCAGCGCTCGGTGGCGGTCAGCCGGAGTTCCTCGGCACCGCAGGAGATCGTGAAGGCGCCGCCAATGAGTCCATTGAGGACGATCGTGTGCGCGGCCGATGCCACCAGCATCGGATCGGCGCCAGGAGCGGAGAGGTGCATCGTCCGTCCACTTCGGATGCGAGCGGTCATGCCGTCCGGATGGGCGGCCAGCAGCACCCGGGCGCCCGGGAACTCCGCCCGCGCCGCGTCGGTCCACGCCAGCGCCGCCGCTTCGTCCGCGCACGTCCCCTCGCGCACCAGCACGGCCGCGGACTGGTGCCGCAGCAGCCGCGGCTCGTCCTCCCGCACCGCCAGGTGCCGCGGCACCGCGGACTCCCGGACCGGCGCATCCGCTCGCAGCACTGCCGCCGGGTAGCGCCGCACCGCGATCCGGTCCGGCCCGGTGAACTCGGTGAACACCTCGAACGAGGCCGGTTCCCGCCGGTACGGCCGAGGATCCGCCGGTTGCAGCAGCGGAGGTTCCCCGTCCGGGACGGGCAGGTCCAGCGCGCGGTACAGCACCTCCCGCAGCACCCCGGTCGCCTCGCCGAGGTGCGCGAACACCTGCCCGGCCAGCCGGGCGGACCGCGCCGGATCGTGCGCCCGCCACGACTCGGCCAGCTGGGCCCGCAGATCCCCGTCCGCGTCGAGGTGCGCAGCCGTGCGCGCCAGCACCTCCACCGGCGTGCCCGGCACGCTCTCCGAGCCGACCGCGGCCAGCAGCACCGGTTTCCCCAAGCACGCCGCGTACAGGCTCACCGAGCCGTGGTCGCCCACCACCTGGTCGGCGGCCACCAGCGCGGCCTGCCAGCCCCCGTCCGGCGGCAGCAGCAGCACACCAGCGTCCAGCGCGTCCGCGAACCAGGTCCGCACCCGCAGATCGCCGTAGCGCGACCAGATGTTCGGGTGCATCGCCAGCACCACCCGGTACTCGTCGGCGGGCAGCTGCGCGCACAACCGGCGCGCCAGCTCCCGGCACCGGCCCAGCGCCGACTCGCCGCCCCACGTGGAACTCAGCAGCACCAGGCGCCGCCCGCGCGGGTCCAGCTCCCGCCGGAACCGGTCCCGCAGCGGCAGGCTCGCCCGCAACTGGTCGAAGGTCGGGTCACCGACGACGGCGGTGTTGCCCGCGACCTCCGGGCGCACCGCCAGCAGCTGGCGGTGCTGCGACTCGTGCGCCAGCGTCAGCAGCACCTTCCCGCTGCGCAGCGCGTGGTCCGGAGGGAGACCGGCCAGCCTGGTCCCGCCGGTCTTCGGGTCGTGCACGTGCTTGTTGAAGCCGATGCCGTGCGGCAGCACCACCACCGGCCGGGTCAGGTCCAGCTCGGCGAAGTCGATGTTCTCGCTCGCCGAGATCGCCAGCGCGTACGGGAGGTCGTGCACCGCCGACCACGGGACGATCCGCTCGGCGCGCGCCTCGCGCAGCAGCTCCAGCGCGCCGCCGCTGTGCGGGGAGGTGTCGTTCACGGTGAACACCAGGTCCACCCGGAAGTCGTCCCGGAAGAACCGCAGCGCGTCCAGCAGGCGGGCGGTGGAGGTGATGGTGCGGGCGATGACCAGCACGGTGCGCACCGGGCCGAACGTGCCGTGCTCCGGCTCGTCCGCGGCGACCCGGCCGCGCCGCGGCTCACGCGTCACGGTGTCGTCCGGCGATCGAGTGAGCACCGGCCCATGCTGCCCGGCGTCGACCGCCCGGCGCTAGGAGGGGGCCGTCGCGGAGTCGCGGAGTCGCGGAGTCGCGGAGTCGCGGAGTCGCGGAGTCGCGGAGTCGCGGAGTCGCGGAGTCGCGGCGCGGAGTCGCGGAGTCGCGGAGTCGCGGAGTCGCGGAGTCGCGGAGTCGCGGAGTCGCGGAGTCGCGGAGTCGCGGAGTCGCGGAGTCGCGGAGTCGCGGAGTCGCGGAGTCGCGGAGTCGCGGAGTCGCGGAGTCGCGGAGTCGCGGAGTCGCGGAGTCGCGGAGTCGCGTGTTGATCATACCACGCCCGGCGTCCGGCACAGCACTCGGATCATGCTGCTGACCTGCTCGAACGCGCCTTCCGGCCGGTGCGGCCGATGCCATGCCCACCGCGCGTCCTCCGCTCGCTGCCACCGCTCCATGCTACGGACGGCGCTCGCCGCGCGCCGAGGCCCGCGGAGTGTCCTCTTCGGACTCCGCGGTGCCGGTCCGGTGCTCGCGGGCGCCTTGACACCACGGGTGCGCCGGGTGAAACGTTCCGCGCGGGCGGCACCGCGCCGCCCATCGCGGCGGAGGAGGGCGTTCCACGATGGAGCGGACGAGCGCGCGGCTCGCCGACCGGCCGACGGCCGGCGCGCGCACCTGGATCGACGCGACCCCGGAGCAGGTGTGGCCGGTCGTGTCCGACATCGCGCTGCTGCCCGCGGCCAGCGCCGAACTGCAGGCCGTGGAGTGGCTGGACGGTGCCACCGGGCCCGGGCTCGGCGCGCGGTTCCACGGCCACAACCGCAACGATCTGCTGGGGGAGTGGACGACCACCTCGCACGTCGTCGAGTGCGAGCCGGGCCGCGCCTTCGGCTGGGCGGTGGCGGACCCGGACGATCCCATCGCCACCTGGCGGTTCGCCCTGGTCCCGCGCGACGGCGGAACGGATCTGGAGTACGCGGTCCGGCTGGGCACGCACCGCTCCGGGCTCACCGCGGCGATCGAGCGGAAGCCGGAAGCGGAGGCGGAGTTCGTGCGGCGTCGGCTGGGTGACCTGGAACGGAACATGACCGCGACCCTGGACCACCTCAAGCGCCTCGCCGAAGCGCGCTGACCGCTCCCCGCACCTCGCGGGCCGCTACCAGTCCAGGTCGACCTGGTCGCCCACGACCGCCACCGGGCACGGCGAGTGGTGCAGCGAGCCCAGCGCCACCGAGCCCAGCCGGGTCGCCGCGGCGCTCCGCGAGCGGTGGCCCACCACGAGCAACCGGGCGCCGACCGCCTGCGAGCACAGCGCCTCCACCGGGTGCTGGTCGGTCGCGACCCGGCGCACCACCACCTCGGGGTAGCGCTCGCGCCACACGGCGAGCTCCCCGCCGACCTGCTGCTCGGCGTCCTCCTGGAGCCGCTGGCGCTCCGGGTCCTCCAGGATCGACGGGAGGAAGTAGGCGTCCGGCAGCGCTTGCGCCACCACCAGCTCAGCGCCGCCGCGGTCCGCGCGGTCGAAGGCGAAGTGCAGCGCGGGCCTGCTGGTGGGCGAGAGGTCGAGCCCCACCACCACGGGCCCGCGACCGCTCGGCTCGCCGCGGACCACCACGACGGGGCAGCCCGCGTGCGTGGCGACCGCGGTGCTCACCGAACCCAGCAACGCGTCCCGCACCGCGCCGCGCCCGCGGGAGCCGACGACGAGCAGCGCGGCGTCGGCCGAGCGGGAGACCAGGTCCTCGGCGGGGTCGGCGGGCACCGCCTGCGCGCGCACGTGCAGGTCCGGTTCGGCGGCGCGGCACTCGACGGCGATCTCGCGGACCTGCTCCTCGGCGCGCTCCCGGTGCGCCGCGTCGTGCGCGAGTACCAGGTGCAGCGAGGCGCCGAGCCGTGCGGCCTCCGCGGCCGCCCACGTCGCGGCGCGGGACGAGTGCTGCGAACCGTCGACGCCGACCAGCACGGTCTTCGCGGGCAGGAACACGGGACCCCCTTCGCAGGCGCGGCCTCCGAGGGTGGCGGGTGCGCGCGGCGGCTGCCAGAGCAGTTCGACTCGGGGGAGTCGCCCGATTCCGCTCGGGCGAACGGCGTCAGCGGAGGCGTTCGAGCTCAGCGGCGACCGCGACGACCTCGGCGGCCATCTTCCGCAGCTCCGCGGTGCTCGCGCCGTCCTCGGCGGCGGTGCCGACGTCCTCGGCCGCGCAACGCAGCTGGAACAGCCGGTCCTGCAGGTCGGCGATCTCGGCGGCCGAGAGCACCACCGCGTCCTCGGGCAGCCCGGAGCGCTGCACCGCGCCGCGCCGCTCGTAGGCGCGCTGCCTGCACGACTGGGTGCAGTACAACCGCGGCCTGCCCTGCCGTCCGGAGGAGGTGAGCCTGCGGCCGCACCACGAGCAGTGCCGCTCGCCGCGACGACGGGCGGTCTCGGGACCAATCGGGGTGGTCTGTTCGATCTCGGGCGGGCTGTCCACGGTGCGCAACGGTAATGCGACCCCGCGGCGAACATCTCGTTGCCACGCCGGTGCGGGTGCCGCCGGGCGGATCGCGTCGGGCAGAGTGGGGCGGTCCCCACGCCCGCCCGGTTCGTGAAAGGACCCGAGCTCCCGTGACCCACCCGTTCCTCCAGGGGCCCTGGCCGCGCGCGTTCGCCCACCGAGGCTGGCACCTCGGCGACCTGCACGACATGGAGAACTCGCTGAGCGCGCTGCGCCGCGCCGTCGCCGAGGGCTACCGCTACGTCGAGACCGACGTGCACGCCACCGCCGACGGCGTCGTCGTGCTGCACCACGATCCGAGCCTGGATCGCACCACCGACGGGCGCGGTACTATCCGTCGGCTGCCGTGGTCGGCGGTCGGTTCCGCCCGCATCGGCGGCCGGGAACCGGTCGCCCGCCTCGACGACGTGCTGGAGGAGCTGCCGCAGGCGCTGCTCAACATCGACGTCAAGGAGGACACCGCCGTCCGGCCGGTGCTGGAGGTGGTGCGCAGGCACGACGCGTGGGACCGGGTCTGCCTCGCGTCCTTCGACGACCGGCGGCTCCGCGAACTCCGCCGGGGCGGGGGCGAGGCGCTGCTGACGTCGATGGGGCGGCGAGCGGTGACGACGCTGTGGGGGGCGTCGCGCTACGGCGGCTGGGGGTTGCGGTCCCGCGTGGACGGCGCGGCCGCGCAGGTGCCGCCGCGGCGCGGGCGGATCCAGGTGGTGGATCCGCGGTTCGTGCGCACGGCGCACCGCTGGGGACGGGAAGTGCACGCGTGGACGGTGGACGAGCCGGAGCAGATGCGGCGGCTGCTCGACCTGGGGGTCGACGGGCTCGTGACCGATCGGCCGGACCTGCTGCGCGAGGTGCTGGGCGAGCGCTTCGGCGGGACGGCGCCGGAGCGGACCTGATTCTGGGGAAGAGGGGTGGCGAGCCGGTCGGCACCAAGATCATCGCACCGCGATCGAGCCTTGATCCGGAGCCGATACAGTCCCCGTTACCCCTATCGAGTGAACACTTGAGGACGGAGAGGTATGAGCGTGCTGGGCGGAGCTCCGCCGGACGCGGTGGGACGACGCCGGGAGCAGCGAGGCTGGTGCTGGTACGACTGGGCCAACTCGGTGTTCCCGACGTCGGTGACGACGGTGTTCCTCTCGCTGTACCTGACGAGCGTGGCCACCGAGGCCGCCACCGCGGACGTCGCCCGCAACGGGAGCGCGGCCTGCCCCGGCGGCAATTCGCTCGTCGACTGCGACATCTCGGTGCTGGGCCTGGTGTTCCCGGCAGGCTCGCTGTGGGGGTACCTGCTCTCGGCGGCCACCGTGGTGCAGGTGCTGGTGCTGCCGATCACCGGCGCCATCGCCGACCGGACGCAGAACAAGCGCGGCATGCTCGCGTTGTTCGCCTTCGGCGGTGCGCTCGCCACCTCGCTGCTCGGGCTGGTCGGCACCGGGAACTGGCGGTGGGGGCTGGTCTTCTTCATCGCTGCGAACATCTGCTTCGGGGCGTCGGTCGTCGTCTACTACTCGTTCCTGCCGGAGATCGCCGACGCCGACGAGCGGGACGCGCTGTCCTCGCGCGGCTGGGCGTTCGGCTACCTCGGCGGCGGGACCGCGCTCGCGCTGCACCTGGGTCTGTACCTCGGGCACGACGCGATCGGGCTCGGCGAGGACGCCGCGGTGCGCCTGGTGTTCGTCTCCTCCGGCATCTGGTGGGCGGTGTTCACGCTGCTGCCGCTGGCGGTCCTGGGGCGCCACCACCAGCCGGAGGGCGGGGAGCGGGGCGCCTCGGTGATCACCGCGGGCTTCAAGCAGCTCGCCTCGACCGTCAAGCAGGCGCGCGGGTTCCCGCTGACGCTGGCCTTCCTCGGCGCGTACATGATCTACACCGACGGGATCGCGACCGTCACCCAGGTCTCCGCTCAGTACGGTGACATGGAGTTGCGGCTGCCCCAGGAGTCGCTGATCATCACGTTGCTGATCGTGCAGTTCATCGCCTTCGTCGGCGGGGTGCTGCACGGCCTGCTGGCAGGCCGGATCGGCGCGAAGAAGACGATCATGATCAGTCTGGTGGTCTGGGTGGGGGTGCTGGCCGCGGCCTACTTCGTCCAGGCTGGTCAGCAGTTCCAGTTCTACGGGCTGGCCGTCGGCATCGGGCTGGTGCTCGGCGGCACCAACGCGCTGTCCCGCTCGTTGTTCAGCCAGATGGTGCCGGAGGGCAAGGAGGCCGAGTATTTCTCGCTCTACGAGGTGGGGGAGCGGTCCACGTCCTGGCTGGGTCCGCTGGTCTTCGCCGGGGTCGGGCAGGCCACGGGGTCGTTCCGGCTGGCGATCATCTCGCTGGTGGTCTTCTTCGTCGTCGGGCTGGTGCTGGTCTCGATGGTGCCGGTGCGGCGGGCGATCGAGGCGGTCGGGAACCGGCCTCCGGAGCGCCTCTGAATCGAAGAGGGGTGTACCCGGGCCAGTGATGCGATGTGGTGAGCGCACCGGCATCATTGGCATATGCCGGTACGCAGCGTCGCAGGTCTGGGATGCGGAGTACCGATACACAACGTGATCGAGTTCCGGGCAGGCCCGGTGGCCTGCAGGTGATCTCGCTTGCAATTCTGACAAGAGAGCGAAGGTTAACTTGCCCTTAGTGACAACTCATCTGGCACTATCACCTGTTCGGTGGAACCTCTAGGTTGCGGGAGCGAGAACGCGTCACGAACGCGGCCTGCTTGCATCTCTAGAGGGGACGATGTCGTTGACGAGTGAATAACGTCACCGACGGCAACCGAAAGTCCCGCGCCGGGAACAGGCGACGGCCGGTCCGTCGTTGCACTCGGTGAGCACAACCCGTCCGGACGCTGCTCCGGGCCGAAGTGAAAGGAACCGTCATGGCCGATCGCGTTCTGCGTGGCAGCCGGCTCGGAGCGGTCAGCTACGAGACCGACCGCAACCACGACCTCGCACCGCGCCGGACGGTGCGCTACGCCTGCCCCAAGGACCACGAGTTCGAGGTGCCGTTCTCCGACGACGCCGAGATCCCGCCGACCTGGGAGTGCCGCCTGCACGGCTCCGAATCCAAGATCATCGATGGATCGGAACCGGAGCAGAAGAAGGCCAAACCGCCGCGCACCCACTGGGACATGCTGCTCGAACGCCGCAGCATCCCCGAACTGGAGGAGCTGCTCAACGAGCGGCTGGAAGTGCTGCGCGGCCGGCGCAGCCACTCCGCCTGACCGAGCGACACAGCACCACCCCGCACCTCGCGGGTTGAGCACATCGAACGCCTGGGCCCCGTGCGGGGGAGCCCAGGCGTCTTCGTGTCCGGGCCCTCGGTCCGGTCCGCGGGCTCGGCGGGAACGCCACCGGTCGGTCAGCCGCCCGGCAGCAGGTCGCGCAGCTGGGCGACGCGGCGGCGCACGCCCCACCCGGTGATCCGGACCAGTGCTTCGCGGACGATGTCGCCGCTCATCTTCGACTTGCCGAACTCGCGGTCGGTGAAGGTGATCGGCACCTCGACCACGGTGAAACCGGCCTCCACCGACCGCAGCGTCAGGTCCACCTGGAAGCAGTAGCCGTGCGAGGCGACGTCGTGCAGCGCCAGCTCCGCCAGCACCTCGCGGCGGTAGGCCCGGAACCCGGCGGTGCTGTCGTTCACCGGCACCCCGAGGGTGTACTTCGAGTACAGGTTCGCGCCGCGGGACAGCGCCTGCCGGTACCACGGCCAGTTCACCACCCGGCCGCCCGGCACGTAGCGGGAACCGATCACCACGTCGGCGCCGGTCTCCTCCAGCATCGCCAGCAGCCGCGCCAGGTCCTCCGGCGCGTGCGAACCGTCGGCGTCCATCTCCACGACCGCCGCGTAGTCGTGCGCCAGCGCCCATTCGAACCCGGCGACGTAGGCGGCGCCGAGACCGGCCTTGTCGGTGCGGTGCAGCACGTGGACCCGATCGTCGGCCGCCGCGAGCTCGTCGGCGAGCTCGCCGGTGCCGTCCGGGCTGCCGTCGTCGACGACGAGCACGTGGGCGGCGGGCAGCGCGGCGTGCAGCCGCGCCACCACCGGGCCCAGGTTCTCCCGCTCGTCGTAGGTGGGGATGACCACCAGGGCTGAGCCGGACGGCCCCGCTGCACCGTCGGGGGCGTGCCGGTCCGTCATGACGTTCCTCCTTCGGGCCGCACGTCCCCCAGGTGAACGCGCGGCAGGGCGTATCAGTTCTTGTCGTGGGTGCGCCGCCGCGCGGTGGCGACGAGCGCTCCGGCGCCGAGCAGCGACAGCACCCAGGTCGGGGCGGCGCCGAGCGCGGTGGCGGGGGTCCGTTCGGTGCGCAGCGGGACCTCGCCGTCCAGGTTCTGCGCGGTGAACTGCTCCGAGCGGTTCGCGATGGTCCCGTCCGGGGCGATGATGGCGCTGATGCCGCTGGTCGCGGACACGACGACGGCGCGGCCGTGCTCCACCGCCCGCAGCCGGGACATCGCCAGGTGCTGCCAGCTCATCTCGGAGTGCCCGTACCAGGCGTTGTTGGTGGGCACGGCGAGCAGCGTGGCGCCGTCCCGGGCCGCCCCGGCGAACACGTCGTCGTAGGCGACGTCGTAGCAGAGCCCGACGCCGAGCCGGACCGCGCCGGCCCGCAGCACGCCGGGCAGGTCGCCCGGCACCATGTCCTGCTGGAAGCGGTCCACGAACGGGCTGACCAGGCGGGCGACCGAGCGCATCGGGATGGTCTCGGCGAACGGGACGAGGTGCTGCTTGGCGTACTCGTCCCCGGCGCCGGAACCGGGGTTCCACGCGACGATGCGGTTGCGGAACGTGCCGTCCCGGTCCACCGCGAACCCGCCCGCGACGACCGGGACGCCGAGTCGTTCGGTGACCGCGGTGAGCTGCGGGTCGTAGCGCGTCGGTCCCCAGCTGCCGACCTGCTCGGGCAGCACCACCAGGTCGGGGCGCGGCACCCGGCCTGCGTCGACGTCCGCGGCCAGCTGCCGGGCACCACGGATGTGGTTGTCGTGCAGCACGTCGTCCTCGTAGAGCAGGTCCAGGCCGATGTCCGGCGCGTTCCCCTGCACGACCGCGACCCGCGCGGTCCCCGCCTGCGGCTCGACGCCGATCGAGGGCTGCAGCGCGGCACCCGCCAGCAGCGGCACCAGCGCGGCGGCCGCCGGGACGACCCACCGGTCCCGGGCCCGCAGCCGCAGCACCAGCACGCCGAGCCCGCAGCCGACGAGCGCGACGGCGAAGGTGACGAGCACGGCACCGCCCACCGAGGCCAGCGGCAGCAGCGCCCCGGACGGCTGGGTGAACGCCAGCCGCCCCCACGGGAAGCCGCCGAACGGCTGGGAGTCGCGCAGCACCTCCGCGAGCACGAACACCGCCGCCATCCACACCGGAGCGCCCGGCAACCGGCTCACCCGCGCCATGCCCGCCCCGGCGAGCCCGAGGAACACCGCCTCGACCAGCGCCACCCCGAGCCACGGCCACGGGCCGAACTGGACGCCGAGGAAGTCCTGGATCCAGCCCAGCAGCGGCAGCATGTAGCCCAGCCCGAACAGCAGGCCGTGGCCGAACCCGGCGCGGGTGCGGCGGCCGTGCACCACCACGGCCAGCGGCGCGACCGCGAGCGGCGCCAGCCACCACAGGTCGCGCGGCGGGGAAGCGGCGTAGAGCAGCAGCCCGGCGAGGACCGCGGCGGCGGCGCGCAGCCACGGCGCGGCCCGGCGGAGGAGTCGGGGTCGGGGCTGCCCGTCGGCGCGGTCCTGCGTGGTCACCGTGGGGGCACTCACCCGATCAACTCTCTCGGTGCTGCGGCCGGCGAACCGGGGCGGACTCGGTGCTGCGGGCGCGCGCCGCGGCCCGCGCCCGCGTCAAATGTACGCCGACCGGACGAGCGCGAAGTCCGCGCCGTGCCACCCGGGGACGTGATCCGGGACCCGGCGCGGCGAACGGTCCGGCTCGTCCGGTTCGGACGGGCCGGGGCCGCTGCGGGACCGGGCGGGCGCCGGACGGCGGCGGGTGCGAGCTCGACCCGCGCGAGCCGTCGCCGACCGTTGGCGGTCGCGGAACTCGCGGGTTCCGGGTCGTCGCGGTACTGGTGGTGTCGCGCTCGCGGGGCGTCAGCGGTTGCGGCGGTTGGCGGTGCGGCGCAGCTGCAGGATGCGCGCCGCGCCGACCAGCGCCACGAGCAGCCCGCCGATCGCGGCGGCCAGCAGCAGCGCCACGCCGACCGGCAGGTCGCCGCGCAGGCCGAGGAAGGTGACCGAGGTGGGCTGCAGGTTCTGCAGGATGAACACCAGCAGCACGATCAGCGCGATGGTCGCGACGACGACCGCGGCCCAGGTCCCGGCGGTGCGGGTGTGCTGGAGCTTCTCCGCGTGCGTCGGCTCTTCGCGGACCGGTCCGGCGTGATCGGTTTCGGCGTGATCGGTTCCGGCGTGATCGAGCTCGCCGTGCTGCGGGTTCGGCTCGGTGCGGGGGTCCGCGGGGGTGAGCCGGTCGTCGGCGGTGCTCTCGTCGCTGGCCATGCGGGTCATTGTGCAATATGCGCCCGCTCGGCCGAACGGCGCGCCGCGCGAAGATCAGGTGAACGCGGTGATCGGCGCAACGGATGCCGCCGTCCGCCGGTGCCGGCGGTGCGCGTGCGGTCAGCGGCGGGGGAGCTCGCCGGTGAAGCGCTTGAGGACGGTGGTGCGCCGCGCGGTGCCCGGCCAGATCTGCACCCGGTAGACCTCGGCCCCGTCGGTGCCGTCGGCGCTGATGGTGCCGAACCCGGCGCAGCGCGTCCGGACCCGGTAGACGCCCACCGGCACGGGGAAGTGGTGCGCGCTGTGCCTGCTGTCGGAGCCGCCGAGCACCAGGATCTGCCCGCTGGCGATCTCCACGGAGGCCTCGGTGACGTGGTCCCAGGAGGCGAGTTCGCAGACGGGTGCCTCGGCGCCGATCTCGATGACGACGCGGACGTCGCGGCGCCGCGCGGTGCCGATGGTGACCACGCCGTCGCGGCTGGAGATCAGGTCGCGGCGCAGGTCCGCGGTGGTGTCGTCGATGGCGGCCAGGTCGTAGTCCGCGTGCGCGTCGCGGATCTCGAAGCTGTGGTAGTCGGCGAAGAGCGTGAGCTCTCGTCGCGTCCGGTCGATGTCCACGGTGCGTCCCCCCGGGTTCGCCGTCGAGATCCTTTCTAACAGCCGGGTCGAGGGGGTGGGCGGGGTTCGCCGGGAACACGGCCACCTGGCCGAGCCGGGGCGCCCGACGGTGCGGCGGACGGGCCAACGCGGACGAGCCCCCGCCCGCAGGTGCGCGGACGGGGGGCTCGCCGGTCGTGGAACGGTCGTGGGATCAGGCGAGGTCGAAGCGGTCGAGCTCCATCACCTTGTGCCAGGCGGCGACGAAGTCGCGGACGAACTTCTCCTTCGCGTCGTCGGCGGCGTAGACCTCGGCGACGGCCCGCAGCTCCGAGTTCGAGCCGAAGACCAGGTCGACGCGGCTGCCGGTCCAGACGAGCTCACCGGCGGCGTTGCGGCCCTCGAAGGTCTCCGAGGTCTCGTCGGCGGGCTTCCACGTCGTGCGCATGTCGAGCAGGTTGACGAAGAAGTCGTTGCTCAGCGTCCCCGGCCGGTCGGTGAGCACACCCAGCTTCGAGCCGTCGAAGTTGGCGTCGAGGGCGCGCAGGCCACCGACGAGCACGGTCATCTCGGGCGCGCTCAGGGTGAGCAGGTTCGCCCGGTCGACCAGCTGGTACTCGGCGGGCAGCGCGGCGCCCTTGCCCGCGTAGTTGCGGAAGCCGTCGGCGGCCGGTTCGAGGTGCGAGCAGGACTCGACGTCGGTCTGCTCGGCGGTGGCGTCGCCGCGGCCCGGGGTGAACGGGACCTCGACGTCGTGGCCCGCGGCCTTCGCGGCCTGCTCGACGCCGACCGAGCCGGCGAGCACCACGAGGTCGGCGAAGGAGACCTGCTTGCCGCCCGCGGCGTTGAAGGACTCCTGGACACCTTCCAGCGCGCTGATCGCGGTGGCGAGCTGGTCGGGGTTGTTGACCTCCCAGCTGCGCTGCGGCTCCAGCCGGATGCGGCCGCCGTTGGCGCCGCCGCGCTTGTCGCTGCCCCGGAACGAGGACGCCGCGGCCCAGGCGGTGCCGACGAGCTGCGGCACGGTGAGCCCGGTGGCGGCGATGCGCTCCTTGAGCTCGGCGATCTCCGCGGCGCCGACCGGTTCGTGGTCCGGCTTCGGGATCGGGTCCTGCCAGATGAGCTCCTCGGCGGGGACCTCCGGACCGAGGTAGCGGTCGACCGGGCCCATGTCGCGGTGGGTCAGCTTGAACCAGGCACGGGCGAACGCGTCGGCGAACTCCTGCGGGTTCTGCCAGAACCGGCGGGAGATCTGCTCGTAGATCGGGTCGAGCTTGAGCGAGAGGTCGGTGGTGAGCATGTTCGGCGCGATCTTCTTCGACGCGTCGTGCGCGTCGGGGACGGTGCCCTCGCCGCCGCCGTCCTTCGGCTTCCACTGCCAGCCGCCGCCGGGGCCCTGGTACAGCTCCCACTCGTAGCCGAAGAGGTTCTCGAAGAAGCCGTTGCCCCACTGGGTGGGGGTGGAGGTCCAGGTGACCTCCAGCCCGCTGGTGATGGTGTCGGCGCCCTTGCCGGTGCCGTAGCCGTTGGTCCAGCCGAGGCCCTGGGTCTCCAGCGGCGCGGCCTCCGGGTTCGGCCCCAGGTTCGAGTCGGGGGCGGCGCCGTGGGTCTTGCCGAAGGTGTGACCACCGGCGATGAGGGCGACGGTCTCCTCGTCGTTCATCGCCATCCGGCCGAAGGTCTCGCGGATGTCGCGGGCGGCGGCGATCGGGTCCGGCTCGCCCTCGGGACCTTCCGGGTTCACGTAGATCAGGCCCATGTGGGTGGCGCCCAGCGGCTGTTCGAGGTCGCGCCGCTCGCCACCGGAGATGCGCTTGTCGCTGCCGAGCCAGGTGGTCTCGGCGCCCCAGTAGACGTCGTCCTCGGGCTCCCAGGTGTCGACGCGGCCACCGGCGTAGCCGAAGGTCGGGAAGCCCATGGATTCCAGCGCCACGTTGCCCGCGAGGATCAGCAAGTCGGCCCAGGACAGCTTGCGGCCGTACTTCTGCTTCACCGGCCACAGCAGGCGGCGGGCCTTGTCCAGGCTGACGTTGTCCGGCCAGCTGTTCAGCGGCGCGAACCGCTGCTGACCGGCGCCGCCGCCACCGCGGCCGTCGCTGACCCGGTAGGTGCCCGCGCTGTGCCAGGCCATCCGGATCATCAGCGGGCCGTAGTGCCCGAAGTCGGCGGGCCACCAGTCCTGCGAGGTGGTGAGGACGTCCTGGATGTCCTGCTTCACCGCGGGCAGGTCGAGGGTCCGGAACTCGGCCGCGTAGTCGAAGTCCCCGCCCATCGGGTCCGCCACCGCGGGGTTCTTCGCGAGCAGCTTCAGGTTGAGGCGGTTCGGCCACCAGGTGGAGTTGCCGTTGCCCTGGGTGGGGTGGGGGATGCCGTGCGCGACGGGGCAGCCCCCGGTCGCGGCGTCAGCGCTGTCAGTCACCGGGAATTCCTTTCGGGATCAGTGGTGTCGGTCGGGATCCGAAGTGGAGCCGCATTCGGGGCACAGGCCCCAGTAGATGACCTCGGCTTCGTCGATCTCGAAACCGTGGGAGTGGGAGGCGGCCAGGCAGGGCGCGGTGCCCGCGGCGCAGTCCACGTCGGCGATGACCCCGCAGGACCGGCACACCACGTGGTGGTGGTTGTCGCCGACCCTGGCCTCGTAGCGGGCGACGGAGCCCATCGGCTGGATGCGGCGCACGAGGCCCGCGGCGGTCAGCGCGCGCAGCACGTCGTAGACGGCCTGGTGCGAGACCTTGGGGAGTTCGCCGCGCACGGCGTCGATGATGGTGTCGGTGCCCGCGTGCGGGCGGTCGTGCACCGCGGCCAGCACCGCCAGGCGGGGGCGCGTCACGCGCAGCTCGGCCTCGCGCAGCATTCGCCGGTGATCCGCGGTGTTGCTCGGCACGTGCAGCATTCTGGAGAACTTTCTGGAACCGATCAAGATTCTGCTTCGCACTGAGAACGTGCGCTGCGTCACAGGAATCCGGTGGTCCGGACCTCGCCGGCGTCCATCCGGGCGACGCCCGGTGGGGCCGATCCGGGGTAGAACCGCAGGACGTCCCGTGCTCGGCGGGACCGGCGGGAGGGAAGACCACAGTGGACACGATGTGCGATGCGGTCGCGGTGATCACCGGTGCGGCGAGCGGGATCGGACGTGCCGCGGCCGGGTCCTTCGCCCGCCGCGGGGCGCGGATCGTCCTCGCCGACGTCGACGGAACCGGTGCCGAACGCGCCGCCGCGGAGATCCGCGCCGACGGCGGATCGGCCGTCGCCGTCACCTGCGACGTGGCTCGGGACGGCGAGTTCGAGCGGGTGCGCGACGCCGCCCTCGCCGAGTTCGGCGACGTCCACCTGGTGATGAACAACGCCGGGGTCCTCACCCGCGGGCTGCCCGAGCACATCCCCGTCGCGGAGTGGCAGCGGGTGTTCGACGTCAACCTGCTGTCCGTGGTGCGCAGCAACGCGGTCTTCCTGCCGCTGCTGCTGGAGCGCGGATCGGGGCACCTGGTCAACACCGCCTCGTTCGCCGGGTTGTTCAGCTACGCCTACGACCGGTTGCCCTACGCCGCGTCGAAGGCCGCCCTGGTCCAGCTCTCCGAAGGGCTCGCGCTGTACCTGCGGCCGCAGGGCATCGGGGTGACCGTGCTGTGCCCGGGGCCGGTGGTGACCGGCATCGCCGGGTCGATCCGCTCGTTCGGGCCGCCGACCGCGACCCGCGGCCCCGGTGCCGAGTTCGAGGCGCGGCAACCCGGCTCCGTCGGCGAGCTGCTGGCCGACGCGGTGCTGGCGAACCGGTTCATGGTGCACACCGACGACCGGATCGAACCGCACCTGCGCAGCCGCGCCGCCGACTGGGACGCCTACCTCGACACCAGGATCGCGGCCCTGGAGGCCTGATCAGTCCAGTGCGGACAGCAGGGTCGCGGCGAGCTCCCGCGGCCGGGTGGCGAACGGCGTGTGCGACCCGGGCAGTTGGTGCACGGTGAACGGGTTCCGCGGCATCGCCGCGTCCGCCTCGGCGACCATCAGGTCCTGCACGGCGGGGGTGAGCGCGCGGTCGGCGCCCAGGCGGACGAACGAACGCGGGATGCCGCCCCAGCGCTGCTCGGTCAGCGCGACGGGGGTGCGCGGGATCGCGGTCGGCAGGTCCGGGCTCAGCGCCAGCCGCCACCGGTCGAACTCCGCCGCCGGGACGTCGCCGTAGTGCGTCCGCCGCAGCAGCTCCACGTACTCCGGGTCCGGCGAGGCCGGGTTGATCCGCGCCGCGCCCAGCCGCGCCGGGTCGCCCACGTGCAGCCCGGCGCCGAGCGCGTCCGCGTTCTCCGGGGCGGCGACGTAGTCGGCGAACCGCGGCCGTCCCGCGGGCACGAACGCCGACAGGTACACCAACCGGTCCACCAGGTCGGGCGCCAGCTCGGCGGCCAGCGAGGCCGGTCCACCACCGGCGCTGTGCGCGACGAGGACCACCCGGGGCCAGCGGCGGACCTCGCGCAGCGCCGTCACCAGCGACGCGGCGCAGTCGTCCATGGTCAGCCCGGCCAGCGCGGACTCCTCCTCGGCCAGTCCCGGCTGGCCCGGCAGCAGGTAACCGGTCGGCAGCGGCGCGTCGAAGCCGTGGCCGGGCAGGTCGACCGCGGTGCTCGCCGCGCCGCGCGCCGCCAGCGCCCGCTGCGTCGCCGCCCACTGCGCGGAGGAGTGCCAGGCTCCGTGCACGAGCACGAACACGGTGTCCACAGCGGATTCATCGGGCACGGAATCCTCCGTCGTCCGGGATCGGGGTCGCTCACGAGTCCACCCCGGCGGACCGCGGTGATCCACCCGCATATCTGACGAGCACGATCCCGATACCTCGCAGGTATCGCGGCGCTAGGCTGCGCAGGTGGAAGCACGGCACCTGCGCTACGCGCTCGCCCTCGCCGAACACCGGCACTTCGGCCGGGCCGCGGCCGCCGTCGGCATCGCCCAGCCCCCGCTGTCCAAGCAGATCGCCGCGCTGGAGCGGGAGATCGGCGCCCGGCTGTTCGACCGCACCCCCGGTGGCGTGTTCCCCACCGCCGCGGGCGAGGCGTTCCTGGAACGGGCGCGGGCCGCGCTGGCCGAGATGGCGGGCGCCGCGCTCGACGCGGGACGGGCGGCGCGCGGCGAGACCGGCAGGCTGCGCCTCGGGTTCATCGGCTCGGCGCTGCTGGAACTGCTGCCGCCGCTGCTCGGGCGCTTCGGCCGCGAGCACCCGGACGTGCGGCTGCGGCTGCACGAGATGTCCACCGCGCGCAGCGCCGCCGCCCTGCTCGACGGCGAGCTCGACGTCGCCATCGGCCGCGGCGCACCCCGCGGCGCGGGCGCGGAGGACCTGACCTCCGTCACCGTCGGCACCGACCGGCTCGTCGCCGTCGTCGGCACCGGCCACCCCTACGCCGGGCAGCGCTCGGTGCGGGCGGAGCAGCTGCGGGACCAGCAGCTCGTCGTCGCCCCCGCCGACCAGGAACCGGCGTTGTGCACCGCCCTGCGCGAGGTGCTCGACCCGGCCGCGCTGGACCGCGCCGTCGAAGCCCGCGACGTGCACACCATCCTCGGGCTCGCCGCCTGCGGCATCGGAGTGGGACTGGCGCCGGCCTGCCTGCGCGTCGCCGCGCGCCCCGACACCTGGATCTGCGAGGTGCGCCCGCGCATCGACCTGCCCGAGCTCGTCATGTCCTTCCGCGGCGCGGACCGCTCCCCGGTGCTCGCCGAATTCCTCGACACCACCCGGCGGCAGTGCCCGGGCGTCAGCGCCCGCCTCGCGGGGCGCCGGTGCTGAACCGGGGCGCGGCGCGGGCCGCCCGGGACCACCCGCTCGGCCCCTGAACCTGGGAGCCGGTCGGTACCGGCGGTGCCGCGCCCGCCGCGAATCGCCCGGCGGCCCGCGGCCGTCGACGGCCACGGCGGCGCCGCGATCCGCGGTGAAACCGGTACCACCAGCACCGGCCCCGCCGGAGCGCTCGGCCGCACCCGTCCCGGAGCGGTTCACCGCGCGGTTGAGCCCGCTGCGGAGTCTTGGATCTACGCCGTCCGGTGGTGTTGACTGTGCGAACCCGACCGGCGGAGGGACCGAGTTGTTCACCACCCGACCGACTCTGCAGGGCACGCACGGCATGGCGTCCTCGACGCACTGGCTGGCGTCCGCGGCGGCGATGGCCGTGCTGGAGGACGACGGCAACGCCTTCGACGCGGCGGTGGCGGCCGGGTTCGTCCTGCACGTCGTCGAACCGCACCTGAACGGGCCGGCCGGTGAGGTGCCGATCATCTTCGCCCCCGCGGGCCGGGATCCGGTGGTGCTGTGCGGGCAGGGCCCCGCTCCCGCCGGCGCGACCGTGGAGCACTACCGGGACCTCGGCCTGGAGCTGGTGCCGGGGACCGGTCCGCTGGCCGCCGCGGTGCCGGGCGCGTTCGACGCGTGGTTGCTGCTGCTGCGCGACCACGGCACGAAGGAGCTCGCCGACGTGCTCGACCGCGCCATCGGCTACGCCGAGAACGGGCATCCGGCGGTCGAGCGCATCGGGCGGACCGTGCGCACCGTGCAGGACCTGTTCCGCGCCGAGTGGCCCGGCTCCGCCGAGCTGTACCTGCCCGGCGGCCGCCCGCCCGCACCGGGCGCGCTGCTGCGCAACCCGGCCCTGGCCCGCACCTGGCGCCGCGTGCTGGCCGAGGCCACCGGACCGTCCCGGGAGGCGCGGATCGACGCCGCCCGCCGGGTGTGGCGCGAGGGCTTCATCGCCGAGGAGCTCGCCGCGGCCGCCGCAGAGTCCACGATGGACAGTTCGGGGGAGCGGCACGCGGGCACCCTCACCGGCGAGGACCTCGCCCGGTTCAGCGCCACCTACGAGGAACCCGCCCGCCACGACTGGAACGGCTGGACGGTGTGCAAGGCCGGGCTGTGGAGCCAGGGACCGGTGCTGCTGCAGCAGCTCGCGCTGCTGCCCGACTCGCTCGACCTCGGCACCGCCGACTACCTGCACACCCTCGTCGAAGGCACCAAGCTCGCGATGGCCGACCGGGAGGCCTGGTACGGCGACGGCACCGACGTCACCGTCGCCGAACTGCTCGACCCCGGCTACAACGCGCGGCGCCGCGCGCTGATCGGCGACCGCGCCTCGCACGAGCTGCGGCCCGGCAGCCCCGGTGGTCGCACGCCCCGGCTCAGCGCGCACGTCCAACGGGTGCAGGACGGCCCGCTGGACCTGGTCGCCCCCGCCGGGGCCGGCGAACCCACCGTGGCCCGCGACGGCGAGACCCGCGGCGACACCTGCCACCTCGACGTGGTCGACCGCTGGGGCAACATGATCGCCGCGACGCCCAGCGGCGGCTGGCTGCACTCCAACCCGGTCATCGGCGAGCTCGGCTTCCCCCTCGGCACCCGCCTGCAGATGGCCTGGCTGGAGCCCGGCCTGCCGAACTCGCTGGCGCCCGGCAGGCGCCCGCGCACCACGCTGACCCCGTCGCTGGCGCTGCGCGGCGGGGAGGCGGTGCTCGCGTTCGGCACGCCCGGCGGGGACCAGCAGGACCAGTGGAGCACGCACTTCTTCCTGTCGGTGGCGCTGCGCGAACCGGTCCGCGGCGGCTGGGACCTGCAGGGCGCGATCGACGCGCCGAACTGGCACACCGAGAGCTTCCCCGGCTCCTTCTACCCGCGGGCGATGCGGCCGGGCTCGGTCACCGTGGAGTCGCGCATCGGCTACTCGGCCATCGCCGATCTGCGCAGGCGCGGGCACGACGTGACCGTGGGGGAGCCGTGGTCGGAGGGCAGGCTCAGCGCGGTGGCCCGCGACCCGGAGACGGGGGTGCTCTCCGCGGCGGCCAATCCACGCGGCATGCAGGGTTACGCCGCCGGACGGTGATTGCGGAGCGTGGTCGACGTGACCGCGAACGCCCGGCCGTACCTCCGAATGGAGCATTGTTCGTTCCACGTTCGGGGGACAGTATGGGACTCTGGCTCTTGCTCGATCCCGAAGGACGACCCCGCTGTGCCCCAGCCCACCGCCGTGCGCGGTCTGCGTCGCATCGAACTGATCACCACCGACCCGGAGGGTGCGGCGCTGTTCCACCAGGACCTGCTGGGCTGGCGGGTGTGGGACTCGGTGGCGGGCGGGTTCGAGTGCTGGATCGGGCAGCGGCACTGCGCCTCGCTGCGGCCCGCCACGCACGGTGTGCGGCCCGGTTGGTACGTGGTCTTCGCCGGAGCCCGCCACGACGGCGATCTCGTCGGGCCCGACGAGGTGACCGCGCGGATGGTGACCGGGCGGGCGCAGCACGGCCCGTGGGCGCCCGGTCCGCGCCGCGGCGAACCCCGCTGGGTGGACCTGCACAGCGCCGAGCAGCAGCGCTCCGACGAGTTCTGGGCGTCCACGCTGGGCTGGGCCGTCGACGGCGACCGCTACCTCGCCGGGGACCGCCCGCTGGCGGCGCGTTCGGCCGCGCGGCTGGACGGGCGCTGGGACTGGGTGTGCCACTTCGCCACCGAGGACGTGCGGGAGGCAGCGGACCGCGCCGTCGCCGGCGGCGGCCGCGTCGTCGCCGAAGTGCGGCACCCGGTGCTCGACGAGGTGGTGCTGATCGCCGACCCGCGGGGCGCGGTCCTCGGCCTCACCACCGACACCGGAGCTTGGGGAGCGGCGCCCGCCTCGACCGGATGACCGGCCGTTCGCGCGGTCAGCCGGGCGAGCGGCGCGGGGCGAGGTCGGTGAGGACCTGGTGGGTCCGGTTGGCGCGCACCGACATCCGCTGCTCGCGGGCGGTCACGTCGATGTAGGTCTGGCTGGAGTTGATCGACGCGTGGCCGAGCAGCTTCGCGATCTCCGCCGCGTTCGCCCCGTCCTCGGCCAGCCGCGTCGCGAACGTGTGCCGCAGCGCGTGCACCATCGCGCCGCGCTGCACCCGGTCCGAGATCCCGGCCGCGCGCAGCGACTGGCGCACCAGGTACTGCAACCCGCCGCGGCGCAGCGGCTCGCCGCGGTGGTCCACGAACAACGGCTCGGCACCGGGCAGCCGGTCGCCGAACCGCACCCGCCGCGAGCTCAGGTAGGCGCCGACGACCTCGTCCAGCGCGCCCTCGATGGGGATGGACCGGTTCTTGCCGCCCTTCCCGCGCACGTGCAGCCGCCGGTCGCCGGGACGCCCGGCCAGCGACGCGACCGTGAGGTCCAGCAGCTCCGCCGAGCGCACCCCCGTGCACAGCAGCACCGCCAGCACCGCCAGGTCCCGCTCCGGCCACGGGTTCCGGGCCCGGCGCCCGCCTTCGGCGACCAGGCGCAGCAGGCGTTCCGGGGTGTCCTCGCCCTGCAGCGGTTTCGGCGTCGGCGGCGCGCTGCGCGGTTTCGGCACCACCTGCATGGGGTTGCCGCCGACGGCGCCCTCCACCACCAGGAAGCCGAAGAACCCGTTCCAGGTGGACCAGGCGCGGGTGACCGAGGACGCCGAGCGCGCCGCGGCGTGCCGGGCGAACGCGGAGCGCAGCTCGGTGGCGGTCACCTCCGCCACCGGCAGCTCCGCGACGCGGGTGCCGGTGATCTCGGCCAGCGCCGCACCCACCGAACCCAGGTCCAGCCGGTAGGCGCGCAGCGAGTTCGCGGCGAGCTTCCTGGCCTGCAGGTGCTCCAGGTACACCTCGACCCAGCGCGCCACCGAACCCCCGGTCGCCTCCCGCACCACCGCACCTCCAGCTCCGCGAATGATCATCCGCTCCCGATGGAACCAGACGCCACCGACGATCTCGCGGCGGCACGGCTCAGCGGGCGGCGGTCAGCGTGAACTCGGCGCGGGCGCGGACGACCCCGTTGACCTGGAGCTCCACCGCGTGCCCGCCCGGGTGGTAGCGGCGGGTGGTGATCTCCCGGAACGAGTGGCGCTTGGCCAGCTCCCAGGTGCCGCCCGGTTCGAGCGTCCGGGTGGTGAGCTTGAAGGTCTTGGCGGTCCGCCCGCCGTTCGCCTTCCGGTGGTGCACCAGGTAGTCGACGGCGAGCGCGACCGGTTCGGCACCGGTGTTGACCAGGGTGCTGCGGAACTCCAGCGCCCCGCCGATGGCGACGTTGCCCGCGTCGAGCGACAGCTCCCCGACCCGCACCTGCGGCGCGGGGGAGTAGCCGAGCAGCGCCAGCGCCCCCGGGTGGCCTTGCTTGACCAGCGTCCGCAGCCCGTGCCGCACCACCCGCGAGGTGTGCTCGCCCGGCTCGCCGAGCCAGCGCGCGGCGGTCTCCACGACCAGCTCCGGGTGGTCGCGGCTGAGATCGTTGAGGTGGTTGGCGGCCGAGCGGCGCACGTAGTCGCTGGTGTCGCCGTGCAGCGCGTCGATGATCGGCACCGTGGCGGTCGGTTCGGCCAGCAGCGCCCGCACCCGCTTCGCCCACGGCAGGTACGGCCGGGTGCCCTCGGACGCGAGCCGCCGCACGTGCTCGTCGGGGGAAGCCGTCCACTCCCGGATCCGGCCCAGCGCGCGGTGCAGGTCCTGCTCCAGCAGGCCGCGGAGCGCGAACTCGGAGCTCAGCAGCGGGGTCAGCTCCGCCAGCGAATCCAACGCCGCGTCGAACGCCGTTCCGGTGCCCTCCGCCACGGCGCGGGCGACCACGGCCTCGGTCACCGGCCACACCAGCCAGCCGGTGAACTCGGGGGACTCGCGCGCCGCCCGCACCGCGTCCAGCAGCGCGGCGGAATCACCCGGCACGTCCGCCAGCAGCGCGTCCCGCAGCAGGTCGCAGCGCTGCCGCAGGCCCAGCGGGCCCAGCCGCGCCGCCGCGGCCCGCACCGCGTGCGGCGGTGCGCCGGTCGCTCCCTCGAACACCCGCGCCAGGTCCCGCGCCACGTCGGCGCCCACCAGCTCGTCGGCGAACGGCATCGCTTCGCTCCCACCCGGCCCACCGGCCGCTCGTCCCGCGTCGGAGAACTCCTACCAGCCACCGCCGACACGCCCGGGCCCGGCCGGGCCACGTTTAATCCCGACCGGTTCGGGCGATCACGTGCGGTGTGGAACAACGGGAGGCACCCGACGTGCCGCGCGGACTGCGCGTCGCGGGCGCCGTCAGCTGGCGGCTGCTCGCGATCGCGGCGGTGCTGTTCGTGCTGGGGCGGATCGCGTCGGTGCTCGCGGAGCTGGTGATCGCGCTCGGCGTGGCGCTGCTGCTGGCCGCGCTGCTGGCGCCGCTGGTCGACCGGCTCACCCGCTGGGGAGTGCCGCGCACCGCCGCGACCGTGCTGGCGCTGCTGCTCGGGCTGGTGGTGGTGGGCGGGGTGCTCGCGCTCGTGGTCATCACCGTGATCAACGGGCTGCCCGGGTTGCAGGCGCAGGCCGCGCAGACCGTGGAGGGCGTCCACCACTGGCTGCGCACCGGGCCGCTGCGGCTCAGCCAGGGACAGCTGGACGACTGGGTGCAGCGCATCACCGACTACCTGCGCACCAGCCAGAGCGGGCTCACCGCCGGGGCGGTGAGCACCGCGACGACCGTGCTCAGCGTCGGCAGCGGACTGCTGCTGGCGCTGTTCACGCTGATCTTCTTCCTGCGCGACGGCGGCCGGATCTGGCGGTTCGCGCTGCGGGTCGCCGTGCCCGCCCACGTGCGGGACCGGGTGGACGTGGCCGGGCAGCACGCGTTCCACTCGCTGGTCGCCTACGTGCGGGCGAGCGCGGCCGTGGCGCTGATGGACGCGGTGGGCATCGGCGTCGGCTGCGCCCTCGTCGGAGTGCCGCTGTCGGCGGCGCTGGCCGCGCTGGTGTTCCTCGGCGCGTTCGTGCCCTACGTCGGCGCGATGATCACCGGCTCGATCGCGGTGCTCATGGCGCTGGTCACGACCGGGCCGCTGCCCGCGATCATCGTGCTCGCGGTGGTCGTCGGCGTCATGCAGCTGGAGGGGCACGTGCTGCAGCCGCTGATCCTCGGGCACGCGGTGCGGCTGCACCCGCTGGCGATCGTCCTCGGCGTGACCGCCGGGTTCCTCGGCGCGGGCGTGGCGGGCGCGGTGTTCTCGGTACCGGTCATCGCGCTGCTCAACGCGGGCATCCGGGCGCTCGCCGAACCGCCGCCGGAGCCAGGTGCCGAACCGGCGGAGCCGGGTGCCGGACCGGCGGCGGAGGCCGGTGCCGAGCGGCCGCCGGAGCCGGGTGCCGAGCGGCCGGCGCAGGCCGGTTCCGAGCCCGCGGCCGACGCGGCGAACCCCGATTAGCGCCGCGCCCGGCGTGCGATCACCGGGGCCCGCGCACCTACAGTCGGGTGACGGCACCGGACCGGCCGGTGCGGGACCGAGAGGACGGCCAGCGGGTGCGCAAGGTGAAGGACTTGACCGGACCGGGCGTGACGGACCGGTTCGGCATCGGCGGCACCGACCTGGGGGTGATGGCGCAGGCACCGGACGGGCGGATCGTGTCGGTCTTCGGCGACACCTTCGAACGCGCCGGCGTCGGCGGTCCCGGCTGGCGCTCCCCGGTGGTCCTGTTCGCCGATCCGGCCACCGCCACCGCGGGCATCGGCTGGACCGGCTCCGCCGGGCCCGACTCCTACGCCGGGCAAGCGCTGCCGTACCAGCACGACTCCGTGATCCAGGGGCGGCGCGTCAGCACCGTCATCCCCACCGACCTGATCACCGTCGGGGACGTGATGTACCTGCACGTCATGGTGTGCGAGGGGATCGGCAACGTGCACTGGACCGAGGTGCACAGCTCCACCGACAACGGCGAGACCTGGCAGCACACCGGCACCACCTGGCCCGGCGACCTGCACGGCGGGCTGTTCCAGATGCTGACCTGGGGGCTCGGCGACGACGGTTACGCGTACGCGTTCACCACCGGTTTCCGCCGCGACCAGGGCCTGCTGCTGCACCGGGTGCCCGCCGACCGGATCACCGATCCCGGTGCCTGGGAGGGCTGGGGGTTCCGCGACGGCCGGTGGGCGTGGGGCAACCCGCCGACGATCGCGCTCACCGGTGCCTACGGCGAGCTGTGCCTGCGGCCCGTCGGCGGCCGGTGGCTGCTGTCGCTGTTCAACGCGGGCGACTACCGGATCGACGTGCTGAACCTGGACGTGCCCACCGCGAACCTGTACGAGGCGCCGCGCGCGACCGCCGTGCACGGCTCGTCCTGGCCCGGTGAGGACCACTCCAGCGGGCACGTCGCGCAGCTCTACGGCGGCTACATCGTGCCCGGCTCCACGCTCGACGACCTGCACCTCGTGGTGAGCCAGTGGAACACCGAGCGGAACTGGCCGTACAAGGCCATGCAGTTCGCCGGGAGCGCCCCGCGGAGCTGATCGCGCCCGCCGCTACCGTGACCGCATGGACAGCATCGCAGAGCTCCGGTCCCGGCTGCGCGGCTTCGCCGAAGCGCGGGACTGGGGCCGGTTCCACACCCCGAAGAACCTCGCGATGGCCCTCGGCGGCGAAGCGGGGGAGCTGATCGCCGAACTCCAGTGGCTCGACGACACCGCCGTCGCCGACGGGCTCGCGAACGGCGAGCTGACCGGGCGGCTCGCCGACGAAGCCGCCGACGTCCTGCTGTACCTGGTGCAGTTCGCCGAAGCCACCGGCATCGACCTCGTCCGGGCCGCGCACGACAAGATCGACCGCAACGAGTCCCGCTACCCGGTCCACCTCGCCCACGGCAACGCCACCAAGAGCACCGAGCTCTAGCGCACCCGGTGCCCGTGGCGCGGCACCCGGTTGCACACTGCTGGGATGGCGGAGTCGTCGCAGCTGCTGCTGGTGCTGGACCTGGTCGGGACGTTCGCGTTCGGCCTCAACGGGGCGCTCACCGCGGTGCGGGCCGTGCGGCTCGACCTGGTCGGGGTGCTGACGCTGGGGATGATGACCGCGCTGGGCGGCGGAATCCTGCGGGACGTGCTCATCCAGTCGCTGCCGCCCGCCACGTTCAGCGACCTCGCGTACCTGGGTGCGGCCGCGGCGGGCGCGCTGGTGGCGTTCTTCCTGAGCCTGCCGCTGGAGCGGTTCACCGTGCTCATCGTGGTGTTCGACGCGATCGGGCTGAGCGTGTTCTGCGTGACCGGGGCGACGAAGGCGCTGGAGTTCGGGCTCGGCGGCGTGCAGGCGGTGCTGCTCGGCGGCCTCACCGCCGTCGGCGGCGGCACGCTGCGCGACGTGATGCTGCGGAAGGTGCCGACCGTGCTGGTCAGCGACCTGTACGCGGTGCCCGCGCTGGTCGGGGCCGGGATCGCGGTGGGCGCCGCGCACCTCGACCTGGGGCCGCTGGTGGTGGCGGGGGTGGCCGCGCCGGTGTGCTTCGCGATCCGGATGTCCGGCGTCGTGTTCGAGCTCAACGTCCCCACCGCGCCCGGCCGCGGCTCCCGCGAGCAGGACTGACCGGCCGCGACGGTTTCCGCGGTCGCCGCCCGGCGAACGCTCCGGCCGCTGCGCACAATCCAAGGGAGTCCGACAGAGCGAGGAGCCGCCATGACCGCCGATCCCGTCTCGTCCGTGCTCGCGGGAGCCGAGGACGCCACGAGCTGGCAGGAGGACTTCTACCGCGACCTGCACCAGCACCCGGAGCTGTCCCACCAGGAGCACCGCACCGCGGAGAAGGTCGCCGGACGGCTCCGCGAGCAGGGCTACCAGCTGCACACCGGCGTCGGCGGCACCGGAGTCGTCGGGGTGCTGCGCAACGGATCCGGCCCGGTGGTGCTGCTGCGCGCCGACATGGACGCGCTGCCGGTGCGGGAGGCGACCGGACTGCCCTACGCCAGCACCGCCACCTCCGGCGCGGACGGCGAGGGCTCGCCCGTCATGCACGCCTGCGGCCACGACGTGCACGTGACCTGCCTGCTCGGCGCCGCGCAACTGCTCGCGGCGGGCACCGAGCACTGGAGCGGCACCGTCATCGCCCTGTTCCAGCCCGCCGAAGAGGCCGGGGACGGCGCGCAGGGCATGGTCGACGACGGGCTGGCGGACCTGGTGCCGAAACCCGACGTCGCCCTCGGCCAGCACGTGATGCCGTACCCGGCCGGGATCGTCGGCACCCACGCCGGACCGACGTTCGCCGCCGCCGACAGCATGCGCATCACCGTGCACGGCCGCGGCGGGCACGGCTCGATGCCGCAGGCGACCGTCGACCCGGTGGTGCTCGCCGCGCACATCGTGGTGCGGTTGCAGACCGTCGTGTCCCGCGAGGTCGCGCCCACCGACCCGGTGGTGCTCACCGTCGGCAGCATCCTCGCCGGAACGAAGAGCAACGTCATCCCGGACCAGGCGACCATCGAGCTGAACCTGCGCACCTACGACGAGCGGACGCGCAGCCAGGTCCTCGACGCGGTGGAGCGCATCGTCCGCGCCGAGTGCCAGGCGTCCCGTTCCCCGCGGGAACCCGAGTTCGAGATGGTCGCCCGGTTCTCCCTCACCGACAACGACGCCGGCACCACCGAGAAGGTCACCGCCGCGCTCACCGGCCACTTCGGCGCCGACCGGGTGGAGGACATCGGGCGGGTCACCGCCAGCGAGGACTTCGGCGACCTGCCCGCCGCCTGGGGGATTCCGTACTCGTACTGGGCGTTCGGCGGCACCGACCCCGATCGGTTCGAACGGGCCAGCAGGGAGGGCCGGGTCGCGCAGGACATCCCGGTCAACCACTCCGGCACCTTCGCGCCGGTGCTCCAGCCGACGCTGCGCACCGGCACCGGCGCGCTCGTCGTCGCCGCGCTGGCCTGGCTGGCCTGAGATGAGCGTTCCCGGTTACGTCTGGATCCTGACGATCGTCGTCATCATCGGCCTGCTGTTGTTCGACTACGTCTTCCACGTCCGGAAGCCGCACACCCCGGGGCTGCGGGAGGCGGCGGTGTGGTCGGCGCTCTACGTCGGCATCGCCATCGTGTTCGGCCTGCTCGTGTGGATCTTCGGCGGGACCACGATGGGCGCGGAGTACTTCGCCGGGTACGTCACCGAGAAGGCGTTGTCGGTGGACAACCTGTTCGTCTTCTTGATCATCATCTCCAGCTTCAAGGTGCCGCACGCCGACCAGCAGAAGGTGCTGCTGTTCGGCATCGTGTTCTCGCTGTTCGCGCGGACCGGGTTCATCTTCATCGGCGCCGCGCTGATCAACACCCTCGCGTGGGTGTTCTACCTGTTCGGGCTCGTCCTGCTCATCACGGCGGGGAACCTGCTGCGGTCCTCGGACTCCGAGGACCGCACCGCCGACAACGTGATCATCCGGCTGGCCAAGCGGTTCTTCCACACCAGCGACGACTACGACGGCGACAAGCTGTTCACCCACGTCGACGGCAAGCGGATGCTCACCCCGATGCTGCTGGTGATGGTCTCCATCGGCGGTACCGACCTGCTGTTCGCGCTCGACTCGATCCCGGCGATCTTCGGGCTCACCCAGAACGTGTACCTGGTGGTCACGGCCACCGCGTTCTCGCTGCTGGGGTTGCGGCAGCTGTACTTCCTCATCGACGGGCTGCTGGACCGGCTGATCTACCTGTCGTACGGGCTGGCGGTCATCCTCGGGTTCATCGGCGTCAAGCTCGTGCTGCACGCCCTGCACGAGAACAACGTGCCGTTCATCAACGGCGGCCGGCCGGTGCACGTCGTGGAGATCAGCACCGGCGTGTCCCTGGGCGTGATCATCGGCGTGCTGGTGATCACCGTGCTGGCCTCGCTGCTGAGCGCGCGGGGCCGGGCGAAGAACACCATCGCCGGGGCCCGCAGGCACGCCGAGCAGTACCTCGACGAGGGCTACGAGACCGATCCGGCGGCCCGGCAGCGCACCTACGAGAAGCTGCTCGACGAAGAGCGCCGGCTCGACGCGCTGCCCGCGAAGTTCCGGGCCGAGATCCACGACGAGCCGGGCCTGCGGGATTCGCTGCGCCGCGCCCACGCCAAGCACCGCGACGCCGTGCACGAGCAGCGGGCCGCGCGCGACCGCACCGACGAGGACCCGACCGGCGCCGGCTGAGCGCGGCCGGAGCCGTCACGGCCGGAACGCGCTGGGCGCCGAGCCCGTCTCCCGCTTGACCATCGTGGTGAACGCCGCCGGGTTGCCGTAGCCCAGCTCGGCGGCGACCGAGGTGACGGTGCGCCCCGACGCCAGCGACCGCACCGCGTGCAGCGCGCACGCCCGCTGCCGCCACGCGTGGAAGGTCGACCCGGTCTGCGCCGGGAACAGCCTGCTGAAGGTGCGCTCGCCGACGTGCAGCTCCGCCGCCCACCGCGAGCTCGGGTCGTGCACGTCCGGGGCGGCCAGGAACCGTTCGCACAACCGGCGCAGCCCCGGGTGGCGCGGCAGCGGCAGGTCGAACGGCAGCGGCGCCAGCGACCGGATCTCGTGCAGCACCAGCTCCACCAGCGCGCCGTCCCGCCCGGCCGGGTCGTACTCGGGCTCCACGTCCACCGCGGCCAGCAGCAGTTCGCGCAGCAGCGGCGACACCTCCACCACCCGGCACCGGTCCGGGAACCACGGCACCGCCCGCGGTTCCAGGTACAGGCTGCGGGTGGTCACGCCGTTCATCAGCACCTGGTGATCGGTCCCGGCGGGGACGAGCACCGCGCGGTGCGCCGGGACCGTCCAGTCGCCGTCCGCGGTCTCCACCCGCATCACCCCGGTCGCGCCGTACAGCAGCTGCGCGCGGCGGTGGCGGTGCATCGGAAGCAGGTGGCCCGGCGGGTAGTCGGTGCCGATCGCCAGCACCGGCCGGTCCAGGTCCTCCAGCTCCGCGATCGGCACGTTGCGCACCCCGCGATGGTATGCCCGGTTCGGCGAGTGCTCGGAGGAACGTGGCCGGACGACGAATGCGGGCCAGTGCGCCGGGCGCCTAGCGTGCTGGAAGTGCTGATCTCCTTCCTCGTGCTGTTCTGCTTCGGCTGCCTGACCGGCATCACCACGGTGCTGTTCGGCTTCGGCGGCGGGTTCGTGACCGTGCCGGTGGTGTTCGGGTTCGTCGTCGCCACCTCCGGGTCCGAGGCGATGCACGTGGCGGTGGCGACCTCGACCGCGGTGATGATCGTGAACTCGGTGTCGGCGACGCTGGCGCAGGCCCGCGCCGGGCGGTTGCGCCGCGACTACCTGTGGCCGCTGGTGCTGTTCATCTCGGTCGGCGCGGTGTTCGGGTCGCTGCTGGCCGGGCTGGTGCCGGACGGGGTGCTGCACCTGCTGTTCGTGGCGTACCTGGCGATCGCCATCGTGGACGGGCTGTTTCGCAGCGGGTTCCTCGGCTCCCGGGACCGCGCCGTGCCGCCGCGCCCGCTCGGCCGCGCCACCACGACCGCGGGCGGCACCGGGATCGGCGCGGTGGCCGCACTGCTCGGAGTCGGGGGCAGCGTGCTGACCGTCCCCCTGCTGCGGCGCCGGGGCTTCCCGATGGCGGACGCCGCGGCGATGGCGAACCCGCTGAGCGTGCCGATCGCGCTCGCGGGGACCGCCGTGTACGCGTTCGGGTCCCCGGCGGTGGCCGTGGCGGGGCGGATCGGATTCGTCGACTTGCTCGCCGCGGCGGCGCTGCTGTGCGGTTCGCTGCCCGCGATCGCGGTGACGAAGCGGGTGACCGGGCGGATCCCGGACCGAGTGCACGCGGGGGCGTACCTGGTGCTGCTCGTGGTGGTGCTGATCTCGATGGTGATCACCGGCGCCTGACGGCGATCCTCGAAGGTGGGTCGGGGATTCCTAGGGTCCGCGGACCTCCGAGGTTTCCGCGTGCAGGCCGCAGAGTCGTGGCACGGCCGCGAAGCGCGCGGTCGCCGAACCACCGGAGGAAACCGTGCCCGCACCGCTGTCCCTCGACGCGTCCACGCCGCGCCCGCGCCCCGCATTCCTGGCACGCCCGCACGGGCTGTTCATCGGAGGGGAGTGGCGGCAGGCCCGCGCGGGTGCGTCGTTCCCGGCCGTCGACCCGGCCACCGAGCAGGACCTCGCCGAGATCGCCCTCGCCGACGCGGGCGACGTGGACGCCGCGGTCGCCGCCGCCCGCGCCGCGTTCGACGACCCGTCCTGGTCCGCGCTGAGCCCGCAGCGCCGCGGCGACGCGCTGCTGCGCATCGCCGACGCGCTGCGGGAGCACCAGGAGGAGCTCGCCACCCTCGACTCGCTGGAGATGGGCGCACCGCTGGCGCTGACCCGCGGCATGGTCGAGCACGCCGCCGAGGTGTTCCGGCACTACGCGGGCTGGCCCACGAAGCTCTACGGCCAGGTCGGCCCGACCGACCCGTCCCGCCTGCACTACGTGCTGCGCCAGCCGGTCGGCGTGGTCGGCGCGATCGTCGCCTGGAACGGGCCGCTGCTGCAGGCCGCGTGGAAGCTGGCGCCCGTCCTGGCGACCGGCAACACCGTGGTGTTCAAACCGGCCGAGCAGAGCTCGCTCAGCGCGCTGCGGCTCGCGGGCCTGCTGGCCGCCGAACTTCCCGCCGGGGTGGTCAACGTGATCACCGGTCCGGGCGACGTGACCGGGCAGGCGCTGATCTCGCACCCCGGTGTCGACAAGATCAGCTTCACCGGCTCGGGCGAGGTCGGCAAGCACATCGTGCGCACCTCCGCGGACTCGCTGGCGCGCGTCACCCTGGAACTGGGCGGGAAATCGCCCGCGATCGTGTTCGCCGACGCCGACCTGGAGGCCGCCGCCGCGCAGGCCGCGATGGGGTTCTGCGCAGGCAGCGGGCAGGCGTGCGTGGCGGGCAGCCGCATCTTCGTGCAGGAACCCGTGCGCGATCGGTTCGCCGAGCTGCTGACCGCGGAGCTCGCGCGCATCCCGATCGGCGACCCGTTCCACCCGCGGGCGCTGATGGGGCCGCTGGCGTTCCGCGGGCACTACGAGCGCGTCACCTCCTACCTGGACCTCGCCCGGCAGGAAGGCGCCACGATCGCCGCGGGTGGCACGGGCATCGGCGGGCTGTTCGTGCCGCCGACGCTGCTCACCGACGTCACCGCGGACATGCGGGTCGCGCGGGAGGAGATCTTCGGGCCCGTCGCGGCGCTGCAGCCGTTCACCGACGAGGACGAGGTGGTGCGGGCGGGCAACGACACCACCTACGGGCTGTCCGCCTCGGTGTGGACCCGCGACGTCGGCACCGCGCACCGCACCGCCGCGCGGCTGCGCGCCGGCACGGTGTGGATCAACTCCGGGCAGGAGATGAGCAGCGGGAGCGTGCCTTTCGGCGGGTTCAAGCAGTCCGGTCTCGGCCGGGAGCACGGCACCGACGTCCTCGACGCCTACACCGAGGCGAAGACGGTGATGCTGGGGCTGTGACGGCGGTGCTGCGCCCACCGGCCGCACCGCCGTTCACCGGATCGGCCGTACCGGGAGCCCGCTACCGGGGGACCGGGTTGATCACCGACCGACCGGACGGTTAAGAATGGGCCCCGGCCAGCGCGCCCCGCGCCGGTCCGGGACCGCTCCGCCGGTCCCGGTCCGGCGGAGCGGGCCGTCCGCGGTGGCAGCAGGCACTGACGACGCCGGGGCGCCACCCCGGTCCTGGGAGCGGAGGAAAGTCATGAGCACACCAGCTGTCCCCGGCGAGGTCGCCGTCATCGGCGGCGGCCGGATGGGGTCGGGCATCGCGCAGACCTTCGCCATCGCAGGCGCCGACGTGTCCATCGTGGAGAGCGGCGCGGACGGCGCCGCCGCCGCGACCGACCGGATCGCGGGCAGCGTCCGGCGGGCCGCCGACCGCGGCAAGCTCGCCGAGGGCCCCGCGGACCTGCTCGCCAGGCTGCGGGTGCTGACCGACGTCGCGGACCTGCCGGGCGGCGTCGAGCTGGTCGTCGAAGCGGTGCCCGAGCAGCTGGAGCTCAAGGTCGACGTGCTGACCGCGGTGGAGGACGTGCTCGGCCCGGACGCGGTGCTGGCCTCCAACACCAGTTCGCTGCCGATCGCCGAACTGTCCGCGGCCCTGCGCGAACCGCGGCGGTTCCTCGGGATGCACTTCTTCAACCCGGTGCCCGCCTCGCAGCTCGTGGAGCTCGTCGCCGGTCCGGACACCGCCGCGGACGTGCTCGGCGGCGCCCGCGACTGGGTGCGCGGCCTCGGCAAGACCGAAGTGCAGGTGCGGGACTCGCCGGGCTTCGCCACCAGCCGCCTCGGCGTGCTGCTCGGCCTGGAGGCGATCCGGATGCTCGAAGAGGGCGTCGCCGACGCCGAATCCGTGGACACCGCGATGCGGCTCGGCTACCGGCATCCGATGGGGCCGCTGCGCTCCACCGACCTCGTCGGGCTCGACGTGCGGCTCGCCATCGCCGAACACCTGCGCGCCACGCTCGGCGAGCGGTTCGCCCCGCCGCAGCTGCTGCGGGACAAGGTCGAGCGCGGGGAACTCGGCCGCAAGACGGGGATCGGGTTCTTCGCGTGGTGAGCGGGTAGCGGCAGCCGGGCAGGTCCGAAGGCAGGGCGGCAACGCTCTTCGTCGCGACGCGGACGCCGTCAGCGGATGGCGGGGTCCACTGCGTCCTCCGCGGGGCCGGTCTTCGCCGGAGTGGTGGGAGGATCGCTCGGGGTCGGAGCTTCGTGGTCGGTCGAGGTATCGGAATTCGGGGTCGTGGCGGGGTTCGCGGCTCCGGTGGGGTCGGCGAGGACCGCTCGCGCGCGGTCCACGTCGAGCGCCCCGTCCCACTTGGCGATCACCAGCGTCGCGACCGCGTTGCCGTAGAAGTTCACCAGCGCCCGGCACTCCGACATGAACTTGTCGATGCCGAAGATCAACATGATGCCCGCAGCGGGCACCGTGCCGATGGTGGACAACGTGGCGGTGAGCGCGATGAACCCGCCGCCCGCGACCCCGGCCGCGCCCTTCGAGGTCAGCAGCATGACCGCCAGCAGGCCCAGCTGCTGCCCGATGCTCAACGGCGTGTCGGTGGCCTGCGCGATGTACAGCGCCGCCAGCGACAGGTAGATCGCCGCGCCGTCCAGGTTGAAGCTGTACCCGGTCGGCACCACGAGCCCCACCGTCGCGCGGTCCGCGCCCAGCGCCGTCAGCTTCCGCATCAGCCCCGGCAGCGCCGGCTCCGCGGTGGACGTGCCGAGCACCAGCAGGAACTCCTCCTTGAAGTACCGGAACAACCGGAAGATGTTCAACCGCACGTAGGCGCCCAGCACCCCGCCGAGCACCACCACCACGAAGAACAGCGAAGTCCCGTAGAACAGCGCGATCAGCGTGCCCAGGCTGCTCAACGTGGACACCCCGAACGCGCCGACCGCGTAGGCCATCGCGCCGAACGCGCCCAGCGGCGCGGCCTTCATCACGAAGCCCAGGACCTTGAACACGACCTCGGTCAGCCGGTTCACCCCGGCGATGATCGGCTCGCCGACCGGCCCGACCGCTTTGACGGCGATGCCGAACAGCACGGCCAGGAAGATGATCTGCAGGATGTCGCCGTCGACGAACGCGCCGAAGAAGCTCTCCGGGACCAGGTGGGTGAGCAGCTCCCACCAGTGCTGCCCTTCGCCGTCGGCGATGTACTGCTGGGCGTTCCCGCTCGCGTGCAGCGATTCCGGCCGGGCGTGCACTCCGACGCCGAGCCGGGTGACGTTGATGGCGACCAGCCCCAGCACCAGCGCGGCGATCGTGCCCAGCTGGAAGTAGGTGAGCGCCTTCAACCCGGTGATGCCGACCTTCTTCAGGTCGGCGACGTTGGCGATGCCGCCGATGATGGTGAGGAACACGATCGGCCCGATCAGCATCTTCATCGCCGCGATGAACGTGGTGCCGATCGGCTGCATGGCCTCGCCGAGCTCGGGCCGCCACCACCCGAGGAGCACGCCCACGACGATGGCGATCAGCACGTGCACGTACAACTGCCGGTACCAGGGCTTCGGGGCGGACTGCGGTGCGGTATGCGTCATTGCACTCTCCTGCACGTCGTTCGGGTGGGGTCCGGGATCAGCCGCGGGGGAGCAGCCGTTCGGCGATGCGCGCGCCGAGCCGTTCCAGCAGCGGTGCGGCGTCGCGCATGCAGCGCGCCGGGTCGGGCTCGAGGTCGGCGAGCGCGAACGCCGCGGCGAACCCGGCCGCCGCCAAGTCCGGAGTGGACAGCCGATTCCGGCCTGCCGCGGCGACGATCGGGACACCGGCGTCCCGGGCGGCGCGCGCCACCCCGGCCGGTGCCTTGCCGCGCAACGTCTGCCGGTCCAGCGCGCCTTCACCGGTGACGACGAGGTCCGCGCCGGCGAGTCGGTCGGCGAGGCCCGTCAGGTCGAGCACCAGCTCGATGCCCGCTGCCCGCCGTCCGCCGAGCGCCAGCAGCGCGAACCCGGCGCCACCGGCCGCTCCGGCGCCGGGCGAGTCCGCGACCGCCCGCCCGGTCGCGGCCGCCAGCTCCCGGGCCCACTCCCGCAGGTCCCGGTCGAGTTCGGCGACCAGCGCGGCGTCGGCGCCCTTCTGCGGCCCGTAGACCGCGGCCGCGCCGTGCGGCCCGCACAGCGGGTTGTCCACGTCGCAGGCCACCACCAGCCGCGCCGCGTCCGGCCCGCGCAGCCGGGCGTGCAGCCCGGCGAGCTCGGCCGACCGGGGGAGCTCCGGGTCCCGCCCGGTGAGCGCGGCCAGCAGCCCGGCGCCGCCGTCGGTGCTCGCGCTGCCGCCGAGCCCGACCACCACCTCGCGGTGCCCGGCGTCCAGCGCGGCCGCGATCACCTGCCCGGTGCCGCAGGTCGACGCCGCCACCGCGGTCTCCCGCGACGGCGGGCCCGGGAGCCTGCCCAGGCCGGACGCGTCCGCGGACTCGACGACCGCGATGCCGTCGCGGTGCGCGAAACCGGTGATCACCTCGCCGCCGACCGGGCCGCGCACCCGCACCGGCACCCGCTCGAACCCGGCCGCCTCGAACGCGTCCAAGGTGCCCTCGCCGCCGTCGGCGACCGGATGCTCCAGCACCTCCGGCCGGCTGCGGTGCCGGCGCAACCCGCGGGCGAGGGCGGCGGTGGCGGTGGCCGCGTCGAGCGAACCCTTGAACGAATCGAGCGCGACCAGCACCCGCCCCATGAATCCTCCTCGACCCGGCCGGAACGTGGGAACCACGGTGGCCCGGCCGCCGTCGCGGCGTCCAAGAGTAAGTTGCTACCCGAGCCATAGGTTCACCGAATGAATGCCGCGCACGCTGCGACGACGCCCGACGCGGGAGGCCGACCCGATGGACACCCGGCAGCTGGAGTACTTCCTCGCCGTCGTCGACCACGACGGATTCGGCCGCGCCGCCCAGGCGCTGCACCTCGCGCAGCCGTCGCTGTCGCAGGCCATCGCCGGGCTCGAACGCGAACTCGGGGTGCGGCTGTTCCACCGGGTCGGGCGCGGCGTGGTGATCAGCAACGCGGGCCGCGAACTCGTCGGCCCGGCGCGGCAGGTGCTGCGGGACCTGCGGGCCGCGCGCGCCACCGTGGACTCGGTGAAGGGCGTGTTGCGTGGGCGGGTGGAACTCGCCACGATGCCCTCGCCCGGCATCGAACCGCTCGGCGCGCTCACCGCCGAGTTCGCCCGGCGCCACCCCGGCGTCGTCGTCGGTGCCGACGCGGCGTTCACCGCCGACGAGGTGGTGCAGCTGATCAAGCAGGGCGCCTGCGAGCTCGGTCTCGTCGGCGCTCCCGCGCCGCCGCGCGCGCCAGGGGTCGAGGTGATCCCGTTGGAGGAGCAGGGTTTCCTGCTCGTCGGCGCCCCGGAGCATGAGTTCCCCGCCGCGGATCCGGTGCGGCTCGCCGACCTCGCCGACGCGCGGCTGATCGCCTCCCCGCCGGGCAGCCTGATGCGCGGCATCGTCGACGACGCGCTCGCCGGGGGAGTGCCGGTGCGGATCGCCGCCGAAGTGGCGCACCGGACGTCGATCCTGCCGCTGGTGCTGCAAGGCGTGGGGCTCGCCGTGCTGCCCGCCGCGTGGGCGCCGCTGGCCCGGCGCTGCGGGCTGCGCCTCGCCCGCATCGACCACCCGGCCCGGCTGCACGTGGCGCTGCTGAGCCGCACCGCCCCGCTCACCCCGATCGCCGAAGCGTTCCGCGCGGTCGCCCGCGAGCACCGGGCCGCCGACTACCTGGACGAGGCCCGCTGAACGGCGCGGATAGGCCCGGCCTATGCATCGCATCGCTAACGCGTCTTGGACGCGCGCTGCGCCGCCGGGCTTCACTCGGGCCACCACCGCCCGCAGCGACCCCCAGGAGTGACCGATGCCAGCAGCACCCGCCACCCGCACCTTCCGCATCGCCGCCATCCCCGCCGACGGGGTGGGCGAGGAGGTCGTCGCCGCCGGTCGCACCGTGCTCGACGCCCTCGCGGCGGGCTCCGGCGGCGCGTTCGCCTTCGACTGGACCGAATTCCCGTGGGGCTGCGGATACTACGCCGAGACCGGGCGGATGATGCCCGCGGACGGCCTGGAGCAGCTCCGCGACTTCGACGCCCTCTACTTCGGCGCCGTCGGCTGGCCGTCGGTGCCCGACCACATCAGCCTGTGGGGGCTGCGGCTCAACATCTGCCAGAACTTCGACCAGTGGGCCAACGTGCGCCCGGTGCGCTTCCACCCCGGCATCACCTCGCCGCTGCGCAAGGCCGACCACACCGAGCTGGACTGGGTGGTGGTGCGGGAGAACAGCGAGGGCGAGTACGCGGGGCTCGGCGGGCGGAACCTCTCCGGCCGCGGACCCGGCAACGAGGTGGCGCTGCAGACCGCGCTGTTCACCGAGCACGGCTGCGAACGCATCATCCGCTTCGCCTTCGACCTAGCCCGGCAGCGCCCGCGCAAGAAGGTGTCGTCGGTGACCAAGAGCAACGCCCAGCAGTACGGCATGGTGCTGTGGGACGAGGTGTTCGAGCGGGTCGCCGCCGACTACCCGGACGTGGAGACCGAGAGCGTGCTCGTCGACGCGATGGCCGCCAAGTTCGTGCTCAAGCCGGAGGACCTGTCGGTGGTGGTGGCCTCCAACCTCAACGCCGACATCCTCTCCGACCTGGGTTCGGCGCTGGCGGGAAGCCTGGGCCTCGCCGCCAGCGCCAACCTGAACCCGGAGCGCCGGTTCCCGTCCATGTTCGAACCGGTGCACGGCTCCGCGCCCGACATCGCCGGGCAGGGCCTGGCGAACCCGGCGGGTGCCCTCGGCAGCGCCGCCCTGATGCTCGACCACTTCGGCCTGCCCGCCGAGGCGACCCGCCTCCGCGACGCCATCGACGCCACCGCCGCCGCGGGCATCCGCACCCCCGACGTCGGCGGGACCGCCAAGACCACCGAGATCACCGACGCGGTCGTCGCCGAGCTCGGTTGAGCCGTTCGGTCGGTCCGCTCGCCCCGGTCACTCGCCGGGCGAGCGGGCCGGGGGCGCTGCGGCAGGCAACGCGCAGCCGGGCCGGGACCCGTCCCACCGGGAGCCCGCGGCCAGGCAGGCGGAGATCAGGTGCACCTGCTGGCCGTAGCTGCGGCCCCGCACCGCGGTCACGTCCCCGTTCTCGTCGACCTCGCACGGGTTGTCGTTCGTGCACTGCTCGCCGTCGCGGTTGGAGGTGTTGTTGATGCCCACGATCGTGCGCTCGTCCGGGGACAGCAGCGCCGCGCCGGAATCGCCGGGCCTGCTGGCGCAGGTGTCGCTGGGGGCATAGCGCACCGGGTCGTCCTGCTGGTAGCCGTCCTCCCGCAGGTGCCGCGGTACCGCCTCCACCGCGCACTCCGGGCGGCCGTCCAGGCGGGACAGGAACATCCGGTCACCGGCGCGCAGCGGGGTGGTGGGCAGCCGGAACACGGTCGCGCCCTCCGCGCCCAGCTGGGCGTAGGTCTTGTCCAGCCGGTACAGGGCGATGTCGGTGCCGGTCATCGTCGCGTACTCCAGCCGGACCGCGCGGGAGGTGGCCAGCGAGTAGCCGGCGGAGTCCTTGATGGTGACCGGTTCCGCCAGGTCGGCGGGCCGGTCCACCACCGCGGACCCGGGCGCGGGCCGTCCGCTCGGCAGGCAGTGGCCGTTGGTCAGCGCCAGCGCCGGATCGTCCGGGCGCGCGGTGGCGGTGCGCACCACCGACCCGTGGCACTCGCCCACCTCGGCCGTGCCCGCCACGTTCGGGACCGGGTCGAACGGGGGCACGTCGGTCCCGGACACGATGCCCTCGATCCAGGCGCGGTTCGCCGCGACATCGGTGTACATGTCGGGGAAGTCGGTGCCCCTGGTGCCGGGTCCGATGACCGTCCCGGCCAACGCCCACCCGTCGCCGTCGCGGACCAGGGCGGGCCCGCCGGAGTCCGTCATGCCCGGCCCGACGGGCGGCTCGGCCTGACCGATGCACAACGGCGAGGTGCTGCCGTCGTCGTCCCAGCACTCCGCGAACGGCACGACCCGGGTGTCGGCTTCGCGCAGCGTGCTGGGGTAGCACTCGGGGTCGTCGAAGTCACCGCAGCCGGCCGCAGCCGCACCCCAGCCCAGGATCCGGACGGGTGCCCCGACTGCGGGCGCGCTGTCCGCGAGCCGGGCAGGCCGGGCCTGCGCGGGATCGCGCAGGTGCAGCAGCGCGATGTCCTCGCCGGGCGGGTCGTAGGAGTTGTGCCGCCGGTAGAACGCGTCGACCTCGGTGACCTCGCCGCCGGTGGTGGTGTCCAGCGATCCGATGCGGACCTGCCAGCCGCGGGGAACGCCCGCCGTCGCCCCGGTCGGCGAGTTGGCGCAGTGGCCCGCGGTCACCGCCCACCGCGGCGCGATGAGCACCGCCCCGCACCGGTGCCCGTCCGGGCGGGGCGGGTCGTACTGGAGCGAGACCATGAACGAGTACGGCTCCGCGGACTCGGTGCCGCCGACGATGGCCGACGCGGGAACCGCGCCCGCCACCGCCGTCGTCAGCGCGAGCCCGCAGAGCAGCGCGAAGGAACGGGTTCGGAGGTGCATGGGCCCCACCGTGTCCCGCGCTCGTCCGCACCTCGTCGTCGTCCCGTCACGGTTTCGTACCAGCCGGACGCCCGGTCGTTCGCGGGAGAACCGGGAAATCCGGTGATCGCGGCGTGTTCAGGGGCGGTTCACCAGGGGGTCGGCGCGGCTTGGGCCCGGCTCCACGCGGCGGCGGCACGATGTGCCGGACGTACGCCGAGCCGAGGAGCCGCAGTGAAGCCCGACCGCCGTCTGCTGATCGCCCTGGCCGCCACCGGCCTGACCGCCGCCACCGCGATCGCCGCGCCCAGCGCGCTCGCGGGCCCCGGTGCGCGTGCCGCCGAGCTGCCCGACCCGGGCAGCTACGACGCCGCGATCGCCTGGATCCCGGACACCCAGTACTACTCGGAGAGCCACCCCGAGCACTTCGACGCGCAGACCCGGTGGCTCGTCGACAACGCCGCCGAGCGCAAGATCGGCTACGCGACGCACACCGGCGACATCGTGGACGACTCCGATGACGAGGACCAGTGGAAGAACGCCGACGCCAGCATGAAGGTGCTGGACGACGCGAAGTTCCCGTACGGCGTCGTGGAGGGCAACCACGACGTGGACGGGCTCTACGCGGACTACTTCGGTGACGACCGGTTCGCCGGCTCCCCGGTGCGCGGCGAGTCGTTCGAGAACAACCGCCAGCACTACGACCTCGTGGACGTGGCGGGCGAGCAGGTCATGATGTTGTCGCTGACCTGGGACATGCAGGAGGCGGACTTCGCCTGGGCGGAGGACGTCCTCGCCGCGCACCCCGACACCCCGGTGATCATCAGCGTGCACGCGTACCTGGAGACCGACGGCTCCTACAGCGAGCAGGGCCAGGAGATCTTCGACCGGATCGTCGAGCCGCACCGCAACGTGAAGGCCGTGCTGTGCGGGCACAACCACGGTGCCACGCACAACGTGAAGGACCTCGGCGGCGGTCGCACCGTGCCGGAGATCCTCGCCGACTACCAGAGCGCCCCGGAAGGCGGGCTCGGCTACCTGCGGCTGCTGCAGTTCGACGTGGACGCGGGCAAGATGATCGTCGACACCTACTCGCCGTCCGAGGACGACTCGAACTACTTCGACGGCGAGGACGACTTCACCGTGGACGTGGACCTGAACGCCACCGAGTGATCCGCGCGGGGGCGCCGCGCAGGTGGGCGCCCCCGGCCACGCACCGCGTGCGGGCCGAATTCCCGTGGTCCCGGCGCGCCGCGCGGGGCTAACCTGGGGGCAATCGCGCCGGGCCTGGCCCGCCGAGTCGACCACCCGACGCGTACGGGGCCGCGAAGAACGACTCCCATCGAATCCGCAGCAGCACCGAGGCACCGGTGGACGGAACTGATTTCGCCTGCCGGGTTCGTGGGAAGCAGGTAATGATCATGCAAGTGAAGAGCATCTTCGTCCACAGCTCCGGCGGCTGGGGCCGGCGCCACCACCACGGCTGGGGCTGGGGCTGGGGCCACGGCTGGGGCTGGGGCTGGGGTCACGGTTGGGGCTGGGGCCACCACTGGGGCGGCTGGCGCAAGTGAGCCCCCGGCCTTGACGACCACGACCTGACGCATCGCCGAGACGGCTCCCGCCCTCCGGTTCGCCGGAACGGCGGGAGCCGTCGCGCGTGCGGTCAGTACAGCGAGGTGAGCAGCTCGGAGCTGAACGGGGCGACCTCGTCCAGGCGCCCGGAGAGCACCTTCTCGCTCCACAGCGGGTCCGCGAGCAGTCCGCGGCCCACCGCGACCAGGTCGAACTCGTCGCGCTCCAGCCGTTCCACCAGTGCATCGATGTCGGTGATCTCGGAGGTCTGGCCGGTGAACGCCCCGGTGAACTCCTGGTTCAGCCCCACCGAGCCGACCGTGATGGACGGCTTGCCGGTGAGCTTCTTGGTCCACCCGGCGAGGTTCAGGTCGGAGCCCTCGAACTCCGGCCGCCAGTACCGCCGCGTGGAGGCGTGGAAGGCGTCCACCCCGGCCTCCGCGAGCGGCGCGAGCACGGCCTCCAGCTCCTGCGGCGTGGTGGCCAGCTGCGCCTGGTAGTCGTACATCTTCCACTGCGAGGTGCGGAACACGACGGGGAAGTCGGCGGAGACCGACCGGCGCACGGCGGCCACGACCTCGGTGGCGAAGCGGGTCCGGGACACCGGGTCGCCGCCGTAGGCGTCGGTGCGGCGGTTGGTGCGCTCCCACAGGAACTGGTCGATGAGGTAGCCGTGCGCGCCGTGCAGCTCCACGCCGTCGAACCCGACGCGTTCGGCGTCCGCGGCGGCCTGGGCGAACGCCTCGACGACCGCGTCCAGGTCGGTCCGGGTCATCGCGTGCCCGGCTTCCTCGCCCTTGAGGTCGAGCCCGGACGGGCCCATCGGCGGGGCGTCCGGGAACGGCGGGGCGCCTGCGGGGCGGGCCATCCCGACGTGCCAGAGCTGCGGGAAGATCTTCCCGCCCGCCTGGTGCACCTCGGCGACGACGTTCTTCCAGCCGGCCAGCGCGTCCTCGCCGTGGAAGCGCGGGATCGAGTCGCTGAGCCCGGCCGAGGGGTGGTCCACGTAAGTGCCCTCGGTGATGATCAGCCCGGTGCCGGCGGCGGCGCGGCGCGCGTAGTAGGCGGCGACGTCCGCGCCGGGCACTCCGCCGGGGGAGAGGTCGCGCGTCATCGGCGCCATCGCGATGCGGTTCGGCACGGTCGTGCCGCCCAGCTCGAACGGGCGGGACAGCGCTTTCGCCGCGCGGTCGGAGGTGTTGCTGCTGGACACGGGTTCTCCTCGGGAACTGGTGCGGTGGGGTGCGTGCTTCCGCTACGGTAAAACCTGACGCCGACGTCAGAGGAAACCGATTGTGGCCGGGATTACCACCGCTGCCCGGCGGGCACGAGGAGGAAGCGCGATGCGGATCGGGGAACTGGCCGCCAGGACCGGGGTGAGCGTGCGGGCGCTGCGCTACTACGAGGAACAGCACCTGCTGCGAGCCGAGCGCACCGCCAGCGGGCAGCGCACCTACTCGGAGGCCGCGGTGGAACGGGTGCGGCTCATCCAGCAGCTCTACGCCGCCGGGCTGTCCAGCAAGCTGATCCTCGGCCTGCTGCCGTGCGTGGAGACCGGCGAAGCCGACCCGGCCATGATGGACCGCCTCGTCGCCGAGCGGGACCGCATCGACCGGCAGGTCGACGAGCTCGTGCGGACCCGGGACCGGTTGGACGCGATCATCGGCTGCTCGCACGCGGCGCACGACGACTCCCGGTCGATCGCGTGACCCGGGACCGCACCGGCCGAACGTCGTGATCACCGGCGCCGGTTCGCGGATCGGCGCCGCCGGACCCCGCGCGGCGCTCAGCCACCGACCGGCTCGGCCCGTCCGTCCGATTCGGACAGTGCCCGGTAGATGCGGCTCTCCTCCTGCAGCAGCGGCAGCGAACCGCGTTCCCGCGGCCGCGGCAGGTCGACGTCGAAGGTGCGCACGACCCGTCCCGGTCCCGCCGCCAGCAGCAGCACCCGGTCGGCGAGGAACACCGCCTCCCCGACGTCGTGCGTCACGAACACGACCGTCCCCCCCGTGTCCGCGCGCGGATGCGCAGCAGGTCCTGCTGGAGCCGGATCCGGGTGAGGTGGTCCACCGCCCCGAACGGTTCGTCCATCAGCAGCACCTCCGGTTCCGCGGTGAGCGCCCGCGCGATGCCCGCCCGCTGCCGCATGCCGCCGGAGAGGTGGTGCGGGTAGGCGTCCTCGTAGCCGGACAACCCCACCAGGTCCAGGTGCTCGCGGGCGGCGGCGCGGCGTTCGCCCCGGCCCACCCCGCGGATCTCCAGCCCCAGCTCCACGTTCGCCAGCACCGTGCGCCACGGGTACAGCGACGCGTCCTGGAACACCACCCCGATGCCCTCCCGCGGCCCGGTGAGCGGTTCACCGCGGAAGCGCACCTCGCCGGAGCTCGGCTCCTGCAACCCGGCGAGCACCTCCAGCAGGGTGCTCTTCCCGCAACCGCTCGGCCCGAGCAGGCAGACGAACTCGCCCGCGGCCACGTCCAGGTCGATGCCGGAGAGCACTTCGTTCGCACCGAACGACTTGTGCACCGACCGCACTTCGAAGATCGCCATGACGGCTCCCGTCCGATCAGCGCCCGGCGCGGGGCCGGGGGTAGGTGAAGGGCTTGCGGAACTCCTGCGGGATGAAGCGCAGGTCGATGTAGCGGTCCGCGTCGTAGATCCGGTCCTGGTTGCCCACCTCGACCTCGATCTCCTGGCTGCGCCGGATCGCGGCGGGATCGACGTCCGGGTTGTCGTCCCACACGTCGTCCTCCTGCCGGATGGCGCGCGCGACGGCCTCCGGGTCCAGCTTCAACTTCCCCTGCAACCACGGCACGTAGGTCGCGTGGTTCTCCTTCGCGTCGGTGTAGGAGGCGAAGTAGGCGCGCAACGCCCGCCGCAGCACGTCGGGGTGGTCGCGGATGACGTCGTCCCCGGAGATGAGCACCCCGGTGTGGTAGCTCGGCAGGTAGTCCCAGGCGCTGCTGGCGGAGGCCTACTACGTGGGTTCAAAGATCGCGAGCCCCGACCTGCCCGCCGGCACCTACGAGGCGATCAACCGCGCGGTGGTGAAGGCGGTGCGCAAGCTCGGCGAGGACCCGCGGCCGTACCTGCACCACCTCATCGGCGAGGTGCCGCCGGAGATCGAACGGCTCTCGGTCGAGGACTTCCGGCTGGACCGGCTGCGGTTCGTGGAACCGCGCCCCTACCCGCAGGAGGAGTTCCAGCGCACCTACGACTGGATGGTGAGCTGGGGGTTGGTGCAGGAGGACTCCGGATACGGCAAGGTGGTCGAGAACCTCGTCCGGATCTGAACCGGGGCGGGACGGCGGACGGCACCGGCCGGTGCGCTGGGAGGTGCCGACCATGGCGAGCCGGGCGGGGCGCGGACCTCGGGTGTGGCCGTTGTACGCGGGCGGGTTCCTCGGCCCCTACGGCAGCACCATGGTCACCCCGATGGTGCACGAGGTCGCGGCCGGGCTGCACGGCTCGGTGACCGCCGCCGCGGCCGCCGTCACCGCGTACATGGTGCCGTTCGCGGCGCTGCTGCTGGTGTCGGGGACCCTGGCGGAGCGCTGGGGCCGCGGGCGGGTCGTGCGCGCCGCGCTGCTGGTGTTCGCGCTGGTGTCCGCGTTGTGCGCGGTGGCGCCCACGATGGAGCTGTTCCTGCTCGGCCGCGCCGTGCAGGGCGCGGCGAACGCGTTCATCACCCCGCTGCTGGTGGCCTCGATCATCGACCTGGTGCCGGGGGAGCGGCGCGGGCGCGCGCTGGGCTGGTTCGCCGGGATGCAGGCCGCCGGTCAGGGGTTCAGCCCGCTGATCACCGGGGTGGCGGCGGCGTGGCACTGGCGGTTCGCGTTCGTCTTCCCCGCGCTGCTCGCGGTCGTGCTGGTGCTGTTGCCGCCGGACGCGGCCGCCGCGGCCCGCCGGGCCACCGGTGCCGTGCCGTGGCGGGTGCTGGTCAACCGCAGGCTGGGGTCGGCGGCGGCGCTGTCCTTCCTGAGCTACCTCGGCGCGGTGGGGCTCACCGTGCTGGTGGTGCTGCGCGTCGCCGACGACTTCGGTTTCGGGCCGGTGCAACGAGGTCTGGTCAGCGCGGCGTTCGGCGTGGCGGGAGTGGCCGCCGCCGGGCCGCTGGGCCGGTCGGCGGAGCGGGTCGGGCCGCGGCCGCTGGGGCTGGTGCTGAACGCGCTGCTCGCGGCCGGGTTGCTCGCCGCGGCGCTCGGCCCGGACCCGCTGCTGGTCGTCGTGGGGGTGCTGCTGGCGGGCGCCGCGGTCACCGGCATCCGCACCATCGTCAACGAGCTGGCCGCGACGAGCGCGCCGTCGAACCGGGGCGGGGCGGCGTCGCTGGCGCTGGCGGCGCAGTTCTTCGGTGGTGCGCTGGCACCGGTGCTGTGGGTACCGCTGTACCACCTGGACGCGCGCTGGGGCTTCGCCGCCACCTGCACCGCCCCGCTGGCCGCGCTCCTGGTGCTGCTGACCGCGACCTCGCTCCGTCGAGTCCCCGGACCACTCAGGTGAATGGCCCATTCGCCCATCGTGACCGGGCCGATGGGCCACTCACCTGGTGGATCAGCCGGCGGTGCCGGGTTCGCCGAAGCGGGACGCCGGTGCGAGGCCGAGGTTGTCCCGCAGCGTCGTACCGGTGTACTCGGTGCGGAACACGCCGCGGTCCTGCAGCAGCGGGACGACCCGGTCCACCACCTCGTCGAGGCCCGACGGGCTGACGTGCGAGCCGAGGATGAACCCGTCCACGGCCCCCTCCCGCACGTAGCGGTCGATCTCGGCGGCCACCGAGGACGGGGTGCCGACGAAGACGTTGCGGTCGAACACCTTCGTCACCACCTGCCGCAACGTGAGCCCCTCGCGGCGGCCCAGCTCCCGCCAAGCCTCGGCGGTGGCGTGCGCGTCCTGCGTCAACGGAGCCCGGCCCTTGATCCACTTGGGGGCGTCCGGCGCGGGTTCCAGGTCGGGCACCGGCCCGTCCGGGTCCACATCGGACAGATCCCGGTTCCACACCGTCTCGGCCAGCACGATCGAGGTGAACGGGTCCACCTGGCGGCTGCGGATGTCGGCGTGCCGATCGCGGGCGTCGGCCTCGGTGTCGCCGAGGATGATCGCCGCCGACGGCAGGATCTTCACCTCGTCCGGGTCCCGGCCCGCCTTGCGCACCCGCGCCTTCACGTCGGTGTAGAACGCGCGCGCCTCGTCGAACCGCTGGTACCGGGAGAAGATCGCGTCCGAGTTCGCCGCCGCGAAGTCCCGCCCCGCCGGGGACTCCCCGGCCTGCAGCACCACCGGGTGCCCCTGCGGGGAGCGCGGCGTGGAGAACCGCCCGGCGATGTCGAACTGCTCGCCGCGGAACGAGAAGTCGCCGACGTGCTCGTCGCGCAGGAACCGGCCGCTCTCCTGGTCGGCCACCACCGCGTCCGAGCCCCACGAGTCCCACAACCGCCGCGTCGCCGCCAGCGTCTCGCCGGCCCGCTCGTAGCGCTGCGAGGGGTGCAGGAACCCGCCGCGCCGGAAGTTCTCCCCGGTGGGCGCGTCGAAGCTGGTCACCACGTTCCACGCCGCCCGCCCGCCGGAGAGCAGGTCGAGGGTGGCGAACTTGCGGGCCAGCTCGTACGGTTCGTTGAACGTCGAGTTGATCGTCCCCGCCAGCCCCACGTGCTCGGTGATCGCCGCCAGCGAGGCCAGCACGGTGAACGTGTCCGGCCGCCCCACCACGTCCTGGTCGAAGATCGCCTCGCCGCGGGTGCGCAGCCGCAGGCCCTCGGCCAGGAACAGCAGGTCCAGCTTGCCGCGCTCGGCGGTGCGCGCCCAGTGCTCGAAGGACGCGAAGTCGATGTGGCTGCCCGAGGCCGGGTCGCTCCACACGGTGTCGTGGTTGACGCCGGGGAAGTAGGCGCCGAGGATCACCTGCTTGGCCGCGCTCATCGGGCCACCTCCGGGGTGCTTGCGTACCTGCTGGCCGGTCGGACCAGGCCGAAGCGCTCGCGCAGGCTGACCGAGTCGTACTCGCCGCGGAACACCCCGCGCCGCTGGAGTTCGGGCACCAGCTCGTCGGCCAACGCGTCCAGGTCGGTGGGCAGCACCGCGGGACGCAGCCGGAACCCGTCGAGCTCCGGCGACGCCGCCCGCCACTCCTGCAGCACGTCGGCCAGCTCGCCGGGGGAGCCGGTGACGATCGCCGCGTCGGAGCGCAGCGGGGAACCGGCGAGCCCGTCGAGCCGCCCCACCCGTTCCCGGGCGGCGGCCGGGTCCGGGTCCAGCGCGACCACCAGCTCGGCGAGGATGCGCAGCGGGGCGCCGGTGCGGCCCACGGCCTGCTCGGCGGCCCGCACCTCGGCGACGACCCGCGGCACGTCGCTCGCCTGCTGCGGCGTCACGAGGACCACATCCGCCGAGCGCGCCGCGAGCTCGTAGACGGTCCGGCCGTGCGCCAGCACCACCACCAGCGGCTGGCCCTGCGGCGGGCGCGGCACGATCCCCGGCCCGCGCACCGAGAAGAACCGGCCGGTGAAGTCGACGTGGTGCAGCTTGTCCCGGTCCAGGAACCGGCCGGTGGCGGCGTCGCGGATCTCGGTGCCGTCCTCCCAGCTGTCCCACAACCGGCGGACCACTTCGACGGCGTCCCCGGCCTCCTCGAACAGGTCGGCCACCGCGGCGTCGACCTCCGGGGTGCCGAGGGCGTCGCGGCGGATCTCCGGCAGGGCGCGGCGACCGAAGTGCGCGGCCTCGTCGGAGCGCACCGAGGTCTGCACCCGCCACCCGGCGCGGCCCAGGCTGTCGTGGTCGAGCGTGGCGAGCGCCGACGCGAGGTGGAACGGCTCGGTGTGCGTCGTGGTGACCGTCGGGACCAGGCCGATGCGGCTGGTCAGCGGTGCCACGAACGCCGCGATCAGCTCCGCGTCGAGCCGCCCGCGCACCCGGTCGGTGCGGCGGTCGGTGGTGCTGAGGTGGTCGTCGGACTGCAGGCCCAGCGCGTCTTCGATCGTGGCGAAGTCGAACAGGCCCCGTTCGGCGGCCCGGACCAGCGCGGTCCAGTAGCCGGGGGTGAACAGCGCTTGCGGCGTGGCCTGCGGGTCGCGCCACGCGGTGGGATGCCACCCGGCGCCGTCGAGCGCGACGGCCAGGTGCAGCGGGTGCTCGGGATGTGCGGACATGCGGGGACGGACCTCCTGCGGAGGGAACGGCGCGGACGGGACGCGAGCGGCGTGCTCAGCGACAGGCCGCGCTGGCGACGCGCAGCAGGTCCACGTGCCGTCGGCGGGCGCCCCGGAAGCCGGGGCCGCGCACGGTGTCCCGCATCGGTTCCTCCCTCGCCGGGCGGTGGCGAGCCGGGCGGAGCCGGGATTCTCGCTGACCGCACCGAGAACTCTACGTTCGCCGCGCCCCGTCGCGCCAAGATCGCACCGTGGTGGCCACGATGCGGGACACCGCAGGTGGTGGGTCCCGCTCAGGCGTCAGAGTTCGGCGAACCGCGGCACCAGGTGCTCGGCGACGACCTCCGCCTCCGCGGCCAGCGGCCACCCGGCGAGGATCAGGTCGGTGAGCCCGGTGCGTTCCCGTACGTCCGCGACGACCCCCGCGATCCGGTCCGGAGTTCCGACGAAGTACACCGCCGACGAACCGGTCGCGAAGATGTCCAGCGGCGACCAGGCGGTGATGCCCGCGTACAACCCGTCCCCGATGACCAGGTCCGCCGGTTCCGGGATCCGCCCCGCCAGCAGCGAATCCACCCAGCCCTGCCGCTGCGCGTCGCGGGCGGTGAACGTGGCGAGGTCCTGCCTGCCGTGGGTGCGCCTGCGCACGGCCCGGTCCAGCACCTCGGTGATCCGCTCGACGCCGGTCTCCTCGAACAGGGAGCGGAACCGCTCCAGCGCCGCCGCCTCGGTGCGGCGGGTGATGACGCCGGCCAGCGCCCCGAACCCGGTCAGCTCGCGGCGCTGCGCGGCGGCGGAGGCGCGGGCCGCGTCGAACTTCTCCCGCAGGAAAGCGGGATCGCGCATCATCGTCAGGTACGTGTCGAGCACGTGCCCCGAGTTCTCCAGCCCTGCGGCCGAATCACCCGCGCCCCAGATCGGCACCCCGTCCGGCCGGGTGGGTTCCAGGCGCAGCGGCGTGTTCGGGAAGTTCGACTCGGCGCCTTCGGCGTAGAGCTCCCGGAACCGCTTCCAGTAGTCCCGGCCGAGCTCGTAGCGTTCGTCGTGCTCGGTGTCCATGTCGTAGCGGGCGAGGATGTTGTCCCGCCCGTTCACCGCGTTGATCAGCAACCGGCCACCGCTGAACGCGTCGAAGGCGAGCGCCTTCTCGGCCAGCAGCCGCGCCGGGATCATCCGGGCGTAGACGGCGACGAGAAACTTCATCCGCCGGGTCTGCGCGGCGGCGAAACCGGCCGAGACGAACGGGTCGTTCGGCCAGGTCGCCACCAGCGCCCCGTGGAAACCGCCGCGGTCGATGGTGCGGGCCAGTTCCGCGTAGCGGTCCGCGTCGAACGGGTGCAGCCCGCCCGGGCTCCACGGGTACCGCCCGTCGGCGGGGGTGAGGTACCACAGCGTCCGGACGCCCACGGTCATCGCCGCCCGGTCGGCGCGAGGTCGATGCGGGCACCGGCGCGCAGGTCCGCGGGTTCCACTGCGGCGAGCGCGTCGAGGAACGCGGGTACGAACGTGCCCGGCCCGCCGCTGCGCGGTTCGGCGCGTTCGGCGGCGATCGCGAAGTGCGCGTGCGCGGCGACCAGCGCGGTGAGCGGATCGGGTGCCACGGCGAGGTAGGCGGCGCTGAGAGCACCGAGGGAACATCCGGTGGCGGTGACCTTCGGCAGCAGCGCGCTGCCGCCGTGCACCCGGACGGTGGTGATCTCGCCGGTCGCGGTGCGCCCGGTGATGTGGTCGACGGGCCCGGAGGCCGACACCACGTCGGTGCTCGCCAGCAGGGCACGCGCGGCGGGCACCGACTCGGCCGCGTCGGAGGCGCTGTCCACCCCGCGCCCGGAACCGGCCGTCCCGGCCAGCGCGGTGATCTCAAATGCGTTGCCGCGGATCGCGGTCGGGTGGTGGGCCAGCAGGCCGCCCGCGAGCTCGGTGCGCCACGGGAGCCCGCCGACGCCCACCGGGTCCAGCACCCACGGGTGCCCGGCGGCGCGCGCGGACTCGGCGGCGGCGGTGAACGCGGCGGCCTGCTCGTCGTGCGGAGTGCCCAGGTTGATCAGGACCGCGTCGGCGATGCGGGCGAACCCGCCCGCCTCGTGCGGGTCGTCGATGACGGCGTTGGTGGCGCCCGCGGCGAGCAGCACGTTGGTGAGCAGGTTCGCCGACACCAGGTTCGTCAGCGACTGCACCAGCGGGGTGCGTTCGCGCAGCAGCGCCAAGGCGTCGGCGGCCGCGGTGGCGTCCGGGAAGGGCTGGGTCATGGATTCGGTCCTCGTCGAGGTGGCGGCTGGGTGCGGGGGCGGTGGCCCGGACATCGCCGCACGGGCGCGCTCACGTGCCGGACCTCGTCACCGGCAGCGACGAGTCGGCCGTCCACCGCCTCCCGCACCCCGATCCGCGAAGCGCTCGCGCTGCTCGAACACGACGGCCTGCTGGAACGCGCGGTGCGCGGCTACCGAGTTCGGGCCGGGCGCCCGGAAGCCGTGGTGGAGATCTACGAGGCGCGGCTCGCCCTCGAATCCGAGGCCGCCGCCACCGCCGCGCTGCGCCACACCGACCTGGACATCGCCCGCCTGGAACACCACCACCGGCAGTGCTGCGGCTCCGCCGCGGACGACGAGGTGCGCGCCGGGAACTTCCGGTTCCACGAGGCGTTGTGGGAGGCCGGGCACAACGCCACCATCACCGGGCTGCTGGTCAAGCTCACCGCCCAGCTGCGGATCTACGACAGCGGGCCGCCGCGCGCCTACGGCGACTTCGACACGCTCAACACCGAGCACGAGCGGATCCTGCGCGCGCTGCGCGACCGGTCCCCGGACGACGCCCGCGCCGCGATGCGGGCGCACCTGCAGCGCAGCCTGGAGCAGCGCATCCGCCTCACCCTGGAGGCATGAACGCGGAACGGCCCGCGGTGCGTGGTGCGCCGCGGGCCGTTCCGGTGCGCGGCGGTTCCCCGCCGCGGCCGATCAGTCGGTGGCCTCCTGCTCGTCGGTGTCGACGGCGGAGTTCGCCAGGTGCCGCTCACCGGAGCGAGCGCCCCAGAAGTAGATCAGCAGCGCGACGACGGCGACCAGCGCGCTGTCCAGCGGTGCCGGGATCAGCTCGGTACCGCCGAAACCGCCCAGCGCCGAGATCGCGAACAGCACCACCAGGTACGTGACCAGCCACGCGCTCTGCCGCAGCTGCGCGAAGAACACCCCGCGGTACTTGGTGACCAGCGCGAACAGCGGCACCGCGAGCACCGCCAGCGGCAGCACCACGCTCAGCTTCTCCCACTGCGACCAGTAGATGATCTCGGCGGAGACCACGAAGCTCAGCGGCGTGATCCAGCGCATCCCCGGCACCCAGCCGGACACCGCGTCCGGGCGAGCCCGGCGGAACGCGGCCGCCGACACCGCGGCCACCGAGTAGTTCAGCAGGAACAGGTTGCCCGCCACGCCGATGATGTCCTGCCAGCCGTCGAACGGGGCGAGCAGGATCAGCGCCAGCGTGAAGTTCACCAGCAGCGCCGCGCGCGGCACCCCGGACCCGGCGTGCACCTCGGTGACCCGCTTCGGCAGCACGCCGTTGCGCGCCATCGCGTAGGTGACGCGGCTGTTGCCCGCGATGCCCACCAGCAGCGCCCCGCCGGGGGAGATCACGGCGTCGGCGTAGAGCAGCGCGGCCAGCCAGCCCAGGTTCAGCAGCAGCGCGAGCTCGCCGAACGGGGAGCTGAAGTCGATGCCGTGCCAGCCGCCGGCGAGCGCGCTCTCCGGCACCGCGTAGAGGAACGCCACCTGCAGGCCCAGGTACAGCAGCACCGCCAGGCCGATCGCGGTGAGCACCGCGCGCGGGATGTCCCGGCGCGGGTCGCGGGCCTCGGCGGCCAAGTCGATCGTCGGCGCGAAACCGTTGATGGTGTAGATGATCCCGGCGGTGGCGACCGCGCTCAGCGCCGCCGTCCAGCCGTACGGCGCGAACCCGCCGCCCGCGGCGACCGGATCGCCGCCCTGGGAGAACCCGGAGGCCAGCAGCGCGGCCAGCGTGATCACCGGAACGCCGAACTTGATGGCGGTGAGCACGAAGTTGACCCGCGCGAACAACCGGACACCGAACCAGTTCAGCAGCATCACCAGCGCCAGCAGCCCGGCGGAGAGCACCAGGCCGGGGGCGGTCAGCGCGCCGCCCTCGTAGAGCCACGGCAGGTAGTGGCTGGCGTACTGGGTGATCGCGGAGGCTTCAGCCGCGGTGGCGCTGCTGGTGGCCAGCAGCACCGACCACCCGACGATCCCGGCGGTCAGCGGGCCGTTGGACAGGAACGGCCACCGCACGATGCCGCCCGCCACCGGCCGGCTCGCGCCGAGTTCGATGAGCACCAGCGCGATGAGGGTGAAGGCGGCGCCGCCGACCAGCCAGGACAGCAGCGAGGCGGGACCGGCCGCCTGTGCGGCGTACTGGGCGCCGAACAGCCAGCCGGAGCCCATGATGCCGCTGAACCCGATCGCGGTCAGGCTCCAGAAGCCGAGCTCCTTGCGCAGGCGGGGAGTGTTCGCCGAACCGTCCGATGTGGACGTGATGTCGGCGGGTGGTGCTGGGCTGTTCATGGTGGTTCTCGGCTTCCCGGGGTCAACGGCGGACGCGCGCGGGCACCCGATGTGCGGGGCGCGTCACGGGGAGAATCGGTCCGCGGCGGCGATGTCCGCGGGACCCGAGCACTTCCTGATCAAGTGCGTGATCGTTTGTACCCGAGCGGGCGGGGCCCCGCAAAACCCGCCCGGAGCCCCGGAAAGCGCTGGCGGCGGCACTTCGCGGGCGTACCACATCGTGGGAAGGTTCGTTCCGGGTTCGGCGCGGAACCGGCCGCGAACCGGGCGAAGCGGACGGGTCAGGCCGCGGTGACCGCCGGGAGTTCGGGGTGGACGGTGACCCGCAGGTCGCCGCGACCGATCTCCAGCACCTGGCGGTAGGGCAGCAGCGACCACTCCGCTTCCGCGGACGGCAGCCCGCTGGAGCCGACCACGACCCGGTCCGCGGTCGCGTGGTAGCGCAGCCGGAAGAAGTCCGGGCCGCGGCGCTTGCTCACCTCCGACCGCGGGTCCTCCTCGGAGTACGCGTACAGCGCCTCTTCGGTCAGCAGCAGGCAGTTCAGGCTCGCGAATTCGGTGGCACGAGCCCGGATCCGCGCGGCCGCCAGCGAGATCGCCGTCGCCGGGTCGTGCTCGCGCAGCAGCGCGCGCAGCAGCAGGAAGTAGCGCTCCGAATCGGTGTTGCCCGCCGCGCTGGCCAGCAGCTCCGCCGGGATCACCGGGTCCAGCGCGTCCCTCGGGGCGAAGAAACCGTTGTGCGCGAAGGCGATTCCCGGACCGACGAACGGGTGCGTGTTCTGCGGCGCCACCGGGGAGCCCGAGCTGGCGAGCCGGATGTGCAGCAGCCCCGAATCCAGTTCGGTGCGCGTCGTCGCCGCGAACCGGGCCGAGTCGTGGGCGGCCGCGACGTCGCGCACCACCGCCGCCTCGTCGCCCGCCCAGGACGCGATTCCCCAGCCGTCCGCGTGTTCCCGCGACAAATCCAGGAATTCAGGGATTTCCTCCGCCAGCAGGTCGCCGAGCGCCGCGGGCTCGCGGGCGACGACACCGAGCAAACGGCACATGGCTACTCCCTGGGGGCGGAACGGGCGGGGGCGGGCGTCGGGAAATCCCTCACCGGGAATCCCGTCTCCTGGGAGTGAAACTACGCCATTCGCCGATCACCGGTCGCCGTGCGGTGCGCCGCACGGCCCGGCGTGAGCGTGGTCACGTCGTCGGCCGCGCGGCGGAGGTGCCCCGGCGTGGCCGCCCGGTGCTCCCGGGCGGATGTCGCCCGCCCGCCGCCGCTGGGCACGCCCGGTCCTGCGGTGCGCCGCGCGGCGGGTTTCGGCGCACCGACGGCGCGAATCCGTTGCGGCGCGGTGGAAATCTCGCCGCGGGGGCGTTCCGATCATCGGTTGTGGCGACATCGCCGCAGGTGACAGCCTCGTGTTCGTTCCGAAGGGGAGTAGCCCGCAAGCCCGCTGTCGACATGCTGAGAACCCCGCGTTCTCCGGCGGCGGCGCCCGGTCCAGGCCGGGTGGGCGAGACCTTCGGCCAGCCGTCGCACCGCCTGGCCGAGACCCCCTGGACGTCACGGCGAGGCGCCACCGCCGAGGAAGGAACCCTCCCCGTGTTCGTCAAGCTGCTGCGCCCGATCGGGCTGTGCGTCGCGCTTACCGCGCCCGCGCTCGTCGTGCGCGCCACCGGAGCGGCTCCGGCGCCGCTGCTCGGGCTGCTGCTGTTCGGCATGGCCGTCGTCGCCGCCTCGTTCGTGCTCGCCTGGGCCACCGAGGCCGCGCAGGTCGACATCTCCGGTGGCCTGGCGATCGCGATCCTCGCCGTGATCGCCGTGCTTCCCGAGTACGCCGTCGACCTGTACTTCGCCCACACCGCCGGGTCGAACCCCGAGTACGTCGCCTACGCGGCCGCGAACATGACCGGCTCGAACCGGTTGCTGCTGGGCCTCGGCTGGTCCTCGGTGGTGCTGATCGGGCTCGCCGTCGCGAAGAGGCGGACCGGCGCCACGGTGCGCGAGCTGACCCTGGACTCGCCGTACCGGGTGGAGCTCGGGTTCCTGGCCATCGCCTCGGTCGTCGCGTTCGTCGTGCCCGCCACCGGGCAGATCTCGCTGCCGCTGGGCTTCGCGCTGCTCGGGTTCTTCGCGTTCTACCTGTGGAAGGTCTCCCGCGCCGAGGTCGGGGAACCGGACCTGGTCGGCCCGGCCGCCACCATCGGGCGGTTGCCGAAGCGGCCGCGCCGCACGCTGGTGGTGCTGCTGTTCGTCTTCGCCGCCGCGGTCATCCTCGCCTGCGCCGAACCGTTCGCGCACAACCTGATCGCGGCGGGCACGGAGCTCGGCATCGACCGGTTCCTGCTGGTGCAGTGGCTGGCGCCGCTTGCCTCGGAGGCGCCGGAGTTCATCGTGGCGATCCTGTTCGCGGTCCGCGGCAAGGGCGACGACGCGATCGGCACCCTCATCTCCAGCAAGGTGAACCAGTGGACGCTGCTCGTCGGCAGCCTCCCGTTGGCCTACCTCGCCGGTGGCGGGGGAACGGCGCTGCACCTGGACGCCCGGCAGGTCGAGGAGTTCCTGCTCACCGCCACCCAGACGCTGCTGGGCGTGGCCGCGCTGCTGGCGCTGCGGTTCCCCCGCTGGGCCGCGTGGACGCTGCTGGGACTGTTCGCCGCCCAGTTCGCGCTGCCTGGTCAGACGGCGCGCTACGTGCTGTGCGCGGTGTACGCGGTGCTCGCCATCGCCGCGCTGATCCGCAACCGGCACCACGTCCTGCCGACCCTCGCGGCCCCGTTCCGGCGCAGCACCGAGGACGAGCAGACCCCGCAACCCATCACCACCGCCACCTGACGCCCGAAGCGGCCCGCCCGACCCCGAGCAGCAGGTCGTGCAGTTTCTTGTCAGCGGCGAAGCCGCTGAGCGGAGACCACGCACGCACCCGGACCACCAGCGGGTTCTCAGCGGTTTCCTCGCGAGGACAGCGTTTTCTCATGTGGCGGAGCCACCTGTGAAAACGATCCCGCAGCGAGGAAACCGCTGAGGTTCCGCCACCGGAGAACTACGAAACGGGATCAGACTCCAGAACGCAGAGTTTCCGCGATGCGGGCCGCTGAGGTGCCGATCCCGGTCGGACCTCCCAGCACCGCGGCCGCCACCACCGGTGCCGCCGCGGGCTGCCTGCGCAGCGCCGACTCCTGGTAGCGGTAGCAGCCGTCGTGCCACACGAGGATCCCGGACAGCCAGTTCCGCAGTTCCTCCACGTAGCCGAGCAGCACTTCGCGGGCCGCGTCGTCCAGGTCGAACTGCTCGAACAGCGCGGGCAGCTCCTCGGCCACCACGTGCTGGAACTGGCTCATCCGCGCGTTCATCAGGTCCACCACGACCCGCACCGCGCGGTCCTTGTCGCAGTCCAGGAAGTTCTGCACCACCAGGATGCAGTTGTGCAGCTCGCCCTCGTACTCGATCTCCTTCTGGTACGAGAACACGTCGTTGAGCAGGCACGCGTAGTCCGCCGCCGCGTTCTCGATGGACCGCAGCGTCCGCGTGCGATAGATCTCCGGCGGCACCACGTTGCCGTGCGAGAGGCGGCACAGGCTCATCGTGAGGTCCGAGCCGAACGTGCGGCGGCGCATCTCGATGTAGTCCACCGGGTCGGGGATCCGGTTCTGCAGCTGGTTGCCCAGCTCCCACAGCCAGCTGTCGATCATCACCACGATGGTGCGGCGGAACGTGCGGCGCGCGTCGGTGCCCATCGGCGCGGTGGTGCGCCGCCACAGGTCGAGCAGCGACACCTCCAGCGCGTTCGCCGGCTCCGGCACCGGCTCGTCCTCGACCGGCATGAACAGCGGCAGCCGCTCGGTGCACGCCTTCGCCGACGCGTAGTCGCCGGTGCGGCCGAACACCACCGGGTAGAAGTCGTCGCCGTAGGTGCCCCAGGCCAGCCAGTCGGTGCTGAGCTCCAGCTGCTCGGCGCTGGCGTCCGGGTGGATGCCGGAGGCGCACAGCGCCAGGTCGAAGTCCCGGATCAGCTGCTCGGTCCACACCGAGCCCTCCAGCAGGCCCATCCGGTGCGCCCACTCCACGGTGTGCTCGCGGGCGTGGTCCAGGTGCGGACTGGACTTCGCGGTGAACGGCATGTCCATCGCCTGGCGGGGGACCGGGCCCACCGGCTGGTACGGCTGGTGCCGGAACGACCGGGCGCGCTGCGGTGCGGTGCGCAGCAGCGAGGTGGCGATGTGCGCGGCGGAGGTGCCGAGCCCCGTCGGCCCGGACAGCCCGTTCGCCGGGATCGGGTCGTCGCGGGTCTCGCCGTTCATGTAGCGGCTGGAGCGCAGGTGCCACTCGTGCCCGCCGGACTGCCAGTCTTGCAGGCCCTTCACGTAGGCGAACACCCCGGCGCGCGCGGCCGGATCGACCTGGTGCTCCTCGAACAGCGCGGGCACCTCGGTGAGCGCGGTGTGCTCGAACTGGTGCAGCCGCGAGGTCAGCAGGTCGTTCACCGCCTCGGCGGCGTCCTGGGTGGAGCAGTCCAGGAACCGCTCGAACACGAGCACCCCGTTGGACAGCTCGCCCTCGTCGAGCACTTCGCGCTCGTAGGAGAACAGGTCGTTGCGCAGGTGCACCGCGTCGGAGAACGTGTCGCGCAGCACCTCCATCGGCCGGGTCGCGGCGATCTCCGCGGGCACCTCGGCGTTCACCGCGTGCTCCACCAGGTTCGCCGACCAGGGGGCGCCGCCGACCTTGCGCCGCATCTCGACGTACTCGATGGGGTTGGACAGCCGGCCGCGGTTGATGTTGTGCAGTTCCCACAGCGATTCGTCGAGCAGGTTGCGGGTGCTCTCCACGAACCGGCGCCGCCAATCCGCCGACCGCGCGGGCACGGTCCGGTTCCACAGGTCGGCGAGGCCGCCCTCGACCGGGTTGCGCGGCGTCTCGGTGATGGGGCCCTCGATCGGCATGAACAGCGCCAGCCGGTCCAGGTGCTCCTGGGCGGCGGCCATGTCGTGGGTGCGCTTGTAGAGCTCCAGGAAGTGGTCGTCGAAGTAGAAGACCCACACGTACCAGTCGGTCACCAGGTCCAGCTCGGGTCCGGGCGCGTCGGGGTGGGTGTAGGCGCACAGCAGCGCGTAATCGTGCGCGTCGAAGTCCTGCTCGTCCCAGATCGGGATGCCCTGCTGCGGGACGTCGATCATGTCCTGCTGGTAGGCCCATTCCTTGGTGTGGCGGCGGGCGCGCTCCAGGTGCGGGTTCAGCCTCGCCGGGTGAGCCACGTAGAACTCGGGCAGCTGGAACGGTTGCACGTGCGCACCTGTCCTTACTCCGCCGGGGCGGCGGTGGTCGGCTGGGGCCGTCGGATGCGCCGTCCGGCCCAGGGGTGGTCCCGGTGGAGCAGGCAACCAGGTTTCGATCACCGGGCCAAGATCGCGCCGGGAGGTGCACTCGATCGAGAGGGAACGCCTCACCCGACCAGCCCAAGGACCCGGGCCGGGATTCGTCGCGCACCGTCAGGTCCTTGGTCTGATCGGGTGGCGGTTCAGCGGTCGGTCTCCGGCGCGGGAGCGGTCGGTGGTGCGGTGTACCTGGCCAGCCGGGCGGCGAGCTCGGCGAGGGTGTGGTCGTAGACCTCCCACAGGTCGAGGTGGACGTGGTGCCTGCTGCGCAGCTGCAGCTCCAGCTCGGCGATCTCGACCGGGTCGAGTTCGAGGTGGTCGCGGATCCGGTCCTCCGGGTGGCGGGCGGACGGGGCGAAGCAGAGGTCGCTCAGGATCGCCTGGGCGCGGGCCAGGTCCTCGCCGCTCATCGCGCCACCGGGGCCGCGGCCGTGCACAGCGGGATGCGCATCGTCTTCTCCTGGATCTCCGCGGGAGCGGGGGAGTGCGGGGGCGCCTGCGCGCCGCCGACGGGAATGCGTTGCGGCGCAGGGAAATCCGCGCGGCCGGGTCCGCGGATCGGTTCCGCGGCTCAGGTCCCTGGATCGGGGCGACCAGCGCGCCGACGATCGACCGCCGGAAGGCGCGGCCGAGCATGGCAGCGCCCTCCGGCGCCGGGCAAGGAAGATCCGCGACGGCTACCCGTTGGAGGGAGGTGCACCGCGCTCGCGGGGGCGGCGCCGCCCACCCCGATCGACCGACGGTGATCGCGAACGAGCCGATGATCACTCGACGCGGGGACGCAGGAAAACGCTTTCGGTGGTCGTCATCGCAGGTCCCGCTCGTCCATGATGGATCGATCCCGACCCATCCCCTCCGCCGGGGCCGTCCCCGGCCGAGGAGGTCCGGGCCCCGCGGTCGATCGAGCGGATCTCCGCCGACCGCGAGCCGGCGCAACGACGCGCCCGCTGCCGGAACAACCGCGATCCCACCCCGGGACCGGGGTCACTGATCGCTCCTCGAACACGCCGGCGCCGCGCCCCGGACTCCCCTCCGGTCCGGCCGCTCCGGCGTCGGCGGGAGCAGCGGTGGAACAGCGAAGGAGTCGAGTCGATGCGTGCTCAAGAGCAACCGGAACTCCAGCGGATCCCCGGCCGAGGCGGTGCGGAACCCGGGCAGGGCTGGGGCGGCCTGCGGGCCGCGCTGGCGCACCCGGACCGGGACACGGCCGATGCGGCCTTCACCCGGCTCGCCCGCCAGCTGCTCGACCCGGCCGCCGTCGGGCCCGCCGACCTGATCGGGCCGATGGAGGTCCTCACCGGACCGCCGCACCCCAACCGGCCGCGGGTGGCGCTGCTGCTGGGGCTGCTCGCCGGGGAGGACGCGACCCGCTCCTACCTGCCCGGTCAGATCAGGGACGTGTTCACCGAACGTCTCGCCGCACCGCTGCGGCTGCTGGAACGACCCGACACCGAGCAGTGCCTGCGCACCGCGGTCCTCTACCTGCTGGCGCACTTCCCGGCGCACCGGGACCGGATCCTGCCGGTGGTGGCGCGCGTCGCCGACGAGCACGAACTGGCCCGCGTCCGGCGCTGCCTGACCGTGCCGGACCTCGACGATCCCGCCTGCGCCGCCGGGATCGGGCGCGCGTGGCCGTCCCCGGAGTTCTGGGCGCGGCTCTCGCCGAGCCCCGGTCCCGCGCGGACCGGGGCGGAACTCGCGGACCTGTGGGACGCGGAGACCGCGGCGCTGCTCGCGTACCAGGGCGCCCGCGCGGAACACCAGGTGCAGCAGGAGATCGGCTGGCCGGAGCTGCCCGATCCCCCCGAGTTCACCGGCACCGTCCGGCCCGGCGCGTACCGGCGCCTGCTGGAGCACGACTCGACGGCGGGACGCCACGCCGAACTGCTGCGCCCCGCCTCCGCCACGGTGCCCGGCGCCAACTGGGGCGGGACCGTGTCGGTCCGCGACGAGGACGCCTACCTGCGGCGCAACCTGCGCCCCGCACCGGGCCCGGTGCTCGACGTGGCGTGCGGCGCGGGCCGCTGGACCCGGGTCCTGGCCGAACAGGTCGGCCCGGAACGCGTCCTCGGCCTGGACTCGGCGGCGGCGGTGCTGGAGGTCGCGCGGTTCGCGGTGCCCGGGGTGCTGTTCACCGAGGGGGACGCGCGCGCGTTGCCGTTCCCCGACGGGTTCCTCGGCGCCGCGAACTGCTCCGACGCGCTGCACGTGCTGCCGGAACCGCGCCGGGTGATCGCCGAGGTCTCCCGCTGCCTGCACCCGGCGGGGACGTTCACCGCCACCACCTACCGGCGCGGCACCCGCTCGTTCCAACGCCACTTCCAGCGCTGCCACGAACGGGTATTCGGCCTGCGCTCCTTCGAACCGGAGGAGCTGGCGGTCGCCTTCGACGAAGCGGGCCTGGACGTGGTCGACTCCAGCGGCCCGGGCACCTTCCTCTTCCTCACCACCAGAAAACGAGCGTGACGGGCCGGCAACGACGGAAGCCGCCGTGCGGACGCGCACGAGGCGGTGCGTGCCCGGCCCCCGGGGGCGCGCGGGTTCGCGCGCCCCCGGGGTGCTTCAGTCGTCGAGGAGGTCCTCGATGGTGATGGGGATGTGGCGGACGCGGGTGCCGGTGGCGTTGTAGATCGCGTTGGCGATCGCGGCGGCCAGGCCGACGGTGCCGATCTCCCCGACGCCCTTCGCCCCCACCGGGTTGTGCAGCGTGTCCGGGTGCTCGATGAACTGCACGTCGATGTCGGGGATGTCCGCGTGCACCGGCAGCAGGTACCCGGCGAAGTCGCCGTTGGCGATGCGGCCGTTCGGCTCGACCTCCATCGCCTCGTGCAGCGCCGCCGAGACGCCCCAGATCATGCCGCCGCTGAGCTGGCTGCGGGCCGCCTTCTCGTTGACGATCCGGCCCGCGTCGAACACCCCGAGCAGCCGGGACACCCGCGCCTCCCGGGTCCAGCGGTGCACCCGGACCTCGCAGAACTGGGCGCCGAAGGAGCTGAACGAGTGCTTGGTCAGCTCCTCACCGGGCGCGGTGGAGCCGGTCGCCGACAGGGAGTCGCGGCCCACCGCCCGCAGCAGCTCGCCGAACGGCATGCTCCGCCCGTCGGCGAACACCTGCCCGTCCGCGTAGGTGACCTCGGACCCCTCGAACGGCGCTCCGGGCGCGGCCGCCAGTTCCAGCAGCGAGTCGAGCACCGTGGACGCGGCGAGCATCACCGAGGAGCCCGCGCTGGCGGTCGCCGTGGAGCCGCCGGACATGCCGCCCGCCGGGAGCGAGGAGTCGCCCAGCTTCGGCGTCACCCGTTCCGGCGCGATGTCCAGCGTCTCCGCGCCCACCAGGGAGAGCACCGTCAGCAGCCCGGTGCCCGGGTCGGCGCCGCTGGTGGCGACCTCCGCCCTGCCGTCCGCGCCGAGCGTGACCCGTACCGAGGCGGGGAAGCGCAGCGCCGGGAACATGGCGGTGGCGGTGCCGAGCCCGACCAGCCAGTCGCCGTCGGTGCGCCCGTTCGGGGTGCGCTGGTCCCAGCCGAACCGCTGCGCGCCGATCCGGAAGCAGTCGTCGAGGTACTTCGCCGACCACTGCAGGTCCTTGCCGGGCGGCGCGATCGAGTTGTTCCGCAGCCGCAGCTCGATCGGGTCCATCCGCAGCGCCACCGCGAGCTCGTCCATCGCGCTCTCCAGCGCGAACGACCCGGGGGCTTCGCCGGGGGCGCGCATGAACGTGGTGGGCGGCAGGTTCAGCGGCACCATCTTCTGCCGCAGCGACAGGTTGGGCGTGGCGTACCACTCGCGGGAGGTGCCGTGCGAGGTCGGTTCCACGAACGAGCGGTCCGCGCCGGTGCTGCACCACGAGTCGTGCCGCACCGCGACGAGCGTCCCGTCCGCGTCGGCGCCGAGCGAGACCTCCTGCACGGTGGCGGCGCGGCCCGCGGTGGCGGTGAACACCTGCTCGCGGGTCAGCGACGCCTTCACCGGCCTGCCGAGGTCGCGGGACGCGGCCGCCGCGAGGAACGCGGGCGCCGAGGTGCGGCCCTTGCCGCCGAACGCGCCCCCGACGTACGGGTTCACCGCGTGCACGCGGGACATCTCGACCCCGAGCGCCATCGACAGCTCCGCGGCCTGCATGTCCGACGCCTGGGTTCCACTGTGGATGGTCAGTCCGGTGGAATCCCAGTGCGCCACGGCCGAATGCGGTTCCATCGGTGCGTGGTTCTGCGGCGCGGTCGAGTAGGTCTCGGACACCACCACGGTGCTGGCGGCGAGTGCGTCCTCGATGGACTCGACGCCGTCGGCGAGGATGTCCAGGGACGGCCCGCCGCCGTGGCCGGAGGTCGGCGCGTCCTCGGCGGTCGCGAGCCCGTCCGCCAGCGAGGTCAGCGCGGGCCGCTCGTGGTACTCGACCTCGACGAGCAGCGCGGCGTCGCGCGCCTGCTCGAAGGTCGCGGCGACCACGAACCCGATCGGCTGCCCGTAGTAGGCGACCTCCTTGTCCTGCAGCGGAACCCAGGTGTTGCCGAACGCGGGCAGCGTCGGCGTCCCCAGCTCCAGCGGGTCGAACGGCGAATACGCGGCGAGCACCCCGTCGGCGGCGCGGGCCGCGGTGAGGTCCATCGACGCGATCTCGCCGTGCGCGACAGTGCTGAGCACCAGGTATCCGTAGGCCATGCCGGGCAGGTTGTGGTCCACCCCGTACTTGGCCCGGCCGGTGGCCTTGACCGGCCCGTCGAGTCGGCTGGTCATCAGCGGTTCCCCTCGGTCAGTTCGAGCAGCGCGCGGATCACGGTCCGCTTCAGCAGGGCCGGTTTGAAGCCGTTCGCGCCCCGCGTCCGGGCGCCCTCGCCCGCAGCCCCGGCGGCGTGCTCGAAGGACTCCTCGGTGGCGGGTGCGCCGCGCAGCGCCTCTTCGACGGCGTGCAGCCGCCACGGCACGGTGGCCACGCCACCGACCGCCACCCGGGCGTCCGCGATGCGGCCGTCCCGCACGTCCAGCGCGACGGCGGCCGAGCACAGCGCGAACTCGTAGGACTGCCGGTCGCGCACCTTGACGTAGGTGGAGTTCGCGGCCCAGTCCAGGCGCGGGACCACGACCTCGGTGATCAGTTCGCCCGGCCGCAGGTCGTTCTCGACGTCGGGGGTGTCGCCGGGCAGCCGGTAGAACTCGGCGAGCGGCACGGTGCGCGCGCCCTCGGAGCTCAGCAGCCGCACCTCGGCGTCGAGCGCGGTGAACGCGACCGCCACGTCGCTGGCGTGGGTGGCCAGGCAGGAGTCGCTGGTGCCGAGCACCGCGTGCATCCGGTTCGCCCCGTCCAGCGCGGGGCAGCCGCTGCCGGGTTCGCGCTTGTTGCAGGGCATCGCGACGTCGCGGAAGTAGGTGCAGCGGGTCCGCTGCAGCAGGTTCCCGCCGATGCTGGCCATGTTCCGCAGCTGCTGGGACGCGCTGAGCAGCAGTGCCCGGGAGATCATCGGGTAGACGCCCGGGTGCGCCGCGACGTCGCTCATCCGCTCCAGCGCGCCGATCCGCAGCCCGTCCGCGGCGTCGAGGCCGCGCAGCGGCAGCTCGTTGATGTCCTGCACCCGCTGCGGGGTGAGCACGTCGAGCTTCATCAGGTCGACCAGCGTCGTGCCGCCCGCCAGGTAGGTGGCCGGCTCCGCGGTGGCCGCTTCGACGGAGGCAGGGGTGGTGAGCTCAAACTGTCGCATCGGTGCCCTTAGCTTGGTCGATCGCGGCGATGATGTTCGGGTAGGCCGAGCAGCGGCACAGGTTGCCGGACATGAACTCGCGGACGTCGGTGACGTCCTGGTCGATGGCCGCCTGGGCCGACATGATCTGCCCGGAGGTGCAGAACCCGCACTGCATGGCGTCCTGGTCGACGAACGCCTGCTGCAACGGGGTCAGCTCTTCGCCTTCGGCCAGACCCTCCACAGTGGTCACCGGTGCTTTCACCGCGGCCGCGAGGGTGAGGCAGGAGAGCACGGGGCGGCCGTCGACGTGCACGGTGCACGCACCGCACTGGCCGCGGTCGCAACCCTTCTTGGGGCCGGTGATGTCGAGCCGTTCGCGCAGCGCGTCCAGCAGCGTCACGCCGGGTTCGGCGTCGAGCTGCTCCTGGCTGCCGTTGACTTCGAGTGAGATGTGCAAAGGAACTCTTTCTCCGCTGGAACCGCGCCCCGGAGCCGGGCGGCATGATGTGGTGGGGTGGTGGCCACGTCGCGCACGACGCCGCGCCGGGAACCGGATAAAAATCCGCTGTCCTCATCGAGGCTAGCGGATTAGTATCCGGTCGGCAAACATGCCTAGGCGCGGTCTTTTCACGCAGGTCAGGAGGCTCTCGGGGGCAGAGCGGAAGGGGAGGGAACGATGAGCACGGGTGCGGTGAACCACCGGCGCGCCGACACGCGGCGCAACCACGAGCTGATCCTCGCGGCCGCCGCCGAATCGCTGACGAGCTGCGGCGAGGTGTCGTTCAACGCGATCGCCAAGCACGCCGGAGTCGGTGTCGGCACCGTCTACCGCCACTTCCCGGCCCCGGAGGACCTCATCCTCGCCGTCTACCAGCGGGAGGTGCGGCACTTGGTCGAGGTGGTGCCCAGCCTGCTGGAGAACCACCCGCCGGAGCAGGCGTTCCGGGTGTGGACCACCGACCACCTGGCGCACTACATGATGACCAAGCGCGGCCTCGCGAACGCGCTCAGCGCCGCCACCGCCGCCCGCGGCGAGCTGCCCAAGACCGCGCACGAAGCGCTGGTCGGCTCGGTGGCGACGCTGCTCGCCGCCAACGTCGAAGCCGGGACCGTCCGCGCCGGCCTCGACCCGGAGGTGGTGCTGCGCGGCCTCGGCGGCCTCCTCTTCCTCGACCAGCGCGGCCCCTGGCGCGCCCAGACCGAAGCCCTCATCGACCTCCTCTGGCGCGGGATGTCCCGCTGCTGCGGGCGGTGATCCGAGGCTCGCGCCGAGCTCCGGGACGCTCTCGCGAGTGCTCCGCGCGCGGCGTTCCGGCGCGGCGGGAGGTTTGGTGCGGCGGCCGAGAGGGCATGCGGATGGCGCGCAACCGGCATCGACCGCACCGGAGGAGCCCATGCCCGTCGTCACCGTCGGGACCGAGAACGGCAGCCCGATCGAGCTGCACTACGAGGACCACGGCTCCGGCCCGCCCGTCGTGCTGATCCACGGCTGGCCGCTGAGCGGACGTTCCTGGGAGCAGCAAGTCCCGGCGCTCATCGACGCGGGACACCGCGTGATCACCTACGACCGCCGCGGTTTCGGCCGGTCCTCCCAGCCGTGGGGCGGGTACGACTACGACACCCTGGCGGCCGACCTGCACGCCTTGCTGGACCACCTCGACGTGCGCGGGGCGACGCTCGTCGGGTTCTCGATGGGCGGGGGAGAAGTGGTCCGCTACCTCGGCACCCGCGGTTCCGGCCGGGTCGACAAGGCCGTGCTCGCGGCCGCGGTGCCGCCGTACCTGCACCGGACCGCCGAGAACCCGGACGGTGGCCTGGACGACGCGACCATCGCCCGGTTCGAGGACGGCGTCCGCACCGACCGGTTCGCCTTCCTGGAGGGCTTCACCACCGACTTCTTCTCCGCGAACGGGCGGCTGCTGGTCAGCGAGCAGCAGCGCGCCCACGCGCAGACGATCGCGTCGTTCGCGTCCCCGAAGGGCACCCTGGACTGCATCGCCGCGTTCGGCCGCACCGACTTCCGCGGCGACCTCGCCGAGATCACCGTGCCGACCCTCGTGATCCACGGCGACTCGGACGCCATCGTGCCGTTCGAGGTCAGCGGGCGGCGTTCCGCCGAGGCGCTCGCGAACAGCGAACTCGTGGTGGTCGAGAACGGTCCGCACGCCGTCAACGCCTCCCACCCCGCGCGGTTCAACGAAGCGCTGCTGGGGTTCCTCCGCGGCTGACGTCGGCAGCGGAACCGCCCGGCGCCGGGTTTCCGGCGCCGGGCGGCAGGCATTCCCATCAACGCCGCGTCGCGAACCAGAGCTTGGCGAGGGCGACGACGACGAGGACCCCGATGACGCCCTGCACGACGAAGCTGATCACGTTGACCGCGAACAGCGGCCCGGTGGGCAGGTTGCAGAGCTCGGAGAGGACCAGGGCCGCGGGCCAGGAGGCGATCAGCAGCGCCTTCTGCCGCCGCGACCAGGATCGGTTCACGGCCACCAGCACCGTGCCGCAGAGCCAGGCCGCGAACGAGAGCACGAACGCGGCGGCCATGGTGGGGCCGTTGATCTCCCAGTCGGAGTCGGCGTCGAAGCCCGCGGACAGCGCCATGAGGCCGCCGATGAGGTAGGTGAGCGAGCAGGCGCCTGCCAGGGCGAGGCAGGCCAGCGCTGCGGCGAGCACGGAACCCTGCCGGGCGGATTGCGCGCGGCCGGGCTCGACGCCCGCCTCCGCGGCGACCTGCTCGGGGGTGCCCATCCGCTCGATGGCGTCGTCGACGGTGGCCGCGTCCGCGTCCGGGCCGACGCTGGCGTCGAAGTGCTCGTGCACGCCGGCGATCACGTCGCGGCGGACGGAGGCGGGTGCGTCGCGCAGCAGGTCGTTGAGCTCTTCCAGGTAGCTGTGCACGCGGGCGTGGGTCTTGGTCACGATCGTTGTTCTCCTGTCATGGCGGAATCGACGGCGCTGCGGAAGGTGGACCAGGTGCTGCGGAAGGTGGCCAGCGCCGACCTGCCCTCCGCGGTGAGCGCGTAGTAGCGGCGCGGAGGGCCGGAGGTGGACTTCACCTGGCTGGTCTCCACGAGTCCCTGCCGCCGGAGGCGTGCGAGCAGCGGGTACAGCGTTCCCTCGCTCTGCAGCAGGATGTCGTGCTCGCCGAGCCTGCGCGCGATCTCCAGGCCGTACAGCGGTTCGACGTCGACCATCGCGAGGATGCAGTACTCCAGCACTCCGCGGCGCAAGTGGGTGAGCACGCCGCTCTCGTCTAGAACCATGCCACGCAAGGTACCGGCAAGATCGGCGGCGCGCAAAGCCACCCCCCGGTTCGGGCGCGGTGCTGCGGCGGCATCCGGTGGAGTCCACATCGGACACTTCGGTCCCGTGCGGACCCCCGGGCTCCCGCTACGCGGCGTGGGCGGCGAGGTAGGCGAGGTGGTGCGACGTGGCGAGCGCGGGCGGCTTGCTCGTCGCGCCGAGCCCGCTGCCCCGGCTCTCCGCCGCGTCGAGGATTTCCCGGTCGCCCCAGGAGAATCCGGGACCCGCGTACCCGTCGGACTCGACGAGGTTCCGGCACACCGACCGGACGGTGCGCGCCCGCCCGTTCTCCGCCTCCGCCGCGCCGTCCGCGACCGGTTGCCGCTCGCGCGAGTACAGCCAGTGGTCCGGGCAGGAGTACCGGAGGGCGACGTGCTTGCTGCGACGCCCCTCGCCGATCACCGGGTGCGCGATGCCGTAGTCACCGAGCCGGAGGTCGGTGCGCCCGTCCTCGACCAGCGTGCGCCACAGCCGCTCCTCGACGCGCGGCTGCTCCCAGAGCGAGGTGCGGCCGAGCGACCGGGGGATGGAACCGCTCAGCACGCTGACCGATCGGAACGGGCCGCACCCGGCGGCGGCGTCGACCGCGGCGGCGGCCCGGTGGACGACCCGCGCGGGCAGCTCCGGCAGGTAGCCGAGATCGACGATGAGATCGAGGTCGCCCGGCTCGACCCGCAGCCGGCCGAGCAGCCGTCTCACCCGCTCCACCTCGGCTGCCCCGATCCGCAGCGCCCCGCCCGCCCCGAGCTCCTGGCAGAGGCGTCCGAGCGCGGGGAGCTCGTCAGCGGTCGCGGTGCCGCGGACGACCGGGAGGAACGGAACCGGCACCTGCTCGTCGAAGAGGTCCACCGGGTGCGCCAGCCGGTCGGCCAGCTCCCCGAGTGCGCCCACCGGGCCTGCACCGAACCCGGGTTCGCCGGTCACTTCGGCGGCGTCGACCATGATCGTGCGGCCGAGGCCGTGCAGCCGCCGCGCCACCGCCTCCACCCCGTCCAGCTGACCCGCCGGTGTCGATCCGTTCGGGATGAATTCGAGCAGCGGCTGCACGCGCTCGACGTGCGCCCGCTCGTCCACGGCGTGGAGCGCGGCGAACTCGCCCTGCTTCGCGCGGAGCACGACCAGCGTTCCGAACCCCCCGGAAGTGGACACCGACGCTCCCTCCGTCGACGGCGAAGCCCGTCAGCACCACCAGCCAAGCAGCTCGATCACCGCGCGGCATCCGCCGCGAGCGTGACGTCCGGCGGCACGGGGGTGCGCGGTTCGCTCAGCCGGGCAGCAGGTTCTGGACCGTGACGTCGAGCTTCGCCAGCCGGGCGGAGGAGTTCGGGCCGAGGAACGCCGCCAGGCGCGGCGCCAGATCGGCGCACGCCGCGCGCAGCGGGTCCACCAGGCGCAGCAGCACCCGCTCCGGCAGCCGGCTCTCGTGCCCGGCGATGGAGATCGACCCGATCGGGGAGCCGTCCTCCGGGTCGAACAGCGGCGCGGCGATCCCGTTCAGCGCCGGGTGGTTGTCGCTGAACGACAGTGCGAACCCGGTGTCGCGGACGCGGGACAGCCGCGCCCGCAGCCCGCGGGGCTTCGGCGTCCCGGCGCTGCGCAGCACCTCACGTGCCTGCTCGGCGGGCAGGAACGCCAGGATCGAGGTGCCGCCGCAGCCGGAGGTCAGCGGGGAGCGCTCGCCGACGGTGCCGCCCTGGCGTTCCGGGTTGCGCGGCGGATCCTCGGAGAGGATCACCACCCGGTGCGTGCCGCTGCGCAGGTGCAGGTGGGTGGTCTCCGCGGCCTCCGCGGCCAGCCTGGCCATGGTGGGGCGGGCCAGCCGCAGCAGTGCGGGACGCGGGCCGATCAGCGAGGACAGCGCCACCGCGCGGCTGCCGATGCGGTATCCGCTGCGGCCGACGTGGTCGACGTAGCCCTCCTCCTGCAGCACCCGCAGCGAGCGGTAGGTCTTCGACTTGCCCAGCCCCGCCTCGGCCGCGACCACGTCCAGGTTCGCCGGTTGTTCCAGCCCGGCCAGCGCTTCGAGCACGTGCAGCACGCGCGCCGGTCCGGAGAGCTCCTCACCCATCCCCGCCACCCTCGTTGGTTGCAGATGCTGCCACTCCGCTTGGAGATGCTGCCACGGCTCGCCGACGCTGTGGAACCACCGGCCGGCCACGGCCGGAGGTGCGAAACGGGCACGGCGAACCCAGGAGTGCTGATGACGAGCTCACCGCGGAGCATGGCGCTGATCGCGTTCCTCCAGGCGCAGAACTGCTCCAACTACGTCGGGTCGTGGCGTGCGCCCGGCTCGGCGAGCGACTTCCTCACCGCGGACTACTTCACCCGCATCGCTCGGACCTTGGAGGACGGCGGCTTCGACCTCGCCTTCTTCGACGACCGGCTGGCGATGCCCGACATCTACCGGGGCAGCCACGAGCTCGCCGTCCGGCACGGCATCCGCTCGGTCAAGATGGACCCGACGGTGGTGATGCTGGCGATGGCGATGGCCACCCGGCACCTCGGCGTCGCCGCCACCTACTCGACGACGTACTACGAGCCGTTCCACATCGCCCGGCACTTCGCCACCGCCGACCTGATGACCGGCGGGCGCACCGGGTGGAACATCGTGACCTCGCTGAACGACTCGGAGGCGGCGAACTTCGGCCGCACCGAACACCTCGACCACGACCTGCGCTACGAGCGCGCCGACGAGTTCGTCGACATCGTCACGCGCATGTGGGACACCTGGGAACCGGACGCGCTGAGCGTGGACAAGCGCAGCGGCGAGTTCGCCGACCCGGCGAAGGTGCACCGGCTCGACCACGACGGGCGGTTCTTCACCTCGCACGGCACCTTCCCGGTCCCGCGATCGCCGCAGGGCAGGCCGGTGCTGCTGCAGGCCGGGGCCAGCGGGCGCGGCCAGGAGTTCGCGGCGCGCTGGGCCGACGTCATCTTCACCCACTTCGCGAACGTCGAATCCGGCACCCGCACCTACGCCCGGCTGCGCCAGGGGATCGAGGACGCGGGCCGCGATCCGGATTCGGTGGTGATCGCGCCGCTGATCAACGTGGTCACCGCGGAGACCCCGGAGCTCGTGGAGCGCAAGCAGGCGATGCTGGAAGATCTCGCCCGCGAGGAGGACGGGCTGGCGCTGCTGTGCGAAGCGCTCAACACCGACTTCGGCGCCCGGCCCTACGAGGAGCCGTTCACCGACGCGGAGCTGCGCGCGATGTCCTACCAGGGCCTGCGCGATCGCGTGATCACGTTGAGCGGCAAGGAGAACCCGTCGGTGCGGGACTTCGTGGAGTTCTCCGGCCGCGGCCGGTTGCGCGAGGCCGAGATCGTGGCGGGCACACCCGAGGTCGTCGCCGACCGGCTGGAGGAGCTGCACGGCACCTGCGGGGACGGGTTCGTCCTCGCCGCCGCCTCGGTGCCCGGAAGCTACGACGACTTCTCCCGGCTCGTCACCCCGGAGCTGCGCCGCCGCGGCCTGGTCCGCCCGGACTACGCGGCCGAGACGCTGCGCGGCAACCTCGGACTCCCGGCGGTGGACGGGGTACCGGCATGAGCGGCGAGTTCACCGTGCTCTCGCCGGTCGGGATGCTCGGCTACGGCTACCGGGAAGCGGACTTCGACGCGTGCGTGGCCGAGGGCGTGGACGCCATCGTCGTCGACTCCGGTTCGACCGATCCGGGCCCGTCCATGCTGGGGCTCGGGCACACCCTGGTCACCGAGGAGTCCTACCTGCGCGACCTGCGCCCCATGGTGCGCGCCGTGCACCGGCACCGGATTCCGCTGCTCATCGGCTCGGCGGGCGGGGCGGGCACCGACGAGCAGGTCGACGGCATGGTGGCGCTGCTGGGCCGCATCGCCGCCGAGCAGGGCATCTCGCTGCGCGTCGCGGCGATCCACTCGCAGGTGCCGCACGGGCTGGTGCGGGACCGCCTGGCGCAGGGCCGGATCGAGCCGAACGTGCGCGGCGAACTGCCCACCGAGTCCGATGTGGACGACACGCTCGCGGTGGTGGCGCAGATCGGCGCCGAACCCTTCGAACAGGCGCTGGCCGAACCGGTCGACGTCGTCGTCGCCGGGCGGGCCTACGACCCGGCGCCCTACGCCGCGTTCCTCGTGCCGCGCGGGGTCGAACCCGGAATCGCCTGGCACCTCGGGAAGATCCTCGAATGCGGCGGGGTGTGCGCCGAGCCGAAGGGCGGCGGTGCGTTGGCCACCGCCCGCGCCGACTCCTTCGACATCCGCCCGATGGGGCCCGAGCAGCGCTGCACCCCGCTGTCGGTGGCCGCGCACACCCTCTACGAGAACAGCAGACCGGACTTGCTCGCCGGGCCCGGCGGAGTGCTCGACGTGAGCGGCTGCGACTACGAGCAGCTCGACGAGCGCACCGTGCGGGTCCGCGGCAGCCGGTTCGAACCCACCGAGCGGCGGCTGCTCAAGCTGGAGGGCGCCCGGATCACCGGGCACCGCTGCGTGTTCATCGGCGGCATCCACGATCCCGTCCTCATCGGGCAGCTCGACGACTTCCTCGCCCGCGTCGAGGCGGAGACCGCCGCACTGCACCCGGAACTGGCCGACGGGACCGCGACCGTCCGGTTCCACGTCTACGGCCGGGACGCGGTGATGGGCGACCGCGAACCGCATCCCGTGCCGGGCCACGAAGTCGGGGTGCTCGGCGAAGCCGTCGCGCCCACCCCGGAACTGGCGAAGGCGATCTGCACCAGCGCGCGGGTCGGGGTGCTGCACCTGAACTACCCGGGTCAGCTGGCCACCGCCGGGAACCTGGCGCTGCCGCTGACCCCGCTGGACAACCCGATCGGACCGGTGTGCGCGTTCAGCCTCTACCACCTGGTGGACGCCGAGGGCATCGAGCACGCCGTGGTGCGCGAGGAGGTCGGCGCATGACCGCGCTGCGCGAACTGGCGAAGGTGGTCCGCAGCAAGAACGCCGGGCCCTACGAGATCACCTTCGACGTGATGTTCACCGACGAGGCGACGTTCGCGCGGGTGCGCGACAGCGGCGTGCTCACCCCGGCACGGCTCGCCGCCCTCTACCGCACGAGCGTCGACCAGGTGCGGGTGTGCACGTTCTTCGCCCCCGCGCTCGCCTTCAAGCTCACCCTGGTCCGGCCGGGTGCGCAGGGCGGCGCGGGGGAGCGGGACACCTTCGGCGCTCAGCAGCACGCGCCGCTGCTCGACCTGGAGGTGCCCGCATGAGCCGCCCACCGCTGCACCCGGTCCGGGACACCTCCGCGCTGCGGGAGGTGTTCGGCACGGTGCCCGCCGGGGTGCTCGCCGTGTGCGGGCTGGACGGCGGACCGGTCGGCATGGCCGCCAGCAGCTTCACCTCCGTCTCGCTGGAACCGCCGCTGGTGTCGGTGTGCGTGCAGCGCACCTCCACCACCTGGCCGCGGCTGGCCCGGCTGCCGAGCCTCGGGCTGAGCGTGCTCGGCGCCCGGCAGGGCGAGCTCAGCCGCGGGCTCGCCGCGCGCGGCGCCGACCGGTTCGCGGGGTGCGCTGGCACGCCACCGACCGCGGCGCGGTCCTCGTGGAGGACGCCGCCGCCTGGTTCGAATGCACCCCGCACGACGAACTGCCCGCCGGGGACCACCGCATCGTGCTGCTGCGCGTGCTGGCCACCGGCATCGCCGCCGACGCCGAACCGCTCGTGTTCCACGGCGGCACCTACCGATCGCTGCTGCCCGGCTGACGCCCGCCCCGCGCCGAAGTCCCGTGCTCGAAAGGAGAGTCATGGTTGGCATCACCGCTCCGCCGCGCTGCTGCACCAGCGCCGGATGCTCCGAGCGAGGTGAGTGGCCCACCCGCCCAACGGGAATGGGCGAACGGGCCACTCACCCGGGACGTCAGTTGAGCTTGCGGGTGTTCTCGGGGAGGCCGCCTCCGGCGTAGACGTCCTCGGCGAGTTCGGCGAGCGCGGTGAGCGCCACGTTCTGGCTCCACGGCCCGTAGGACACCCGGGACACCCCGAGCCGCTGCGCGGTCTCCAGCGGCACCGAGCCGGGCACCCCGATGATGTTCACCTTGCGCTCGCCCAGTTCCGCGACGAGCCGGGAGATCTGGTCCTCGGTGAGCTTGCCGGGCGCGAAGAAGTTCGACGCGCCCGCGTCCAGGTAGGCCCGGCCCCGGGTGATCGCCTCGTCGAGCACCGCCTCCGGGTCCCGGTCACCCGCCTTGAGGAACGCGTCGGTGCGCGCGTTGAGCACGAAGTCGACCCCGGCCGAGCGCGCGGCGGAGACCGCGGCCTCGACGGCCCGCACCGCCTCGTCCAGCGGTTTCATCTGGTCTTCGAGGTTCGCGCCGACGGCGCCGACGTCGATGGCGCGGGCGATGGTGCCGCCCGGGTCGCCGTACCCGGCCTCCAGGTCCGCGGTCACCGGCAGGTCCCCGGCGACGCGCACGATCAACCCGACCTCGGCGATCATCTCGTCGCGCGGGATCCGCTCCCCGTCGGGGTAGCCGCGGGAGGCGGCGATGCCGTGGCTCGGGGTGGCCAGCGCCTTGGTGCCCGGGGTCTCGGCCACCACCTTCGCGGTGATCGCGTCCCACGCGTTGACGACGAGCAGCAGTTCGGGTGCCGCGTGCAGTTCCTGCAGCCGTGCGGCCTTGTCGGCGGTCGATGTCATGTGAACTGCCTGCCTTCCGAACTCGTGTTGCGTAGCACTCGGGTGGCGGAACCTCAGCGGTTCCCTCGCTGCGGGATCGATGTCCCCGGTGGCTCCGCCACAGGAGAGATCGCTGTCCTCGCGAGGGAACCGCTGAGAACCTGCGGGTGGTTGCTGCTCATCGGCTTCGCCGCTGACAGGAAACAGCCGAAGAACTCACCGAGCAGGTTCACCGACAGCAGTATGCCCTGCCCTGCGGTGCGCAGCCGCCGGCGCCGTGACCTGCGCGGATCAGCGCACCAGGTCGAAGATCGTGAGGGCGGCGCCCGCGACGAACGCGACGGGCACGCCGATGGCGAGCAGCCGGTGCCGCTTCGTGCGCTCCTCCCGCAGCTGCCGCTCGGTCTTCGCGGCGATGATGAAGTGCCCCTTCTCCTGCGGTTTCCCGAGGACCAGCGGGCCGATGGCGTCGTGCACCTCGCCGAGCGCGTAGAGCCGGGTGCCCGGGCGGATCAGCCATTCCTTGTAGCGCATGCCGATCGTGGAGCTCCGGTCGCCGAAGCTGAACCCGCCCAGCTGGAACCTGAATCCGCCACCGCCGCCGTTGTGCGGTTCGAACCGCTCGACCGACTGCTCGACGCCCTCGGGCTTCGTCCCCGCCGGGGCGATCCCGATGGTCCGGCCCTGCTCGTCGATCAGCGCGTAGCCCTCCTCCGAGGTGTGCTCGGAGACCGTTTCGGTCTTGCGGACCCGCCTGGTCCGGCCGTCGCGCTGCTCGACCTGCTCGTAGATCCGTTCCACCTGGTAGCGGTACCAGACGCAGGGCGCTTCGCTGAGCGCGGCGGTGAGCAGGCCTTCCGGGCGGGGGTGGGCGGCGCCGACGACCTCGGCGGTCCTGCGGAACCCGCCGCGCGCGCCGAGGTCATCGGAGATGCGGCGCAGCTCCTCCAGCTCGTCGATCGTGGAGGTCTCGGTGCCGATCATCGCGTGGAGTTCGCCGCGGGTGCGGCGCATCCAGAAGAACCCGGCGACCGCCAGGGCCACCACGACCAATCCCACCAGCCACATGTCCCGTTCCCGTCCTTCGCCCCCACCCTGCGGTCGGAGATCGTATTCGGCGCACCGCACCGGCAGGTGCGGATCGGAAGTTCTGCTGCGAGATCGGATTCTCGACGATCCCTTTCGGCGGTCCGGCGCCCGGTTCACCCGTTCACCGGAGGTGATCGACCGTTCACAGCATGCGATCGGCCGTTCGACGCAGGCGTGATCGATTGTGGCGGTGTTCTCGTGATCAACACCTTTCACTGGTGTCGACGAAGTCGAGTCGGGGGATTCGATGGTGGATGCGTTCGGGCCGGTCCCCGTCCCGACGGCCGCACTGTCGCGACCGTCGAGGGCGGTGTGCGATCCGATGCGCGTGTGCACCGGGACGGGAATGGCGCGCTGCACGCGTTCTACCGAGGCAAGGACGACCTGTCCGGATGGTCGGTGGCGCCTCGGTGCCGGACCAGCAGGTCGGGACCTTGATGGACGTCATGCTGGCCGTCACCTTCGATCCGGGTGGCGAGATGCTGGGGCAAGGCGTCGCCGGGAGCCGACTGGTGCCCACGGCGCACTGAGCCCCTGGCATCTGCTCCCCGCCTCCTCCAAGATGGGCGGTGTCCCGGGATGCGGGGCGCCGTGCGCCCGGTCGGTCCGATGTGGACCGACTCCGCCGCGAGGTCGGCGGCCCCCGGTGAGTGCTCCTTCCCCGCCGTCGAGCAAGGGAGATCACGATGCCGAGACCGGTCACGTTGTTCACCGGCCAGTGGGCCGACCTGCCGTTCGAGGAGGTGTGCCGGCTGGCCGCCGGATGGGGCTACGACGGGCTGGAGATCGCCTGCTCCGGGGACCACTTCGAGGTGGACCGGGCGTTGGCCGAGGACGACTACGTGCAGGGGAGGCTGGACCTGCTCGCCGCGCACGGGCTGGAGGTGTGGACGCTGTCGAACCACCTGGTGGGTCAAGCGGTGTGCGACCACCCGATCGACGAGCGGCATCGCGGGATCCTGCCGTCCCGGATCTGGGGCGACGGTGCACCGGAGGGCGTGCGGACCCGTGCGGCGGAGGAGCTGAAGGACACCGCGCGGGCGGCGGCGAAGCTCGGCGTGTCCACCGTGGTCGGGTTCACCGGCTCCTCCATCTGGCACACCGTGGCGATGTTCCCGCCGGTCCCGGCGGAGATGGTGGAGCGCGGCTACGCCGACTTCGCCGAGCGGTGGAACCCGATCCTGGACGTGTTCGACGAGGAGGGGGTGCGGTTCGCGCACGAGGTCCACCCGAGCGAGATCGCCTACGACTACTGGACGACGCGGCGCGCGCTGGAGGCGATCGGGCACCGCCCCGCGTTCGGGTTGAACTTCGACCCGAGCCACTTCCTGTGGCAGGACCTGGACCCGGTGACGTTCCTGTGGGACTTCCAGGACCGGATCTACCACGTGGACTGCAAGGAGTCGGTGAAGCAGTTCAACGGCCGCAACGGCCGGCTCGGCTCGCACCTGCCGTGGGCGGATCCGCGGCGCGGCTGGGACTTCGTCTCCACCGGGCACGGGGACGTGCCGTGGGAGCCGATCTTCCGGGGGCTCAACGCGATCGGCTACTCCGGGCCGATCTCGGTGGAGTGGGAGGACGCGGGCATGGACCGGATGCTGGGCGCCCCGGACGCGCTCGCGTTCGTCCGGAAGCTGGCGGCGATCGAGCCGCCCGCGGTCGCCTTCGACGCGGCGTTCAGCACCGAGGCGTAGGCGCGTCCGCGGAACTCCGGCGTCGCCGTCACCTCGACGGCGGCGCCGTTCTCCGCTCCTGGGGCACCGCGGAACTCGCGTCCGTTTTGCGCGGAATGGCGCGTTCGGCCCAGTCGGCGAGGGATCCTTCGGCGCTGCGGCGGCTCGGCGCGATGGCGGGTGGCCCGCTGGTCGGCGATCGGCGGTCCGGACCGGTGTTCCCGCAGCGCCCTTGCCGTTCCACTGTGGACTCGGCGAGGAGTTCCGGGCGAGACGGCGCGTTCTTCCCCCCGCATTCCGGATTCCCCGGGCAGCGCCCGAACGGACGCGGTCGGCTGCACCCGTCCGGGCAGCGGACATCCGGGGGACATCGCCGATTTCTCCTTGACCGCAGGAGAAAACGTTCGCCTACTCTGTGACGAACTTCGTACGCTCCGCGCAAGAAGTGGGGTAGTCGGTGCAACCGGAGAACGCACACCAAGCTCGCCTGCTGACCTCGTTGCGGTTCGGCGGCGCCCAAGCGGCGGCGGAACTGGCCGCGCAGGTGTCGCTGTCCCGCTCCAAGATCGGTCAGGAGCTGGCCCGGTTGCAGGAACTCGGATTCGTGGAACGCGCAGGCAAGGCCGCCTCGCGGGGCGGGCGGCGCTCCGGCCTGGTGCAGCTGTCCCGGCGGCTGCGTTTCGTCGGCATCGACATCGGCGCCACCTCGCTGGACGTCGGGGTCACCGACGGACTGCTGGACCTGGTCGCGCACACCAGCGAAGGCATCGAGATCAAGGACGGTCCGGACGCCGTGCTCGGCCGCGCCGTCGACGTGGTCGAGGAGATGCGCGTCGCCGGGCACCTGCCGGGCCTGCACGGCGTGGGCGTCGGGGTGCCCGGTCCGGTGAGCTTCCGGGACGGGTTCACCGTCTCCCCGCCGATCATGCCCGGGTGGGACCGCTACCCGGTGCGGGAGTACTTCGCGCAGCGGCTGGGCGTGCCGGCGCTGGTGGACAACGACGTGAACCTGATGGCGCTCGGCGAGATGTACCGCGGGCTGGGCCGTTCGGTGCCGGACTTCCTGTTCGTCAAGATCGGCACCGGGATCGGCTGCGGCATCATCACCGGGAACCGGGTGCTGCGCGGCAGCAACGGCAGCGCCGGGGACATCGGGCACATCGCGGTGCACGACACCGGGCCGGTGTGCGGCTGCGGGCGGACCGGGTGCCTGGAGGCGTGGTTCAGCGGCGCCTCCCTGTCCCGCGACGCCACCGCGCTGGCGCGCAGCGGCGAATCACCGGAGCTGCGGGAACTGCTCGCCGGTCGCGACGTGCTCACCGCGCACGACGTGGGAACCGCGATGCGCCACGGCGATCCGCTGGCGCTCGGCCTGGTGCGCGAGGGCGCGCGGCGGCTGGGCACGGTGCTGGCCGGGCTGGTGAACTTCGCGAATCCCGCGATGATCGTGGTCGGCGGGGGAGTGGCCGGGCTCGGCCACCCGCTGCTGGCGGAGGTGCGCAGCGAGCTCTACCGGCGATCCACGCCGCTGGCCACCAGCAGCCTGCCGATCGCGCTCTCCGAACTGGGCGGGACCGCCGGCGTCGTCGGCGCCGCCGGACTGATCAGCGACCACGTGCTCGGCGGCGCAGCCGCGCCGTGACCGGGGAATCCCCGGCACACCGATCGGCGAGGAGCCGCCCGAGCTCCCGCAGCACCACCCCGCTTCGCGCACCGCTCTGGACGCGCTCCGCACGACAGGAGGACGGGATGAACGCACTCGGTGTCGCCCTGGTGGGCCACGCCTTCATGGGAGTGGTCCACTCGCAGGCGTGGCGGACCGTGGGGCGGGTCTTCGACCTCCCGGTCCGGCCGGAGATGGTGGTGCTGTGCGGGCGCCGCAAGGACGCCGTGCACCACGCCGCCGCCCGGCTCGGCTGGCGGGAGGCCAGCGACGACTGGAAATCCGCGCTGGTGCGCGACGACGTGCACGTCGTCGACATCTGCACCCCCGGCGACAGCCACGCCGAGATCGCGATGAGCGCCCTGGAAGCCGGCAAGCACGTGCTGTGCGAGAAGCCGCTGGCGAACTCGGTCGCCGAAGCGGTCGCGATGGCCGACGCCGCGGAACGCGCGCGGCAGCGGGGGATCCGGTCGATGGTCGGGTTCAACTACCGCCGGGTTCCCGCGCTGTCGCTGGCGAGGACGCTGGTCGCGCAGGGCAGGCTGGGCCGGATCCGGCACGTGCGCGCCCAGTACCTGCAGGACTGGCTGCTCGACCCGCAGGCCCCGCTGACCTGGCGGTTGCAGGCCGAACGCGCCGGATCCGGGGCGCTCGGCGACCTGGGCGCGCACCTGGTCGACCTCGCCCAGTTCCTGCTGGACGACGAGATCACCAGCGTTTGCGGCCTGGTCGACACCTTCGTGGCCGAACGGCCGCTGGGCGCGGGCACCGACCGCACCGGCCCGGTGACGGTGGACGACGCGACGATGTTCACCGCCCGCTTCGGCGGCGGCGCGCTCGGCACCTTCGAGGCGACCCGCTACGCCGCGGGGCGCAAGAACGGGTTGCGCGTCGAGGTCAACGGCAGCGCGGGCAGCCTCGCGTTCGACTTCGAGTCGATGAACGAGCTGTCCTTCTACGACGCGACCGAGGACGCGGCCACCGCGGGGTTCCGCCGCATCCTGGCCACCGAGGCCGATCACCCGTACCTGCGCGCCTGGTACCCGCCGGGCCACGTGCTCGGCTACGAGCACACGTTCACCCACCAGCTGCGGGACTTCGTGACCGCCATCGGCGAGCGCACCAGCCCCAGCCCGGACTTCGCCGCCGGGCTGCGGGTGCAGCGGGTGCTCGACGCGGTGCAGCGCAGCGCCGCCGACCACAGCAGGTGGACACCGGTCGGAGGCGGCAGATGACCCGGCCGCGGGCGGACGACGTGCTGGTGATGTCCGGCATCGTCAAGGTGTTCCCGGGCGTGCGCGCCTTGGACGGGGTGGACCTGCGGGTGCGCCCGGGCGAGGTGCACTGCCTGCTCGGGCAGAACGGCGCCGGGAAGTCCACGCTGATCAAGGTGCTCTCCGGCGCGCACCCCGCGGACGGCGGCACGATCCGCTGGCTGGGCGCGGAGGTCGCGCCCGGCTCCCCGGCGGGCGCGCTGCGGCGGGGCATCGCCGCGATGTACCAGGAACTGGACCTGGTGCCGGGGTTGAGCGTCGCCGAGAACATCTTCCTCGGCGACGAGCGGGCCACCGCCGGGTTCACCCGCCGCGGCCGGGCGCGCGCCGAGGCGACGCGGCTGCTGACCCGGCTGGGACATCCGGAGATCGACCCGGACCGCGCGGTCGGGAGCCTGCCCGCGGCGGTGCGGCAGCTGGTGTCGATGGCCAGGGCGTTGCACTACGAGGCGCGGCTGATCGTGATGGACGAGCCCACCGCGTCGCTGTCCGCGGGCGAGGTGGACAACCTGTTCCGCGTCATCGGCGAGCTCACCGCCGACGACGTCGCGGTGGTCTACATCTCCCACCGCATGGCGGAGATCCGCCGCATCGCCGACCGCGTCACGGTCATCAAGGACGGCGCCACGGTCGCCGCCGGGCTCCCGGTGGGGGAGGTGACCACCGGCGAGCTCGTCGCCCTGATGACGGGCGGCGTGCCACCGGAGGTCGAGGCGGCGGGCGGTTCCGCCACCGGGCGCCCGGTGCTGGAGGTGCGCGGGCTCGGGCGCCGCGGCGAGTTCGCGGACGTGAGCCTCACCGCGCACGCGGGCGAGATCGTCGGCATCGCCGGTCTCGTCGGCTGCGGCCGCAGCGAATTGCTGGAGACCGTTTTCGGCGCCAGGGCACCGGATTCCGGGGAAGTGCGAGTGGACGGCCGCCGGGTGCGGCCGGGCTCGGTCCCGGCCGCCGTGGCCGCGGGGATCGGGCTCACCCCGGAGGAGCGCAAGGACCAGGCGCTGCTGCCGCGGCTGTCGCTGGCCGCGAACACCACCCTGGCCGCGCTGGCGCGGTTCAGCCGGTTCGGATTCGTCGACCGCGCCCGGGAGATCGCCGCGACGCGGCAGATCGTCGACCGGCTCCAGCTGCGCCCCGCCGACCCGCACCGGCCGATCGCCGCGTTCTCCGGCGGCAACCAGCAGAAGGCCGTCATCGGCCGGTGGGTGCTGCGCGGCTGCCGCGTGCTGCTGCTGGACGAACCCACCCGCGGCGTCGACGTCGGTGCCCGGGCCGAGCTGTACGCGCTGGTGCGGGGACTCGCCGCGGAAGGCCTCGCGATCGTGGTGGTCTCCAGCGACATCCCGGAGGTGCTGGCGCTGGCCGACCGGGTGCTGGTGCTGCGCGACGGCACCGCGGTGCGCACCGCCGCCGCCGGTGAGCTCACCGAATCCGATGTGCTGGACCTGGTCGTGGAGGGTGCGCGATGAACGAGCAGGCTCTCGCCGCCTCGACCCGCCCCTCGCGGCTGAGCCGCTGGTGGGCGCGGGCGGACATCCGGCTGACCGCGCTGGTGTTCGTCCTCGTCGGACTGTGCGCGGTCGGTTACGCGACCCGGCCGGACGCGTTCCTCACCGAGGGCAACATCTCCACCGTGCTGCGGCTGGCCGCCGCCATCGGCGTGGTCAGCGTCGGCATGACCTTCGTGATCTCAGCGGGCGGTATCGACCTGTCCGTCGGCTCGATGGTCGCGTTGTGCAGCGTGTGGATGACCACCTGGGCCACCCAGTCGTACGGGGCGTTCGCGATGGTGGGGTGCGCGCTGCTGGTGGGCACCGGGTGCGGGCTGGTCAACGGGCTGCTCGTCGCCTACGGGCGGGTGGTGCCGTTCATCGCGACGCTGGCGATGATGGCCTCCGCGCGCGGGCTGGCCGAGCGGATCAGCGGCAGGCAGACGCAGGTCGTCGACGTCCCCGCGTTCGGCGCGGTGTTCCAGGCCGACCTGCTGGGCGTCCCGGTGCTGATCTGGATCTTCGCCGCCGTGTTCGCCGGCGGCTGGACGCTGCTCAACCGCACCACGTTCGGGCGGCGCACGCTGGCCGTCGGCGGCAACGCCGAAGCCGCCCGGCTGGCCGGGATCGACGTGCGCAGGCACCTCGCGCTGGTGTACGCGCTCGCCGGGTTCTGCTGCGCCATCGCCGCGATCATGGTGGTGGCGCGCACGACCTCCGGGGCCTCCACCAACGGCCTGTACTACGAACTGGACGCGATCGCCGCCGTCGTCATCGGCGGCACGCTGCTCGCCGGTGGGCGCGGCAGCATGACCGGCACCGTGCTCGGGGTGCTGATCTTCACGACGTTGAGCAACGTGTTCACGCTCAACAACCTCGAAACCGACGTTCAGAACATCGTCAAGGGCGCGATCATCGTGCTCGCCGTGCTGCTGCAGGCCCGCACGCGCCGCCGCGGCACCGCCCTCCGCTGAACCCCTCCTCCCCTCCCGGAGACCGCCATGTCCGCAACTCCTCGTCGTGGATTCCTGTTCGGCACCGGCGCACTCGGCGCGACCGCGCTGCTGACCGGGTGCCTCGCCAACGATCCGCCGCAGCAGCAACGACCGGCCGCCGTCGCCGCCGGAGGTGACGGCGCGGCCCCCGGCGCCCCGGTGACCATCGGGTTCTCCGCGCCCGCCGCCGATCACGGCTGGATGGCGGCCATGACCACCAACGCCCGCGCGCAAGCCGAAGCGCTGCCGGACGTCACGTTCCGCCCCACCGAGGGCAGCAGCGACGTCAACCAGCAGGTCGCCCAGGTCGAGACGCTGATCAACGAGCAGGTCGACGTGCTGGTCATCCTGCCCGCCGACGGCAAGGCGCTGACCGACGTGGCTCGCCGCGCCACCCGCGCCGGGATCCCGGTGGTCAACGTGGACCGCGTCTTCGACTCCGCCGACGCCTACCGGGTGTGGATCGGCGGGGACAACCACGGCATGGGCGTCAACGCCGCCGAGCACATCGCCGCCGAGCTGCGGCGCCGCGGCGTCACAGACCCGGTCGTCGCCGAGATCGCGGGCACCGATTCGCTGCCGCTGACCCAGGAGCGCAGCGCCGGGTTCCGCGACGGCCTCGCCCGGCACGGGATCCGGGTATCGCGGCGCGTCGCCGCCGACTTCACCGCCGAATCCGGCGAGCGGCAGGCGACGAACCTGCTGCAGGCCGCGGCGCGGCTGGACGCGGTGTGGAACCACGACGACGACCAGGGCATCGGCGTGCTCGCCGCGGTGCAGGCCGCCGGGCGAGACGACTTCTTCCTGGTCGGCGGCGCCGGCTCGCGCAACATGATGGACCGCATCAAGGCGGGCGACGGCGTGGTGCAGGCGACGGTGCTCTACAACCCGTCGATGTGCTCCTCGGCGATCTCGCTGGCCCGGCTGCTCGGCCAAGCGCGCGGGATGGGCGACCTCGCCGAGCACGAGATCCCCCGCGCGATCACGACCTACTCGGCCGTGGTGACCCGGCAGAACGTCGACCAGTACCTGGACGTCGGGTTCGCCTCGTGAGCGGACCCGGCGAACCGGAAATCCCGACGCCCGGCGGCTTCCGCACCGCCACCGGGCGGACCACCCGACCCGTCCCGGCACCGCCGCCGGGACCGCGAAGATGAGGAGCCTCCTGGTGCGATTACCCGGATCGGTCGCCTGCGCGACCTTCGCGGTCGTGACCGCGACCGCCCTGACCCTGCCGCCCGCGACCGCCGAGCCACCACCGGACACCGCGTTCGACCAGATCACGCTGGCCCGAGGTGAGACCAAGCTGGGCGAGCCGATGGCGCTGGCGGTGCTGCCCGACCGCCGCGTGCTGCACACCTCCCGCGACGGCGACGTCTTCCTCACCACGCCGGACGCCACCACCACGCTGGCCGCGCACCTGCCGGTCTACAACCACGACGAGGACGGGTTGCAGGGCGTCGCCGTGGACCCCGGCTTCGCCGAGAACCGGTGGGTGTACCTGTACTACGCGCCCCCGCTGGACACCCCGGAGGGCGACGCCCCCGAGGAGGGCACCGCGGCGGACTTCGCGCCGTTCGACGGCTACAACTCGCTGTCCCGGTTCCCGCTCACCGACGACGGCGCGCTCGACCTCGACGCCGGGCAGGAGATCCTGCGCGTCCCGGCGAACCGCGGCACCTGCTGCCACGCCGGTGGCGAGATCGACTTCGACGCCGACGGGAACCTGTACCTGTCCACCGGGGACGACACCAACCCGTTCTCCTCGGACGGCTACACGCCGATCGACGAACGCCCCGAGCGCAACCCGGCGTTCGACGCGCAGCGCACCGCGGGCAACACCAACGACCTGCGCGGCAAGGTCCTGCGCATCCACGTCGAACCGGACGGCACCTACACCGTCCCCGACGGCAACCTGTTCCCGCCCGGAACCGAGCGGACCCGGCCCGAGATCTACGCGATGGGCCTGCGCAACCCGTTCCGGTTCGCCGTGGACGAGCGCACCGGCTGGATCCACCTCGGCGAGTACGGGCCGGACGCGGGCGCCGCCGACCCGGATCGGGGACCCGGCGGCATCGTCGAGTACGACCTGATCCGGGAACCGCAGAACCTGGGCTGGCCGTACTGCATCGGTGACGACGAACCGTTCGTCGACCACGACTTCGCGACCGGCGAGTCCGGCGAGCCGTTCGACTGCGCGGCGCCGCGCAACGAGAGCCCGCACAACACCGGGCTCGTTGAGCTGCCGCCGGCGCAACCCGCGTGGCTCGCCTACGACGACGACTCGGTCCCCGAACTCGGCGCGGGACCGGAATCGCCGATGGGCGGACCGGTGTACCACTTCGACCCGGACCTGGACGAGCCGCTGAAGTTCCCGGCGCACTACGACGGGAAGGCGTTCAACTACGAGTGGGACCGCGGCTGGATCAAGGAGTTCGAGGTCGGGCAGGACGGGTCGCTGGCGGCGATCCGGCCGTTCTTCGACTCGATGGACCTGGTGCGGCCGATGAACGTCGAGTTCGGCCCGGACGGCGCGCTGTACGTGCTCGACTACGGCTCCAGCTACTTCGGCGGGGCGGACGACTCGGCGCTGTACCGCATCGAGCACAGCCCGGACGCGAAGACCCCGCGGCCGCATCTCGCCGCCGACGTCACCTCCGCCGGGCAGGCACCGCTGACGGTCGGCTTCGACCCCGCGGGCACCGCGGATCCCGACGGCGGCGAGCTGAGCTACGCGTGGGACTTCACCGGCGACGGCGTCGTCGACTCGACCGAACCGGGCCCGGTGTCGTTCACCTACGACGAGCGCGGCGCGCACACCGCGAAGCTCGCCGTCACCGATGAGACCGGCAAGACCGGGTACGCCAGCGTGCAGATCGTCGTCGGTAACACGCCGCCGCAGGTGCGGGTGGAACTCCCGCCGGACGGCGGGGTGTTCGCCTTCGGCGAGGAGGTTCCGTTCCGGGTCAGCGTCACCGACGCCGAGGACGAGCGGATCGACTGCTCCCGGGTCGCCGTCAGCTACGCGCTCGGCCACGACACGCACGCGCACCCGCTCAAGGAGGAACGCGGCTGCGAAGGCGTCATCGAGACCCCGGCCGACGAGGGCCACGGGCTGGACGCGAACGTGTTCGGCGTGCTCACCGCCGACTACACCGACGGCGGTGCCGAAGACCTGCCGCCGGTGACCGGCAGCGACCGCGTGGTGCTGCAGCCCGCGGAGAAGCAGGCCGAGTTCTTCACCGACGCCGAGGGCGTCGAGGTCGTGGCGAACCCGGATGCGGCCGGTGGCCGGGAGGTCGGTGCCGTCGAGGACGGCGACTGGATCTCGATCGACCCGGTGGACCTGACCGGTGTCGACGGCATCGGCTACCGCGTCGCGGCGGCCGGGGACGGCGGCGTGATCGAAGTGCGGGCCGGTGCCGTGGACGGGGAACTGCTGCAGTCGGTCGAGATCGCGGGCACCGGTGGTGAGCACGTGGACGTGCCGTCGTCCCCGGTGCTCGACCCGGGCGGTTCCGGCGCGCTGTTCTTCGTGTTCCGCGGCGAGGGCACCGAGCTGTTCGCGCTCGACGCGGTGCACTTCACCGGGGACGGGGTGTCCCGGCCCGTGCCCCCGGACGACCGGTCGGCGCGGGCGCGCGGCGACCGTTGATCAGCGTGGCGGTGGCCCGCGCGGGTCGGGCCACCGCCATTCCTGCTCCAGGAGGTGACCAGATGGGGGACCACGCACGGCCGGGTCGCACCGGCATGTGGTTGATCGGCGCGCGCGGTTCGGTGGCGACCACGGCGATCGTCGGACTGGCCGCGCTGCGGGCCGGCCTGGTGCCGCCGACGGGCTGCGTCACCGAGCTGCCCGCGTTCGGCTCGGCGCCGTTGCCGGGCTGGGACGAGATCGTGGTCGGCGGGCACGACATCTCCGCCGCTGATCTGCGCAAGACCGCGGACGGCCTGGTGGCGGCGGGCGTGCTGCCCGCCGGGGTGGTGGCCGCGGTGGCACCGCAGCTGGCCGAGGCGGAAGCGGAGCTGCGACCCGGTTTCGACCCGGCGACCCGCGCCGAGACCGGGGCGGACGCCGCCGTCCGGCTGGCCGGGGACATGTCCGCGTTCGCGCGGCGCCACGACCTGGACCGGGTCGTGGTGGTCGACGTCGCCTCCACCGAACCGCCGTGGCCGGCCGGGGCGCGGCTGCTGACCGCCGCGGACCTGGACGCGGTGCTGGCCGCGGACGAGGCCGTCCCGGCCAGCGTCGTGGCCGCCCGCGCGGCGGTGCGGGCGGGCTGCCCGTACGTGGAGTTCACCCCGTCCACCGGGATCTCGGTCCCCGCGCTGGGCGCCCTGGCGCGGCAGCGCGGCCTGCCCTACGCGGGCGCCGACGGCAAGACCGGCGAGACCTTGCTGCGCACCGCGCTCGCGCCGATGTTCGCCGAACGCGCGCTGGCGGTCCGGTCCTGGGCGGGCACCAACCTGCTCGGCGGGGGTGACGGCGCGACGCTCGCCGACCCGGGCACCGCGGCGAGCAAGCTGACCGCGAAGTCCCGCGGGCTGCACGCCCTGCTCGGCGACGAGGTCGCCGCACCGCTGCACATCGACAACGTGCCGGACCTCGGCCAGACGAAGGTGGCGTGGGACCACGTGCACGCCGAGGGCTTCCTCGGCTCGCCGGTGACGTTGCAGCTGACCTGGTCCGCGTGCGACTCGGCGCTGGCGGCGCCGCTGGTGCTGGACCTGACCCGGCTCGTCGCGCTGGGGCACCACGCCGGGTGCAGCGGGCCGCTGACCGCGCTCGGGTGCTTCTTCAAGGCCCCGTTCGGCGCCGGTGGCGACCCGGATCGGCACCGCTTCGACCACCAGGTCCGCGAGCTGCACGAGTGGGTGCGCTCGCTCAGCGGCGGAGGTGCGCGATGAGCCGGCTGCGCGCGCTGATCGCGCTGACCCGCGCCCCGGCCGCGCTGACCGCGCTCGGCGACACCGCGGTCGGCGCCGCGGCCGCCGGACGTCCGCTGCGGGGGCGCCGTGCGCTGCTGCCGGTGTCCTCGGTGGCGCTGTACTGGGCGGGCATGGCGCTCAACGACTGGGCCGACCGCGAGCTCGACGCCGCGGAGCGCCCGGAGCGGCCCATCCCGTCCGGACGGCTCGGCGCCGGTGCCGCGCTCGGGATCGCAGCGGTGCTCGCGGGTTCCGGGGCCGCCGCCGCGGCGGTCGTCGGGTCGGCCGAGGCCGGGCTGGTGGCGGCGCTCGCCGCGGCCGTCGTCGGCTACGACGTGGTGTTCAAGACCGGCCCCGCCGGGCCGGTGGCGATGGCCGCCTGCCGCGGGCTCGACGTGCTGCTCGGGGCGGGCGGGGCCCGGGCGGCGTGGCCCGCCGCGGCGCTGCTCGCCGCGCACACCTGCTCGGTCACCGCGCTCTCCCGCGGCGAGGTCCGCGGCACCGACCCGGTCACGGCCGCCGCGGCCGCGGGCACCACCGCCCTGGTGGCGGTCGCCGCGGTGGGCGGGCGCTGCGCCTCCCCGCTGCACCGGATCGCGGCGCTCGCCGCAGCCGCCTGGTACGCGGCGCGGGTCGGCGAGGTGCAGCTGCGCGCCTGCCGGAACCCGGACGCGCCGACCGCGCGCGCGGCGACCCGCGCGGGCATCCACGGCATGGTGCCGCTGCAGATCGCGCTGACCGCCCGGCACGACCTCGGCACGGCGGCGCTGCTGGCGGCGCTCCCGCCGGTGGTCCGGATCTCCGGGAAGGTGGTGTCGGCGACGTGACGGCGCTGCGCTTCGGCTACGGCACCAACGGGTTCGGGGATCACCGGCTCGACGACGCGCTGCGGGTGATCGCCGAGCTCGGCTACGACGGGGTCGCGCTGACCCTCGACCACCACCGGCTCGACCCGTTCGACGCCGGTCTCGCCGAGCAGGTGCGCCGGGTGCGCGGCCTGCTCGACCGGTTCGGCCTGTCGGTGGTGGTCGAGACCGGGGCGCGCTACCTCCTCGACCCGCACCGCAAGCACCACCCGACGCTGGTCTCCGCGGACAGCGGGCGCCGGGTGGACTTCCTGCGGCGCGCGGTGCGCGTCGCCGCCGATCTCGGATCCGACGTCGTGTCGTTCTGGTCCGGAATTCGACCGTCCGAAGTGGACGAGCACGCTGCGTTCGAGCGGTTGCTGGACGGCAGCGCGCAGGTCGTCGAGGAAGCCGCGCGCCACGGCGTGCGGCTCGGGCTCGAACCCGAACCCGGCATGCTCGTCGACACGGTGGACGCGGCGCTGGCCGTGCTCGACCGGCTCGGCGCGCCGGAACCGCTCGGCATCACCCTCGACGTCGGCCACTGCGTCGCGGTGGAGCAGGACACCGCCGCCGGGTGCGCCTGGCGGTTGCGGGACCACCTGGTGCACGTGCAGCTCGACGACATGCGGCCCGGGGTGCACGAGCACCTGGAGTTCGGCGACGGCGAGCTCGACCTCCCCGGCACCCTGGAGGCGTTGGCCGGCATCGGGTACACCGGCCTCGCCGCCGTCGAACTGCCCCGGCACGGCCACGCCGCCCCGCAGGTCGCGCGCCGCGCGATCGGCGCGCTCCGGCAGCCGTGGGTGGCCGAGGCGCTGGCGGCGGTGCGCCGGGACCCGGCGAGCATCGCGACCCTGTTCCCCGCGGTGGGCCGTCACGTCGGCCGCCGCCCCCTCGACCGGGACGATCCGCACGGGCTCGTGCACGGCACCGTCGACGACCGGGTGCGCGGGCGGCTGCTGCGCGCCCTCGCCGACACCGCGGAACCCGACCGGCTGGTGGCGGAGGTCGCGGCACTGTACCGGCACGGCGACGACGCCGAACGGCGCGGCGTGCTCCGCGCGCTCGACGGGCTCGGCCCGGACGTGGTGGGAGCGGGCCTGGAGCTGGTGCGGGATGCGTTGCGCGCCAACGACATCCGGCTCATCGCCGCCGCGATGGGGCCGTTCGCCCGGCACCTCGACGACCACTCCTGGCGGCACGGCGTCCTCAAGTGCCTGTTCACCGGCGTGCCGCTCGCCGCCGTCGCCGGGCTGCCGCGGCGCGCCGACGAGGAACTCCGCCGCATGGTCACCGACTTCGCCGCCGAACGCCGCGCCGCCGGGCGCGACGTCCCCGGTGACGCCCGCGCACTCCTGGAGGCGTGATGCGCATCTTCGAACCGCACGTCCACATGACGTCCCGCACCACCGACGACTACGAGGCGATGCACGCCGCCGGGATCCGGGCCCTCGTCGAACCCGCGTTCTGGCTCGGCCAGCCGCGCACCGGCGTCACCTCGTTCACCGATTACTTCGACGCGCTGATCGGCTGGGAGCGCTTCCGCGCCGCGCAGTTCGGCATCCGCCACCACGCCACGGTCGCGCTCAACCCCAAGGAGGCCAACGATCCCCGATGTCGCGAGGTGCTCGACGTCCTGCCCCGGTACCTGGCCAAGGACGGGGTCGTCGCGGTCGGCGAGGTCGGCTACGACTCGATGACCCCCGAGGAGGACGACGCGTTCGCCCAGCAGCTCCAGCTCGCCGCCGCGGCCGACCTGCCGGTGCTGGTGCACACCCCGCACCGCGACAAGCCCGCCGGCACCCGCCGCACCCTCGACGTGGTCCGCGAATCCGGGCTGCCCCCGGAGCGCGTGCTCGTCGACCACCTCAACGAGGTCACCGTCGAGCTGGTCGCCGGCACCGGCTGCTGGCTGGGCTTCTCCCTCTACCCGGACACCAAGATGGACGAGGAGCGGATGGTGCGGCTGCTGCGGCGGCACGGCACCGAGCGGATGGTCGTCAACTCCGCCGCCGACTGGGGCCGCTCGGACCCGCTGAAGACGCGCGCCACCGGCGAGGCGATGCTGCGCGCCGGCTTCACCGACGCCGACGTCGACCGGGTGCTGTGGCAGAACCCGGTCGCCTTCTACGGGCAGAGCGGACGGCTGAACCTGGAGCCGCTGCCCGGGTTCAGCGCCGACGCGGCCACCTTCGCCGACAACTCCGTGCTCCGCGGATCCCGGGAGTGAGCCGATGCTGTCCTACTGCACGAACGTCCACCCGGCCGAAGACCTCGACGGGGTCCGCGCCCAGCTCGCCGAGCACGCCGAGCCGGTCCGGGAGGCGCTGGGCGCCGACGTGCTCGGCGTCGGCCTGTGGCTGGCGGCGGACCTCGCGGAGCAGCTGGCCGCGGACCCCGCCGCGCTGGGCGGGTTGCGGTCCGAACTGGACGGACGCGGGCTCGTGGTGCGCACCCTCAACGCCTTCCCGCACCGCGGGTTCCACCAGCCGGTGGTCAAGCACCGGGTGTACGAGCCGTCCTGGACCACGCCGGAACGGCTCCGCTACACGCTGCACTGCGCCGACGTCCTCGCCGCGCTGCTGCCCGAAGGCGGCCGGGGCAGCATCTCCACGCTGCCGCTCGGCTGGCGGACGCCGTGGACCGGCCACGACGAGGACGCGGCGCGGCGGAACCTGGACCGGGCCGCGCGCGGGCTCGCTCTGCTGGCGGAGCGGACGGGACGCCGGATCCGCCTGGCGGTCGAACCCGAACCCGGCTGCCGGCTGGACACCGTCGCCGACGCCCTCGCCTGGCTGCCCGGTTGCGACACCGAGCACATCGGACTGTGCCTGGACACCTGCCACCTCGCGGTGTCCTTCGCCGACCCCGCCGAGACCGTGCGCGCCATCGCGGCGAGCGGTGTCGACGTCGTCAAGGTGCAGGCCTCCGCCGCGCTGCACGTCGAGGATCCCGCCGCGGCTCGCGCCGAGCTCGCCCGCTACGCCGAACCCCGCTACCTGCACCAGGTCCGGGAACGCGGTCCCGACGGGATCAGCTGCTGCGACGACCTCCCACGGGCCTTCGACGACCTCCCCGGGGCCGGGCCGTGGCGCGTGCACTTCCACGTGCCGGTGCACTGGGCCGCCGACGGGCCGGTGCGGCCCACGACCGGGGTGCTGCGCGAGGTCCTCACCGCCCTGCCCGGTCCGCTGCCGGACGTCGAGGTGGAGACCTACACCTGGACCGTGCTGCCCGAGCCGCCCGCGGACCTGGCGGCGGGTATCGCCGCGGAACTCGCGTTCACCCGGCGGCTGATCGACGATCGGGAGGTCTCGTGAAACCCGTGCTGCTGCTCGACGTCGTGGGCCTCACGCCCGCGTTGCTCGCCCACATGCCGAACCTGCGGTCCGTCGCCGCCGACGGGTGGCAGGCCGAACTGGGCACCGTGCTGCCCGCGGTCACTTGCAGCGTGCAATCCACCTTCCTGACCGGGACGATGCCCGCCGAGCACGGGATCGTCGGCAACGGCTGGTACTTCCGGGAGCTCGGCGAGGTCCTGTTCTGGCGGCAGCACAACGGTCTCGTGCTCGGCGACAAGGTGTGGGACACCGCGCGCCGCCACCACCCCGGCTACACCGCGGCCAACGTGTGCTGGTGGTACGCGATGGGCGCGGGCACCGACCGGACCGTCACGCCCCGCCCGATCTACCACGCCGACGGGCGCAAGTCCCCGGACTGCTACACCCGGCCGCCGGAGCTGCACGACGAGCTCACCGCCGAACTCGGCACCTTCCCGCTGTTCCACTACTGGGGGCCGACCGCGGGCCTGGCCTCCTCCCGGTGGATCGCCGGCGCGGCCCGCCGCGTGCTGCGCGACCACCGGCCGGACCTGCTGCTGTGCTACGTCCCGCACCTCGACTACGACCTGCAGCGCCACGGCCCGCACGGCCCGCAGGCCCGCACCGCGGCCACCGAGGTCGACGGAGTGCTCGGCGGGCTGCTCGCCGATGCGCGCGAGGCCGGGGCGACGACGGTGGTGCTCAGCGAGTACGGCATCACCCCGGTGCACCGGCAGGTCCACCTCAACCGGGCGCTGCGCGCGGAAGGCCTGCTCGACGTGCACACCCAGGCGGGCATGGAGTACCTCGACCCGTGGGCCTCCCGCGCGTTCGCCGTCGCCGACCACCAGGTCGCGCACCTGCACATCCGCGACGAGTCCGATGTGGACCGGGTCCGCTCGCTGGTCGCCGCGCTGCCCGGCGTCGACGAGGTGCTCGACCGCGCCGCGCAGGCCCGCTACGGGCTGGACCACCCGCGCGCCGGGGACCTCGTCGCGGTCGCCGAACCCGATTCCTGGTTCACCTACTACTACTGGCTGGACCGGGACCGCGCACCCGATTTCGCCGGGGGAGTGGAGATCCACCGCAAACCCGGCTACGACCCGGCCGAACTGTTCCTCGATCCCGACGACCGGTGGGTGCGCGCCAAGGCCGCGCTGAACCTGGTGAAGAAGAAGGCCGGTCTGCGCTACGCCATGAACGTCGTCCCGCTCGACGGGCGGGCCGTCCGCGGCTCGCACGGCCGGCTGCCGGACTCCCCGGACTACGGGCCGGTGCTGCTGTGCTCCGACCCGCGCGTCCCGGCCGCCGTCGAGCGCACCGGGCGCCTCGCCGCCACCGACGTGCACGACCTGCTGCTGGAGCTGCACGGAATCCGCTGAGAACGACGCTTCGAAAGGACGAGCAATGCCGCTCACCCGCAGAACCCTGCTGCACACCACCGCCCTGCTGGCCGCCGCTGGCGCGACCGCCGCGACGGGCACCGCCGCCGCGGCCACCGGACATCCACGCGGCCGCATCCCGCACGAGTCCATCAGCATCCAGCTCTACACGCTGCGCACCCTGCTGGACGAGGACGTGCCCGGCACGCTGCGCCAGGTCGCCGACCTCGGGTACCGCAGCGTCGAGACGGCGGACCTGCACGGGCGCACCGCCGCCGAATTCCGCACGATCCTCGACGACCTCGGGCTGCGCGCCACCTCCGGGCACGTCGACCTCGACGACGGCGTGGACGCGCTCATCGAGGACGCCCACGCCCTGGGCCACCGGCAGGTCGTCGTCCCGCACGCCGTGTTCGACACGGCCGACGGCTGGCGCGTCTTCGCCGACGAGCTCAACGAAGCGGGCCGGAAGTGCCGCGCCGCCGGGCTGCGGTTCGGCTACCACAACCACGACCACGAATTCGCCCCGGTGGACGGCGTCCTCCCGTACGACGTGCTGCGGGAGCGCACCGATCGCCGGTTCGTCCACTTCGAACTCGACCTGTACTGGGCGGTGCACGCGGGCCAGGACGTGCTCGCGCTGATCGACGCCGAACGGGACCGCATCCGCCAGCTGCACGTCAAGGACCGCGCTCCCGACGGCGAGATGGCCGACCCGGGCACCGGCACCATGGACTTCCCGGCGATCTTCGCGCACGCCCGGTCGGCCTGCGAGTACATCGTCGAGCACGACCAGCCGACCGATCCGCTGCGCACCGCGGGCGTCGGCTTCGACTACCTCCGCGCGGTCCGCTGGTGACGCAGGGCGCCGGTGCCGCCGCCCGGCACCGGCGCCCCCACCGCCGTGGCGCGACGCCGACTCATTCGGGAGTTCGCCGGGCGGTGGGCCGACGAGGCCGGGAACCCGCTCGGTCACCCCGGCCGGGGCGGGTGCACCGCGTCGGCGAGGAGTTCGTAGGAGCGCCGCCGCCGCGCGTGGTCGTGCACCGGCGTGGTGATCATCAGCTCGGTGCTGCCGGTCCGCGCCGCGATGGCGAGCAGTTCCCGCCGAACGGTTCGTGGAGAGCCGACGACGAGGCCGGGGGAGCAGGACTCGACCTCCGCCCGGTCCAGTCCGGCCAGCTCCGCGACGGCCCGCTCCGGGCTCGGCAGCAGGATGCGCCGCCCGCGCCAGCGGCTGAGGGTCTTCCAACGCGTCGACCCGGCGAGCCGCTCGGCCTCGGCGTCGCTCTCCGCGCAGATCACCGCCACGCTGACCAGCCTCGCGGGCTCCGCCAGGTGCGCCGACGGACGGAACGACTCCCGGTAGACCCGCGCGGCTTCCGGCACGCCCTCCGGATCGAGGTGGTGGGCGTGCGCGCACGGCAACCCGTGCTCGGCGGCCAACCGCGCCCCGGTGTCGGACGAGCCCAGCAGCCAGATCTCCGGCCGGTTCCCGCGCGCGGGAACCGCCCGCGACTCCGGTTCGAAGCAGGACAGCAGTTCGCCGAGCGCGGCGGCGTGCGCCGGTGCCGTCGTCGCGTCCGGGGGCCGCCGCAGCGCCGCGGCCGTCGCGGGCGTACCGCCGGGAGCCCGGCCGATCCCCAGGTCGATCCGGCCCGGGTGCAGGGCGGCGAGCATGCCCCACCGCTCGGCCACCAGCAGCGGCGGATGGTTCGGCAGCAGCACCCCGCCCGCGCCGACGCGCAGCCCGTGGCGGACGCGATGGCCCCCGCCAGCACCGCGGGCTCCGCGCACGCCACGCCGCGCATCCCGTGGTGTTCGGGAACCCAGTAGCGGTGGAACCCGGCCCGATCGGCGAGCCGGGCCAGGTCCAGCGTCCGGTGCAGCGCCTCCGCCGCCGAAGAACCGTCGACGATCGGCGAGGTGTCCAGCACCGACAACGTCAGATCGCACGCCACCCGCGGGATTCTCCCCGGTGGCCCGGGGAGCCCGCCCCGCGGATCAGCGCGGCACCTGCGTCATCAGGTCACCGACCTGCTGCTGCGCCGGGATGAACAGGTCCGGGTTCATCGCGCCCAGCACGAACGCGATCCCGGCCAGCACGCCCAGGACCAGTCCGATGATGGCCATGATGAGACCCGCCGTGGCCACGCCCTTGCCGGTGCGCTCGCGCTGCATGCCGTCCTTGCGCCCGAGGATGCCGAGCACGATGCCGACGATCCCGAACACGATCGCCAGCGGCGCCAGCACGCCGGTCAGCCCGCAGAGCAGCGCCAGCAACCCGAGCACGAGGCCGAACACGGCCATCGGACTGGTCTTGGCCCTGGGCATCTCGGTGGGGGTGCCCGTCGTCCACGAAGTTCCCCGCTCGGGCTGCTGCCCGGTGTCGGTCTGCCGCGGATCGACCTGGCTCGCACCGGGGTGCTGCGCTTCGGCCTCCGGGGCGCCGGTCCGGCCGGAGCCGGTCTGCCGCCGCACCTGCCGCGGGTCGGTCTGCCGTTCCACGTCGTGCGAGTCGTACGAGTGCGCCATGGCGGTTCCTCTTTCCCCCGCGCGGATCTCCGGTGGAGGACCAGGCTCGCCGACACCGTTCGCGGGCTGCGGACGCCGCTCGTGCCTCCTCGCGGTGCGGGCCGGAGCCCGTCCGCCTCCCCGGCGAGCACCTCGGGCGGTCTGCCCTCCCGAGGTCTGGCCTCACCGTGCGGGTGCCCCGCCCGCCAGGGCGGGCAAACCCCCGCCCCCTCGGCGACCCGGCGCCGCGAGCACCGCCCGCTCCGGTTCCTCCCGCGGATCAGCGCCCGGGTCGATCACCGGGGCAGAACGTTCTCGGCGGGCGAAGGGGAAATGCCCGTGCCCGATCGTGCCGATTCGCGGGAGGACCGCATTCCGGGCGGTCGGAACGGGACGATCGCGCATTGCGCTGATCGGCTCAGCGCCACCGCGGCTTTCGCCGGAATCGTCGGCACGCGAACTGGTGCGCACCCGTTCTACCTGCGGTTCGAGCAGCGCGGATGCTCGTTCGAAGGCGTCGGTCGCGGTTCTGCGTTGCGCGGGGGAATCGTCGGAGACCCTTCGTAGGGTTCGCGCATGACAGCAGTCCAGACGTATTCCTACGTGCGGCCGTCGGCCGTGCGCGGATCCGGTTCCGGCCGGGCGCTCGCGCTGGAGACCTCCGGCGGTTCCACACCGAGCGGGGACGTCGCCCACCCGGTGTTCTTCCGCGGTTTCCTGACGGCGCCGCTCGCCGCCGCGGCAGGCGTGCTGGCGGTCGCGGAGGTGGCGCAGGCCCGCTACGTCCGCCACGACGCCGCGCGGTCCCGGGACCCGGTGGTGACCGCGAACGGGGACCGGTTGCGGGTGGAGTCCTTCTCCGGCTGCGGCGGCGTGTACGCGCGCCTCGACGTGCTGGCTCCGGGGCTCGACGGCGACGAGATCGGCCACGGCACCACGAACGTCGACGTCAACCCGGCGTTGCAGCGGGCGCTCGCCACGCTCGGCGGTCTGGACCCGCTGCACCTGGCGATCGGCCCGGACGAGCTGGCGGTGCGCACCTTCGACGGCCGGTTCGTGGAGAAGCGGGTCCCGCTGCCCGAGCGCTGGTTGCGCGGTTTCGCCGAAGCCCAGGTGCTCGGCGCGGGTTTCGAGCTGCGTGCCGAGGTGCCCGCGGCGGAAGCGGCGGCCCTGCTGCGGACGCTGCCCCGGCCGAACCCGTCCGCCGGCGCCCGCGGCACGCGGTGGGTGCTGCCGGTGGGCGGCGCGCTGCGGCCCGTCACCCGGCCGGTGCCGGGCGCGATCCCGCTGCCCGGTCCGGAGCGGTTGCACGCGGTGCGGCACGTGCTGCCGCACGCCGTCGCGCTGCGCGCGTACTCCCCGGCGGCCGAGGAGAGCACCGCGGTGGCGTGGGAGGTGGAGCTGCCGCACCTGCGGCTCACCCTGATGCTCTCGCCGGAACCCGGGCGCGGGTTCTCCGGCGAAGGCGGCGTGCTCGACGATCTCGCGACGGGCAGCGCCGAGGCCGACGCCGACCTGATCTCCGCGCTGCTGGCGTGGGAGCCGACGATCGACGTGCCCGAACTGGCCCGGCAGGCGGACCTGCCGCCGGAACGGGTGCGCGCCGCGCTGACCGTGCTCGGCACCTCCGGGCAGGTCGGCTACGACCTCGCCGAGCAGGCGTACTTCCACCGCTGCCTGCCGTTCTCGGCGGGTGCCGTCGAGACCCGCAACCCCCGGCTGCGGCGGGCGCGGGCGCTGATCGCCGAGGGCCTGGTCCGGCGCGACCGCGAGATCTTCCAGGTGGGCACGCCCGCCCGGGCCCAGCTGGTCCGAGCGGACGGCGCGGGGGCGCTGAGCTGCACCTGCCCGTGGTGGGCGAGGTACCGCGGCGGACGGGGGCCGTGCGCGCACGTGCTCGCCACCCGCATGTTCCAGGAGGTCGCGAAGTGACGTTGCTCGAACTGGTGGAGGCGGCCGACTGCGACGGGGTGATCGAGGCCCTGCCCGGGTTGCCGCCCGAGGAGCGCGACGCCGAATGCGGCGAACGGCTGTTCGCGGCGCGACGCGCGCGGTCGGACGAGTGGACGTTCGCGCAGAAGTGGGCCTGGCTCGCGGCGACGCTGGGCTGCGCGATCAGCCCGGCGGAGGCCGCGGAGCAGCTCATCAGGTTCCGCGGCACCACAACCGACCGGAGCGGGCAGCTCAGCGGTGCCGTCGACGTGCACCCGGTCGCCTGGCGGATCGAACTGGTGGCACGGATCCGGGACGCCGTGCCCGACGAGGGGTACTCGTGCTGTTTCCGGCTCGTCGAGCACATCGCCCGCGGAACCGGGGCGCCGATGCCGGACCGCGACGTGTTCCTCCGCGCGTGGCTGTTCAACCACTTCGGGCACTACCGGCGCGTAGGCAGCTCCCGCTTCGACCCGGCGGACGTCGAGCGGCTGCGTGCGGACCCGCTCACCCCGGTGTTCCTGCCCCTGGCCCTGGAACGGCCCGGAGTGCCGGTGCGGTCTTGGCTGCTGCCGTTCGTCCAGCTCGCCGAGGACGGGCTGCTGGAGCGGCGGGCGCTGCTGCGGCGGGTCGTGGCGGAGGTGCGGCAGGACGGCAGGGTTCCCTTCGGCCACGCGCAGGAGTGGGAGCTGCTCGCCCCCACCCGGGAAGAGCGGGCCGAACTGGCCGACGACCTCGCCGCGATCGTCGAGGCCCAGCTGACCCGCCTGCACCAGGACGGCACCCGGAAGACCACCGAGCCGACGCGGGACTACCTGCGCGTGCTGCTCGCCGACCCCGCGGACAACGTCCGGTACGTCCGGGACCACCTCGCGCTGCTGGACAAGTCGTTGCCGGTGGCCGCGCTCGCCCAGGAGCAGCTGGTCGAGGTCGACCGGGTGGAACCGCTGGAACCGGAGCTCGTCTCCGACGCGTCCGCGCGGATCCTGCTGCGGGAGGAGAAGAAGCTGGTCCGCACCCAGCTGTCCTGGCTCGACCGGCTGGCGAAGGGGGATCCCGCCCGCGCGGACCGCGTGGTGCTCGACGCCGCGCTGGCCTTCGACAACCGGGAGGTGGTGCTGCAGGAGCGCGCGCTCCACGTGATCGCCCGGCACCTGCGGTCCGCGGGGGACGACGTGCTGCCCCGGCTGCGCACCTCGGCCGCGCGGCTGCACGCGAGCCTCGCACCGCGTGCCGCGGAAGTCCTCGGCAGCGAGGAAGCGGGCGGCACCTGCGTCGAGGCGCTTCCGCCCGCTCCGCAACCGGAACCGGTACCGGGTCCGATCGAGACGGTGGTCGAGGTCGCGCAGGAGGTGGCGGTGGCCATCGCCGACGACTGGGAACCGATCGGTTTCGAACGCGCCCTCGACGGCGTGGTCCGCCACGCCGCGCTCGACCGGGCCGGGCTCACCGAGGCGCTGCGCCCGGTCGCCCGCAAGGAGCCGCGCGGGCTCTACGGGCAGGGGCCGTACCTGTTCGACGTCGTGCGGACGCTGCGCGGTGACGAGCCGCGGGAGTTCGCTCTCACCGGTGCGATCTGGAACCGGTACCGGCGGGACGAGGCCGTGCTGTCACCGCCGGAGTCCATGTTGGACGCGCGGATGCTGGAGGTGCTGCGCATCGTCGAGTCCGGCTCGCAGCCGTTCCTGCTCGCCACGCCCACGTGGTCCACGGGCGCTCTCGACGCGGACGCGCTGGTGGAGCGGATCGCGGTGTTCGAGGAGCACGGGGTGTTGGCGGCCGAGCACGACTTCGCCCAAGCGCTGCTGCGGGTCGACCCGGCCCCCGGCGAGCGGGTCGTGCGCGCCGCCGAGGCGTTGCGCTCCGAACCGGGGCGGCGGCTCGCGCGGTGGCTGCGCGGCGGCGGCCTGCCGCACCAGGACTCCACCCCCGCCGGCTGGGCGGAACCGGCCGCGCACCGCGACGCGTTGTGCCGACCGGCGCACCCCGGCCCGGGGATCGAGCTGCCGCTGCCGCCCGCGGCCGGAGACCTGGTCGGCGACGCGCAGCGGGAGCGGGTGCGCTGCGTGCTGGACCCCTTCTGGCTCGCGCAGCTGCCGCACCACCGCGACGAGGTGGTGGCCCGCGACATCAACACCGCGTTCGTGCGGGGGTGGGGCAACGAGCGGTTCCTGCCGCACCTCGCCGCCGCGGGCGGCCCTGCGGGATTCGCCGTGCACCGCCTGCTGGCCGGCGAGATCGGCAGCTGCCGTCCTGCCCTGCGCGACCTCGTGCTCGACTCGTTCCTGGTGCTGGCCGCCCGCGGGCAGCTGGACACCGGACTGCTCGGCGAGCAGCTCGGGGCGATGTTGAGCGGGGGCAGGATGAAGGTGAGCGACGTGCACGCCACGCTCCAGGCCGCGGCCGACACCGGTGCCTACCGCACCACCTGGTCCGTGCTCGCCGCGGCGCTGCCCGGGCTGCTCGGCGGCGACATCCCCCGCGATTCGGCACGCCTGCTCGCGCTCGCCACCGAATGCGCCGCGCGCTGCGGCGCCACGGGCGAGATCCCGGCCGTCGCGGAGGTCGCCGCCCGCAAGGGGCCCACCCAGCTGGTGAAGAGCGCCCGCGCCCTGCGGGACGCGCTGGCCTAGCACCGCGTTCTTCGGCGGGCCTGCCTCCGGGGCCCGCCGAAGAACGCGGCACCGCCTCCGGCAATGCCCGGCGCAGGATGTTCCTCGCCGGGCCGGGTGCGCACCGCAAGGCAGCGGAGATCGCCGTTGATCACCCCGCCGGGACGAGCGTGGCCTGCCGAGCGAACCCGGCGCACGACCGACGGCGGCCCGGGCCCGCGAATCGTCCGGCGTGGGCCCCCGCGGGCCGGGGCCCACTCGCCGACCGGGGCGTGGTCCGTCGAGGACGTGCGCGGCGAGCGCGTCGAGCATCCGGTGGTCCGCCTCCTGCGAGCGCATCTCGTCCGGAGTCCCGGGGTAGGTGTCGAACAGGACGTGCGTCGCGCCGAGCTCCGCGAGCCCGCCGAGGTCCCGGCGAACCTGGTCCAGCGTGCCCTGCCCGGCCAGGCGCGTGTCGTCGTCCAGCGCGGAATCGGTGAGCAGCAGGGGAAGCCGCGGCGCGAAGCCGGGCGCCGCGCGACCGGCGTCCTCGGCGGCGCGCAGCAGCGCGGGCACGCCCTGGTCGCGCAGCCACGCGACCCGCTGGTTGAACGGGTGCCACGCGTCGCCGAACCGCACCGCCCGGCGGATCGCCGCGTGCCCGTTGCCGCCCACCCACAACGGGGGACGGCGGGTCGGGAGCGGGCCGGTGGACACCTCGTCGAAGGACACGAACTCACCGTGGAACGACAGCGTCTCCTCGGTCCACGCCCGCGTCAGGACCTCCAGGTACTCGTCGGTCATCCGGCCGCGGCGCTCGAAGGGCAGCCCCAGCGCCTCGAACTCCTGGCGCGCCCAGCCGATCCCGGCCCCGAACAGGAACCGCCCGCCGCTGAACCGGTCGATGTTGGCGGTGACGCGGGCGGTGTGCAGCGGGTGGCGGTACGGCACGATCGCGACCGTCGTGCCGAGCTCGATCCGCTCGGTCTGCCCGGCGAGCCAGGCGAGCGTGGTGAACGGGTCGTAGAACGGCGCCGGGTACGGTCCGGCCGCGTCCGGCGTGACCGCGACGTGGTCGGAGATCATCGCGAAGTCGAACCCGCGGTCCTCCGCGTACCGGGTCCAGCCCAGCAGCGTCGACGGGTCCGTGCCCGGCCCGAAGTTCAGTACGTTGACGCCGAATCGCACCCGTGGCTCCTCGTCCTCGTGGCTCTCCCTGCGTCCCCAAAGCTGTCTTCCCCGCGCGATTCCGTCCAGCAGCCGCCCGGCCGGTGTGCGGTGGCCGGGCGGCTCGTGCGTCACCCGGACCTCCTCCGGGCCGGTCGCGGGTGGTCGGTCGCGGCGTCCCCAGGCCCTGAATCAGCTGGGTGAGGCCCGAATCCGCTGTCCCCGCCCACCCGGCGTCGCGCTGGAAGCTCCCGCACGGACGAGGAGGGGGCCGGGTCGGAGGAATTCCTCCCGGAGCGTGGTCACGCACCTGCTGTGGCGGGGCCGAACCACTTGGTCAGGGCCTCGCGGAGGGATCGGGCGTCCGGTCGGGCGTCGTTCGACGCCCAGGCCGTGTAGCCGTCCGGGCGGAGGAGCATCGCGGTGGTCGAGGTGTCGGCGCGACCGGTGACGACCTGCACCCGGTCCCGCCAGCCGGACAGCGCGTCGACGAGCGAGCCGGTCGTGTCCAGCAGGAGCGGCCGGGCACCCGCGGTCAGCTCCGCCAGCCGGACGGATCCGCCGGCGGTGTCGAGCCGCAGGTCCGGCGCCCACCGGCCGACCAGCGGGTGCTCGGCGTCGGTGCCCATCTCGTAGCGGACGTCCGCGCCGGACATCAGGTCCGCGATGTGCTGCACGTTGCGCGGCTCGTGGAGGAGTTCGCCGAACAGCTCCCGCAGCGCGCTGATCTCGTCGCCGGGGGAGAGCAGCGCGGACTGGGCCCGGGTGTGCATGACGACCCGCCGGGCCACCGTTCGCCGTTCGGTTTCGTAGCTGTCCAGCAGCCCGGACGGGGCCCAGCCGTGCAGTTCGGCGGCGAGCTTCCAACCGAGGTTCACGGCGTCCTGCAGCCCGAGGTTCAGCCCGGGGCCGCCGATCGCCGAGTGCACGTGGGCCGCGTCGCCGACCAGCAGCACCCGGCGGTCCCGGAACCGGTCGGCCAGCCGGGTGTTGCCGCTGGTCAACCGGCGCAACTGGTGCGGGCCGTCGCCCGCGGGCGGGCCGAGCGGCAGGTCGGCGCCGAGCACGCGGCTCGCGCTCGCGCGCAGCTCGTCCACCGTCATCGGCTGGTCGGCGGGGTTCGCCGACCATTCCATCGTGGACACCAGCGGTGCTCCCCCGGGGAACGGGGCGTAGGCGAGCACGCCGCGCTCGGTGCGGTGGTGGATGAACGGTGGTACGAAGCCGTGCCCGGGCACGTTCAGGCCGAGCGTCGCCGGGTCCACCAGCGAGGGCGGGACGGTGACGTGTGCCAGGCGGGAGACCACGTCGTCCTTGGTGGCGCCGGGGAAGCCGATGCCGGAGAGCTTGCGCGTCTGGCTGCGCCCACCGTCCGCGCCGACCAGGTAGCGGGCCCGCAACCGATGTGCTCCGTCCGGCCCGACGACGTCGATGGCGACGGAATCGGTGTCCTGGGCCAGCCCGACGAGTTCGTGCCCGCGACGGATCTCCGCGCCGAGTTCGACGGCGCGCTCCTCCAGCACCTGCTCGATCCGGCGTTGCGGCACGCCCAGCGCGTACATCGGGTTGTCGTCGAGGTCCTCCAGCTCGAGCCGCATCGCGCCGAAGACGAAGGCGGGGATCGGTTGCGGCGGGCCGGAACTCCCGCTGAGGCGCTCGTACAGGCCCCGGCGGTCGAGCATCCGCACCACTTGGCCGACCAGTCCGTTGGCGCGGTGCTCCGCCGTCCGCTCCGGCAGGCGTTCGAGCACCAGCGGCCGGATCCCGGCCAAGCTCAGCTCGCAGGCCAGCATCAGCCCGTTCGGCCCGGCGCCTGCGATGACGACATCGGTGGTCACGGATTTCTCCTCGCTGCCGCGGGAAAACGACGCGCTGGACCGCGTCGTCCGGTGGTGGTCGGGACTACGGCACGGGCAACCCCGCGGCGAGCTGCCGCAGCGCGTCGCGCAGCACCGGTGCCAGCGGAGTGGGCTCGGCGGCCCTCAGCCAGTGCTCGGTGGCGACCGCGATCGCAGCCCCCACCGCTCCGGCCACGAGCCGCGGATGCAGGTCGCGGGCCGGATCGGTGCCGGTGCGTTCGGCGACGGCGGCGGCGAGCTCGGCCTCAGCCGCGACGTTGGCCTTCATGAACTCGCCCTGCAACGCTGGTTCCGAGATCATCAAGCGCACGCCGTCGAGCCACTGCTGCTCCGGTTCGCGCTCGCCGGCGCCCTGTCCCAGCGCGAACCGGGCCAACGCGGCGTTGGTGATGGCCGTCCACAACGGCTCGGACGCGGGCCGCGCCCGCAGCTCCACCGCGATCTGGCGGGCCCGCTCCAGGTGCCGCGCGGCGATCGCCTCGCCCTTGCCGGCGAAGTAGTTGTTGAAGGTGCGCGGGGAGACGCCGACCTCGGCGGCGATGTCCTCCACCCGCACGTTCTCCAGCCCGCGCTCCACCGCGAGCCGGATGGCCGCCCAGCTCAGCGCGAGCCGCGTCTCCTGCTTCTTGCGCTCGCGCAGCCCGCTCCGCTCACCGTCCACGCCGCCCACCGTACCGCCAACTTGCGCACCACGCAAAAATGCGCAACCAGAAAAATTGCCCTGCCCCTGTCGTGTCCCGTTACGACGTGCCGGAACCGTGCTCGACGCAGCGCGGGAATCTTCAGAGCCGCAGAGAGCGCACGACACGTGCCGACGCCACCGCTGGGTTGCGGCGCATCCGCCACGAGGGCCAACGGCAGCTCACCCGAGACGAGATCCACCAACTCGTCACCCGGATCGGTGATCCACACGAGCTGCTCCGCAACGCGGACAACGACGACAAGGCCGACCTCTACGGCAACCTCGGCCTCCGCCTCACCTATCATCCCCACAACGACGAAGTCCGGGTCGAGATGACTCTCGACCCGGACTCGTTGGGGTATTGGTGCGTGTCCGAGGGGGGACTCAAGTCTCGCTGCGTAGCGGATTCGCGCAATGCGCGTCTCCATGCGGCGATCGTAACCTCTCTTGCTGCCGTTCCCAGCTCGACCTGCATAGCGGGCCACGTAGCCGGATCCCGCCCGCATCCTGCTCGAGCGCTAGATCGCCCCGAAGGGAGTTCAACGGTTGGGAGGGCGCTGATGTGTGGCTGGCGCCGGCTTTCCCGCGGAGGCGGCGAAATCCCTGTCGGACTCGGGGGGACGAGAGGTGCTGGTTGGTGCGCCGTCATGGTCGAGGTCGCGTGCTCGTAGGGCGGTTGCGGTGCGGTGGCCGACGTTTTCGGTTAGCGGGCGCGGTATGAGGGTGTCTTGTGCTGGCTCGTTGCCGGTGGTGGCGGCGATGTGTCCGGGCGGAAGCGTCTGGGCAGTCGGGGGCGCGCCCCGACATGTCGCTGCGGGTGGTGGGTGGACAAATCAGGGCATCTTTCGCAGGGGCATCGGGATTACGGGTGGTGGATCCCATTCCGTGGTCGTCGGTCGGTAGAGCCTGAGCATCAGCCGGAACGGACCCGCGGGCACTGGAAGCCAGTTCGCCGTCGTGTCAGGTCGCGCGGCGCCGAGCTCGATGGTCAGCGATCCGTCCGGGCGGTACGTGAGCCGGGGTGTGCGGTCGCTGATGGCGTACCGGCCGGTCCCGTTGGCCACCAGCAGGCCTTTCGCGTGGTACGCGGTCAGGGACCAGAACGCGTGGGCCGGGGGCAGTGATCCCGCCTCGAAGGTCAGCCGGTAATCGTGCACGCTGCCGTCGAGGAGGTCTCCGTTGGAGTCGACTTCGCACACCGGGTACAGCGCTTCGGCGACGGGGTTGATGAAGATCTGCGAGTGGGCCACGGCGGCCCGCACAAGGTGGTCTCCGTCGAAATCGGTTCCGTTGTCGTTGATCGCCCAGCCGTTGGCGGGTCGGCTGAGTCCGCGCACGTGTTCACGGATGTCCTGCATCCCGTGCTTGAGTCCGTCGGCGGATTCCGGTGGCGAGGGGCTGTCCAGCAGCCGCAACCGGGTCAGTGTCCGGCGGAGGGGGCCGTCGAGGAGCGCGGGGTCGGCGTCGTCCAGAACCTGCCGCAGCGCGCGGGCGAAAGCTTCGGGAACCGTCGTCTCGTCTTCGCGGGACAAGTGGGCGAGGGCCAGGTCCCCGGTGGGTGGCGGCGCCTCGCCGACGGGCAGGCGCTGCAGCTCGATCGCGTCCTGCAACCGATGCGTGGCGGCGAGGTCGGCGTCCGACGCCTCCGGCTCGACCAAGATCCGCCCGACGACCATGACGTAGCGCCACGAGGTGTGCAGGCTGACCTCGTCCGCGGTGACTTCGAGCCGGTCCGGTCCGCCTGCGATCGAGACCACGGGCAGGTGTTCGCCCACCGGCGGTGCGCTGACCGTGATCGGAGTGCTGGTGTCGGGCAGGGCGAGTTGGAAGCTCGCGTATCCGGGGCCGAAGTCCGGGAATCGCAGGGTGAAGCGGTTGTGCCGGACGTCCAGCCAGGCCACCGAGTAGAGGGTGTCGACGTTGGGCGCGACGCCGGCGGTCAGCGTCGGATCGGAAAGCCGGCGCTGGTGTCCGAAGGTGTTCAGCGGAGCACCCGCGGAGTTGAGGGGTCGCTTCGCGGTCGGGTCCAGCGGCTGGGTGAAGTTGAGGCGCACCCGCTGGGCGAAGACGAGGGGATAGGCCCACACCTGGACCGCCCGCGCGGCCTCGGCCAGGTTCATCGTTCGATCGCCGGACACGCCGCTCCCTACTGAGCTGAAGTCGGTTCAATTAGCATAGTCGAACCACGGCCCTCAGGGGCGAGAGGGAGCTGTCCTAAAAAAGACGCGCACGTGAGGATGGGTGGGACATGGGTCCGCTCGGCTATGACACGAACGATCTGCCCCAGGTCAGGAGATCCGCGAGTGACGACATCACTCCCGCAGAGCAGGGGAGTCGCACGTCCTGGATCGAGGTGCTGGGCGTGCAGGCCACGATCTACGCCACACCCGCCGTGCTGCAGTACGCGCAGATGTCGGAGCAGGTGCTGCGTCCGGGCGCAGCGGGACGAATGGCCTCGTTCGCTCACGAGCGCATTCCGGCCGGCCCTGAGTTCCAGGCGTTCCGGGCGCCCAATGTGGACACTCTCTACTCCAACGCGTGGGTGCGCCTGGGTGCGGAGCCGGTCGAGCTTCGGCTCCCGGACTTCGGAGACCGCTACTTCACCGTTCAGGTGGTCGACGCCTACAGCAACTCCATCAACATCAGCGCCCGGACCTTCGGCAGCGCCGCGGCCCGCTACTGGCTGGTTCCGCCCGGCTGGTCGGGAGAAGCGCCCGACGACGTCGCGGTCGTGCGGGTGGCGACCACCATCATCTGGTTGTTGCTGCGGATCCAGGTGCTGGACGGTGACCTCGACGTGGTCCACGAGCTGCAGGACCAGGTCGGGTTGACAGGCGGCGAACCCGGTGACGGTCTTGGTCCCGTTGTGGGTGCCGATGAGGTGGAGGAGGACTGGCGCGCCTTCTTCCGGGCGTTCGACGCGGTGCTGCGCCTCAACTCCTTCCCGCGTGACGAATGGGTCCACGTGCGGCAGTTCCGGGGGCTGGAGCTGCTCGGGCCGAGGCCCTGGGATCCGGACGTGCTCGACCCGGCAACAGCGGGGGCGCTGGAGCGTTCCTTCGCGACCGCCCAGTCCCTGCTCCGCTCCTCACGTCCGCAGTTGGGCGTGGCCACCGGCACGGGCTGGACGCGGGTCCTCGACAAGGGGGCGCACGGGCACAACTTCCTCGCTCGCGCGGTGATGAACCACGTCGGTCTCGGCGCGAACGTCGCGGAGGAGAACACGTCGTTCAACACGCACGTGGACTCCACCGGGCAGCGGTTGGCCGGGCGCAACGGGCCGTACACCCTCGAATTCGCCGAGCAGCCACCGCAGATCGCGTTCTGGAGCGTGACCCTCTACCGCGCAGAAACGGGACGGCTGCACGCGAACTCCGCGCATCGCCACGCTTTGGGCAGTGCGGCGCTCGGTGACGAGGGACCGGCGCGGCTGGTGATCAGCCACGCCGATCCCGGCGCCGCGAACTGGCTTCCGTGTCCGGAAGGCGAGTTCTACCTGATCCTGCGCATCTATTCGCCGGGGCAGGAGGTCGTCGCGGGGTCCTGGCTGCCCGCTCCGGTGCGTCGAGGAGTGGGCGCGTCGGACCGCCTATGACCGGACCGGTCGGGGTTCCGGCTCGTCGGCGGCCGGTTCCCCCGTCATGTCCTCGCGCGAGGTCTCGTGCATCGTCGCGACGACGACCAGGCCCACCAGCGCGGCGAACACCGCGTAGAACGCCGGGGAGATCGTGAGTCCGGTGACCTTGACCAGTCCGGTCGCGATCAGCGATACGAGCCCCGTGCCGATGACACCGCCGATGTTGAACCCGAGCGAGATCCCGGTGTAGCGCACCCTGGTCGGGAAGAGCTCGCTGTACTGCGTGTAGACCACGCCCTGCTGGATGCTGAACGGGATGTTCAGGACCAGGGCCGCGACGATGGCCAGCAGGAGCGAACCTTGCTGCATGACCCAGAAGCAGGGGATCGCGAGCAGGACGAACCCCATCATCGCGCCCGCCAGGACACGACGTCGACCGAGGCGGTCGCTCAGAGCACCTGCCCACGGGATGGCCGCCAACGGCATGAGCACGATCAGGACGATCAGCCACAGCGACCCGGTCAGCGGGTAGTTCAGGACCGCCGAGAGGTGGACGAGCAAGTAGACCGACGCGATCCCGCCGGTGGTCATGGTCGAGTAAGCGATGCCGATGACCCGGAGGACGGAGGCCTTGTGCGTCCGGAGGACTTCGAGCACGGGCGCTTTGGGAGCAGCGGACTTCTTGGCCATCTGCACGAACATCGGGGAGTCCTCGACCCGCATCCGGTAGACCACGGCGGCTGCCAGGAGCGGCGCGGCTACGAGGAACGGTACGCGCCAGCCCCAGTCGGCCATCTGCTGCGTGGACGTGAGGGCGCTCAGGATCGCAACGGTTCCCGCGGCACTCGCGATGCCGAGTGACACTCCGATCGAGGTCGCGGAACCGAACAGGCCGCGCCGCCGGGAGGGGGCCGATTCGGTGGACAGCGAGGCGGCCCCGCCGATCTCGCCTCCGGCGGCGAGCCCTTGGACGATGCGCAGGAGCGTCAGGAGGATGGGGGCCCAGATGCCGATCGAGGCGTAGGTCGGCAGGATTCCGGTCAGCATCGTGGCGGTCCCCATCACCGCGACGGTGGCCATGAGCACGGCCTTGCGGCCGCGCCGGTCACCGATGCGGCCGAAGATCAACCCGCCGATGGGCCGGGCCAGTGCCCCGGTGGCGACCACCCCCAGTGTTCCGAGCAGTCCGACGAGGCTGTCACCGGCGGGGAAGAAGAGCGGTGCCAGGACGACCGCGAGGTAGCCGTAGATGGCGAAGTCGTAGTACTCGATGGCCGTTCCGGCTGACGCTGCCACGCTGGCGCGGCGGGCCAGGCGGTCGCGATCGCGCATTGCTTGTGTCGACATCGGCGCTCCTTTGCGCTCTGCAACGACCGTCGGAGTCGTTTGGCCGCAGTGCCGATAAGGTAGACATGAATTGACGTCAGTTCAACTGACTTCGGGCGGGAGGGACGCGGGATGTCAACGGGACACCCGCATCCGGTGGCCCGTGCGCAGCTCAGATCCGGACGAGGGTCTTGCCGATCGTGCGTCCGGCCAGCATGTCGACCAGGGCGGTGGGTGCCGCCTGGAGACCGTCGTAAACGCTCTCCCGGTGGACCAGTCGTCCCTCGGCCAGCCAGCCGCCGAGGCGCCGCTGCATCTCGTCGAGGAGCGGAACGTGCGCGCTGCCGCGGAATCCGCGCAGGGTAAGGTTCTTCGAGGTGGCGAGGAACAGGTTGCGCGGCCCTGCCGTCTCGCCCTCGTATTCGGAGATCGAGCCGCACAGCGCGGCCCGGCCGTCGTTGTTCAACGCGTCGAGCGCGGCATCGAGGTGAGCGCCGCCGACACCGTCGAAGTAGAAGTCCAGCCCCTCGGGCGCGACCTGTGCCAGCGACTCCGCCAACGGTCGCGAACGTCGGTTGAAAGCCGCGTCCACACCGATCTCGTCGAGCAGCCAGGCCACTTTCTCGTCGCTTCCGGCGCTGGCCACGACCCGAAGGCCGCTGCGCTTCGCGATCTGGCACACCAGGTTGCCGACGGCGCCTGCGGCGGCCGACACCCAGATCGTGCCGGAGCCGCCCAGCGCGTCGATCACGTGCAATCCCGCATAGGCGGTCAGGCCCATCGGGCCGAGCGGGCCCAGGTACGCCTGGGCCGGAGCCCTGTCGACGTCGAGCAGGCGCAGGTTCGCGATGCCGTTCATCGCGACCTCACCGGAATCGACCACGGCGTGGCTGCGCCAGCCGTAGGAGTGCCACACTGTGCTGCCGGCGGGGAAGCCTTCGGCCAGCGATTCCTCGACGACGCCGACGGTGAAGATGCCGTCCATCGCCTCGCCGATCGGGAACGCGGCAAAGTACCCCTGCGGTGCGTCGGCGCGCAACCGCAGCCGCAGCCCGGGATCCACCGAGGTCCACGTGTTGCGCACGAGCACTTGCCCTGGTTCGAGATCGGGCAGGGCGACGGTCGCGATCTTGAAGTGGTGCCGACCGACTTCGCCGACCGGCAGCTCGAGCACCTGCACTTGAACGCTTTCCATGGGTTCTCCCAAGATCGTTGATGTTCCTGACTTGGTGTCCGCGCGTCCGGCAGCGAAATGCTTCGCCGGGCGTGCCGACGCCGATGGACGGGTCCGCCTCGCGCGGCGCTAAGGAAGGACCACGGCGCGGCCGAGGAGCCTGCCGTGCCGCAGGTCGTCGAGGGCCTGGTCCGCGTCGTCGAGCGAGTAGGTCGTGATCTCGGCGCGGAGACCGCGGTCGCGTGCGAGCCCGACGACCTCGGCGAGTTCGTCGCGGGCTCCCCAGAACGGGACGTGAACACGAGCTCCGAGTGGCAGCGCGGTCCCTTTCGCGATCGGCAGCGTGCCGCCTGCGCTGCCGATCACGACGAGGTCGCCGGCCCGGCGCAGCGATCGCGCCGCCAGCGCCATCGTCGCGTCGCTGCCGACGAAGTCCAGCACCACGTCCGCTCCCCGGGCAGGGAGCGCGCCGACGACGTCGTCCGGCGCGCAGGCGGTCGCGGCGCCGCAGGCGCGTGCGAGATCGCGCGCGTCGGCGCGGACGTCGACGGCGATGACGTGCGCGTTCGACAGGGCGGCGAGGATACCGACCGCGAGGTGTCCCAGCCCGCCGACGCCGATCACGAGCACGAGCGCGTCCGGTTCGGCGAGCGCGTCTCGGCAGCCGCCGATCGCGTGGAAGGACGTGAGTCCCGCGTCCGCCAGGGTCGCCGCGAGAGCGGGATCAAGGCCGTCGGCGGGCACAAGGCGCCCGGCCTCGACCACCATCTCATCGGCGAGCCCACCGTCGACCCCGAGTCCGATCCCCGCCGCGTCCGGATCGGGCTGGTCGCAGTAGTTCGGCCTTCCCGTCGCGCACCGCGCGCACTGCCCGCATCCCCACGGGCCGTGGACGATCACCTGGTCGCCGACGTGCACGCCGGTCACGCCCGTCCCTAGTTCGGCGACCCGGCCGCAGGTTTCGTGGCCGAGCGTGTACGGCGTCGGCCAGGCCGTGGCCGAGCGGACTCCGGTCGCGTCGAGGACGTGCAGGTCCGACTGGCAGAGACCGGTGGCCAGCACCTCCAGCCGAACCTGGCCGGCCTGCGGCACGGGTGAGGCGACCTCGGTCAGTCCGCTGTGGCCGTCGCTGAACATCCGATACGCACGCATGCTGCTCCTCATCGCGTCAGGCCTGGGATCTGAAGTGAAGTGAGTTCAGCATGGGCGGGATGCGGCCTTCTTCGCAACGCTGGGCGTGGCGGCGCAGGTCGGCGACCCCCTGGCTCCAGTGCCGTCCGAGAGACGGGTGAGGTGTCCGAAGTATTGACACGGGAGAGCCCGCGACTCATTATCGAATTGAAGTCAGTTCAAGGAGGAACCATGGCAGTCGAGGACGACATCCAGTTCGAGAAGGACGGCAACGTCGCACGCGTCTGGCTTAACCGTCCGCACAAGCGGAACTGCATCACGGTGCCGATGCTCAACCGGCTCGACGAGATCATCACCGAGATCGACAACGACCCGGAACTGCGCGTTCTGGTCTTCCGCGGCCGGGAGAACACCTTCTCGTCCGGCTTCGACCTGGACAGCTTGCAGTCCGACTTCATCGGCTCGAGCACCGCGATGGACGTCGCCGTCGTGTCGGCGAAGGTCTGCGACCGGCTCTACAACATGTCGACGCCGTCGGTGGCCGTCATCGAGGGCTACGCCACCGCGGGCGGGTTCGAGGTCATGATCTCCTGCGACTTCGCGATCGCCGACGACGACGCGAAGATCGGTGACTTCCACATCCGCCGCGCCCTGTTCGGTGGTGCCGGCCCGATCTACCGCCTGCCGCGCATGTTGGGCATCCGCAAGACCAAGGAGCTCATGCTCACCGGCAAGTTGCTCAGCGGCAAGGAGGCCGACGACTTCGACCTCGTCAACGCCAGCGCTCCGGCCGACAAGCTGGACGAGACGGTCGAGGAGTTCATCAGCCACCTCACGGACAAGAGCCCGTTCCAGATGAAGCTCACCAAGATGGCGGTGGACCGGGGGCTGGACGCCGACATCGCCTCGCTGATGGTGCTGGAGCACCTCGCGGTGGGCGTCACGCTCAACTCCCAGGACGCGGCCGAAGGTGTCTCGGCGTTCTTGGAGAAGCGCGACCCGAAGTGGACCGGTCGCTGAGCCGGTGGTCCGTTCCGCGGTGATCGAGCAGTGGTGACCTTGCTGGCGAAGGAGCTTGCGATGACGAAGCCGGCCGTCGTGGACGACGATCCCGAGCTCGGTGCGCGGGTGCGTGCCGAGCTCGGCGGATCCGGCCCGTTGCGGACGCTGGAAGGCGGCCGCAGTGGATTGACCTACCGGGTCACGGACGCCGCCGGGAACGATCATGTCGTCAAGGCGGTGCCGCCGGGACGCCGTGCCGTGGGACGCAACGACGTCCTGCGGCAGTCGCACGTGCTGTCGGCCCTGGCCGCGGCAGGCGCCGGGCCGGGGGTGCCGCTTCCCGCGGTCACCGCTCGCAGCGAGGCGGAGCCCGCTTGGTTCGCCATGGAGTGCGCTGCGGGAACGGCCGCGGAACCAGTGCTGGAAGAGCAGCCGCTGCCACCGGGGGTCGCCCGGGAGCGGATGGTCGCGGCGGCACGCGTCCTCGGCGATCTCCACGCCGTCCCGCTCGCGGGTGTCGAATCCGGTCTGCGCTCGGCCGGGGGCGAGGTGCCGGAACCGCTCGGACCCGCCGACGAGCTCGCGCGCTGGACGCAAACGATGCACGCCGTTCCCGAAGAACTCCGTTCCGGTTCGGAGGCGTTGCTGTCCGCGCTCCGGGCCGCGGTGCCCGTGGCCGTGGATCCGGTGCTGGTGCACGGCGACTTCCGCCTCGGCAACCTGCTCTGCGTCGGTGCCGAACCGACGGCACTGGTCGATTGGGAGATCTGGAGCCTCGGTGATCCGCGGGTCGACCTCGGTTGGTTCGGCGTGTTCACCGACGGCGCGCTGTTCCCCGGTGTCGGTCGCGTCGTGGCGGAGCTGCCGTCCGAAGCGGAGCTGCTGGCGGTCTACGGGAACCCGGAACCGCCGGACCACGCGTGGTTCCGCGCGCTCGGGCGGATGAAGATGGCCGCGATCATGGGGCACAACCTGAAGCGGCATCGCGAGGGCGTGCACCACGATCCGGTCCAGGAGCAACTACCGGCCACCATCGACGCGCTGATCGCTTCGGGGCGCTCGATCCTCGAAGGAGGGCCGCGATGACGGTGCCGGCTCCCGGGGAACTGTTCGGACTGCAGGGCAAGACGGCGCTGGTCACCGGGGCGTCGTCAGGACTGGGCGCACGGTTCGCGACCGTGCTGGCCACCGCGGGCGCGACTGTGTGGATCACGGCCCGGCGCAAGGAGAAGCTCGACGCGCTGGCGGCGACGAATCCGGCGTTGCGAGTCCTACCCGCCGACCTCGCCGACGAGGCGGCCAGGGAAGCGCTGATCGCCGAGACCGGAGCGGTCGACGTACTGGTGAACAACGCCGGCACGGAAAGCGGTGCGAAGCCGTCGGACGAGACGCCGTCCGGATTCGCGGGGGTGCTCGGCACCAACCTGGTCGCCCCGTTCCACCTGGCCCAGCTCGCGGCTCGCGCGGCCGGCGGCGGTCCGCTGTCGGTGATCAACGTCAGTTCGATCCTCGGACTGGTCTCCGCGGCACCGCTGGGCGGGGCGAGCTACGCCGCGGGCAAGGCCGGCCTGATCGGCCTCACCAGGGAACTCGCCGGGCACTGGGGCGGTCGCGGTGTGCGCGTCAACGCGCTGGCGCCGGGGTGGTTCCGCACGGAGATGAACGAGGCACTGTTCGCCGACGACCGGTCGGTGCGCTGGATCGAACGCAACACCATGCTCCGCCGGGCCGGTGAAGGGTCCGAACTGGACGGTGCGCTGCTCTTCCTCGCATCAGCGGCGTCGAGCTACTGCACCGGCCAGGTACTGGCGGTCGACGGAGGGTGGACGGCCCGATGATGAGCATCGACGAATTCACCGCCGAGGCGCGCGAGTGGCTTGAGCAGAACGCGACTCCACGTCAGGACATCGACGCGTCCCGTACGTCGGTGTCGGTGTTCCACGACCTGCCCGCGGACGAGGAACGCGCGCTGCTCGACCGCGTGTGCGCCTGGCAGCGACAGCGGTTCGACGCCGGATACGGCGCGCTGACCTGGCCCGAATCCGAGGGTGGTGCTGGGCTCACCCCCGCGCACGAGGAGGCGTTCGCCGAGCTGGAGCGCGAGTTCGACACACCGGGTCAGCACGAGCTGGCGTCGGCCAGTGCGCATTTGATCGCTCCGACGATCGACCTGTTCGGCACCCCCGAACAACGCCGGCACCTAGTCCGGCCGTTGCTGCGCGGTGACGAACTAGCCTGCCAGCTGTTCTCCGAGCCATCCGCGGGATCCGACCTCGCCGGGCTCGCCACCCGGGCCGAGCGGCGGGGGGACGAGTGGGTGGTCAACGGGCAGAAGGTGTGGAGCTCCGGTGCCCAGTTCGCGGGCTGGGGCGAGCTCATCGCGCGCACCGACCCGGACGTCCCGAAGCACCGCGGCCTCACGGCGTTCCTGCTCCCGATGGACACCCCGGGCGTCGGCGTGCGGCCGCTGCGGCAGATGTCGGGCGGGGCGTCGTTCTGCGAGGTGTTCCTCGACGACGTCCGCATCCCCGACGCGTGGCGTCTCGGTGCGGTCGGTGCGGGGTGGAAGGTCACCCTCGCCACCTTGGGATTCGAGCGCAGCCACTCCGGTGCGAACACCGAACTCGGCGGCGGATACCGGCACCTGGTGGCGACCGCCCGCAGACTGGGCAGGCTCGACGACCCCGACGTCCGGCGTGGCCTGGCCGAGGTGTGGGTGCAGGAGAAGCTCGGCGAACTGGCGGCCACCCGGGACCGCGAGGCACGACTGGACGGCGCCAGGCCGTCGGCGATCGGCTCGCTGCGCAAACTCGCGTGGGCGCAGAAGTTGAAACAGGTCAGCGAAGTCGCGTCCACCGTGCTCGGAAACCGGTTGATCGCCGACACCGGTGACGAGGTCTACCAGTGGACCGAACACGTGCTCGGTGCGCCCGGGTACCGCATCGCGGGCGGGTCGGATGAGATCCAGCGAAACATCATCGCCGAACGCATCCTCGGCCTGCCCACCGAACCGCGCGGGGACAAGAACGTTCCGTGGCGAGACATCCCGCGGTAGCGGCGGCACGGCAAGAGGGACACGAGACGGGAGTGGCCATGCAGGCAGACAGCACCGGTCCGGTGCGCACCGTGGCGGAAGCGGTCGCCGAAGCACGCCCGCAGCCGAGCCCGCTCCGAGGGCGGACCGCGCTGGTGACCGGTGGTTCGCGCGGACTCGGCCGGGAGATCGCGATCGCCTTCGCGGCCGCCGGCGCGGATGTGGCCGTGGTCTCCCGGAAGAAGGACGCCTGCGAGCGGCTCGCGGGTGAGCTCGCCGAGGCCACCGGGCGCCGGGTGAGCGCGCACGGGGCTCATGTCGGTGCGTGGGATCGACTTCCCGCCCTGCTCGACGAGGTGGAGGAATCCCTCGGGCCGGTCGACATCGTGGTGAACAACGCGGGAATCGCCCCCGTCTACCCGAGCCTGTCCGAGGTCTCGGAGCAGTTGTTCGACAAGGTCGTCGGGGTCAACCTCAAAGGGCCGTTCCGCCTGATGGCGCTCGCGGGCGAGCGGATGGCGTCCCGCGACGGCGGATCGATCCTCAACATCTCCTCGATCGCCTCGGGCAGACCGACCCGCGGCGACCTGCCGTACGCGGCGGCGAAATCGGCGTTGAACACGCTCACCGCGGGGTTCGCGCAGGAGTACGGACCACTGGTGCGGGTGAACACGATCCTCGCCGGGCCGTTCTTCACCGACATCAGCACGGCGTGGGACATGGACGCGTTCGAGGAGATGGCCGCGGCCTGGCCCTCGAAGCGCGGGGGTGACCCCGCGGAGATCGTCGGCGCGGCGCTGTACCTGTGCGGGCCGACGTCGAGCTACACGACCGGGTCGCTGCTGGCCGTCGACGGAGGAAGGCTGGCCGCGCCATGACGGGAGTCGCGATGAGACTGGTGGACGACGCGCTCGTCACCGACACGCCGGACGGTCCGGCGCTGCTGGGCAGCCGGTGCTCCGCCTGCGCCGCCTGCACGTTCCCGCGGCAGGCGGGGTGTCCGCGGTGCACCGGAGCGTCCATGATGGACACCCCGCTGGCACGGCACGGCTCGCTGTGGACGTTCACGATCCAGGGCTTCCGGCCGAAGGATCCGTACACGGGGCCGGAGGAGTTCGAACCGTTCGGAGTGGGGTACGTCGAACTGCCGGGGCAGCTCCTGGTGGCGACCCGCTTGACGGAACCGGACCCGGAGGCACTGGAGATCGGGATGCCGATGCACTTGGAGCTGGTGCCGTTCCGGACGGCCGACGATGGCGAGCCGGTGCACACCTTCGCGTTCGCCCCGGACCGGGAGGTGCGCGCATGACGGACGGTGTGGCGATCGTCGGGATCGGGATGCACCGGTTCGGTCGGACGAAGGGCGTCTCCGGCCGGGCTCAGGCGGTGCACGCCGCGAGGGAGGCGTTGCGGGACGCGGGCCTGGCCTTCTCGGACATGCAGTTCGGGTTCGGCGGGTCGCACTCGGCTGGAGACGCCGACACGCTGGTCTCCGAGCTGGGCCTGACCGGTCTGCCGTTCATCAACGTGGCCAACGGTTGTGCGACCGGCGGTTCGGCGCTGATCTCCGCCGATGCCGCGATCCGCTCCGGGCAGCACGATCTCGGCATCGTGATCGGTTTCGACAAGCATCCCCGGGGCGCGTTCAACGTGGACCCGGCCGAGCACGGCATCGGATCGTGGTACGGCGAGACCGGGATGATGGTCACCACCCAGTTCTTCGGCATGAAGATCCAGCGATACCTGCACGACCACGACATCAGTCCCGATGTCCTCGCCGTGATCGCGGAGAAGTCGTTCCGCAATGGATCGCTGAATCCGAACGCGTGGCGGCGCGACACGCTCACCGCTGCTGAGATCGCCGCGGCGACGATGATCTCGCACCCGTTGACGCAATACATGTACTGCTCCCCGGGCGAGGGCGCGGTGGCCTTGGTGCTGTGCCGCGCGGACCAGGCGCGCCGGTACAGCGAGGAACCCGTCTTCCTGAGAGGCGCGGCGTTCCGCAGCAGGCGCTACGGCTCGTTCGAGGTGTACGCGCCCTGGATCGCCGCCGAGCGCGCAGAGTCGCCCACGGTGCAGGCATCGCAGGCGGCGTTCGAAGCCGCGGGCATCGCACCGTCCGAAGTAGACATCGCGCAGATCCAGGACACCGAGTCCGGAGCGGAGCTGATGCACATGGCCGAGACCGGTCTGTGCGAGCACGGTGAACAGGAGCACCTGATCAGGGCCGGGGACAACGAGATCGAGGGGCGGCTGCCCATCAACACCGACGGCGGGTGCATCGCCAACGGTGAGCCGGTCGGGGCTTCCGGGCTGCGGCAGATCTACGAGAACGCGCTCCAGCTGCGCGGCGACGCCGGTGCCCACCAGGTGTCGACTCGACCGCACGTGGGGTTCACGCACGTCTACGGTGCGCCCGGAATCAGCGCGTGCACGGTTCTGACCCGCTGAGAGGACGAGGGAATGGCTTGGGATTTCGAAACCGACCCCGAGGTGCAGCGGGAGCTGGACTGGGTCGAGGAGTTCGTCCGCGACGAGGTCGAACCGGTGGACCAGGTGATCGAGCACGCTTGGAACACCCGTGACCCGCGCCGCAACGCGCTGATCAAGCCGCTGCAGCAACGGGTGCGGGAGCGCGAGCTGTGGGCCTGCCACCTCGGCCCGGAGCTGGGCGGCAAGGGGTACGGGCAGCTGCGGCTGGCGCTGCTGAACGAGAAGTTGGGGCGCACGCATTCCGGACCGGTCGTGTTCGGTTGCCAGGCGCCGGATTCGGGCAACGCCGAGATCCTCGCCCACTACGGCAGCGACTTCCAGAAGAAGACCTACCTGGAGCCCCTGGTCGAGGGCGACATCGTGTCCTCGTTCTCGATGACGGAGCCCCACGGCGGGTCCGACCCGACGGGCTTCCGCACCACCGCGGTGCTCGACGGTGACAGCTGGGTCATCAACGGGGAGAAGTGGTTCTCCTCGCACGCGTTGTTCGCCGAATTCCTCATCGTGATGGCGGTGACCGAGCCGGACGCCGCACCGCACGAACGGATGTCGATGTTCGTGGTGCCCGCGAACGCGCCCGGGGTCGAGCGGGTGCGGGACGTGTCGGTGTGGGGACACGAGGAACCCGTGGGGACCCACCAGTACCTGCGCTACACCGATGTCCGGGTGCCGGCGGAGAACCTGCTGGGGCGGCGCGGCGAGGGCTTCGCGGTCGCGCAGACCCGGCTCGGGGGCGGCCGCATCCACCACGCGATGCGCACCGTCGGCCTGGTCCAGCGCGCGTTCGAGCTGATGAAGCGCCGCGCGTTGTCGCGCACCACGAAGGGCGCGCGGTTGGCGGACAAGCAGCTGGTGCAGGAGATGATCGCCGACTCGTGGATCCAGATCGAGCAGTTCCGGCTGCTGGTGCTGCGGACGGCGTGGAAGATCGACAAGCATGACGACTACCGCGCGGTGCGCGCCGACATCGCGGCGGTGAAGGCCGCGATGCCGAAGGTGCTGCTGGACGTCTCGTCCCGAGCCATCCAGATCCACGGCTCGCTGGGCATCTCCAAGGAGCTGCCGTTCGGCAAGTGGGTGATGGAGTCGTTCCACATGGGACTCGCCGACGGCGCCACCGAGGTCCACAAGACCAACCTCGCCAAGGCGCTCGTGCGCAGCACCACGCCGGACGACGGGCTCTTCCCGCCCTACATCGGACCCGAACTCACCCGGGAGGCGCTCGGCCGGTACTCCGAGCTGCTCGCCGAGGCGGATGAGGTCGACCCGGCGGCGGGCGGTGCGGCATGACCGCCCGAAGGCTGACGCACGACGCCGACGTCGAGGAGTTCCGCGGTGCCGTCCGGGAATTCCTGCGCGAGTACGCCGACACCGCGGCGGTGTTCGGGGAGATGCGCGAGCAGCGTGCTGGGGATCCGGCGGTGTGGAACCGGTTCGCCGGCGAGCTCGGCGTAGTCGGGCTGGACGTGCCGGAGATCTACGGCGGCGCGGACGCCGGATTCCGCCCGGTCGCGGTCGTGGCCGAGGAACTGGGCCGATCCCTGGTCCGGTTGCCGTGGTTCACCACCGCCGTGCTCGGCGTCGGCGTGCTGCTGCACGCCGAGGGGGTGGAGGCCGAGGAACGCAGGAGGCAGCTGCTGCCCGCGCTGACGGACGGTGCGCGCACCGCCACGTTGGCCTGGGCCGAGACCCCGGACCGGTTGGACGGGCACAGCATCCAGGCGCGAGCCGCGCACGACGGCGGCACCTGGCGCCTCACCGGTCGCAAGCTCCTGGTCGTCGAGGGCGCCACGGTGGACCTGCTGTTCGTCGCGGCCCGGGCGGAAGACGGGCTGGCCCTGTTCGTCGTCGAGGGTGACGCGCCGGGTGTGGGCCGCACCACCGACCGCGCTATGGACCCGAACCGGCAACTGGCCACCGTCACCTTCGATGGGGCACCGGCACGACTGGTCAGCGATCCGGGCACCGGGGATCGGGTGCTCGGGCGGGTGCGCGACCGCGCGGTGACGGCGCTGGCCTGCGAGCAGACCGGTGGCGCGGCGGCGTCGCTGGACATGGCGGTCGAGCACGTCAAGAACCGTGTCCAGTTCGGACGTCCGATCGGGATGCTGCAGGCGATCAAGCACCGCTGCGCCGACATGGCCGTGGAGCTCGAGTCGGCGCGGTCGGCATCGCTGTGGGCCACCGGGCTGATCGCGGAGGACTCGCCGGAGGCCGGCATCGCCGCAGCCGCAGCGGCGCTGACCTGCAGCCGGTCCTACGAGTACGTCGCCGCCGAGACCATCCAGGTGCACGGCGGCATCGGGTTCACCTGGGAGCACCCGGCGCACCTGCACTTCCGCCGGGCGGCCACGAGCGCGGTGCTCTTCGGTGATCGGCACACCCACCAGGAGCGCCTGCTGTCCGGTCTGCACGTCGACGCCGGGTGACCGGTGACCTTGGAGGTGGGCGGGACGACCGCGTACACCGCTGAAGGGGCAACGGTGATCATCAGAGAAACCGCTTCACGGCAGCAGATGTTCGTCGGTGAACGAGCGAGTCCCGCGGCTGCTGCCGGAATGGCGTTGGAGTACAACGACTTTGCGATCCACGGCCGTCTCGTGGTGGTGTTCTCCCCGCGGTGACCTCGCTGGTGGTCGCCACCCGCGTGAGCCCGGCGCTCGGCAGCGGCTCGGTGGCCGGGTGAGCCCTCGTTCATCCGGAAGAACTCGCATGACGTTCTACGAGGAGGTGCGGTGAGCGATGTTCGATCTGCTGGTGCTCGGCGGTGGTATCGCCGGTATGACGGCCGCGGCCACGACGGTCCGCGGTGGCGGGTCGGCGATGGTGGTGGAGAAGGGCCCGTTGCTCGGCGGATCGGGCCAGTACGCCGGATACATCTGGACCGCGCCCGACCACGACGTGATGGACCGGGTGAACCCCGGTGGCGACCCCGGGCTGAAGAGGGCGCTGGTGGACGACTTCGACGACGCCGTCCAGTGGATCGGCTCGCTGGGGGTGAGCTGCGGCAAGCGCGTACCGGTGATCGGCTACGGGCGCGGGCACCGGTTCGACACGGCGCACTACGTCGACGGCTGCCGGCACGTGGTCGGGAAGAACGGCGTGATCGTGACGGAGGCGTCGGCCCGGAGGTTGCTGCTCGACGGCGGCGTGGTGCGCGGCGCGGAGATAGGCCTGGCCGATGGTTCGGTGCGGACCGTGGAGGCGACGGCGACGTTGCTGGCCACCGGCGGCTTCCAGGCGGATCCCGAGCTGCGTGCGCGGTACCTGCACGAGCAGGCGCGGGACGTTGAGCTGCGGTCGAACCCGTTCAGCAGCGGTGACGGACTGCGGCTGGCGATCGAGGCCGGTGCGGCGATCGGATCGGAGGGCGCAGGGTTCTACGGCCACCTGATCCCGTCCGGTGTCGCGCTGGAGCCGGAGCTGTTCGTGGACATCACGCTCTACTACAGCGAACACGCGGCCCTGTTCAACCTGGCGGGCGAGCGGTTCGTCGACGAGACGGAGGCGGATCACCTCACGGCGATGGCGTTGCTCGACCAACCCGAGGCGCGGGGCCTGCTGGTCACCGACGCCCGCGGCTACCGGGAGCGGATCACCGGTGCCTACGTAGAGGGAGCCGACAGCCTGGACAAGTTCGCGCTGGCCCGGTCCCGGGGCGCGCGGTGCGTGGTCGCCGACAGCGTGTCCGATTTCGCCGAGATGCCCGCTGAGTGGGGCTACGACGGCCCCAAGATCGCCGAGGAGCTGGGGCGCCTCGCCCGAGGCGAGTCGGCAGGGCCTGGCCGGGAGTCCGATCCTCGGGCGCTGGACGAACCGCCGTACTACGTCGTGGAGGCGCGGCCAGCCGTGACGTTCCCGTTCACCGGTGTCCGGATAGACCCGCAGGCGCGGGTCCTGTCGTCGAGCGGTGCGCCGATCCCGGGCCTGTTCGCGGCAGGTGCGGACATCGGTGGCCTGTACGAGCGCGCCTACGCCGGGGGACTGGCACCGGCGATCGTGTTCGGGCGGCGCGCCGCGGCCGGATCCCTCGTGAACTGACATCGGTTGGCATCTATGCTGGATCCTCACCGACGGAGGGAAAGGTGTGGGCGTCGAGACGTTGCGGGAGGCCGACGACGGCCCCAGGTCGAAGCGAGCGGCGATTTTGGGCGCTGCCGTGGAACATTTCGGTGAGGTCGGCTTCGAAGCCACCAAGTGGTCGGAGATCGCCAAGCACGTCGGCATCGGCCAGACCGCGCTGTACCACTACTTCGAGTCGAAAGCGCATTGCCTGCTCACGGTGATGCGCATCGGCCTGCACAACTCGGACGAGGCGTTCCGCGCGGCGACCGCGGACGCGCCGAGCGCGCACGAGGCGCTGCGCCGGGCGGTGCGCAGCGCCTACGAGATCTCCGATCTGGAAGTGCGGCAGAACCGGATCCTGCAGGCCAACATCGCGTTGCTGGTCAGCGAGCGCAGCTCGGAGCGGGAGGAGGCCGAGCGGCTGGCGTGCCGGGAACTGGTCGCCAGGATCGAGCGGAACTGGACGGAGCTGCTCCGCCAGGGAATGGATTCCGGTGAGTTCGCGCGCCGTGATCCGCAGCTGTTGGCGCGCACGCTCCTGGGCACGATCGTCGCCGTGTGGCGCTGGTACCGACCCGGTGGGGAGACCGGTCTCGATGCGATCTGCGAGCTGGTGACCCACTGCTGCGTGCGCATCGTGACACCGTGACCGCGCGCCGCGTGCGCCGTGCGGCCGTCGCGGCGGTGCGCGCCGTCCGCGTTCACCACTGATCTCCGACCCCTCGTCCTCGCGGCCCTGAACGGTCGCCGCGTCACCTTTCCATCGAACCGGTACCCGCTGTGAGTAGCGGTATCCGTGCGCTCCCCGCGCGTCGACTCCGACGTCCGCGCGGGGAGCTCCGTCCTGTTCCGACGCCTTCTCCGCGGCTGGGCGATTTTGAGTCTTGCGGCGTGTTTGGGGGAGCGCTAGCGTCAGACGGAGCGAACTGAATTCAGCTTAGTTGTCGAGCGGGCCGAGTGATCCATCCAGTGGCCGATCTCGTTCCGGCTGGTGTACCACCTCGTCAACGGCGACAAGGAGGAGCCGCACGTGCTCATCTCAGACTACTTCGCACGGCTGGACGGCCCGGATCCGTTGAGCGGGCTGGAGCTGGTGGAGTCCGATATCGAGTTCCTGCTCGCATTGCCGGGCAACGAGGTCTCCGGCCGCGGCCTGGAGGACCTCGCCTCCTACATCTCGGGCCGCCCGGCGGTCGGGCGCAAGCACCGCGTTCTCAGGTCCACCCGGGACGGCGAGCTGGAGATGGTCTACGGCGTGGTCGTCGAAGGACCGGAGGAGAAGCCCACCGGTTCGTTCGCCTCTGCGGGTGTGGTCTCGCCCGGCGGGAAACTGGCCCGCTACCAGTCCTTCTTCCACCCGACGTTCTCCCTGCTCCCCGAGGAGGCGGCGTGACGTCCACGGCAGGTGCTCCCACGCTGACCCGGTGGTTCGCGCTGATCGACTCCGACCACCCCGAAGGCATCCTCGACCTGATCGCGCCGGATTTCAGGTTCTCGATCGTGTTCGGCACGGGCGCGGGGCAGGCGACGGACTTCGCGGGCGACCGTGAGGCGCTCGAGGGCTATCTGCGGCAACGCGAAAAGGGGGTGCTCACGCACCACGTGGTGTCGGCGAGCGCCGATGGCCACGACGAACTCGTGCTCGGTGAGACCAGGCGCGGTGAGGTGTTCGAGTCGACCTTCGTCGCGGCGGCCCGGCTCGGAGCCGACGGCGCGGTACGGAATCTGATGATCGGTCGCTCGCCCATGTTGGAACTGCACGAGTCCGACTGAGCGGGTGCCAGGTGTGGAAGGACGACGTGGAATGTTCAATCTGGCTCTGCTGGCCTCCCGTCCCCCGGAGTGGACCCATGAGCAGTTCATCGAGTGGTGGCGAGGCGAACACGCTGAGGTGACGTACCCGCTGCCGGGTCTGCGGGCGTGGCGGCACACCGCCATCACCAGCGCGATGGAGCCGCGATCGGAGGGTTGGGACGGGCTGTCCGTGCTGAGCTTCGATTCCGAAGAGGCGGCACGCGCGGCGTTGGCCAGCGCGGAGTGGGACGCGGCGATCCGCCACGTCGGGCGCATGCGGGGCAAGCGCATCGCGGTGCTCGGCGAAGAGCGGGAAATGTTCTCGGGCTGAGTCCCTGAGCCAACGGAGGCGAATGCAATGCGGGAACTGGTGGCCGAACTCGAGTCCAGAGCAGCTACGACGCTGGCGGGCGGCGATGCGGTCATCGCGGCCGACGTCGACGGCGAGCATTCGCTGCGCGAGTTGCTGCGCGCCGCCGAGGAACTGTCGAGCGCGGTGCGCGACGTGGCCGGACCGCAGGCGACGATCTTGGTGCAGGCGGACAACTCCTGGCGGACCGTGGTCGCCGCCCTCGCCGCGGGCAAGCTGGACGGCACGCTCGGTCTGCTCAGCCACCACGCCACTCGCGCCGAGTACGACGCCGCGTGCGAGGACATCGACCCGGCCGTGGTGATCGCCTCGCCGGAATGCCTCGGCGAGTGGTTACCGGACTCCGAGGGCCCGCAGGTGCTCGACGGGTGGGGCAGCCGGACGCGGGCGGCTAGTCCGGGCCCGCGCTGGAGCGGTGGTGTGGTGATCGGCCTGACCTCCGGGTCGACCGGCCGCCCCAAGGGCGTGGTGCAGTCCGAAGCGGCGCTGCGCTACGCCGGGCGGAGCACCATCGACGCGGTCGGCCTCGCTTCCGGTGATTCCGTCGCGGCGCTGGTTCCGCTGTCGTCGGCGGCGGCGTTCTGCTTCGGCCTGTACCTGCCGCTCATGCTCGGCGGCCGGATCGTGTTCCTGGACCGGTGGCATCCGCCGACCGCGCTGCGGCTGATGGCCGAGCACGGCGTCCGCTGGACGATGTGCGTACCGACGATGGCCCTGCAGCTGGCGAGCGCCGTGGAGGGCGACCGGCCGCTGCGCGACGTGCGGGCCATGACGATCGGTGGCGGGCCGATGGAGGCGGCGGCGCTGGCGCGCGCGGAGGGACGTCTCGGCACGCGGATCCTGCGCGTGTTCGGCATGTCCGAGTGCCTGGGGCACACGTCGCCGCGAATGGACGACCCCGACGAGACGCGCCTGGGCACGGATGGCCGACCGTTTCCCGGCACGGAGCTGCGCGTGGTCGACCTGGATGGTGTGCCGGTTGCGGCGGGCGAGGTCGGGCGGGCGCAGGTGCGCGGCCCATCGCTGTTCCTCGGGTACGCCCGCAACGGAACCGTCGAAGCGCCCGAGGTGACCCCGGACGGCTTCTTCCCGACCGGCGACCTGATGTCGGTGCGGGCCGACGGCGTGGTGTCGGTGCGGGGCAGGGAGAAGAGCGTGATCATCCGCGGTGGTCGGAACATCGACATCGTCGAGGTCGAGACGGCCCTCGCCTCGCACCCCGCCATCGAGCAGCTGTGCGTCGTGCCGGTGCCGGACGAGCTCCTGGGCGAGCGGGTCGCGGCGCTGGTCGTGACGCAGGACGCCGGCTTCGACCTCGACGCCGCGACGGCGCATCTGGACCAGCGCGGGTTGATGAAGGCCAAGTGGCCCGAGTACCTGTTCCGCGTGGACGAGCTGCCGCTGAACCGGGTCGGCAAGCTGTCCCGCGCGGATGCCGCGCGCACGGCCCGTGAGCTCAGCGAGCGCAGCGCCATCTGACGGCGCAACGAGAAGAAGCGGGGCCGCCCTTCGAGGTGAAGGGCGGCCCCGCTGCCTCGCCGGAGCTACCTGGCGGTCCAGCCGCCGTCGACGTACAGCTCCGAACCGGTCGTGTAGCCGGCGTCGTCGCTGGCCAGGTGGGCGACTGCGGCGGCGACCTCCTCCGGTCGTCCCAACCTGCCCATCGGGGTGTTGGCGAGCATGGCGCGGTGCCGTTCGCTGCCGTCGAAACGCTCGTGCAGCTGGGCGGTGCCGATGAACCCGGGCACCACCGCGTTGACGCGGACGCCGCGCTCGGCCCAGTGCAGAGCGGCGTTCGCGGTCATCGAGCGCACGGCGCCCTTCGCGGCGGCGTAGCCGAAGCTGTTGGCCAAGCCGCCACCCGCACCGAGGATCGACGCGATGTTGACGATCGACCCTCCGCCACTGCGCTCGATCAGCGGCCCGCAATGCTTCATGCCGAGCCAGGTGCCCCGCTGGTCGATGTCGATCACCTGCTCCCAGCGCTCGACCGTCTCGTCCTCGACGGTGGCCAGGCTGCCGATGCCGGCGTTGTTGACCAGCACGTCCAGGCCCCCGTGCTCGGCTTCCACCGCCGCCGTCACCTCGTGCCAACGCTGTTGTTCGGTGACGTCGAGCGCGTGGGCCGCCGCGCCGGTGCCGAGCTCGGCGGCCAGCCGTTCGCACGCGCAGGCGTCGACATCCGTGATGACCACCCGCGCTCCTTCTGCTACGAGTCGGCGGACGATGGGTACGCCGAGTCCACCGGTGGCGCCGGTGACGAGTGCTGTGCTGCCGTCGAGTCGCCTGGTCACATGCCCTCCCGTGGAACTGAACTGGAGTCAGTTTAGCTCGTAGGTCACCCGGTTCCCAGCTGTTCGAACCTATGCAACTGAATTCAGTTCTGTTAACTTGAGGCTTGCTCGAGCGGCCGGCAAGTGCGGAGCGCACGCCGGAAGTGCGCCGACGGAACTCACCCGGTTCGGCCGTCTCGCAACTTCGTCGCACCTGGAGAAACCATGCCCGAGGCCTACGTCGTCGAAGCTCTTCGAACGCCGGTCGGACGTCGTGGCGGCGGGCTCAGCGCCGTCCACCCGAACGATCTCGGCGCACGCGTCCTCGCCGCGTTGCTGGAGAGGACCGGCGTCGATCCGGCGGCGGTCGATGACGTGATCTTGGGGTGCGTCGACCAGATGGGTGCGCAGGCCGGGAACGTCGCCCGCAACGCGTGGCTGAGCGCCGGGCTGCCGGAGACGGTCCCCGCGACCACGATCGACCGTCAGTGCGGGTCGTCCCAGCAGACGATCCACTTCGCGGCGCAGGCCGTGATGTCCGGGACCCAGGACCTCGTCGTCGCCGGTGGTGTCGAGGTGATGTCGCTGGTGCCGCTCGCCGGTCCGGCCGTCGTCGGCCAACGAGAGGGAATGGGGTTCCCCTACGGCGGTGAGGGTTGGACGCATCGATACGGAGATCAGGAAATCTCCCAGTTCCGCGGCGCGGAGCTCATCGCGCAGGAGTGGAGCATCTCCCGCGAGGACATGGAGCGGCTGGCCTTCGACAGCCACCAGCGCGCCATCGCGGCCACCGCTGACGGTCTTTTCGCCGAAGAAATCGTGCAGGTCGGTGATGTCGTCGCTGACGAAGGGCCGCGTCCGGACGGTTCGCTGGAGAAGATGGCCGGCCTGAAGCCCCTCCGCGAGGGCGGCCGGCTCACACCTGCCGTGTCGAGCCAGATCTCCGATGGCGCGTCCGCGATGCTGATCGCGTCCGAGAAGGCGGTCGAGGTTCACGGACTCACACCGCTGGCGAGGATTCACACCATGGCGGTCGTGGGGTCCGACCCGGTGTTCATGCTCACGGGCCCGATCCCCGCGACGGAGGCGGTCCTGGCCAAGGCCGGCCTCACGATCGACGAGATCGACCTGTTCGAGGTGAACGAGGCGTTCGCTTCGGTGGTCCTGGCCTGGCTGAAGGAATCCGGGGCTCCTTGGGCGAAGACGAACGTGCTCGGCGGGGCCATCGCGCTGGGCCATCCGCTCGGCGCGACCGGGGGACGGCTCATGACCACCCTGATCCACCACCTCCGCCGGACCGGCGGGCGGTACGGCCTCCAGACCATGTGCGAGGGCGGCGGCATGGCGAACGCGACAGTCGTCGAACGCATCTGACGACACGAGAGTGAGGTCCGAGATGACCGAGGAACTGCGCGGCGATCGTCGACGGGAGCCGAACGGACCCGTGAGCGGGAACAGCGTGGAAAGATCACCCGTCACCGTCGAGGTGCGCGATTCGATCGCCCATGTGGTCATGCGACGCGGAGACCGAGGCAACCCCATCGATCTCGTAATGGCGTGCGCACTTCTGGACGCTGCACGGACCTGCCGCCGTGCGAACGCCCGGGTCGTACTGCTGCGCGGCGAAGGACATTCGTTCTGCGTCGGAGGGGACCTTCGCGACTTCGAGGCGGTGGACGTCGAGGATCGACGGGATCACCTGATTTCCGTCACCGACGCCCTGCACGACGCGCTGCGAATCTTCGCGTCGATGGAGGCACCGCTCATCGCCGCTGTGCACGGCTCGGTGGCCGGTGCCGGAGTCGGCCTAGCGGCAGCCGCGGACTTGACGATCGCCTCCGCGGACGCGGTGTTCCTGCTCGCCTACACCGGGATCGGCTATTCGCCGGATGCCGGGGTGACCTGGTCGCTGCCGCGCCTGGTCGGTCCGAAGCGCGCCATGGAACTACTGCTGACCAACCCCCGAATCCCCGCGGACGAGGCGGCGGCCATGGGGCTGATCACCCGCGTCACCGATGGCGAGACGCTGGTCGACGAGGCGCAGCGGCTCGCCGGTCAATTGGCGCGCGGCGCGACGGGGGCGTTCGGTGCCACGAAGCACCTCGTCGCCCAAGGGCTCTCCAGCGGACTTGACACCCAACTGGATCGCGAATCCCGGTCCCTGGCCGCAGCGGCGGTGTCACCCGAGGGCGTCGAGGGTTTGGCGGCATTCCGGGCCAAACGCCCACCGCGCTTCCTCCCACCGCACGCGGACTGAGCCGCGACCGGGGACCCCTTCGACCCGATCGTTCACGGCTCTGACGCGGAAGGGGAACAGCCGGCTCGCAGCAGAACTGAACCGAGCTCCAACGCGGCGAAGGGAAGCACGTGACGAAACTGGACAGGGGGCCGTGGGCCTGCAGCGGGGTGGAGACGATCCGGCCGGACGTGCATCGGATACCGCTGCCGCTGCCCAACGACGGTCTCCGGGCCGTCAACGTCTACGTCCTCGAAGACGGCGACGACGTCATCCTGATCGACGGCGGCTGGGCGGTTTCGGAGTCGCGCAAGGAGCTCGAAGCCGGGTTGGCCGCGCTCGGCCACGACCTCGGCGACGTCAGCCACATCTTGGTCACGCACGTGCACCGAGACCACTACACCCAGGCCGTCGAGCTGCGCAGGCTGGTCGGCTCGCGGGTGTACTTGGGAGCCGGCGAACGTCCAGGACTGGAAATGCTGGACGAGGTCCGCACGGACGTTCCGGTCACCTCCCTGGACACCCTGCGCCGGGCAGGCGCCGGCGAACTCGCCGAACGCGTTCTGCGGGACATGGACCGTAGCGAATTCGATGCGAGCGTCTGGGAGAAGCCGGATCGATGGCTGGGTCCCGGCGTGGTCCGATTCGAGCGGCACGCGCTGCGCGTCGTCCCGACGCCCGGCCATACCAGAGGACATGTCGTGTACCTCGATGAGAGCCGCGGCCTGCTGTTCTCCGGCGATCACGTGCTTCCGCACATCACTCCGTCGATCGGCTTCGAACTGACCACGTCCGGTCGGCCGCTCGCGGACTACCTGGACTCGCTGCACCTCGTCACCGCGTTCGCGGACGCGGAGCTGCTGCCGGCGCACGGGCCCGCCGGAGGCAGTGCGCACGCGAGAGTCGCCGAACTCCTCGAACATCACGACGCACGGCTCGACGCCACCATCGACGCGCTCGGCCGCCGCACGAGCGACGCTTCGGCGGTGGCACGGGATCTGATGTGGACCAGGCACGAGGTCCCGTTCGCAGAGCTCAACGCCTTCAACCAGATGCTCGCGGTGAACGAGACGGCCGCACACCTCGACGTGCTCGTCGAACGCGGACGACTCGCGGTCGAGCTCGTGGAGGGAGTGGCGCGGTACGTGCGGACAGGTGACGACGGCACCCGTGACCCGCGCTGAACGAGCCCAGGAATCGAACCGTTCTCGGAGTGCCTCAACAATCGACGAGGTGGGGATGCAGCTGCTCGCGGGGAAATCCGTGCTGGTGACCGGTGCGGCCGGTGGCCTCGGTGCCGCCATCGCCGACGCGTGCGTGCGGCATGGCGCGCGGGTTCTGCTCACCGACGTGCTGACCGAGGAACTGGAGCGGACCACTGCCGCGTTGGGGAGGTCCGCGGCTTGTCGACCGCTCGACGTGGCTGATCCCGCTGCGTGGGCGGAAGCGGCCGATGTGGTGCGCCGCGATCTCGGGCACCTCGACGTCCTCGTCAACAACGCCGGCCTCATCGTCGGGAAGACGCTTGCCCAGTCCAGCCGTGCTGATCTCGAACGCAGTTTCCGGGTCAACGTCATGGGCACGTTCCTCGGCTTGCAGACGTTCGCTGAGCTCCACCGGGAGAGCGGGGCCCGAAGCGGTTCGGTGGTCAACGTCGCTTCCGCGCGTGGCTTGATCGGCGGCGCGGGTGCCACGACGTACTCCGCGACGAAGTTCGGCGTGCGCGGGCTCACCAAGTCGGCCGCGGTGGAGCTCGGACCGCTGGGAATCCGGGTCAACGCGCTCTGCCCGGGACCGATCGAAGGCGGCATGAGCGTCGGTGACCCGCAGTTCGCGCAGGCGGATTGGGGCGCGTACGCGGCGAAGCTGCCGTTGGGGCGCCTCGGTCGTCCGACCGACATCGGTGAAGCGGCGGCGTGGCTGGGTTCGGACCTGAGCGCGTTCGTCACCGGCATTGACCTCCCGGTCGACGGAGGCCTGACGGCGACGTCGTACGGCATCGAAATGAAGGGGAGCGGCGCATGACTCCACAGCGGATTCTGGTCACCGGTGCGGGAAGCGGTATCGGACGCGCAACGGCGGAGTGCTTCGCCCGGGACGGCGCGTCCGTCGTGGTCTGCGACGTGCGGGGCGATGCCGCAGCGGAGGTCGCCGAGTCGCTCGGCGAGGCGTGCGTCGGTGTGGAGTGCGACGTGGGCGACGAGGACAGCGTCGCCCACGCGATGACGGTGGCCGGAGAGCGGTTCGGCGGGCTTGATTCGGTTGTCGCCGCGGCCGGCATCGTGATCGGCGGTCCCGCTCACGAGATGTCGTCCGAGTCTTGGCACGACCTCGTCAGCGTCAACCTCACCGGAATGTTCTTCACCGCCAAGCACGGTTTGCGGCAACTGCTCGCGGCCGGTGGCGGTTCCCTCGTCACCGTCGGCTCGGTCGGATCGCTCGTCGCTGCGGGGCGCAGCGCCGCCTACGACGCGACGAAAGGCGGCGTCGTGCAGCTGACGCGCGGGATCGCAGCGGAGTACGCCGACCGCGGAATCCGGGCCAACTGCGTGTGCCCCGGCCATGTCTCGACGAACCTGGCCACCAACAGCGAGGGCGTCTACGGTGCTTCCGTGGTGTCAGCGGGCCCACAGCGGTGGACGACTCCGCCGATGGACCGCGCCGGTTCGCCGGAGGAGATCGCGAACGTCATCGCGTTCCTGTGCTCCCCAGGTGCATCGTTCATGACCGGCACCGCCGTGACCGTCGACGGAGGCTACACGGCGGTCTGATCGGGAAACACCACTGCACGACCGAGGACCCCGCCTCATCGGAAGTCTTCCCGGGCCAGACTTCCAGCGGTGCCTGGAACAAGAACTTCTCTCGATGCGGACGGGGGTCGTAGCACCCTCGGCACGAAGCGAACCGAGTTGCCGACCAGCCGAGCTGAGCACATGGACGCTGTTCACTCCGTCCACGGCGAGAAGGGCTCCGGCCGTCCCGCCTGCCGCCAAGCCGGTGCTGGCGATGGTGGTGGCAACGGCGAGCAGGACCAGCACGCTGCTGTGCCCGGTGACCTGTGCGGTTCGTGCGCCGACGCGTGCCTCACTCGACACGAGCGTCCGCTTCGCGCGGAAGGGCGATCACGGTGGAAATGTCTGTCGAGTTCGTCCAATCAGCTGGATCCCGGGCCCGTCGAACACGCCGAGCGCGAAACGGGTTCGACGATCAGGCGGCCAGGTCCTCCGGCATCGGGCTGGATTCGAACGCCAGGCGTCCAGCGGTCGCCGCGTACCGCATGGCTCTGGCCATCTTGAGCGGCTCACCTGCTCGCACCAACGCGGTGTTGATCAGCGTCGCCGCGGCTCCGAGTTCCATCGCGAATGCGACGTGCTTCGCGCTCCCCAGCCCGCCTTCGACGATCACCGGGACGTCCGAGTGCTCGATGACCTCCCGGATTCGCGTCGGGTCGACGATGCCTCGGCCGGAAGCAACCGGCGACGCCATCACGCGCAGCGCGGCACAACCGAGGTCCTGTAGTTCCCGCGCCGCTTCGAGATCCGGCAGGATGAACGGCATGAGTTCCATTCCCTGGGCACGGAGTTCTTGAGCTGCTTCGATCGTCATCCGGTTGTCAGGCATGTTGTCCTCGCCCCGGACGTCCAGCTTCAGGACGTCGATTCCCAGCGAATCCCGCAGAATTCCCGCGGTCTTGACCGCGCTGTCCTTCGAGCGGGAGAACGAGGTGGTGCCGATCCAGCTGAAGTTCTCCAGGGCGAGCGCGTCGTCGAGATCTGACAGGAGCAGGCTGGAACGGCGATTCTCCGGGTCCACGGTGGTGATGAAGACATCGGCTCCGGTCGCGGTCAGCACGTCCCTGACGACGGGAACGGAGTCGTACTGCTCGATGCCGACGATGAGCCGGGATCTGAACTGGTGTTTTCCGATCTCGAGCCACGGCTCATCGAGGACGGGATTCGGGTCGTACGTCGTCGTCAAGTGGATCAACCCTGTCGGTGAGGGCGGCGGGCAGCCGCATCCGAATCGGAGTTTGGGCGGAGCGAGACAATCGTGTCCAGGGGTGCATGCGGTGTCAACTGTTGCCAACCGGGATTCTCCGAAACCGCAGTATGGAGTAACTTCGGCGGAAATACCTCCGTGCAAGGGATTGTTCGATCGGCGGATCGATGTGTCCGAAGGCAACGGTTCAGCACGTACGAAGATGTGTGCCCGGCCGTCCGACTGCACGCTCCTCGGACCGGAGGACGGCCCGAGGAGCGTGGCGGAACGCAGTGGACTGTGCACGGGGAACGCCAGGTGTACGCGAGTTCGTGGGTCGAACTCGTCCTCGCCGACGTGGAGGTTCCCCGGGGGAGCGCGCTTCGAGCTCCACCTCGTCCGGGTGGACCCGTCGGCCGGTGTCGTGGTGTGCGATGAGCGGGACAGGTGCTGCTGTTGCATCGGCACCAGTTCACGACGGACACCTGGAACTGGGAGATTCCCAGCGGCACCGTGGAACCCGGTGAGAGTCCGTTGCAAGCCGCTGCCCGCGAGGCGGAGGAGGAGACCGGCTGGCGGCCGCGTGCGTTGCGGGAGACGGCCTACGTCCAGCCGATCGCCGGAATCACCAACGCCGAGCAGTACGTCTTCGTGGCCGAGGGAGCGAATTACGTCGGCCCCCTCGGATTCGCATGAATCGGAGCGGATCGAGTGGATCCCGCTCGACGAGGTCGTCGACCTGATCCGGCATCGCCGGGGCGCGACCTGATCGGCCTGCTGCACGCGCTGCTCGCGCGAAGCACGCAGGGAGATGCCGGGCGGATCTGACCGGAGTGATCCAGGGGCGATGGAAGTCGGCGTGGCACAGTGGACGATCGGAGTTCGTGCCCACCATCTATCCAAAAGGGACTGAACAGGGCCTTCCTTTGATCGTGGAGGGCACATGTGTTTCCTGGCAGAACGCCGTTCGCTCAAGGCGTCGGTCATCGGGCTCGGATACCTGGGGTCGTGCATCGCGGCGATGCTGGCCGACCGAGGCGTGGACGTCGTCGGCGTGGGCACCGATCCCCAGCTGGTCGAAGAGCTGAACAACGGCCACTGCCGCTTCCACGAAACCGGCCTGGCCGAGATGTTCTTCCGGAACACCGCCGCCGGCCGGCTTTCGGTGCGGCCGGACTACACCGGCGTCGTAGGGGCAATCCTTTGCCGGAACGTGGTTTGGCAATGAATGTTCTTCTCTGGGCACGGAAGCTCGCGCGGCACGACGTCGAGCACCACATCGCTCAAGGGATCGTCCGCTCGGGCGGGAGGAGTGCGTGGTTGATGTCGTCGGGTGAAGCGATCTACGTGGCGGCCATGCCGTATCGGGCCGCTCGGCGAGCGCCGCGTCGGCAGAGCGGAGCACGCGGACTCCGAAAGCGCGTGGTCGCGGGTGAGTTCCCGCGACCACGCCTGCTCTCGCGTCAGCCGCCGGCGACCGGTGGCGCCGGTGCTGGCGGTGCAGCGGTGGCGAACTGCGCGGTCAGCTTGGTGAAGTCCCAGGGCTGCTGCGGCACGCTGCTGCACGTCCCCGACGTCTGGCCGTTGTCGGGCTGGTCGCATTGGCGGTCTCGGTTGAGCGACCAGAACGTGTACCGGGAGAACCCGCGGCTGATCCCGTAGTCCAGCACCGCCCGCATGTCCTCCTGCCGGTAGTACTCGCCCGCGTCCGAGCGCCCGTTCATCAACGAGACGCCTTCGTGGGCGTACGCGGTGGCGCTGTCCCAGCCGAACGTGCTCATCAAGGTGCCGTGGAACGCTTCGAGCGAGGCAATCTGGCTGTCGACGTCCGGGAACCCGTTGAACGGCATGGTCGCGTAGTTGTTCGGGACGAAGTTCAGCGCCTTGGCGGTGTCCAGCAGGTTCTGCCCGGCGGGTGTCGTGCCGGTCGTGGACGCGACGGTGGTCACCGAGACGTACAAGCCGGGATTGTTCCGCTGCAGGATCTGTGCCGCGGCGAGCTCGTTCCTGATCGCGTCGGGCTGCTGGATCTCCGGCTCTTCCAGGTTGAAGTCGATCGCGCGGAGTTGGTGCGCGTCGATGACCTGCTGGTAGGCCGCGGCCGTGGCCTCCGGCGTGCCGCAGGTCTGGCCGAGGTTCGTCCCGCCGTAGCCGCCAACGGACACTGAGACGTCACCACCCGCCGCGCGAACGCCGTCGACGATGGCCGCCGTTCCGTCGTCCGCGGAGACCGGGGTCGTGCCGTCCCAAGTGGGCTGGCAGCCCCCGCTCTTCGGAGCGAGTACGAACGCCAGTTGGAAGGTCTTCTGCCCGGTTTCGCGCATTACGCGGGGCAGGTCCGGCGGGTTGCCGTACATCGGTGTCACGTACGGTGCCGCCCCGTACCACCGGGGGTCCAGCTGCGGTGCTTCCACGGCCTGGGACGCTGCCGCCACCGACGCCGTCTGCGGATCGGATGGGGCCATCGACAGCAGGCCCACAAACCCCGCAGTGCCCAGCACGGCCACCGCGGTGCTGAGCATCAAGACCGAACGCATCTATTCTCCTCGCTAGTTCTATTCGGAGCGCGGCCGAACCGTCCGCTGCCATCGCTGTCGCGGGACTGCTGCCCGCGGTTCAGGTGCTCACCAGGTCTGCGAGGTCGCCCAACACCTCGGACAGGGTGGTCCAGATCGCCAGCCAGCTCACCGGCTCTTTCCGGTGCACCGCTTCCAAGTCGGGCATGGACAGCGCCATCGCCGGCTCGACGTCGAGCGCGGGGACCGGCCACCGGGACTGGATGTCTTAGCGACTCCACGTACTGGCCGTCCGCATCGAACACCCCGCCGCGCCAGCACAGCCGGGTCGAGGGACCTGACCCGGGCCAGCAGATGGGTCGGCCCTCGCCCGCGGAGCGCCGTCGTCCAGCGGAGCCTGCTCGCTCTGGCGCACCCACGGCGGACGTATCGGGAAATGCGGGTTTCGGCAGGCACGGCGAACCGAGCGTCGGCTGGCATGAAGACACCTGGAGAGAGGAATCGGTGAGAGGAACCGGTCGGGCAACAGTTCATCACGCGGGCCCGCCCGACAGATCGCGACAGCGGTACGGGGGCCGCATTGTCGGGATTCCACTCACGGAGCCGCTGGATTCAGCGGTAACGCGCCCATGACCTCGATCAGGGGCAGCCGCCACGATGACCATTCCACAGCGAGGGGCAACCCTGCTGCAAGCGCGGCCCAGTGCAGTCAGGAGCGGGTGACGGCGCTCGTCCGCGTCGAGATCGTGATCGGAGGCACAACGTCGCGCGACGAGGTGATCCGTGCCCGGGTGGAGGCATTGCTGGCGCCCGTGCTGCGGGCTTCGGCTGGAAGTTGTCGAACCCGTTGGGTCCGATCGCCTTCTACGGACGGTGCTCGACGGAGGACAACCAGGACCCGGAAACCTCGCACGGCTGGCAGCTCGACACTGCGCGGAAGTTCGTCGAACCCCTGGGTGCGACCGTGGCCGCTGAGTACTTCGACATCGGGCAGTCCCGTTCGGTGCCGTGGGAGCGTCGGGATGAAGCCGGGCGGCTGCTCGCGGCGTTGAAGAACCCGGACCGCGGGTGGAACGCCGTTGTGGTCGGCGAAGGAACGCGGTGCTGGTTCGGCAACCAGTTCTCGTTGGTCGCCCCGAAGTTCGCCGTGCAGGGAGTCGAACTGTGGGTGCCGGAGTTGGGTGGCAAGTTCGACGCGCGCAACCCGTCGCACAAGATGTTGATGAGCGTGCTCGGCGGCATGAGCGAATCGGAGCGGCAGCACGTGCAGGCGCGTGTCCGGGCGGCGATGGATGCGCAGGTCGTCAACGAGGGACGTCACCAGGGCGGCCGGGCACCGTTCGGGTATTGCACCACGGACGGTGGTCCGCACCCGAACCCGCGCAAGGCTGCTGAGGGCTATCGGCTGCGTGTGCTCGTGGTCGAGGAGGCGTCGGCCGAGGTGGTGCGGCGGATCTTCGCGGAGTACATCAGCGGTAAGGGTGATCGGGCGATTGCGAACGGTCTCAATCGCGATGCCGTTCCGTGCCCGTCAGCGCGGCGACCGGAGCAGAACCGACACCGGCTCGCCGACGGATGGCAGGGCAGCACCGTGCGCGCGATCTTGGAGAACCCGCGCTACACCGGTTACGCGTTCTTCGGCCGATGGACTCGACAGGAGACGTTGATCGACCCGGACGACGTCGCCGCCGGAAGCGCGGTCCGCTTCCGTCGATCGAGCCCGGACCGCGTCGTGAGATCGAGAGAACCGGCCCACCCGGAAATCGTCTCGATCGAAGACTTCACCCAAGCCCAACTGCTGCGCCGCTCGAAAGCCTCAGGAGGACTCAAGACCGCGCGCAAGGCCGAACGCAGCGGCCGAGCAACCAAACACGTCTACCTGTTCCGGGGACGAATCCGCTGCGCTCTCTGCGGACGCAAGATGGAAGGCAGTCCCCGCGCGCACGGCATGTACTACCGGTGCCCAGCTCGCACGCTCGCGCCCGGCTCACCGGCGCTGGAATCCCACCCGCCTTCGGTCTACCTCCGAGAAGACGTCATCCGCGAAGCGGTCAACGGATGGCTCGGACGACTGTTCGACCGCAAGAACATCGATGGGACCGTGGCGGCTTTGGTCGCTTCACAGGGCGGCTCCAGCGGTGTCCCGAGCGAGCAGGTGCGGTTGAAGCAGAAGCTCGCCGACGCGGAAGCGAGGCTGAGCAAGTTCCATGCCGCCATCGGAGCGGGCGTCGATCCGGCTGCAATGGTGGAAGCGATCAACGCCGCTCAGAACGAACGAGCAGCGCTCAGAGCTGAACTCGAACACGCGCCCACTCCCAGCACGCTGACTGACGCCGAGATCCACGCCATGATCGACTCGCTCGGCGACGTCGGGGCCGCCCTCGACCAGGGGAAACCGGATCACCTGGCGGGTCTGTACACCGCCGTGGACCTCCCGGTCCGCTACCAGCACGAAGACCGCGCAGCGGACATAAAAATTCACCCGGCACGAAGCCGGGTGAATAGTGTGCGTGTCCGAGGGGGGACTTGAACCCCTGCCAGTGGGAGGAATCCCCGTTCGTGGGATTCATCTCCATGGGTTTGAAGCTAACACAGTGTTTCTCGTGTGAGTCTGCGGGACAGTGTGCGGGTCGTCGACGCATGGGATTGGTCGGCGTGTTGGCTGCTGGTCCCGTCGGTCGAGTTGCCGTGCTTTCGGGTGGGGCATCGCGAGCGGGCGTGATGCCCCACCCGGGTTCAGGCGTGAGTTCCGCCGTCGATTCTGATCTCGGTGCCCGTGATGAAGCTGCCGTCGTCGGAGGCGAGCATGGCGACCACGCCTGCTACGGATTCCGGGTCTGCGAAGCCGTCACCGAGGGCCGGGCTGAGCTTGCTCATCAGCGACCAATCGGTGTCGACGGGCATGTACTCGTAGATGTTGTTGGTGATACCGCTCGAGATGCTGCCCGGCTTGATCGAGACCGCGCGCAGGCCTCGCTTGGCGTATTCGAGGGCGATGGCGTGGGTGAAGGACTCCACCGCGCCCTTGCTGGCCGAGTAGGCGGCCATGAACGGGTGCGCGAAGCTCGCCGAGGTGGAGCTGAAGTTGACGATCACTCCGCGTCCGCTGTCGAGCAGCGCGGGCAGCGCGGCCCTGGTCAGCAGGAACGTGCCGGTCGCGTTGACGGCGAGGATGTGGTTCCACAAGTCCAGGGAGAACTCGTGGGTGTGGCCGCCGCGCAGCATCCCCGCGGCGTTGACCAGCACGTCGAGGCCGCCTAAGCGCTCGACGGCGTTGAGCACCGCCTGATCCACGGCGGCTTCGTCGGCGATGTCGAGGACCACCGTGGAAAGGCGGGAATCGGTACCGGCCTGCACGGCGTGCTCGGTGGTGCCTGCCAGGCCCTCCTCGGAGAGATCGGCCGCGACGACGTCGGCGCCTTCGGCGAGCAGTCGCAGGACCGTGGCGCGGCCGATCCCTGACGCGCCCCCGGTGAGAAGCACCTTGCGGTCGGTGAAGCGTTGCATGTGGACTCCTGATCGTCAGTCGGTGGTCTTGCTGAGCTGGATGAGCTCCTCGATCTCCTCGGCGGGAACACCGCCACCGAAGCCTTCGAGGAAGTTCAGGAACTGGTGCAGCGGAAGGGAATCGATCATGCGCAGCTCGCCGGTGCTCCGGTCGGGGTCGTGAACCTGCTGCTCGCCCATTCCTGCGGTGATCCAGTCGAGGAATCGCGGACCGACTTCGGGATGCCCGAACCACTCCTGGACCGTCGAGTCGAGGGTGAGCTCCTTGCGGATCACCTCGCCGTCGAGCGAGATGCGCTGCTCCGCGACCACGTCACCCGCGCTGAGGCCGACCTGAACCGTGTAGTCACCCGGGGTGGTCACCCAGCGGCCGGCTTCGATGTCGTAGTAGGCGAAGGCGCGGGAGTCCAGTTCCAGCTCAACGGTGCGGGTCTGGCCCGGTTCGAGCGCGACCTTGGTGAAGGCGCGCAGCTCGCGGACCGGGCGGCGCACGGGGCCTGCGTCGGTGGCGACGTAGAGCTGGACGACGTGCTTGCCGGAACGGCTGCCGGTGTTGGTGACGGTGACCGAAGCCGTTGCGGTGTCCGGCCCGGTCGTGGTCACCGTCAGATCGACGGTCTCGAAGGTCGTGTAGGACAGCCCGTGGCCGAACGGGTACCGGACCGGGACCTGCGCGGTCTCGTAGTAGCGGTAGCCAACCATGACACCTTCGCCGTACCGGACGTGGCCCTGCTCCCCGGGGAAGTTGAGGTATGTCGGGTTGTCCTGGAGGCGTAGGGGGATGCTCTCCGCCAGGTGGCCGGACGGGTTCACCTCGCCGCGCAGCAGGTCCGCGAGTGCACCACCGCCGGCCTGGCCCAGCAGGAACCCGTCGAGGATGGCGTCGACGTCGTCGTGCCACCCCTCCAGGGAGACGACTCCGCCGTGCGAGAGGACCACGACCGTGCGGGCGGCGGCGTCCGCCACTGCCCGGATCGTGGCGATCTGATCCGCGGGCAGATCGAGGGTGTCCCGATCGTAGCCCTCGGACTCGTGAGCATCGGGGAGTCCGGCGAAGACGACCGCGACATCGGCGGCCCTGGCCGCGCTGACGGCTTCCGACCTGAGCGACTCGTCCGGCGAGCCGTCGAGGTGGAACCCGGGTGCGTAGGTGACGTTCGTGCCGAGCTCGCGCAGGGAGTCCAGAGCGCTCTGCACGCGCGTGGGGTTGATGTGCGAGCTGCCGCCTCCCTGGAATCGCGGAGCACGGGCGAACTCGCCGATCACCGCCACCTCGGCGTCATGGGCGAGCGGAAGGCTCTGCCGGTCGTTCTTGAGCAGCACGGCGCATTCCGCGGCCAGGCGGCGCGCTAGAGCGTGGTGTTCGTCCGCGTCGAATCGACCGGTGGGCTCGGTGTGGTGCCGCGTGAGGGTGAGGACGCGCTGGACGGCCTCGTCGACGCGGGATTCGGGGACCTCTCCGCTGCAGACGGCCTCGACGAGCCGGACGTCGTTCTTACCGCCGGATCCCGGCATCTCCAGGTCGAGCCCGGCCAGGAGCGAGGCGAGCTTGTCGTAGACGGCGCCCCAGTCGGAGATCACGACGCCCTCGAACCCCCACTCGTCGCGCAGGACCTCCGTCAGGAGCCACCGGTTCTGGGACGCGGCGACGCCGTTGATGCGGTTGTAGGAGCACATCACCGTCGCGGGGTCGGCCTGGGTGACGACGCGTTCGAAGGCCGGGAGGTAGATCTCGCGCAGGGTGCGTTCGTCGACCTCGGCGCTGACGTGCATGCGCTCGGTCTCCTGGTTGTTGGCCGCGAAGTGCTTGACGGAGGCCCCGACGCCCTGGCTCTGAAGCGCGCGGACATGAGCCGTACCGAGCACACCGGACAGCAGCGGATCCTCTGAGTAGTACTCGAAGTTGCGGCCGCACAGCGGGGAGCGCTTGATGTTGACGCCTGGTCCGAGGTTGACCGCCACCCCGGCGGCCCGGGCTTCGCGGCCCACGGCCTCGCCCACGCTGCCGGCGACGTCGGGGTCCCAGCTGGATCCGACGGCGACCGCCGGTGGGAAGCAGGTGGCAGGTCGGCTTTCGTGCACCCCGAGGTGGTCCTGGTCGGCGTCTTGGACGCGGAGCCCGTGCGGACCGTCGACGAGCGTGAGGGCGGGAACGCCTGCCTCGTCGACGGGCTTGGTGTGTGCGAAGTCCTGCCCTGACAGCAGGGCGGCCTTCTGGTCGAGGGAGAGACGCGTCGAGTCGGTCATGATCGTCCTTTCTGGTGGCCGAGTGCGTCGCGGAGGTCCGACTCGAAGTCGGGGGAGGCGCCCGGGATGTGCTGCAGGAGGCCGTTCAGCGAGATGCCCGCGGCTTCGGGTGCGGTGCCGTCGATGGGGATGCCCGGCAGGTGCTCGGCGAACACGGCCGTGAGGTCTCGCCAGACGGCGGGGTCTTTCGCGAGCGTCTGCAACGGGGTGTCCATCGTGTGTCGCTCGGCCGAGACGTCCTCGGGAAGGGCGTACTCCCAGAGGTGCTCACCTCCGGCCACGCGCTCGACGCGCGCCTCCGGGTCGAGGGGAAGCACCACGGTGGCCGTGGTGCCCGCGGGGATGCTCACCTCCACGCGCATCCGCTGGTCAGTGATGCGCCAGGCCACGGACGCACGGCCGTGCGGGGTGTCGTGATCGACCTTCGCGCGGGTGAGACCACCGCCGGGCTGCGGCGCGATGATCATGCTGCGGTAGCCCGGTTCATCCGCTTCCAGGCCGCCGATGACCCGGTGCATCCAGTCCACCACGGCGCCGAGCGCGTAGTGGTTGAGCGAGGTCATGCCGGAGGGGTTGATGGTTCCGTCCGGGCGGATGGAGTCCCATCGTTCCCAGATCGTCGTCGCACCCATGGTCACGGGGTAGAGGAACGAGGGACAGCCGGTCTCGGTGAGCAGCAGGTAGGCCTCTTCCAGGTGCCCGGTCTCCGACAGGGCTGCGGTGACGTGCGGCGTCCCGGCGAAGCCGGTGGCGATCCGGTAGCCGTCCTTGGCGACCAGCTCGGCGAGTCGGTCGCCCGCCGTGGTCCGCTGGTCGTCATCGAGGATGCCGAAGCGGATCGCCAGTGCGTAGGCGGTCGCGGTCTCCCCGGAGATCCGTCCTGACGGGGTGACGTACTCGCGGCGGAACGCGGTGCGCACCCGGTCGGCGAGCTGCGCGAACTCGGTCGTGTCCTCGCCCAGGACTTCGGCGGCCAGCGCCATCTCGCGCGTGGTCTTGCACAGGAACGCCTGCGCCACCAGGTGCCGGTCGGTCTTGCCGCCGGCGGGGTTGTCCATCGGGGCATCGGGGTCGAGCCAGTCACCGAACTGGAAACCGGTGCTCCACAAGTCGTTGTCGTCGAGCCGGTCGGCCACGTCCCGGATGAACGTCGTCATCGACGGGTAGCTCCGGCGGAGGATCTCCGCGTCGCCGTACTCGCGGTAGAGGGCCCAGGGGAGGCTGACGGCGACGTCGCTCCACAACGCGGTCGGAGGTGACGGAGTCGAGAGCACGTCGGGCACGACCCACGGCACGTACCCCTTCTCCCGCTGCTCGGCGGCCAGGTCGGCCAGCCAGGAGTCGAGGACGCCGCGCACGTCGTGCAGGAAGCTCGCCGCGGGTGCGAAGGCGTTGAGATCACCGGTCCATCCCAGCCGCTCGTCGCGCTGCGGGCAGTCGGTCGGGACCCCGACGAAGTTGTCCCGCATGGACCAGACGGCGTTGGCGTGCAACCGGTTCAACCGGTCGTCGGAGGTCTCCAACCACCCGGTGCGGGGCATGTCGCTGTGGAGCACGACGGCGCGCAGTTTGTCGGGCTCGACATCGCCGCCGAGCTCGACGTAGCGGAACCCGTGGAAGGTGAACCTCGGCTCCCACGTCTCGGTCCCTCCGCCGCGCAGCACGTAGCGGTCGGTGGCGACGGCCGTGCGCAGGGTTTCGGTGTCGATCTCGCCGCCGGTGCAGACCTCGGCATGCCGCAGCTGAACCGTTTGGCCGGCCTTGCCGGTGACGGTGAAGCGCACGCGGCCCGAGATGTTCTGTCCGAAGTCGAGGATCGTCTTGCCACTCGGGCTCGTCGCCACGTCGACCGGATCGATCTCCTCGATCCGGCGGATCGGCGGTGCGCCCGTGTCGATGAGAGCGTCGAGGTTCCACTCGAAGGGCTCGGCTGGGCTCCACTTGGCGGCGTCGAAACCGGGTTGGTCCCATCCGCGGGGTTCCAGCCTGGCGTCGTGGCTTTCGCCGTCGTAGAGGTCGTTGCTCAGCACGGCACCGGTGGAGACTTGGAACTCCTGGTCGCTGCCAATGATCTCGGTGTGGTCGCCGTAGTCGAGCTCGAGGCGGAGGAACAAGGCGGGCCGGTCGCTGTAGTGGTTGCGCCGTCCTTCGAAACCCAGGCGCCCGACGGCCCATCCCTCGCCGAGGATCGCGCCGATGACGTTGGGACCCGTGGCGATTCTCCCGGTGACGTCGTAGTGCGAGACGGCCAGCCGGTGACGGTACGACGTCCAACCGGGCGCGAGGACCTCGTCGCCGACCGGGGACCCGTTGAGGTGCGGTTCGACGAGCCCGATCGCGCTGACCTGCAGCACGGCTCTGACGGGGGCGCTCGGCGCCTGGAACTCGCGGCGGAAGTACGGCGCCGCGGCGCCGGGCCGGGTCCAGTCGCCGAACGGGGCGGTGATGAATCCCGCCTGCTGATCGATGGGCAAGACCGCTCCACTTCTCAACGCACTGACCTGATTCGGGTGATCACGATGCCGCCGAGCACGGTGAACGCGCCGGCGATCGCGAACAGCAGGGGGTAGTTCTTCTGGCCCGCGGCGACGCCGATCGTCAGGAAGACCGGGGCCACCAGCGGCGCGACGGACTGCGGGATGCTGGCGGTGAGGCCGAAGATGGCCATGAACCGACCCGCGTTGGTGGCGCGCTCCGGCAGCACGTCCAGTGCCAGCGCCTGGTCCACCGACGAGAACATGCCGAGAGCCAGGGACGTGGTGAGCTGGGAGGCGAACAGTAGCGGCACGGTCGGCGACAGCGCCATCCCGACCGAGCCGAGCCCGAACAGGATCCCCGACGCCAGGACGAAGGCGCGGCGACGCCGCAAGCGGTCGGACAGGAATCCGCTCCCCAGCGCACCGATCGCGGTGGCCACCACGCCGAGCGCGGAGAGCACGGCCATCGTGCCGGCCACGTTTTGCACCCCCACGCCCATCCGAGAAGCGAGGAAGAAGGCCGTGAACGTGGTGCACAAGGTGAGTCCGAAGTAGAACAGCGCGCGCCCCAGGAGGTTCAACGAGTAGTCCGGGTAGCGCGCCGGGTTGAACACGTACTTGCCGAGCACGGTGCCCGGGGAGAGCCGACCCATGTCGGGCATGTTCCGGCTGTCGGACTCGGGGACGAGGAGGATGAACGGGGCCAGCAGGAGGGCTCCGAGCAGGCCGGGGACGCCGAACAACAGGAGGTTGTTGCCGGCCAATCCGCTGCTGATGCCGACGCCGGCCACGGGGGCGACCAGGTTGACGAAACCGACGAACCCCGCGAGGCGTCCGCGCTGCTGTTCCGGGACGCGGTCGGCCATCGAATTGGTGAGGCCGCCGAGAGCGAGTCCCCACGTCACCTGGCTCATGATCCAGCCGACCGCCAGCACGATCATGGAGGGCGCCAGTGCGATCACGACCAGTGAGATCGGTCCGAGCACCAGGCCGGCGATGAGGAAGGGCTTGCGCCGGCCGAGCCGACTGCGGGTGCGGTCCGAGAGGACCCCGAGCAGCGGTCCGACCATAACCGAGACCGCGGCTCCCACTCCGGTGACGTAGCCCAGGTATTCCTCGTGTCCGGGGGCGAGCTGGTTGACGCGGATGGAGAGGGAGACGGCGATCGGTGTGATGAGCGCGAGGAACACGCCGAACTGCGCGACGACCATGAGCCAGATGTAGCGGGAGGAGACGGGAGGCTGCTCTCCGCCGCTGGTCGGTGCATCAGGTGAGGGCGTCACCTTGGTGGGGATGGGGGACGGAGCGGAGACTTCGGGGCCGTTTTCTGCCTTCATGGCGACTCCGTGTTGAGGTGCATGAGCTAGCACGTGATAGTTCCGGGGAGGCTAGTGCGTGATTACTAGCACGTGCAAGTACGCGATCTGCGTGAGTCGAACCTGTTACCGTCGGCGCTACTAGCACGTGCAAGGAAGTGAAGGTGGTCGCGATGGGCGGTTCCGCATCGGGGCGGCGGGTGACCGCGGCCGATGTGGCCCGATCTCTGGGCGTGTCGCGTGCGACGGTGGGGTTCGTCTTGAACAACACGCCGGGACAGACGATCTCGGAGGCCACGCGCGAGCGCGTGCTCGCCGAGGCCGGGCGGCTCGGTTATCGGCCGCATCGGCAGGCGCAGGCCTTGCGTCGTGGCAGCAGCAGGCTCGTTCTTCTCGTGCTGCCGGACTGGCCGATCGAGTTCACCATGCGACGCCATCTGGAGGAGGCTTCGCTGGCGCTCGACGAGGCCGGGTACTCGCTGGTCACCTACACGCGCCACGAGTTCGGGCGTACGCGCCCTCTTTGGGAACTGCTCGCACCGTCGGTGGTGCTGGGCTTCACCCCGTTCGACTCGGACGAGATCGCTTCCATGCGTGCCTGCGGCGTCACCGATGTCTTCCCGACTCCTGAGCACGCGGAGCGGTTCTTCGAGAGCTCGGCCTTCACCGCGGGCCCGAGGCTGCAGGTCGAGCATCTGCGAGCTCGCGGGCACGAGCGGCTGGCCTTCGCCGCTTCCCCCGATCCTCGCCTGTCCCCGCTGGTGGAGCGCCGCGCACGAGTCGCCGAGGAAGCCGCCGGGGAGATCGATGTGGTGACCGTCGATCATCGCGATGATTCCGCGTTCGCCGCCGTGCGGCGTTGGAGGTCGCAGGGCCGCACCGGTGTGGTCGCCTACAACGACGACGCGGCGGCCGCTGTCATCGGTGCCGCGGTCCGCGACGGTCTCGACGTGCCAGGGGATCTGTCGGTGATCGGGCACGACGACAGTCCGTTGGCCCGGGTGTTCCTGCCCTCGATCTCCAGCATCCGCCTGGATCCGGTGAACGTGGGCCGCTATTGGGCGGGACTGGCGTTGCTGCACGCCGAGGGGAAACCGGTCGACTCCGAAGAATCCCCCGATGTGGACGCCGCGGTGATCGTGCGGGAGTCCACAGGGGACTGAACGTCGGCGGTTCCGCTCACGCGTGCTGCTTCGCGAAGTCGTGGATGCTGCTGACGACGTGCTGGAGCTCGTCGTCGGTGGTGCCGTGGCTCATGCCCAGGGACATGCCGCGCTGGAAGACCTCGTCGGCGACCGGGAGCCCGTTCTCGGGAACCCGGTAGGTCACGCCGCGCATCATGGGGTGGCGGGTGACGTTGCCGCTCCAGACCGTGCGGGTATCGATACCGGCAGCTTCGAGGGCTTCCTGCAGGTCGCTGCGCTCGAAACCGGCGTTGGGTTTGACCAGGACCGGGTAGCACAGCCACGCGGTGTGGAAGTCCGCGAGCTGCCGGGGGAGCGAGAACAGGTGGGGATAGGTTCCGAAGGCGTCGTTGTACGCACGGAAGATCTCGGCCCGGCGGGCGTAGTTCCTCTCGAGTTTCGCCAACTGCTGCAGGCCGAAAGCTGCCCCGAGCTCGGAGGGCTCGAAGTTCCAGGGAAGCAGGTCGAAGATGAAGTCGTTGTCGTAGGCGATGCCGTCGAGATCCTCGCGGAAGATCCTGCCGGTGCCCGCGGACCCGAAGAGGTGCGGCTCCGAACGGCGTCCCCAACGGCGCAGCATCAGCGCTTTGTCGCGCAGCTGCTCATCGTTGAGACAGACCATGCCGCCGTTGCCGGCGCAGGTGATGATGTGCGCCATCGCGAAGCTGGTGACGGTGATGTCGCTGCGCAGTCCGGTGGGTGTGCCGCGCAGGGTCGTGCCGATGCAGTCGCAGGAGTCCTCGATGACCTTGAGCCCGTGCCGGTCGGCGATGTCGCGGATGGCGTCCCAGTCCGGGGCGTTGCCCGCGAGGTTCGGGATCAGCAATGCCTCGGTCTTGTCGGTGACCAGCGCTTCGATCTTGCCGACGTCGATGTTGTAGGTGTCGGGTTCGACGTCGGCGAACACCGGCACCAGCCCGGCGCGCACCAGCGGAGCGACGTCGGTGGAGAAGGTCAGCGGCGAGGTGATGACCTCCGAACCCCGTGGCAGATCGAGTAGTTCGACGGCGAGGTAGATCGCCGAGGAGCCGGAGTTGCACATCACCCCCAGACGCTTCCCGTAGAGCTCGGCGACGCGCCGCTCCATTTCGGCCACGTTCTTGCCGATCTTCATGCCGAGAGGCCCGGCGCGCAGCACCTCCAGCACCGCATCGATCTCGGCCTGGTCGTGCACGCTGCGGGCGTAGACAACACGCTTACCCATCTCGAACCTCCTTGAACGCCGGTCGACGCACTTGCGTGACCGAAGCGCGCTGGACGTTATGAGGCGATGCCATGCCGTGGGGTGGGGTGTCCCGCTCATCGGACCACACCCGTGATTCCGTTGAGCCGGTCCACCGCGGTCCGGTCGTGGGGCAGCGTGCGGGAGGACCATTGCGCCGCTCGGAGGAGGACATCTGTTGGGAGCTGCTGCGCGAGTGCTACCCGATGATGCGGTCCTACGGGAAGTTCATGATGAAGCGTGCGGGGCGCAAGGTGGAACCTGAGGAGTACCAGGACGTCCTGTCGGGCAGGAGCAGAACTCCCCGCGCCGAAGAGGCCACGGCTTACCTGCACTACACGATGCAGCACCTGGCCGAGGTTGCCGACCATCTCGGTGAGTTCGCCGACGCGAGCTTGTTCGCCGACTACGCCGAGGGCGTGAAGCGGGCTTACCGCCAGAACCGCTTCGCCATCGCCCCGCACCCCGGCGGCACTCTCAGCCACGCAGGAGCTGGCTACGACAGCCCGTACGGGACGGTCGCGTGCCGGTGGGAGCGCGAACCGGGCCGGATCCGGGTGTCGGTGATCGTTCCGGCCAACACGACCGCCGACGTCGTTCTGCCGGACGGGAAGCACGTCGAAGTCGAGCCCGGAGAGCGCGAATTCACCTGCTGTCCGGAGACGTGATCATCGCTGGGTGGTGGCGGGTGCCGCGAGGCGTGTCACGAGAGTCGTCAGGGGTGGGGTCCAGCGAGTGCGGTCGGCCCGGGTGATGGGGCCGAGGGTCTGGCGGAAGCCCTTGAGCTGGAACTCCTCGACGTGGCGGATGAGGTCCGCGCCGACCGGTGTCACCTCGATGACCCCGACCCGCCGGTCCTGCTCGCTGGGGCGGCGGTGCACCAGTCCCAGCTCGCGCAGCGCGCGCAGGCGCTTGCTGGCGCGCGGCACGTCGATGTCCATGCGGGCGGCGAGGTCGGAGACCGCGAGCGGGCCGTGCGTGCTGATCAGCCTAAGAGTCACCCAAGAGTGCTGGCGCACGGGTGCGTCGACGGCGGAGAGCATGTCGTCGAAACCGTGCGAGCGGCCCACGATCTCGGCCAATCGCACCACTGCGCGCAGGTAGTCCTTCAACGCAGGATCCGGGTCGCTGATCTTGGCGGCCCGTTGCCACCCGGCGGGCAGCCCGAGCCCGGAGTCCTGGGTGTCGAGCGCCTCGGCGAGTCGGTCGGCGACGTGGTCGAGCCATTCGGCCAGGGCCGCCAACTGATCGGGGTTCCGGTCGCGGACCGGGTCGAGGTAGTCCTGCACCCAGCTGCGCCGCCACCGCTGCACCAGCCGGGCGCCCTCGTCGGTGAGCCCGACGAGCATCCGCCTCCGGTCGGCGGAATCGGGTTCGCGCAGCGCCAGGCCCTCCTCGACGAGCGTGGCGACCTGCCTGCTGAGCTGTCCGAGATCGATGCCCAGCTCCGCGCTGAGTTCACCGATCGGAGCGGGGGGCGCAGGTCGCAGCGCGATCAGCGCGCGCAGGTCGCTCCCGGGGAGCGAGATGCCCGTGGCGCGTTCGAAGCGCCGGGCGAAGGTGCGCCCGTGGGCGCTGTAACCGATGAGGTTGATCAGGCGGAGGGTCTCGGTTTCCAGCTCTGGGTGCGCGTCCGCGCGGGACCGGCTGCTGCTGGAGGACTCGACCACGTCTGCAGAGGATAGTCGCGCCGGGCCCCTCGAGTTCACCTGGCGCGCCGCGCCCGCCCGGTTCCGCGGAGTCGCAGTCCGTCGAACACGGTGCTCAGGCCCCGCCGCAGCAGCGGATCCAGCTCCTCCGGTGTGGCCCCGCGCAACCACAGCTCCAGCACGTGGTGCACGGCGTGCACGACCAGCGTCGCGGGGAGGTCCTGCAGCTGAGGATCCGGGTCCGGTGCGACGCGCCCGGCCAGGAACTCGCGCACCGCGTCCTCGGTCGTCCCGGCGGCTTCTCGCCAGCGCAGCCGCAGCTCCGGCAGTTCTGAGACCAGCCGCATGAAGACCTGGTGCTGTGGCGTCATCCGCTGCCGTGTCTCGTCGAGCAGCGCCATCATGGCGTCCACCAGCACGTCGACCGGATCGCCGTTGCGCGGTGCCGCGCGCAGGGCGGCGCTGGTGAGCTCGGCACTGCGCTCGAACACCGGTCGGACGACGTCTTCCTTGGCGGGGAAGTAGCGGTGGAAAGTCCGTGCGGAGACTCCGGCTTCGGCAGCGATCCGCTCGACGGTGGCCGAGATGTCGCCGTCCTCGCCGAAGATGCGCATCGCCGTGCGGGAGACGTCCAGGCGTCTGGCGTCGAGCCCGGATGTGGGCCGCGTGTTCAGGGCGTCGTCGTGCACGGGCCTCGTCAAAAGATTGCCTTTCGTCAAATTTATAGCTACCTTCGCGGGTGTCAGTTTCTGCCACTTCGCTCATCGACGACAAGTTCTCCCAGCTAGGAGTGGCAGATGACTCACCACGACGTACCAGGCGACGACGCCGGAGGTGCTCTCTTTGGAGACGACGCAGGTCGCACCCGCATCCATGATCGACCGGATGGTCTCGGTGCTGGAGCTCCTCCGCGGGCACCAGCGGCTCACGCTGGCGCAGGTCTCGCGTCGATCCAGCCTTCCCCGGTCATCCGCGCACCGGATTCTCCAGCGGCTGGTGGATTTCGGATGGGTCGAGCGCGACGGCTACGGCTATGGGCTGGGAATCCGGGTCTTCGAACTCGGATCCCACGTCGCCCGACACGACCCGGTGCACCGCGCGGCGGCGTTGGTGCTCGGCGACCTGCATCGCGCCACGGGGTTGTCGGTGCATCTGAGCGCCCTGTCCGAGGACGAGGTCGTGCACCTGGAGCGGGTCGGTGCCGACGGTGCCAACTGGACGGTCGGCACGCGCAGCCCCGCGGTGCACACCGCTCCTGGACGGGCGCTCCTCGCATGGCTGGCGCCGGAGGAGCTCCCGCACGAGGTCCTCGGGCCGCCGTCGCCGCGCGGTATTCGCAGCGCCCAGCAGTTGGAGCGCGAGCTCGCCCACGTGCGGCGCTCCGGTGGTCTCTCGATCGATGCGCAGCTGGGCATACCCGGCATCACGGTCGTGGCCGCGCCCATCGGCCCGGAGGGAGTCCGCGCGCGGATGGCCTTGTCGGTGTCGGGTCCGTGTGAGCTCGTGCGGGTGGAGCGCGTCGCGGGTGCGCTGCGCACCACGGCGATGGACATCTGGTACGCCGCGACCGGTGTGTCGCGGCTGCCGCGCAGGGTCAAGGCACCGACCCGAATTCCGTCGACCGACGTCGCGATGTGATCGCGCGTCGTACGCAGGACCGACCTCACGGCCGAGCCGTCCGCTCACCGTGGAGTGGGCGCCGCAACGAACAGGAGTGCCCGTGCCGACATCCGAATCGCCTGGAAACGCACCGAGAACGTTCAACACGCTGGCGAATACTCCCACCGCGCTCGCCCACCTGGCGGTGCACTTCCGCCCCGGCGAACGCGAGCTGGCCACGCGCTTCTTCCAGCTGCTGGGCGCCCGGATCCGGGAGTTCCCGAACCCGTTGTCCCCAGAACCGATCTACCTGGTTGCGATGAACGGCGCCGAGCCCGATCGAGCCAGCGACATCATCTTCCTGATGGCGCTCAAACCGGCGCAGGCCGAGTTGGAGGAGGTCATCGCCTCCGCGCTGCGCATCGGCACCGCCGAGGAGCACCCGGCGGTGGGGGCGTTCCACGCGCACCGCAACGAATGGCTGGAGTCCTACCTGCACTTCGGGCTCGTCTTCGATTCCCTCGACGAGCTGGAGGCGTCTGTCGGGCGCTTGCGCTCCGAGATCGAAGCCGATCCGGTGTTCGGAGCGCGCATCAAGGATCTCCGGGTGCTGCGGGCGCGCGGCGAGGACGGTGATGAGGCCGTCGCCGCGAGGATGGATTCCTCCGCGGTCTTCGCCGAGGCCGAGCACGCCTACGGCCGCAACACCGTGCAGGTGCACATCCGCACCGACCTGTTCGCCACCGGCTTGGCGATGCTCGACTCCGTCGTGGAGCTGGACTTCGTGTTCACCGGCCCCGGCCGGGAGCGCAACCCCTTCAACGACCTGACCCCCTGAACCGGAGGAGCCCCATCGTGACCCACGACGAACCTCCTGCCTCCGCGCCCGCGCGCGACGACGAGGTGGACCTGCTGGTGATCGGCTCCGGTACCGGGATGGCCGCCGCGTTGGCGGCTCACGAGAAGGGTCTGCGGGTCCTGATCGTCGAGAAGACGGGCTACGTGGGCGGTTCCACGGCGCGTTCCGGCGGCGCGTTCTGGATCCCGGCGAGCCCGGTGCTGCGCGACTGCGGTTCCGCGGACACGGCCGAGGCGGCTCGCGCCTACCTGGACTCGGTCGTATGCGACTCCTCGCCGGAGCCGCGTCGGCGTGCGTTCCTGCACAGCGGGCCAAAGACGGTGGAGATGCTGCGGCGGACGACGCCGATGCGGTTCTTCTGGGCCGAGGGCTACTCCGACTACCACCCCGAGTCGCCCGGCGGCTCGGCCATCGGACGCACCTGCGAGTGCCGACCGTTCGACGCGTCCGTCCTCGGTGGTGAACGCGCCCGCCTGCGACCGGGAGTCATGGAATCGCCGGTGCCGATGCCGGTCACCGGCGCCGACTACAAGTGGATGAACCTGCTGGCCCGATTACCGGGCAGAGCGCTGCCGCGGGTGCTCAAGCGGGCCGCGCAGGGCATCGGCGGGCTGGCGCTGGGCCGCGAGTACCTGGCAGGCGGGCAGGCGTTGGCCGCCGGGCTCTACGCCGGGGTGCTGGCCGCGGGGATCCCGGTGTGGACGCGCACCTCTCTGCAGCGCCTCGTTCTCGACGGGGATCGCGTCGGTGGAGCCGTGCTGGAGCAGGGCGGGTGCGAGGTCACCGTGACCGCTCGCCGCGGAGTGCTGCTCGCGACCGGCGGGTTCGACCACGACATCGCGACGCGCCGTCGGCACCAGCTCACCGCGCTGGAACCGGGGTGGAGCCTGGGCTCGGAGGGCAACACCGGGGACGGTATCCGAGCGGGTCGTGAGGTCGGTGCGGACACCGCGCTGCTGGATCAGGCGTGGTGGTTCCCGGAAGTGGCGCCGTTCGGCGGGAACCCGCCGCAGGTGCTGCTCGCGGAGCGCTCGCTGCCCGGCTCGTTCATGGTCGACTCGACCGGGCGGCGCTTCGTCAACGAGGCGACCGATTACATGAGCTTCGGGCAACGCGTCCAGGAGCGCGAACGGAGGGGAGATCCGGTCGGAACGACCTGGCTGATCTTCGATCAGCGCTACCGCAACAGCTACGTCTTCGCCGGTTCGCTCTACCCCCGGATGCCGCTGCCGCAGTCCTGGTTCGACGGCGGCATCGCCCACCGCGCGCACAGCCCGGTCGGCCTCGCGCTCGCGGCCGGATTGCCCAAGGAGGCCTTCGCCGCGCAGTTCGCCCGGTTCAACGAGTTGGCGAGCGGGGGAGTCGACCACGACCATGGGCGGGGGCAGAGCGCCTACGACCGCTACTACGGCGACCCGACGATCGCACCGAACCCGAACCTGCGGCCGCTGTCCGGACCTCTCCACGCCGTGCGCGTGGTGCTCGGCGACCTGGGCACCTGCGGAGGGCTTCGCGCCGACGACCGCGCGCGGGTCCTGCGAGTCGACGACTCGCCCGTCGAGGGGCTCTACGCCATCGGCAACACCGCCGCCAACACCTTCGGCAAGACCTATCCGGGCGCGGGCGCGACCATCGGTCAGGGTCTGGTCTACGGGTTCATCGCCGCCCGCCACGCCGCCTCCGCTGACCAAGCGCTCGCGTGAGGCGCCCCTCCCGGTGATCGGGAGAGTCGATTGTCCGACGCGGGGTGCGGCCGGATCGTGATCGCACCACGCGCACGAACCATCGGGCGCACCGGACATTTTCGCGACTGAAGAGGACTAGGGGGCGGCCATTGAGCAATTTATTTGACAAAACGCAAGTGTTGCGTAGGTTGGGTTCCGGCTGCGGTCGAGCGGAGGGAGACTTGCGATGACCGAAACCACTTCCGACCCGTTCGCCACGGCAGCGGTGGCAACGTCGGAACGCTTCTCCAGCGGCTACAGCTGGCCGGAGTGCCCGCGCTGGCACGACGGCGCGCTGCACCTGACGGACATGTACAACCACCGACTGCTCCGGCTCGACGAGGCCGGGGCGCCCGAGGTCGTCATCGACGGTTCGCAGCGCGAATCGCGCAACGGCGCCGAGGTGATCTTCGGTGGGTTCGGTTGGTTCCCGGACGGCCGCATCGTGGTCAACTCGATGCACGAGCGCCTGGTCCTGGCCTGGGACGGAAACGAGCTCACCGAACACGCCGACCTCAGTGGCCTGGCCACCGGTCCGATCAACGACATGGTCGTCGACACCGACGGCCGCTGCTACATCACCCAGCTCGGCTTCGAGCTGTTCCGGGGCGAGGACGCGCGCCCCTCGCCGCTGCTGGTCGTCGAGCCCGACGGCAGCGCCCGGGTGCTCGCGGAACTCGGCGAGTTCCAGTGCGCCAACGGCATCGCCATCAGCCCGGACGGTGCGTCCGTGGTCACCGTCGAGGCGTTCGGCACCACCGTGCACGCCTTCGACCGGGACTCCGAGGGAAGTCTCAGCCGCCCGCACGCGTTCGGTGAACTGCCCGCGCCCGGCGACGGGATGTGCCTGGACGGCGAAGGAGCCGCGTGGCTGTGCTCGCCGGCCGGTGGTTTCGTCGCGCGGATGCTCGACGGCGGGACGCTCACCGACGTCGTTCGGTTCGACAGGACCGAGGTGATCCCGGTGGCCTGCGTCCTCGGTGGAGCCGATCGGAAAACCCTCTACGTCGCGGGCGGTGTGGAGGTCTTCGACTGGGAGAAGTCCCGTCGCGAGGCCAAGGGGTCGATCTGGACCGCTTCCGTCGACACCGGTGGCGGACAGGCCCGCCCCTGACCACCGACTCGCGAAGGACTGGACAAGGCATGGAAGAACTGGACTTCACCGGTCGCGCGATCGTCGTGACCGGAGCCGGGCGGGGCATCGGCAGGGCGCACGCCCTGCTGCTGGCGTCGCGTGGCGCGTCGGTGGTGGTGGGCGACCTCGGCGCCCGCACCGACGGTTCAGGTGTCGAAGACGAGGACCCCGCCGGTGCTGTGGTCGCCGAGATCACCGATGCTGGTGGGATCGCCGTGGCCGCACGCGCGGACGTGTCGACCGAAGCCGGTGCGGCATCGATGGTCTCGGCTGCGGTCGAGCACTTCGGACGGTTGGACGCGCTCATCAGCAACGCGGGCATCGTGCGCACCGCGCGCTTCGACGAGGTCGATCTCGCCGAGTACCAGCGCCACCTCGACGTGCACTACTTCGGCTCGTTGCTGCTGGCACGCGCTGCCTGGCCGCACCTGAAGGCCTCCGGCAGCGGACGGATCGTCAACACGATCTCGGCCGCCATGCTGGGAAACCCGCTCATGACCCACTACGGCTCCTCCAAGGGCGCGGTGTTCGGACTCACCCGCAACCTCGCGATCGAAGGGGTCGCGCACGGCATCACCGTCAACGCCATCGCGCCCGGCGCGGGCACGCGGATGGCCGAGAACTCGGCGGAATCGCTGGCGCCGGAGGTGCTGGAGTACCTGCGCACCCGGCTCCTGCCGGAACACGTCGCTCCGGTCGCGGCCTACCTCGTCCACCCCTCCTGCGCGGTGACCGGCGAGGTATTCAACGTCGCAGGTGGCGCGGTCAACCGCATGGCCGTGGTCAACACGGCCGGCATCCACGACCCGGCTCTGACCCCGGAAACCGTCGCCGAGCGCTTCGACGAGGTCATGGCGATCACCCCGGACTCCGCCCCGCAGACCATTTCGACCGAGCAGTGACTGCCGAGGAGACATCGATGACGCAGACCGCCGAATACCCCTTCGGGCCGCTGCCGATGGAGCAGGCCGCCGAGCACATCCGCGCGATCCTGCGCGACCGCCCCATGACCAAGGTGACCATGCCCGTCGGCGGCGACGTCTGGGTGGTGCACCGCAACAAGGCCGCCAAGGAGCTGCTGAGCGACAAGCGGTTCGTGCGCGAGCCGTTCCGCACCGGTGAGCGGGAGGTGCCGTTCATGGCGCCGTTCCCGGACATGCTGCGCTCTACGCTGCAGTTCGAGGACCCGCCGCAGCACACGAAGCTGCGCAAGCTCGTGCAGAAGGGCATCACCCCGCGCCGGGTCAAGGCCATGCGCGAGTCGGCCGTGGCCTTCGCCAACGAGCTCATCGACCAGATGGTCGTCAAGGGCGGTACTCGTGATCTGATCAGCGAGTACGCGATGTCGCTGCCGATCCAGATGCTCTCGAACCTGCTAGGCGTTCCCGTGGAGGATCGAGAGCGATTCGAGCACTGGAGCTCGTCGTTCCTGGAGACCTCCGGCAAGACCGTCGAGGAGATGGGGCAGGACGTCGCCGAGCTCGCCGGCTACATGAGCGAGCTGATCGCCCGCCGCCGCGAGGAGCCGCGCGAGGACCTGCTCAGCGCGCTGGCCAACGCCCGTGACAAGGACGAGACGCTCACCGACGACGAGATCTTGCCGATCGCGTTCATCCTCATCATCGGCGGGTTCGACAACACCGCGACGTTCTTGGCGTCCGGGGTGCTGGCGCTGCTGCGCTCGGACGACCAGCGCGAACGCCTGCTGGCCGACATCGACGGTCTCGCGTCCACCGCGGCCGAGGAGGTGCTGCGGCACGGGCGCACCGCGGTCAGCCTGCAGATGGGCGGGGGTGGGAGCCTCGTGCCGTTCGTGGCCACCGAGGACGTCGAGATCGACGGGCAGCTGGTCAAGGAGGGGGAGGCCATCGCGGTCGACCCGGGCCTGGCCGGGCACGATCCGGAGGTCTTCGACGACCCGTTCCGCTTCGACATCGGACGTACCGACAACCCGCACCTGACGCTGAGCCACGGCCTGCACCACTGCCTGGGAGCTCCGCTGGCCCGGATGGAGCTGCAGGTCGGCATCACCGAGCTCTTCCGCAGACTGCCCGGACTGCGCCTGGACGGCGAGCCCACCTACAGCAGCGAGCACATCTCGCAGCCGATGACCTCCATGCCCGTGGCGTGGTGACCGACACCTGATCGAACAAGAAAGCCCTGACATGCCCAAGGTCTTCTACACCCTGCCTGACGGAACCGAACGCGTCGTAGAGGCAGCTGCCGGCGATTCGGTGATGCAGACAGCTGTGCGCAACGGCGTCACCGGCATCGTCGCCCAGTGCGGCGGCGAACTGTCCTGCGCGACCTGCCACGTGTTCGTCGACGCCGACGAGCTGGCGGCCTTCCCCGCGCCGAGCGAGGACGAGGAGGACATGCTCGACGGCACCGCCGTGGATCGGGAGGACACCTCACGCCTGTCCTGCCAGCTGGTCCTGGCCGACCGGGACCTGCACGTGGTCATCGCGGACGAGCAGCTGTGAGCGGACTGCTGATCGTCGGCGCGTCCCAGGCGGGCGTCCAACTCGCCTGCAGCGCGCGGGAACTCGGCTGGGACCGGCCGGTGACGATCATCGGCGCCGAACCGCACCCGCCCTACGCCCGCCCGTCGCTGTCGAAGGCGTTCCTGAAGAGCAACGCCGCTTCGCTGGAACTGCGCAGCGCGGAGTTCTACGCCGAGCACGACATCGAGCTGGTGCTGGGTGAAGCGGTGACCGAGCTGCGGTCGGATGCCGTGATCACCGCGTCCGGGCGGAGGTTGGGCTTCGAACGGTTGGCGTTGGCCACCGGTTCCCGGCCCCGTCGGTTGCCGATCGACGGCGCCGAGTTGCCGGGCGTGCACGTGCTGCGGGGGCTCGACGACGCGCAGGCGTTGCGCGCCGAACTGGAACGCGCACCCGAGGTGGTGGTGATCGGTGGTGGGTTCGTGGGACTCGAAGTGGCCGGTACCGCTGCCGCCCTCGGGTGTCGGGTCGTGGTGCTGGAAGCCGGGCCGGCGCTGATGGGCAGGGCCGTGGGCTCGGCCACCGCGGAGTTCGTGCGCCGCGCCCACGAGCGCTCGGGAATCGAGGTGCGCACCGGAGCCCTCCCGCAGCGCATCGTCGGTGGCGACCGGGTGGCAGGCGTGGAGCTGGCCGACGGAACCCGGTTCCGGGCGTCGCTGGTCGTGGTGGGCGTGGGAGTCGAGCCGGTCGACGAGTTGGCTCGTGGTGCCGGGCTGAAGTGCGACAACGGTGTTGTGGTGGACGAGTTCTCGGTGACCTCGGACGGCCGGACGCTGGCCGTCGGAGACTGCGCGAACCTGCCCGACCCGTCACCGGTGCCCGGGCCGTCGTCGAGGTTGCGGCTGGAGAGCGTGGACAACGCCGTCGAGCAGGCCCGCGCGGCGGCCACCACGCTCGTCGGCGATCCGCGCCCGTACCGCGGGGTGCCGTGGTTCTGGTCCGAACAGCCCTCGGCGAAGCTCCAGATCGCGGGCTTGGCGGCCACTTCGGACGAGGAAGTGGTCCGTCCCGCGCTGCGCGAGGGCCAGCAGACCGTGCTGCGCTACCGCGACGGCGTCCTGGTGGCGGCCGAATGCGTCAACGCACCGGCCGAGTTCCTGGCCGCCCGCCGGGCCATCGCAGGGGGCGCGCAGCTCAGCGCGGACACCGCCAGGCTGCCGGGCAAGCTGAAGGACCTCCTGGCCGCCCGAACCTGACGATGCCCGCGGCGACCTACGGGCCGACGTTGAGGCGGACGGTGCCGAGGCGGTCGAACTCGGCGAGGAACTCGTCGCCCTCGGACATCGGGACCGCCGCGTGCAGAGCCCCGGTCATCACCAGGTGACCGGGTTCGAGCACGACGCCGTTGCGGGCGAGGACGTTGGCGAGCCAGGCCACCACCGCGACCGGGTCGCCCAGCGCGGCAGCCCCGGCCCCGGTGTCGACGAGGTTTCCGTTGCGGGACAGCACCATTCCCACCAACCGGGGATCGGCGACCTCGTCGAACGGGACGACCCGGTCCGACAGCGCGAGGGCGCCGTTGGAGGCCAGGTCGGCGACCGTGTCGGCCAGCTCGATCCGCCAGTCCGCGATCCGCGAGTCCACGATCTCCAACCCGGCCACGACCCCGCTGATGGCCTGCCGCGCCTGCTCCACCGTCACGTCCGGCCCCTCCAGACGAGTCCCGAGCACGAACACGATCTCGGCCTCGATCTTCGGCGCGATGAACCCGCGCAGGCTCACGGTGCCGCCGTCGCGGTATCGGGTGGAAGCCAGGACCGGTCCGTGGTCGGGGGAGTTGACGCCGAGCATCCGCTGCATGGGTGCCGAGGTCACCCCGACCTTGTGCCCGATGATGTCGTCTCCATCGGCCAGGAGCATCGACACCAGCTCGCGCTGGATGGCGTAGCCCTCGTCCATGCCCAGCGTCGGATCCTCGTCGGTGAACGGGGCGATCGGCTCGCGCGTCGCCCGAGCCCGGTACAGCGCCAGGGCGCGCTGCCGTGCCAGTTCGGGGGTCACCGGTCGGCCGCCAGGGACAGCGCGACGTCGATGATCATGTCCTCCTGGCCGCCGACGTAACCGAGCTCACCGCAGCGCTTGAGGATCTCGTGCGCGGGCACGCCGTAGCGCTCCGCGGCGGTCTCGGCGTGCAGCAGGAACGACGAGTACACCCCGGCCCAGCCCTGCACGATCGCGTTGCGGTCCATCTTCGGCCACCGGTTCAGGTACGGGCGCACGACCTCCTCAGCGGCGTGCAGCAGACCCATCACGTCCAGTCCAGTGGTCACGCCGAGGCGGTCGAAGACCGCGGCCAGGACCTCGGTGGGGGAGTTGCCGGCACCCGCGCCCAGCGCGCACAGCGAGCCGTCGATGTAGCGCACACCGACCTCCTGGGCGATCACCGAGTTCGCGACACCGAAGCTGAGGTTCTGGTGCCCGTGGTAGCCGATCCACGCCTGGTCGCCGACCTCGGTGATCAGCGCTTCGAAGCGGTCGCGCGCCTCGTGCATCAGCAGCGCGCCCGCGGAGTCGGTGCAGTACGGGGCCTGGCAGCCGGCGTCGACCATGATGCGCGCCTGCTCGGCCAGGTCCTCCGGGCTGGTGCGGTGGGCCATCATGAGGAACCCGGCGGTCTCCATGCCCAGCTCGCGCGCTGCCTCGAAGTGCTGCGGGGACACGTCAGCCTCGGTGCAGTGCGTGGCCACGCGGACCATGTCGGCGCCGGAGTCACGGGCCATCTTGAGGTGTTCGACCGTTCCGATGCCCGGTACGAGCAGCACGGCGATCTTCGCCTGCACGGCCTCTTCGCGGGCGGCTGCGATCAGGTGCCTCTCGTCGGTGTGCGAGAAGCCGTAGTTGAACGAGGAACCGCCGAGCCCGTCGCCGTGGGTGACCTCGATGACCTCCACTCCGGCGGAGTCCAGCGCCCGGACGGTGTCTCGGACCTGGGCTTCGGTGAACCGGTGTGCCATGGCGTGCGAACCGTCGCGCAGCGTGGTGTCGATGATGCGGACGTCGTGGGCCAGCGGCGGTCGGGCGCTCATGCCTGTGCTCCGTTCGTGCGGGCGGCGGCCATCTGCTCTCCGGTGCGGGCCGCGGCGGCGGTCATGATGTCGAGATTGCCCGCGTAGGGCGGCAGGTAGTCGCCGTTGCCCGCGACCTCCAGGAACATCGCCACGCGGGCGTTGCCGTTCCACCCCGGGCGCGGCCGGTCGAACTGCGGCTCGGCGCGCAGGGTGTAGCCGGGGACGTACTGCTGGACCTCGGCGACCATCGCGTGCACGGAGGCGGTGATCGCGTCCTGGTCGGCATCCGGGCGGATCATGCAGAACACGGTGTCGCGCATGATCATCGGCGGTTCGATCGGGTTGAGGATGATGATCGCCTTGCCCTCCTCGGCACCACCGACCTCGGCGACCGCACCGGAGGTGGTGCGGGTGAACTCGTCGATGTTGGCCCGCGTGCCGGGTCCGGCCGAGCGCGACGACACCGAAGCGACGATCTCGGCGTAGGTCACCGGAGTCACGCGCGAGACCGCGTGCACCACCGGGATCGTGGCCTGGCCACCGCAGGTGATCATCGAGACGTTCCGGGCGTCGAGGTGCTCGGTTCCGTTGACCGGCGGGCAGACCATCGGTCCGAGGTGCGCCGGGGTCAGGTCCACCGCCTGGATGTCGGCGTCCGCGTAGCGCGGGGCGTTGGCGAGGTGGGCCTTCGCCGAGGTCGCCTCGAACACGATCTCGGGCAGCGGGTCCTGCCGAAGCAGCCAGTCCACGCCTTCCGCGGAGGCCTCCACGCCTTGATCGCGTGCTCGGGCGAGGCCGTCGGACTCCACCACACCGACCACGTACCGCACATCGATGAGATCGCTGCGGGCCAGCTTCGCCAGTAGGTCGGTCCCGATGTTGCCCGGTCCGACGATCGCCGCTGTCACTCGATTCTCCGCCATGACGGCACTTTCACATCCCCGACGGCGCTGTAGCGGGTTCCTGCCCGCTCAGCGGGAGGCCCGCGGCGGTCGGGAGACGCCGCGGGCCTCATCAGGAGGAGCGTGGTTCGGTCAGGAGAAGTCCCACTGGTGTCCCCAGTAGCTGTCGGCGGTGATCTCCGCCGCGGAGTAGTGGTCGTCGTCGACGAGCATGCCGTCGCAGCCGACTTCCAGGTCCCAGCCGCCGGGCGTGCGGGCGTAGAACGAGACCATCTTGTCGTTGGTGTGCCTGCCCAAGGTGGAGGACAGGTGATAACCCTTGGCCGTGAGCCGGTCGAGGGCCCGGCCGACCTCGTCGAGGGTTTCGCACTCGACCATGATGTGCACCAGGGCAGGGGACTTCAGCTCCGGCGAAGGCAGGATGGCCAGGCTGTGGTGGCGAGGGTTGACACCCATGAACCGCAGTCGCACGGGTCCGGCCTCGGGCGGGGTGGGCAGCCGGAACGCGCCGCGGCTGCGAAAGCCGAGGGTGTCGCCGTAGAACCGAAACGCGCCGTCGAGGTCGTCGACCGGCACGACGACGTGGCCGAGACCGAGCTCGCCCGCGACGAACCGGTTTCCGTGCGGAGTCGCCAGCGGCGAGTGGTCCAGTCCGGAACCGTGGAAGATCTCCGTCGGGGTGCCGCCGGGCGCGTCGAAGGTGAATCCTGCCTCGACGCGGCGCAGGTCGGCCTCGTCCTGGGACAGCGGTGCGGTCGCGACTCCGACAGCCTCGACCTGGTCGCGCACCCTCGCCAGCGCTGCCCCGTCGCCGACCTCCCAGCCGACGGCTTCGACCCGGTCGGTGTCGCCGGGCAGCACGACGATCCGCGCCGGTCGCTCGTCGACCCGCAGGTACAGCGCCTCCTGCTCGGGTCCGTCGCCGAAGGCGAAGCCGATGACCTCGGCGGCGAACTCCTTCCACGCCCGCATGTCGGTGGCGCGAACTCGGACGTAGCCGAGCGCCTTGATGTCGGTCATCGATCCTCCTGCCGGTCGTCGCGGGTGAGGAACTCCAGCACCACGCGCTCGAAGTCGTTCTGGCGTTCCTGCATGGCCCAATGCCCGCAGTTGGGGAAGACGTGCAGTTCGGCGTTGCGCATGGTGCGCAGCGGATGCAGTGCGGATTCCAGCGGTGTGACCCGGTCGTCGCGGCCGTAGGTCAGCAGCACCGGGTGCGCGATCTCGTCGAGCCGGGCCCAGAGTGGAGTACCGGCCGTGGCACCGGGGCGCATCGCCGCGCGGTAGAAGTCGCGCACGAAGTCGACACCGCCTGGGGCGGAGGCGGTCTTCCAGCGCTCTTCGACGCGTTCCTCGGTGAGGAAGCGCTGGTCACCGACCATGGCGCGCATCCAGGCGACGAGCCTTTCGCGCGTGGGATCCTCGCAGAACTCGATGAGCAGCCGGATTCCCTCGGTCGGTTGCGGGGCCAGCAGCGGTGGTGCGATACCGCCCGGTCCCATCAGCACCATCCGGCGAACCCGGTCGGGGTGCTGCAGCGCCAGGTGGGTGGCGACCATCCCGCCCAGCGAGTTGCCGACCACGTCGACCACGTCGAGTCCTTCGGCGTCGAGGATCCGCAGGAGAGCCGCCACCGAAGTCGTCGCGTACGGCGCGGCGGTGAGGTCGGGCCGGTGGCTGGCACCGAATCCGGGCTGGTCGGGGATGATCACCGTGCGGTCGCGGGAGAACACCGGCACGTTCGCTCCGAAGTTGGCCCAGCCAGACACGCCTGGCCCGCTGCCGTGGACCAGGAACAGGCCGGGGCCGTCGCCGACCCGGTGGTAGTGCAGTGGCTCGGACCCGGGCAGCGTCCGGGACGTCTGTTCCCGGAGTTCGTCGGTGCTGAGGGACATGCGCCTCCTTCCTCGAAATGCGATGCCGTTCAGATCATCACGCGCTGCGCCGGAGACGGTTCGATGTCCATCTCGGTCAGCGCCGCGGTGTGATAGGTCGGCCCCGGGGTGTGGATCGCGTGGTGCAGGCCCGCGTGGGCATCGCGCCAGAACCGCTGCATCGGGTTGTCCAGACGCAGCGCGTTGCCGCCGGATCGCGCGAAGATCTGGTCGGCGGCGGTGACCGCCCGCCACGCGCAGCGGATCTGGTTGCGCCGCACCAGGGCCCGCTGTTCGAAGGCGATGGTCTTGCCCGCGTCGGCCAGGTCGTAGAGGCGGGTGATGCCGTCGAGCAGTTGGGCGCGGGACGCGGCGATCTCGGCGGCGGCGTCGGAGATCGCGTACAGCGAGTAGGGATCCTCCTTGACCTTGGTCCCCGTCGACATCGTCCGGTCACGCTGGTAGGCGAGGTGGTGTTCGAGCACGCCCTCGGTGATGCCCACGACGGCGGAGGTGATGCCCAGCGGGAACATGGACCAGAACGGCAGCCGGTAGACGGTCTCGGTCCGGCCGGCGCGTTCGGCGGCGATCTCCCCTTCGGCGACCTCGGCGGAGTCGATCGTGCGGTAGGTGGGCACGAAGGCGTTCTCGACGACGATGTCCTTGCTGCCGGTCCCCGCCAGACCCACGACGTTCCAGGAGTCCTCGACGATCGTGTAGTCCGCGCGAGGCAGGATCACGTGCAACCCGCTGGGCGGGGTGAGCGGCTTGCCGTCGGCGTCACCGACGAGTGCTCCCAGGAAGATCCAGTCGCAGTGGTCGGTGCCGGAGGAGAACTGCCAGCGGCCGTTGAGCACGTAGCCGCCGTCGGTGGGCACGGCCACGCCGCTGGGCATGTACGGCGAGGCGATCCAGGTCTCGGGGTTCTCGCCCCACACCTCGTGCTGAACCTCGCGGTCGCACAGCGCCATCTCCCACGGGTGCACGCCGCCGACCCCGCACACCCAGCCGGTGGAGCCGCAGCGCCGGGCCACGGCCATGACGGCTTCGGCGAAGTCGCGCGGGTGCGCGGCGAAACCACCGAAGTCCTTGGGCTGGAGCATCCGCATCACGCCTGCTTCGCGGACCAGGGCCACGGACTCGGGCGAGAGCTTGCCCAGCCGTTCGGTGTCGGCCGCGGCAGCCGCGAACCGCGGTCCCAGGGCCTCCACCTTCTGCACGACTTCGTGCGTCATGGTTCCTCCAGGTGCGTCGTGAGGCCGCCACGGCGGCGATGGTGGAGACGGTAGGGACGGAAGCACTCGGGCCGGGCTGCGGTTCCCGCTCATCGGGAGGATCCCGATGAGCGGGAACAACGATGGAGCCTCCGGGCGTCGCCGCTTAGCGTCGGCGCCGAACCGTCGGCATGCACCACGTCCGCCGTCTGCGGCGCCGCTGACACGGAGGTAGCGATGACCACCACTGGATCCGACGAGGAGATCAGGACCGTCGAGGCGGTGGCCCCGCCGACCCGGTTCGCCCGGGGTTGGCACTGCCTGGGGCTTGCCGCCGATTTCCGGGACGGCCGACCGCACCCGGTCGAGGCGTTCGGCACCAAACTGGTGGTTTTCGCCGACAGCAGCGGGAAGATCAACGTGCTCGACGCCTACTGCAGGCACATGGGTGGCGACCTCACTCGCGGTGAGGTGAAGGGCGACGCGGTGGCCTGCCCGTTCCACGACTGGCGCTGGGGCGGGAACGGCCGCTGCCAGAGCATCCCCTACGCCAAGCGCGTTCCGCCGCGCGCCCGCACCCGCGCGTGGACGGTGCTGGAGCGCAACGGGCAGCTGTTCGTCTGGCACGATCCGCAGGGCAGCCCGCCGCCGGAGGACGTCACGATCCCGGAGATCGAGTCCTTCGGAGATCCGGGTTGGACCGAGTGGACCTGGAACTCGATCAAGATCGAGGGTTCCCACTGCCGGGAGATCGTCGACAACGTCGTGGACATGGCGCACTTCTTCTACGTGCACTACTCGTTCCCGACGTTGTTCAAGAACATCTTCGAAGGGCATATCGCGGCGCAGCACATGAACTCGCGGCCGCGCCCGGACGTCGACATCGGCACGAACTATTCCCAGAGCGACGACGCCGTCGGCCGATCCGAGGCGGCCTACTACGGCCCGTCGTACATGATCGACTACCTGTGGAACGACTCGCCGCTGGGCACGATCGAGACGGTACTGATCAACTGCCACTACCCGGTGACGGCGACGAGCTTCGTCCTGCAGTGGGGCGTGAGCGTGAAGAAGCCCGCGGGCATGACCGACGAGCAGGCCGCCGAGATGGCCGGCTCCTTCGCCGCCGGCGTGGAGAAGGGCTTCGTGCAGGACGTGGAGATCTGGCGGAGCAAGGCCAAGATCGACAACCCGCTGCTGTGCGAGGAGGACGGGCCGGTCTACCAGCTGCGTCGCTGGTACGAGCAGTTCTACGTCGACGTCGAGGACGTCACTCCGGAGATGACGCAGCGCTTCGAGTTCGAGATCGACACCCAACGCGCGATCTCGTACTGGCAACGCGAGGTCGAGGACAACATCGCCGCGGGACGGCTGATCACCTCGGATCCGGCGGTGGAGAGCTTCGAAGCCGAACGCGCCGCCGAGACCGGAACCCGCTGACCCTCGGCGGAAAGACTCTGGAGAACCACCGTGCAACCTCTCGACTGCCGCCGCTGCGGAAATCACGTGCTGGTCAAGAAGAACAGCTTCGCGCACACCTCGGTCCAGTGGACCGAGGCCAACCGCTGCGCGGAGCTGACACCCACCGACCTGACCGAACGAGCGCTGCGGCCGGGGTGTTCGCAGATGCGCGAGTCGATCGACGACGCGGTCCGGGCCGGGGTGATCGAGGTGCCGGAGCCGTGACGGTGCCGACAGCGGACACCGGAAGCGAGAACAGCGTTGCTCAAGGTCCGGGTCACAGCCTGGTGGTGCGGGACGTGGTGACCGAAACTCCCGACGCGAAGTCCTTGGTCTTCGACGTGCCCGACGAGCTCTCCGAGCGGTTTCGCTATCAACCGGGGCAGTTCCTCACGGTGCGGATGCCCGGTGAGCCGGCGGCGGCTCGCTGCTACTCGCTGTCCAGTGCTCCGGGAGTGGACGACTCCCTCGTCGTGACCGTGAAGCGGGTGGCGGGTGGTCTGGTGTCGAACTGGATCTGCGACGAGGTGCGGCCGGGTGACCGGCTCCGGGTCCTGCCCCCGTCAGGCCGGTTCGTTCCCCCGTCGCTGGATGCGGACCTGCTGCTGGTCGCCGGTGGCAGCGGTATCACGCCGATGTTCTCGGTGGTCCGTTCCGTGCTGGAACGGGGATCCGGTTCGGTGGTGCTCGTCTACGCCAATCGCGACGAGCGCTCGGTGATCTTCGCTGAGCGGTTGCGCGAACTGGCAGAACGACACCCCGGCCGACTGGTGACGCTGCACCTGCTGGAGTCCGTGGAAGGCCTGCCCACCGAAGCACGGTTGCGCGACCTGCTGCGGCCGTTCGCATCGAGCGCGGCCGCATTCGTGTGCGGGCCGGCGCCGTTCATGGACGCCGCCACCGCAGCGCTGCGCGACCTCAGCGTGCAGCGGGTGGTCGTGGAGCGGTTCGAGTCGCTGACCGGCGACCCGTTCGCGGAACCGGATCTGCCACCAGTCGAGACGGTGATGGGACCGGCGGCGCGGGTCGCCGTCGACCTCGACGGACAACGACACGTGCTGGATTGGCCGAAGAACGCCCCTCTGCTCGACGTGCTGCGCGCGGACGGCCTGGATGCGCCGTTCTCCTGCCGCGAGGGCGCCTGCAGCGCCTGCGCCTGCAAGGTCACCGCGGGTCAGGTGAACATGACCCGCAACGACGTCCTCGAAGCGGAGGACCTCGCCGAGGGATGGGTGCTGGCCTGCCAGGCGTTGCCTGCGACCGACGAGGTCGCGGTCACCTACGACGAATGACTGGAAGGTGGAAGATGGAGAAGCGTCGGCTCGGAACCGATGGGCCGGAGTTGTCCGTGATCGGCCTGGGGTGCAACAACTTCGGCATGAAGCTGGAGTTGGAGGACTCCCGAGCGGTGCTGGACGCGGCGTTGGAAGCCGGCATCACGCACCTGGACACCGCCGAGATGTACGGCGGCGGCCGGTCGGAGGAGATCATCGGGGAGTGCTTGGGTTCGCGTCGCGATGACGTGGTGATCGCGACGAAGTTCCTGCCGAGGCCCCCAGAGGAGCCGTACGCACCGGGTGCCTTGGCCAAGCGGATCCGCGAGGCGTGCGAGGGCAGCTTGCGGAGGTTGCGCACCGACCGGATCGACGTCTACTACCAGCACTACCCGGACACCGAGGCACCGGAACACGAGGCGCTGGAGGCGTTGGACGAGCTGGTGCGCACCGGCAAGGTGCTGCACGTGGCTTCGTCGAACGTCTCGGCCGACCAGATCAACCGCTCCGCCGAGGTGTCCCTGCAGAGGTCGGTGGCGCGGTTCACCGGAACGCAGATCGAGTGGAACCTGCTCAACCGCGGTGTCGAAACCGAGATCGTGCCTGCCGCGTCGCAGTGCGGGCTGGGCGTGGTGCCGTACTTCCCGCTGGCTTCGGGCTTGTTGACGGGAAAGTACCGCAAGGGCGAAGCGTTTCCCGAAGGAAGCCGGTTCGACAAGCTGAGCTTCCTGGCGGACAAGGTCGTCAGCGACGACAACTTCGACGAGGTCGAGCGGTTGACCGCGTTCGCCGAGGAACGAGGCCACACGATCCTGGAACTGGCGGTGGCCTGGCTCGTCGCGCAGCGAGGTGTGAGCTCGGTGATCACCGGGGCGACCCGTCCTGAGCAGGTGCGCGCCAACGTCTCCGCCGCGCGGTGGCGGCTGACCGCGGAGGATCTCGCCGCGCTTCGGTGACCGGCGTTGATGCGGCGGGGCGGACCGGATGGGCCGCCCCGCTCGCTCATTTCAGCACGATGCTGCCCGATGAGCGGGAGAACTGATGGTCTCCCTCCCCGCGAGAACCGACGATCAGATGAGATCGACCGCGGTGAGAGGGGAAACGTTGATTCCGCCGGATGAGTACCGCGACGTGCTCGGCCGCTTCTGCACGGGGATCACCATCGTTGCCGGGATCGGAGGCGGCCGACCCCGCGGGTTCGCCTGCCAGTCCTTCAGCGCGGTGTCGTTGGATCCGCCGCTGGTGTTGATCTGCCCGGGCCGGGGTTCGACGAGCTGGCCGCGCATCCGCGCAGGCGGCCGGTTCACGGTCAACGTCCTGGCGGAACACCAGGGCGCGGTCTGCGCGGCTTTCGGATCCAGCGGAGGATCGAAGTTCGACGCCGTCGACTGGCGGAGCGGCCCAGCGGGTGAAGTGCTGCTGGACGGCGTTCTGGCCTGGATCCATTGCCAGATCGAGTCGATCCACGATGGCGGGGACCACGAGATCGTCGTCGGCCGCGTCACCTCCTTGCGCGCCGAACGCGGGGGACGGCCCCTGCTTTTCTACCGAGGCCGTCACGACCTCGATGTCGCGTCCTCAAGAGACGAGCAGGAGGCGCTGCGATGAGCGTGGCATGGGATGAGCGCGATGTGCTTCGTGGGATCCGGGCGGCGGCGCTCTGACGGGGGCCTACCCGGCTTCCAGGGAGGGTCTGTCGGTCGTCGTGGTCGAGGCCGCCGGTCACCTCGGCGGTACGACTGCCTGTTCCGGTGGGGGACTGTGGTTTCCGTGCAACGCGGCGCTCAAGCGGGCCGGGGATCAGGACACGGTGGAGGACGCGAGGACCTACTTCCGGGCCGTCGTCGGTGATCGCACCCCACCCGCCGTGCAGGACGCATTTCTGGACACCGGTGCCGCCCTCATCGACTACCACCTCGCCGCACTCGACATGCGCACGCGGGTGTGACCGGCGAACAGGTGTCCCGATCAGCGGGAATCGCACGAGCCGGACCGGTCGGGAGCCGCAAGACTCTGACCCGCTTGGTCAACGAGGAGAGGCAGGTCGATGGCGGTACACATCCCGGCCCTGGATCCGGATCTCGCGGCGCTGGACCGGCAGCGCCGGTCCCAGCGCGCGGGGACGATGCGCGAGATCGGCCTGGAAGCGGTCCGCGCGGGCCTGGAGCAGCTGCCGCACCCGCCGGACATGGCGAAGATGGCAGCGGTCGAGGACCGGGAGATCCCCAGCGGTGTGGGCACCGTGGCCTTGCGGATCTACAGCCCGACCGAGGACGAGGAACTCCCGGCGATCGTGTACTTCCACGGCGGCGGCATGGTCATGGGCAGCAACCACTCCTTCGAGCCCTTCGCCCGAGCCATCGCCGCCGACACTGGGCATCGAGTCTTCGCCGTGGACTACCGGCTCGCGCCGGAGCACCCACCGCCGACCCAGGTCGACGATGCCTGCGCAGCGACCGCATGGGTGGCTGCGCATGCCCGGGAACTGGGCGTGCGCGCCGAACACATCACGGTGGCGGGCGACAGCGCGGGCGGCACCCTGGCCGCGCTCGTGGCGCTGCGCGCCCGTGACCGCGGACCGCAGTTGTTCTGCCAGGTCCTGATGTACGGCGGACTCGACCGGGACATGGCCGCGCCCTCGGTCCAGGAATTCGCCGATGGTCCTGGCCTGACCCGTGACGACGTGTTCTACCTGCACGAACTCGCCCGCGCGGGCGAACCCGACCCGACCGGCCCGGACGAGGTGCCCTGTTACGCCCCCGACCTGAGCGGACTGCCGCAGGCGATCGTGGCGGTGGGGGAGATGGACCCGCTCCGGGACTGGTCCGAGCGCTACGCCGAGCGGCTGCGCGACGCCGGTGTGCAGACCACCTTCACCCGGTATCCGGGCGTCGGCCACGGGTTCCTGATGCAGCTCCACCACCTGGCGCGCGGCAGACAAGCACTGGCCGAGATCGCCGGTGTCCTGCGCGCGAAGGTCGCCCACCCGCTGCCGTGGTGACCCCGCGCGCTCACGAAACGGAGGATTGATGACGACGTCGGTGATTCCGGGGGACCGCTCGACCCGCGCGGTCAACGCGGTCCACGACGCGGACCCGGAACGGCTGAACGCGGCGATCGACGCGGTCGCCCCGGGACCGCTGCTGATGACGCTGGTGCACCTGACCGGCGACCGGTCGCTGCTGGACGAGTTCGCCTCCCTGCTGGAGAAGGCGAAGGCGGCCGAACCGGCGTCGGCACCGGGGGAGTACCCGGCCGAGGTCGCAGAGGAGGTGCGCCGCCGGGCTCGCGCGGTGCTGAGCTCCGAGCTCGTACCCGAGCTGCGCGTGCCCGACGACGAGCTCTTCCTGGAGATGAGCCGGGTCGCCACCGATGACGACATCGGCCCGGAGTACGTGGCCTACCTGCGGGAACAAGCCGGTTTCCCACCGGTTCCCGCCTCCGAACCCGAGCACCGCCCGGTCCCGGACGGTTTCCGGGTGGCCGTAGTGGGCGCCGGGATGGTCGGCATCAACGCGGCGGTCGAGCTCGCCGAGGCCGGCATCGAGTTCCGGGTCTTCGAGGCGTCCGACGACCTCGGCGGCACCTGGTCGCGCAACACCTACCCCGGTGCCGCGGTGGACACCCCGAGCCACTTCTACTCGTACTCCTTCGAGCTCAACCCGGACTGGTCGAAGTTCTACCCGATGGGCCCGGAATACATGGCCTACCTGCGGCACGTGGCCGACAAGTACGGGGTCCGCGACCACGTCGAGCTGCGGTCGCGCGTGCTGGGGTGCGAGTGGGACGAGCAGCGGCTGCTGTGGCACGTCCGCGTGCAGGGCCCCGACGGTTCCCCGGAGGTCTACGAGGCCAACGCCGTCATCACCGCCACCGGCATCCTCAACGCCGCCTCCATCCCCGAGGTCCCCGGGGCGGAGAGCTTCGAGGGCGTGGCCATGCACACCGCCGAGTGGGACGATTCCGTCGAGCTCGACGGCAAGCGCGTCGTGGTCCTGGGCACCGGGTGCACGGCCGTGCAGGTCGTCGCCGACCTCGCCGAACGCGCCGAGCACCTGGACGTGGTGTTCCGGCAACCGCACTGGATCACCCCGGAGCGCAACGTCGTGTCCGGAGTGGACGAGGACGTGCGATGGGCGTTGCGGCACATCCCGTACTTCCACCAGTGGTACCGGCTGGTGACGCACTGGTTCACCGCGGACAAGGGTTTCCAGATCCCTCGCATCGACCCCGACTGGTACGCCGAGCACGTCTCCTGCTCACCGGCCAACGACGCGCTCATGCAGATCTGCTTGAAGCACCTGCACGAGGAGCTCGGTGACCGGCCCGACCTGGTCGAGATGCTGACCCCGGACTTCCCGCCGTTCGCCAAGCGCATCGTCAAGGACCCCGGCTTCCTCGCCGCTGCGCGCCGCGAGGACGTCGCGCTGCACCGCACGACCTTCGACAGGATCGAGCCCAACGGCGTGCACCTGGCCAGCGGGGAGTTCCTGGAAGCCGATGTGATCATCTGGGCGACCGGTTTCAAGCTGGAGTACCTGAACTTCCTCGACGTCGTGGGCCGCGACGGGGTCACGCTGGCCCAGAAGTGGGACCACAGCCGCGATCCGCGCGCCTACCTGGGCATCACGGTGCCGGGGTTCCCGAACTTCTTCGTCACGGCCGGGCCGAATTCGGCGCCGAACCACGGCGGTGGGCACAACGTGACCAGTGAGGAGCACGTGCACTACGCGGTGGAGACCTTGCGGTTCCTCATCGACGGGGGACACGCGGCCGCTGAACCGACCGTCGAGGCCACCGACGCCTACAACGCCGGGGTCGACGCCGAGCTGGACCGGACCGTCTGGCAGCACGGGGGCACGGCCAACGGCTACTACCGCAACGCCGCCGGTCGAGCGTGGGTGTCCTGCCCGTGGCGCCTGGTCGATTACTGGACGATGCTGCGCGCCCCCGACCCCGACGATCTGCTGCTGCACCGCTGAGAACACCACTGCTGGAGGGAAAAGCACCATGTTCGACTTCACCGGCCACATCGCGCTGGTCACCGGAGCGGGCCGCAACGCAGGCGCCGGCATGGCCCGCGCGCTGGCGGGTCAGGGCGCGGCGGTCGCCGTCAACGATCTCGAACCGGGCCGAGCCGAGGAGACCTGCGCCCAGATCGAGCAGGCCGGTGGTCGAGCCGTCCCGGTGCCTTTCGACGTCACCGATCTCGACGGCGTGCGTGCCGGGGTGGCCAAGGCAGGAGCGGAACTCGGCGGACCGGTCGACGTGCTCGTCAACAACGCGGGAATCCCCGCTGACATCGGCGACATGGGTTACGGCCCGTTCCGCGATCTCGACCCGGCGAAGTGGCGCACCCCCGTGGAGATCAACCTGTTCGGCGCGATGAACTGCGTGCACGCCGTGCTGCCCGGCATGCGCGAGGCGGGCTGGGGGCGGATCGTGCAGATCTCCTCCGGCGCGGGCCGCGTCGGATTGAGCATGGGTGTGGCGCTCTACGGCTCGGGCAAGAGCGGTGTGGAGGGCTTCATCCGCCACATCTCCCAGGAAGAGGCGTCCGCGGGCGTCACGGCGAACGTGCTGGCGCTGGGTCTGATGAGCAACGCCGGGCGCGGTACCGGGACCGAGGAGGTCGCCGCGGGAATCCCGACGGGGAGGCTCGGTACGCCGGAGGACGCCGGTGCCGCCGTCATCTACCTCGCCTCCCCGGAGGCGGGCTGGCTGACCGGCCAGACCATCGACCTCAACGGCGGCAGCCAAACCCGCTGAGCGAAGGGGCAGGCATGGCGACCCAGCAGGAGCTCTTCGGCGGCGGGCTGGCCGTGGTCACCGGCGCGGGAGCCGGGATCGGCGAAGGTCTGGCCCACCACCTGGCCGGACGACTGGGCATGACGGTCGTGATCGCCGACATCGATGAGGCCGCCGCGCGCCGGGTGGCGGGTGAACTTCCTGCCCCCGGGCGCGGCGTGCCCTACGTCGTCGACGTGCGCGACGCCGAGGCGATGGCGGCGATGGCCGACTGGGTGGGCGCCGAACTGGGGCCGGTGCGGTTGCTGGTCGCCAACGCCGGACTGCAGCAGTTCGGCTACCTCTGGGACACCCCTGCCGACAGCTGGCAGCGGTTGGTGGAGGTCAACATCAACGGCGTGTTCCACACCGCCCGGGCGTTCCTCCCAGGCATGATCGCAGCCCCGGCAAGCGCACACGTGCTGGTGATGGCTTCCATCGGCTCGGTGGTGTCCATGCCGATGCAGTCGTCCTACATCATGAGCAAGCACGCCGTGCTCGCCATCGCCGAATGCCTGCACCAGGAGATCGGGCTCCTCGGCGTGGAGATCAACGTCGCGGCCGTGCTGCCCGGAGCGGTCGACTCGGACATCTTCACCAGCGCCGGCGGCGTTGACCACGGCGATGTGGACGCGGCAGAACAGCACCGCCGTGACATGTTCGCGGTCCGCGAGCGCGCGATCACGCCTACCGAGGCCGCCGAGACGATCATGGATCAGGCCGCGCAGGGCGAGTTCTACATAGTCACGCAACCGGAGATGGTGCTAGGCGCCATGCGTTCCCGCGCTGAACAGCTCGTCGAACGTCGTGCCCCGGTGCCGTTCCGGAGCCGCTTCGTCGCCCAGCCGGATGCGTGACGTAGGCCCCGAATTCCACGATCGGTGCGGTGGAGCTGCTGCGGCAGTGGCGCCCCGCTCTGGCCGCCGCGGGCAACGCCAAGGTCGTTGTGTTCTCCAGCAACTCCACGACCACGACACCCGTGGTGCGAGGTCGTGCGATTCGCGCACTGCTGGCCGGTGACGCGGACAAGGCGCTGCGCAGCGTGCGGTGGTACGGGAGAACCGCTGCCGCGATGCTCTACGCCGGTTCCAAGATCGCGCTGAGCCGCTGGGTGCGCCGCAACGCGGTGCTGCCGGGAAATCGGCGGGTTCGGGGATCCGGCTCAACGCTCTCGCTCCGGGTGCCGTCCTGACCCCGTTGCTGGAAGGTCAGTTGGCCGATGCCTCCCAGGCCGGCGCGATCAAGTCGTTCCCGGTCCCGATCGGTGGCTACGGCGATCCCTCGCAGCTCGCGGATCGGGTGGTGTTCATGCGCTCCGAGGCCGCGGACTTCCTGGTGGGAAGCGTCGTGTTCGTCGACGGAGGCTCGGACGCCTACTTCCGCGACGACGCTCGGCCACGACCGGTCCCGTTCCGTGGCCTGCCGCGCCACCTGCGTCGCATGCGCTCGTTCGGAACTCGTCAGCAGCCTCACGGCGTAGCGAAGGTCGTGGGCCCGGAGAGCAGCCGTCCGTGAAATGGCGATCCCGGCCGCGCTCTCTCCAACGTCCCTGCTGTGGGGGTCCCGTTGTCGATTTCTGGGGCGACTGCTCTGTTCGGGTGGAAGCGGAAGGGCTCGTTGTCATGGGTGAGGGGCCTGTGGGTCTCGGCTTCTAGGGCTAGGGAAGGGGCCGAGATGAGCAGGTTGAGTGGGTCGGGCTTTGCGGATGCTGTCGCGGGACGTCGTCGCACCTCGCTGCCAGGGGCCGGAGAACCGGCTGTTGGTGTGCGGTTTGCGTTTTATGGGCGGATGTCGACTAGTGAGTTTCAGGATCGGGGGACGTCGCGTGGGTGGCAGCGTGCTGTGGCGGAGGAGTTGGTTGAGGGGGTCGGCGCGATCGTGGCCGACTATTTTGATGAGGGCTGGTCCCGGAGGTGGTCGTGGTGGGATCGGCGGGCCGCGGCCGCCCTGTTGACGGCCGCGGAGGATCGGGATCGCGAGTTCGATGCCGTGGTAGTGGGCGAATACGAGCGCGCTTTCTACGGTGATCAGTTTCGAGACGTTGTAGCCCGGCTGAACGAGCTCGGGGTGCAAGTCTGGTTACCCGAGGCTGGCGGTCCGGTGGAGCTGGGCAGTCCGGTTGTCGAGGCGTTGATGGTGTTGCTGGGTGCGCAGGCGCAGCGCGAGGTGGTGCGGGCTCGGCATCGGGTGAAGGCCGCCATGGCGGCCCAGGTGCGATCGCAGGGACGTTTCCTTGGCGGCCGTCCGCCGTATGGGTATCGGTTGGCTGATGGTGGGCCGCATCCGAACGCGGTGCATGCGCGGTGGGGGCGGCGGGTACACGTGCTGGAACCGGATCCAGAGACCGTGCCGTGGGTGCGGTGGATGTTTACCGAACGGGCGCGTGGTCGATCGATGGCGTCGTTGGCGCGGGAGCTCAACGAGCGTGGTGTGCCGTGCCCGGCCGGAGCGGATCAGGCGCGAAATTCGCACCGGGTGGGGGAGCGGTGGATAGCACGAACCGTTGGCGGGATTTTGGAGAATCCGCGGTATACGGGTCGGCAGGTCTGGAACCGGCAGACCACTCAGGGCCACGGAACCGGGGGACGGACAAGCGGTCGGGGCTCGGGGCCGGTGCGGTTGAACTCGGTGAACGACTGGGAAGTATCCGAGGGATTGGCTCATGCACCGTTGGTTGATGAGGCGGCGTTCATCGCCGTTCAGCGGGTACGGGCAGCGCGGCCCACGAAGACCGGTGAGACGCGGCGGTACGTGTTGGCCGGGCTGGTGTCCTGTGGTGAGTGCGGTCGCCGGATGGACGCGCACTGGGTCCACGGGCGCGCGGGATATCGCTGCCGTCATGGCTACACCACCGCCACACCACGGGCGCGCGAGGCGCCGCGCAATGTCTATGTCCGTGAAGATCGTCTCCGCGACGCCTTACCCGGGTTGTTCAGCGAGCAAGGGTGGGAACCACCTGATCACGATGCGTGGCCGGAGATCGGGGACTATCTCTCACGGGCGGGACTGGAGGTAGCGTGCAGCCACAGAGGCTGGGAGCTCAAGCCAGCGCCATCCGCCGCGGACCCGGTGCAGGTGGTCAAACCTGGGCAGATGCCCCTCGGAATCGAGCTGAACCTCAACGCCGAGGCCCGTAGAGGCGAGTTCGCACCTAGGGATGCGAAACCCCACGGACCCGAAAGGCCCGTGGGGTAAAAGAGTGTCCGAGGGGGGACTTGAACCCCCACGCCCATTAATAGGGCACTAGCACCTCAAGCTAGCGCGTCTGCCATTCCGCCACTCGGACGCCTCAGTGCCGCCTGTGTTCTCGGCGGCTCCGTTCTGTTGTGACACTAGATTAGCTGATCGATTTCAGGGCTTGGGACCCACCCCCCTCTTGGGGCTCGGAGTGATAGAAAGACCTGGTGAACGAGCACATGGAGACCGCTGCGGACGATCATGGCGCGGGCCTGCGGGTGGCCGAGGACGAGGTCGTCGGGCTGGCGAGCGAGCTGATCCGGATCGATACGACGAACACGGGCGATCCGGCGACGCTCGCGGGTGAGCGGGTGGCCGCCGAGTACGTCGCGGGCAAGCTGGCAGAGGTCGGCTACGAGACGACCTACGTGGAGTCGGGGGACCACCCGGGTCGCGGGAACGTGATCGCGCGGCTGCCGGGGTCGGGCTCGGGTCGGGGCGGGTTGCTGGTGCACGGGCACTTGGACGTGGTGCCCGCGGACGCCTCGGAGTGGTCGGTGCACCCGTTCTCGGGGGCGGTGCAGGACGGCTACGTGTGGGGCCGCGGGGCGGTCGACATGAAGGACATGCTGGCGATGAGCCTCGCCGTCGCCCGCCGCTTCAAGCGCGACGGCATCACTCCGAAGCGTGACATCGTGTTCGCGTTCCTCGCGGACGAGGAGGCCGGCGGGCTGCAGGGCGCGCAGTGGCTGGCGGATCACCGACCGGAGCTGTTCGAGGGCTGCACCGAGGCGATCAGCGAGGTCGGCGGCTACTCGGTGACCTTCCAGGACGGGGTGCGGGCCTACCTGGTGCAGACCGCGGAGAAGGGCATCCGCTGGCTGAAGCTGCGGACCCGCGCGCGGGCCGGCCACGGGTCGATGGTGCACGACGACAACGCGGTCACGCAGCTGGCCGAGGCGGTCGCGAAGCTGGGGCGGCACCGGTTCCCGCTGGTGCTCAACGATTCGGTGCGGGAGTTCCTGGACGGCGTCACCGAGTTGACGGGGTGGGACTTCCCGGCCGACGACCTGGACGGGTCGGTGGCGAAGCTGGGCAACCTGTCGCGGATCGTGGGGGCGACGCTGCGCGACACGGCGAACCCGACGATGCTCACCGCCGGGTACAAGCACAACGTGATCCCCTCGGTCGCCGAGGCCGCGGTGGACTGCCGGATCCTGCCGGGCCGCGAAGAGGCGTTCGACCGGGAGCTCGCCGAGCTGCTGGGGCCGGACGTCGAACGCGAGTGGGTGGGGTTGCCCCCGGTCGAGACGAAGTTCGAAGGCCGCCTGGTGGACAAGATGAGCTCCTCGCTGATCGCCGAGGACCCGGCGGCGAAGACGTTGCCGTACATGATGTCCGGGGGCACGGACGCCAAGTCCTTCAGCAGGCTCGGCATGAACTGCTACGGCTTCGCGCCGCTGCGGCTGCCCGCCGAACTCGACTTCAGCGCCTTGTTCCACGGCGTCGACGAGCGGGTCCCGGTGGAGGCGCTGCGGTTCGGCGTCCGCGTCCTCGACCGGTTCCTGCAGGAGGCGTGACGCCCCGCTGCCGCGGCCGCCGGAGCGCTCCGATGGCCGCGGCGGCCTGGTCAGATGTCGATCTGGCGGACGCGGGATCGGGGTGATCGGCGTCCGCGCTGTGCGTTCGTGCGGTCCGGGGCTGGTGCGCCGGCGACCGAAGGAACCTCCTTCGCGGCAGGGTCGAGGAGGAGCGTCACGCGCCGATCGGCGGCTCGGGGTCGGATGGGACGCCGGTGCTGGAGGTCGTGTACTTCCACAGCTCGCGGGCGAGCTCCGGATCCCGGGCGGCTGCTGAGCGACGGGCGGGTCCGGCGGGTCCGCGCGTCTCGAACGGTCCGGTGGGGCCCACGTAGTCGCCGCCGTGCACCGGTCCGGTGGCCGCGAGGAGCTGGGGTGCGATCCCGGCGGTCACCGGTTGGGAGAGGAGCCGGTCCGGGAGCACGAGCAAGCGGGCTCGCCAGGTGCCTCCGCGGGCGAGGCTGTTGTTGAGCAGTTCCGATGCGGTCAGTCCCGGGTGGGCGGCGACCGACAGCACCGGGTCCCCGGTCAGCCGCAACAGCCGATCGAGTTCTGCGGCGAACAGCAGGTTCGCGAGCTTCGAGGCCCCGTAGGCGAGCGTGGGCGAGTAGCGCCGACGATCCCAGTGCGGATCGGTGAGGTCGAGTCCACCGGTGCGGTGACCGAGGCTCGAGGTCGTCACCACCCGGGAGGGCAGCTCGGGGGTGCCCGCTGCCCGCAGTGCCGGCATGAGCAGCCAGGTGAACGCGGCCGGGCCCAGGTGATTGGTCCCGATCTGCAGCTCGAACCCGTCGCGGGTTCGGTCGTGGGGGCCCAGCGACACGGCGGCATTGTTGATCAGCAGGTCGACCCGGTCTCCGGTGCGTTCCCGGACCTCCGCGGCGGCGGTGCGGACCGAGGCCAGGTCGGCCAGGTCGAGCAGGACGGTCTCGGCCGAACCCCGGCCCTTGAGCCCGTTCCGCACCTGGTCGACGGCCGCCGCGCCGCGTTCGGCGTCGCGGGCGGTCATCAGGACGCGGGCGCCGGCCCTGGCGAGCACGCCGGACAGGGCGAGGCCGAGTCCGGACGTCGTGCCGGTGACGACGATGGTGCGCCCCGTGAGGTCGGGGAGTGGTTCGTGCGGCTGTGCCATCGGATCTCCTGTGCGGATGAGTGTGTTGCGTGCGCCGGCCGGTGCGAAGGGAGGACGGTCGCGGGCCGCACCGGCACCTACGCTTCCGTCCGATGTTCCTGGCGGAGAAGGCTCGCTCGCGGCGCTCCGGCGTCATCGGCGGACAACTTGCGTGACAGCGTCACATGGGTGACTGTTCCCCGTTCAGATGACACTGTCAAGTAGGGTTGTCCTCGTGACCCGGGCTCAGACCGCTGCCGCAACTCGGCGCACCCTCGTCGTCGCCGCGTCCGAACTGCTCGACGAGGGCGGGCCTGATGCCGTGACCCTCCGCGCGGTGGGGGCCAGAGCCGGAGTCTCGCGCGGTGCGCCCTACGGGCACTTCAAGAACAAGGAACACCTGCTGGCCGAGCTCGCCATCGGAGCCTGGAACTCCCTGGCCGACGAAGTGGAAGGGCTGCGGGCGGATCCGGGCTTGGGACCGAGCGCACGACTCGAACGAGCCGTGCTGGCGCTCATCGAAGTCGCCCGCCGGACACCGCACCGGTACGCGCTGATGTTCAGCACGTCGGCAGGCACCCCGGTGGCCGCCGAGGCGGCGAGCCGCTTGGAGGACGAATACCTCGCCCTCGTCGCCGATATCGTCGGCGAACCGGACGCGCGCCGCTACGGCGCTCTGCTGATGTCGAGCGCGCACGGCATCGCAGGAATGGAGCTCAGCGGACATCTGGCGAAGGACGGCTGGCACGTCAGCGTGGAACAGCTCGTGGGCATGCTGATCGACGGCATCCACCCCAGCGCCTGATCGTCGTCGAACACCGATTTCCGCCTCCCCGCCCCGATTCCGGCGGCACTCCGCGAACCTGCTCCCGCCCGAGCCCGATCGATCCCTCCGGCGATCGCTCGTTGCCGACGGTGGCGCGCGGGCGAGTTGTGATATCAGGATCTTTGTGCTCTCGAACGCGGCCTTCAGGATCGGGAAGGCGACGGTCCGCGCTGCTCGGCGGAACGGGCCGCGTCGCGGACGCCTCGGCGACCTGTCCGGTGAGCGGGCGGGGTGCAGTGCTGCCGGTTCGTCCGGGGGAACGCGGAACGTGCGGCAGGATGTCTGGTTTGTGCCTGATCGGCGCATGCCGGTGGGGGACGTCGGCTGGGACGATCGTGGCATGGGTGGTCTCAGGTCCGACCCGAAGCTCGTCACCGTGCTGGGGCGCGCCTTCCGGTGCCTGGTGTGCGACCACGGGTTGTTCTGGTCCCGCCAGGTGAAGCTGAGCACCACCTCCGCCAGCTCCTTCGACCTGGTGTGGGGAAACCGGTCCGCAACCGGGTTGATCTGCGCGCGCTGCGGGTACGTGCACGAGTTCGCCGGGCGGGAACGTCCCGCGCTGTGGAGCGCGAAGGTGGGGTATCCGGAGGGCGCCGAGTCGTAGTCCGAAGTGGACGGATCTAGTGCTCGCCGTGCGGGCCTTCCGAGGCCTGCAGCGCGCCCGGCCGCAGCCGGTCGCGGCCCCAGCTGCGCTCCAGGTAGCCGATGATCCGCTCCAAGTCCTCGGCGGGGACGCGCTCGGGCTCGCCGCGTTCGAGCGGGTCGACGTGGAAGATGTAGATGCGGGAGGCGAACTGGTCGAACGGCAGCGACGCCTCCCCGAACCGCTCGCCGTGACCGGTGGTGGAGACGACCACGCCGTCGCCCCAGTCCTGCCCGCTGTCGTTGTTGGGGTTGAAGAAGTACACCCGCACGACGCCCTGCGGATCCGGCCCGACCCGCAGGATGGTGATCGCGTGCCAGCCGATGTAGCGCGCCGCGCTGTCGGTGACGGCGATCCCGGCCGGCTGCGGGTGGATCAGCGGCCGCCCGCCGTTGTAGCCGGGGTGGTAGCCCGCGTGGAACTGGCGCAGGAACTCGTCCAGGTCCACCAGGTTCCCGGTCGCCACGTCGACGTTGATCCAGAAGCCGCGCGCGGCCCACCAGCCGTGGAACTCGGGGTTGACCCAGCGGTGCGGGTCCCGGGCCGGTCCGCGCAGCGCCGGCCCATCTCGGCGTAGATCCGGTCGAGGTGCGGCACCACGATGAGCGACACCGGGTCCAGATCGACCGGCAGCGCCTTGGCGACCCCGCCCGCGCTGTCCTTCGAGGACAGCGGGCTGCCCTCGAAGTGCATGATGATCTCGTCGTCCCGGGCGGCCCACACGACGAGCTGCAGCAGGTAGTCCGGGTCGTTGTAGGCCCACATCGACAGCGCGCGGGCCGACTGGCAGGTCGGGTTGTCGCCCTGCCCGACGCCGAGCGGCTGGCCCAGCATCGAGATCACCCCCGCGACCAGCCGCGCTTCCGGGCTCGGCTCGTCGCCGAAGACGGCGGTCAGGCGTTGCCGGGCGGTGGGGGAGAGCTCCAGGGAGAGCTGGCGCCACAGCGCGGGCACCACCGGAGCCTCGTGCAGCACGCCGCGGTCCAGCAGCAGCGCCAGCCCGTAGACGCACTGCGCGGTCTGCGGGTGCACCGCCTCCTCGACCAGCCGGCGCACCACGTCGCGGTAGCGCATCAGGCACGTGCGGCCGATGTCGGACAGGCCCAGGGCCTCCGCGACGAGGTAGTCGTTGTCGCCGAGCAGGAACCGCAGCAGTTCGGCGTGGTACGGCGAGACCAGCCCGGTGTCGTGCATCGCCCGCGCGAACCCGCTGGCCTCGTACTGCAGGCCGCTGGTGTCCAGCGCCTCCAGCCGCTCGCGGAACGCGGGGATCCCCGGATCGTCCCGGCACGCCTCGGTCGTGCCGAACAGGCTGGTGATCAGCCGGTCCAGGCCCTGCCCGGAGGTGGAGCCGAAGTCGACGTCCGGGTCGCTGCGGTAGACGGAGATCCGGGTGATCAGCGACTGCACCTGCTCGACCTGGATCGGCCGCTGGCGCAGGATCCGCCAGATCTCGTCGACGAGTTCGCCGAGCACGCTGTCGTAGCCGATGCCGTCGGCGAGGTACTGGAACAGGTCGCGGATCAGCTGCGCGTTGCGGCCCTGCCGGGCGCGCTCCGCCTCGTTGGGCGGGGTGAACAGCAGGTCCAGGTTCATCGCCAGCACCTGGGAGAGGAACTGGTGGGCGTCGTCGGCGGAGAACGCGGGGTGGGCGTACTCGCCGCGCGCGATCGCGAGCAGCCGCAGCTCGCTGGTCGCCTCCAGCACCAGCGTGTCCGCGTTCTCGCAGCGGAGGCCGGGTCCGGCCAGCGCCGGGATGAGGATGGCGGGGAAGGCCCAGTCGGTGCCGTCGAACAACCCGGCCTCATCCAGCGCCTGCGCACGGGCCTGGACCGCCGCCGCGCCGCCCGGTTGCCGGAGCACCCGCCGCAGCGCCTCCAGCACCCGGCGCAGCTTCGCCGGCTTCCCGAAGTCGCGGGTCTCGGACAGGGCGCGGACGGCGTCGTCGAGCGAGCCGACGCGCCGGTCCAGCGTCGTCGGCGCACCCTCGGCGTCGGCGGTCGGTTCCACGGGTCTCTCCCTGCGAGGTCTCCCGCGTGCGCGGAGACCTCAGACGTAGAAGTCGAGCTCTTCCTGCTGCTTCAACAGGTCTCGCATCCGGTGCGGGTCGTCACCGAAGAAGTACACCAGGCCCCAGTGGTTGCCGAACGCGGTCCGCTTGGTCACGGTCGCCTCCGGCGGGGCCGTCAGATCGTGGGACTCATAGTAGTCGTCGTCCTCGGTCTCCTCGGGCAGTTGCAGTTCGCTGACGACCCGCCGGCGCGGGTACACCCCGAAGCACCCGGCGACGCCGGTGGCGTCCACGACCTCGCGCGGGAAGAAGCCGTCGATCTCCTCCTCGGTCGTCTTCGGGTCGAAGGCCAGCGCCAGGCCCTGGTAGGCGTTGAACCCGTAGGCCCGCTCCAGCAGCTCGAAGACCCGGAAACCCGGGGGCCGGTAGGCGACCTCGCCGAAGTACATCTCGCCGTCGCTGGTGACGAAGTACTCGGGGTGCACGAAGCCGAACTCGATGTCGAACGCCTTGATCAGCTTCTCCACCTGTTCGGTGATCTGCGGCCGGAACCGCTCCAGCGCCGGCGTCGCCGGGACGAACACGGAGTACCCGAGCGTGACGTACTCGGAGATGTTCAGGAATTTGATCTTCCCGTGGTGGATCCACGCCTCGACGGCGAACTCCCAGCCGTCCAGGTGCGATTCCATCAGGACGGGGAACTCCTCGTCCGGGATGGCGTCGATCTCGTCCGGGGTGCGGATCACCCGGTGCCCGAGGCAGCCCGCCTTGTCGAAGGCTTTGATGTGGATCGGGTCGTTCGGGTCGCCGTCGAGCTTGAGCAGCGTCTGGTTGACCCGCTTGAGGAACCGGATCACGTCGTCCCGGTCGTGCGCCTCCTCGAAGATCCCCACCCGGATGCCGCCGAGCTGGGCGCGGCGCTTCATCAACGCCTTGTCCCGCAACAGCATCGCCTGGCCGAGCAGCCGCGGGTTGTCCAGCAGCACCGAGTTGATCGCCCCGGTTCACTCCACGGTCTCCTCGAACAGCGGGATGGCCACGTCGACGCCGCGGTCCTGCAGCAGCTCGGCGATCTCCATCGAGCGGTCGTTGAGCCGTTCGAAGTTCCAGCGCAGGTACGGGATGTCGTGTTCGGCGCAGTACTCCTCCGCCCAGTCCGGTGCGACGACCACGTACCTCCGGTCGAACCGGTCGAGGGCTTCCACCGCGTTGAGGCTCCAGCCGAGGAGCGCTACGCAGCCCTTGTTCGGGTCCTTGGTGGCAGATTCGGGCTTCGGCATGGACCGTCCCTCCATCTGGGCTCGTCGAGTTTCCCGACGTGGCACAACGGTAGTCCCGAATTCCGCGCCGCCGAACCGGCGAACGTGTCCCGGTGCGGGGCCGTCCGGCGGTTCGAGGTGCGGCGTGCGGCGGAATGCGGAGTGGTCCGCGCCGGGAACCGGGCTTCGGCGTCGGAACGCGGGAGCCGCTGCGGTGGGGTCGGCCACCGCGGGTCGCGCCGGTCGATCGTCCGGCGCGGATCCCGGCGGACGGCGGGTGCTCGGCGGCGGCCGGAGGGGTGGTGCCGGGATCGCGCAGGCCTTCGCGGTCGCGGACGCCCGGACCTCGGTGTCGCCGGGAGCGCCGGTCCGGCCGGGCGCGGTCGGCCGGCGGGCTGGGTGCGCGGGGTGAACTCGCGGGCGAGCCGGGACGCGGGGCCGCTGCTTCGCGGTTCCGGGTTCCCCCGGCTCCGCGGGCGCGCTAGCATCAGTTCCTGAACGTTCGGTCGGTTAATCGGTTGAGGAGAGTCGATGGGGCACGCGGCAGAGCTGTTGCGCAGCTACGTCTCCGGGGAGTGGCGCGCGGCGGCGGACGAGGGCGCTCCGCTGCACGACGCCTCCACCGGGGAGGAGGTCGCGCGGATCTCCTCGACCGGGATCGACTTCGCCGCCGCGCTGCGGTACGGCCGCGAGGTCGGCGGTCCCGCGCTGCGGCGGCTGACCTTCCACCAGCGCGCCGCGCTGCTCAAGGCGCTCGCCTCGCACCTGCGCGAGCACCGCGATGAGCTCTACGCGCTGTCCGCGAAGACCGGCGCCACGCTCGGCGACTCGAAGTTCGACGTCGACGGCGGCATCGGCGTCCTGTTCGCATACGGCTCGAAGGGCAAGCGCGAACTGCCCAACGACACCATCTACGTCGACGGCGCCGTCGAGCCGCTGAGCAAGGGCGGCACGTTCCTGGCCCAGCACATCGCCACCCCGCTGCGCGGGGTCGCCGTGCAGATCAACGCCTTCAACTTCCCCGTCTGGGGCCCGCTGGAGAAGTTCGCCCCCGCGTTCCTCGCCGGGGTGCCGAGCCTGGTCAAGCCCGCCAGCCAGACGGCGTACCTGACGGCGCGGCTGGTCGAGCTGATCGTCGAATCGGGCATCCTGCCGGAGGGTTCGCTGCAGTTCGTCGCGGGCAGCGCCGGAGACCTGCTGGACCACGTGACCGCGCAGGACCTGGTGTCGTTCACCGGCTCGGCCGCGACGGCGCAGCAGCTGCGCGCCCACCCGGCGATCGTGCGGAACTCGGTGCGGTTCAACGCCGAAGCCGACTCGCTGAACTGCTCGATCCTCGGCCCCGACGCGGTCCCGGGCACCGCGGAGTTCGACCTGTTCGTCAAGCAGCTCACCACCGAGATGACGGTCAAGGCCGGGCAGAAGTGTACCGCGATCCGCCGCGCGTTCGTGCCTGCCGAGCTGATCGACGACGTCGCCGCGGCGGCCTCCGAACGGCTCGCGAAGGTCACCGTCGGCGCCCCTGACGCCGACGGCGTCCGGATGGGGGCGCTGGCGAGCCTGGAGCAGCGCGAGGAGGTCCGCCGCTCGCTGAAGGCGCTGCTGGCCGCCGGCTCGGTGGTGTTCGGCGACCCCGAGCACGTCGACGTCGTCGGCGCGGACGCCGAACGCGGCGCGTTCCTCTCGCCGGTGCTGCTGCGCGCCGACCCGGAACGGCCCGAGCCGCACGAGGTCGAGGCGTTCGGGCCGGTCTCGACGCTGCTGCCCTACACCTCCGCCGCGCAGGTCGTCGAGCTGGCGGCCCGCGGCGGCGGCAGCCTCGTGGGTTCCGTCGTCTCCGCCGACCCGGGCTTCGTGCGCGAGGTCGTGCTCGGCGTCGCACCGTTCCACGGTCGCCTGCTGGTGCTCGACGCCGCGGACGCGGAGGAATCCACCGGGCACGGCTCGCCGATGCCGCAGCTCGTGCACGGCGGCCCGGGCCGCGCGGGCGGCGGCGAGGAGCTGGGCGGCATCCGCGGCGTGCTGCACCACATGCAGCGCACCGCCGTGCAGGGCTCGCCCGCCGCGCTCAGCGGGATCACCGGGCGCTGGGTCCCAGGCGCCCCGCGGCGCGAGGCCGAGGTGCACCCCTTCCGGAAGTCGTTGGCGCAGCTGGAGATCGGCGACACCGTCGTCGCCGGGCCGCGCGCCGTCACCCGCGCCGACATCGACCACTTCGCCGAGTTCACCGGCGACACCTTCTACGCCCACACCGACCCGGAAGCGGCCGCGGCCAACCCGCTGTTCGGCGGGATCGTCGCGCACGGCTACCTGGTGGTCTCGTTCGCCGCGGGCCTGTTCGTCTCGCCGGAACCCGGCCCGGTCCTGGCGAACTACGGGCTGGAGAACCTGCGCTTCCTGACGCCGGTCCAGGCGGACGACGAGCTGACCGTGACGTTGACGGCCAAGCAGATCATCCCGCGCGTCGACCAGGACTACGGCGAGGTCCGGTGGGACGCCGACGTCACCAACCAGAACGGCGAGTCCGTCGCGAAGTACGACGTGCTGACCCTCGTCGCGAAGGAGGACCGATGACCGCCACGCTCCCCGAGACCGAACTCGAATCCCACTTCGAGCGGACCATCGAACGCGATCAGCGGATCGAACCGCGCGACTGGGCGCCCGAGGGCTACCGCAAGACGATGGTCCGCCAGATCGCCCAGCACGCGCACTCCGAGATCATCGGCATGCAGCCCGAGGGGAACTGGATCACGCGGGCGCCCTCGTTGCGGCGCAAGGCGATCCTGCTGGCGAAGGTGCAGGACGAGGCCGGGCACGGGCTGTACCTGTACTCCGCGGCGGAAACCCTCGGCGTGGACCGGGCGGACCTGACCGAGAAGCTCATCTCCGGCCGCCAGAAGTACTCGTCGATCTTCAACTACCCGACGCTGACGTTCGCCGACGTCGGGGTGATCGGCTGGCTCGTCGACGGCGCCGCGATCTGCAACCAGGTGCCGCTGTGCCGGAGTTCCTACGGCCCCTACGCGCGGGCGATGGTGCGGATCTGCAAGGAGGAGTCCTTCCACCAGCGCCAGGGCTACGAGCTGCTCATGACGATGATGCGGGGCACCGGGCAGCAGCGGGAGATGGTGCAGGAGGCCGTCGACCGCTGGTGGTGGCCGTCGCTGATGATGTTCGGCCCGCCGGACGCCGACTCGCCGAACACCGCCCAGTCGATGGCGTGGAAGGTCAAGCGGCACACCAACGACGAGCTGCGGCAGCGCTTCGTCGACATGTCCGTGCCGCAGGCCGAAGCCCTCGGCGTCACCTTCCCGGACCCGGACCTGGCGTGGAACGCCGACCGCGGGCACTACGACTTCGGCGCCGTCGACTGGGCCGAGTTCAAGAACGTGCTGCAGGGCAACGGCCCGTGCAACGCGCAGCGCATCGCCCGCAGGCGCCGCGCCCACGACGAAGGCGCCTGGGTCCGCGAGGCCGCGGCCGCGCACGCGGCGAAGAACCAGGAGGCGACGGCATGAGCGACTCGAACCCCGCCGGTGCCCGGCACGACTGGCCGCTGTACGAGGTGTTCGTCCGCGGCAAGCGCGGCCTGAACCACGTGCACGTCGGCTCGCTGCACGCCGCCGACGACCAGATGGCGCTGCACCACGCCCGCGACCTCTACACGCGCCGCAACGAGGGCGTGTCGATCTGGGTGGTGCGCGCCTCGGCCATCGCCGCCTCCTCGCCCGACGAGAAGGACCCGTTCTTCGCGCCCAGCGGGGACAAGGTGTACCGGCACCCGACGTTCTACGACATCCCCGAGTCCGTCCCGCACATGTGAGGCACCGATGTCCTTCGACAACGCCTACGAAGCCCTCACCGAGGAGGGCGACGCCCGCTGGGCGTTCGGCACCGGCTTCGAGGACCCGCTGTCCGGAGTGGACACCACCCTCCCGGGCGGTGTGGACGGCGCCGTGCTCGCCGCGTACTGCCTGATGCTCGGCGACGACGCGCTGGTCCTCTCGCACCGGTTGCAGGAGTGGTGCACCCGGGCGCCCGAGCTGGAGGACGAGGTGGCGATCGCGAACATCGGCCTCGACCTGCTGGGCCAGGCGCGGCTGCTGCTCGCCCGCGCCGGGAAGGCGGAGGGCCGGGGGCGGGGCGAGGACGACTACGCGTTCTCCCGCGCCGAGCACGAGTTCCGCAACGTCCGGCTCGTCGAGCTGGAACGCGGCGACTTCGGCGAACTGGTCGCCCGGCTGCTGGTGTTCGCCACCTGGCGGCTCGCGCTGCTGCAGCGGCTCACCGGCTCCCGCGACCCGGTGCTGGCCGCCATCGCCGACAAGGGCGTCAAGGAGGTCACCTACCACCGCGACTACGCCGCGCAGTGGGTGGTGCGCCTCGGCGACGGCACCGACCACTCCCACCAGCGCGTCACCGCTGGGCTCGCGGCGGTGTGGCCGTACGTGGCCGAGCTGTTCACCACCCATCCCGTGGAGGAGGCGCTCGCGGCGGACGGCGTCGGCGTCGACCCGGCCGGGCTGCGCGCCGAGTTCGACGCGGTGCTGGCGCAGGTGTTCGCCGCCGCGACGCTGGCCGAGCCGGACGCGGCACCGATCGCCGGGGTCTCGAACCGGACGGGCCGCGACGGCGTGCACACCGAAGCGATGGGATTCCTGCTGGCCGAGCTGCAGAGCGTGGCCCGGGCGATGCCGGGGTCGACGTGGTGACCGGCCTGCGGCAGGACGCGCGCACCGTCGCCGCGGCGGTGGTGGACCCGGAGCTGCCGATGCTCACCCTCGCCGACCTCGGCGTGCTGCGCGAGGTGTCGGAGTCCGGCGGCCGGGTCGTCGTCACGATCACGCCCACCTACTCGGGCTGCCCGGCGATGGACACCATGCGCGACGACCTGGAGCACGCGCTGCGCGGCGCCGGGTACGACGACGTGGAGATCCGCACCGCGCTCACCCCGGCCTGGAGCAGCGACTGGATCAGCGCGGACGGGCGCCGCAAGCTCGCCGAAGCGGGCATCGCCCCGCCCGGCACCGGGCCGCGGCCGGCGGCCGGGCCGATCCCGCTGACCCTCGGCCCGGCCGTGCGGCGGGTGTCCTGTCCGCGGTGCGGTTCCCCCGACACCGTCGAGGTGTCCCGGTTCGCCGCGACCGCGTGCAAGGCGCTGCGCCGCTGCCGCTCCTGCGCCGAACCGTTCGAGCACGTGAAGGAGATCTGACGTGAGCACCCCCGTTGCGTCCCGGCTGCGCGGTGAGTTCCACGTGCTGCGCGTCGCCGACGTCTCCCGGCTGTGCGACGACGCCGTGGCGGTGACCTTCGCGGTGCCCGACGAGCTCGCCGGGGCGTACTCGTTCCGCGCCGGGCAGTCGCTGACGCTGCGGCGCACCGTCGACGGGCGCGAGGAACGGCGCTCCTACTCGATCTGCTCCCCGGAAGGGACCGCACCGCGGATCGGAGTGCGGGAGGTCCCCGACGGGTTGTTCTCCACCTGGCTCGTGCGCGACCTGCGCCCCGGCGACGAGGTCGAGGTCGGCACGCCCACCGGGAACTTCACTCCGGAACCGGACGTGCCCGGCAGGCACGTGCTCATCGCCGCGGGATCCGGGATCACGCCGGTGCTGTCGATCGCGGCGACGGTGCTGCGGGATCCCGACGCCTCGGTGACGCTGCTGTACGGCAACCGGCGGGCCGACACGGTGATGTTCGCCGACGACATCGCCGACCTGAAGGACCGCCACCCGGCGCGGCTGGAGCTGATCCACGTGCTGTCCCGGGAGCCGCGCGAGGCCGAACTGTTCACCGGCAGGCTCGACCCGGAGAAGCTCGCCGCGCTCGGCCCGCTGCTCGGCGAGCTCGACGCGGTGGACCACTGGTGGCTGTGCGGGCCGTTCGAGCTGGTCACCGCTGCCCGCGACCACCTGGCCGGCGCCGGGGTCGCCGAGGACCGCATCCACCTGGAGCTGTTCTTCGTCGACGACGCCCCGCCCGCACCGGTGCGGCATCCGGACGCGGCGGTGGGCGGCGCGGCCAGCGAGGTCACCGTCGTGCTCGACGGCCGGAGCACCACGACCTCGCTGCCCCGCGATGCGTCCATCTTGGACGGTGCGCAGCGCTCCCGGCCCGACCTGCCGTTCGCCTGCAAGGGCGGGGTGTGCGGGACCTGCCGCGCGTTGGTCACCCGCGGCGAGGTCGACATGCGCCGCAACTTCGCCCTGGAGCGGTCCGAAGTGGACGCGGGCTTCGTGCTCACCTGCCAGAGCCTGCCCTGCTCCGACGAGGTCACCGTGGACTACGACGCGTGACGAGGGCTCCCGCCGCGCGAAGGGGGACGACGTCCTCGGCCGCGCGCTGGACCGCTCCCGGCCCGCCGCTACCCACGACGAACGCGGCCTCGCCCGGCACCGCTGACGTCGGCGATCACCGCTGCTCGTCGAGCCATTCGGCGTGGAAGGCGGGCAGGTCGGAGGCCTTGCCGCGGAATTCGGGCGCGCGCTTCTCCCGGAAGGCGGCGACGCCTTCGGCGCCGTCGCCGATGCTGGTGTAGAACATCGCGAGCGAGTCGAGCCGGTGCGCGTCGCGCGGGTGCGCGAGGGCGCTGCCGCGGCGCATCAGCTGGCGGGTCAGCGCGGTCGCGACGGGCGAGCGGTCCCTGGTCCAGGCGTCGGCGAGCCGCAGCGCCTCGTCGAGCAGCGCGTCGGGCTCGTGCACGGCGTTCGCGAGCCCGGCTTCCGCGGTGGCCGCGGCGTCGAGGATGTCCGCCCGGTACACCAGGTCCAGTGCCCGGGGCAGTCCGACGATGCGCGGCAGGAACCAGGAGGACGCGGCCTCCGGCACGATGCCGAGCCGCCCGAACACGAGGCCGAAGCGCGCCCTGCTCGACATCAGGCGCGCGTCCATCGCCAGCGTCATCGTCGCCCCGATGCCCACGGCGGCGCCGTTGATGGCGGCGATGACGGGCTTGGTGCAGTCGTGCACGGCGAGGGTGACGCGGCCGCCGGTGTCGCGGATGCGTGCCAGCTCCGGATCGGACAGGTCGGCCAGGTCGGTGAGCGTCGGCCGCTTCGACTCGTCCAGGCCGAACACGTTGCCCTCCGCGCTGAGGTCCATGCCGGCGCAGAAGGCGCGCCCGGCACCGGTGACGACGACCGCGCGCACCGAGTCGTCGGCGGCGGCCCGGACGAAGGTCTCCTCCAGCTCGTCGGCCATGGTGACGGTGAAGGCGTTGAGCTGGTCCGGGCGGTCCAGCGTGACGACGAGGACGCCGTCGGTGCGGTCGTGGCGGATGGTCTGCATGGTCGGTTCCTCCTGGTCACGCCGGTGTGATCGCGTCGCCGAGCCGGTGGTGCGCTCCGCGCCACCGCCGGTGCTCCGCTGCGGGCGGGCCCCGGGGCGGGTACCAGCCCACCACACGTCGCGTGCCGCGCGGTGCGCACCGCGTCCTCAGCCGCGGGCGGGGGAGGGGACCGCCGCCGGTGCCACGTCGCGCAGCGCGCGGGTGCCGAGCACGGCCGCCAGCACCAGCACCCACACCCCGGCGACGCTGAGCCCGGCGAGGACCGGCGTCCCGTGCTCGGCCACCACCCCGGCCAGCCCGATCCCGGCGGGGGCGGCGACGGTCAGCAGTGTGGTCTTGAGGCTGAGCACCCGCCCGCGCACCGCACCGCTGGTGCGTTCGACCTGCAGCACCCCGACGACCGCGCCGACCACGGAGTTGCCCAGGCCGAGCAAGGCGGCGCCCGCGAACACCGCGGCCGGGGCGAGCAGGGACGCCATCAGCAGGAATCCGGCGGTGGTGAGGGCGAATCCGATCGACAGCCACGTCCGGGTGCCGAGCCGCCGCCCGACGGCGCCGTAGAGCGCCGCGCCGCCCAGCATCCCGGCGGCGAGCGCGGTGAGCACCAGCCCGAGCAGGTCGGGCCGGGCGATGCGGTCGAAGTACAGCGGCATCACCAGGCCCTGCAACCCGCCGAGCGCCACGGCGAGGCCGACGACGATCCCGGACGTGCCGAGCAGGAACCGGCTCCGCCCCACCACGGCGAAGCCTTCGCCGAGTTCCCGCAGCACCGAGCGGCGCGGCGCCGCGGTGGCCTCGACCGCGCCGAGCCCGCGCGGCAGCGTCCGCGTCAGCAGCGCCGCCGCGGCCGAGGTCCCCGCGGTGATCCACAGCACCGAGGTGGCGTCGAAGGTGGCGAGCAGCAGGCCGGCCGCCGCCGGGCCGACCACCAGGGCCGCGGAGGTCGTGGTCTGGCGCAGGCCGATCAACCGGGTCAGGTCGATCCCGGCGTGCCGCGCCACCGCGGGCGCGAGCACTTCGCGCGCCGTCGTGCCGGGCACGTCCCCGAACGAGCCGAGGATCCCCAGCAGGACGAACCAGGTCAGGTTCAGGCCCCAGAGCAGGTCGACCAGGGGCAGCGCGGCGACCGATGCGGCGGAGACGAGGTCGGAGACCGCCGAGGCGGTGCGCCGGTCGACCCGGTCGATCACGACTCCGCCGAGCAGGCCGACCACCACGGCGGGGATCGCGGTCGCCCCGGCGAGGACCGCGGTGCCCAGCGGGCTCCCGGTGGTCTGCAGCACGATCAGCGGCAGCGCGACCGCGGCGATCCCGTTGCCGAGCAGGCTCAGCAGGTGCGAGGCGAGGTAGGTGGCGGCGGTGAGCGGCATGCGCCCAGCACACGCCCGGCCGTCGCGGCACGGTCAAGCGGATTCCCGCCCGAAATCCCGTCGCGGCGAGTGATCCCGGACACCCGTCCGGCCGATGTGGACGGTGGCGAGGTGCCGCCCGCCCGGTACGGGTCCCGAACACGAGCAGGTCCGCCCGTGCGGCACGGGCGGACCTGCGTCGAGCGGAACGGGTCAGCGGCTCGCGGCCACCGCCCGCCGGTTCTCGTCCTCCGGCACCTTCAGGTAGCCGACCATGATGAACGCGGCCACGTAGAGCAGGACGAACGCCCACACCACGCCGGAGTTGCCGAGCCCGATGCTCAGCACCACGGCCGGGACGGCGGCGCCGAGGAACGCGGCGCCCCCCGCCGCGGTGGTGTACATGGCCATCGCCGCGCCCTTCTGCTCGGGGGCGAGCGCCGGCATGATCGCCCCCATCGGGACGAACCCGGCGAGCAGCGCGCCGAACAGGCAGCCCGCGGCGGTCGCGGCCCAGAATCCCCACGTCGATCCCGCGGGGACCAGGTGCGCCACGTACCACCAGGCGAGCAGTCCGACCGCGGACCCGAAGACGCCGAACCACTGCACGGTCCGCCGCCAGCCCCACTGGTCGCCGATGGCGCCGAACACGGCGTTGAGCAGGATGTTCGACGCGTAGACCAGCGTCGTCATGACCAGCCAGCGCGACTGCCCCCAGCCGAGCTCGTCGGCGATCACCGTCGGCAGGATGATGAACATGCCGTACTGCGGCGCGGTGTTGATCAGCCGGACCAGGAAGCCCATCAGGATCTTCGGCCGGCGCGCGGTGAGCCGCAGCCCCGCGGTCAGCACCTCGGTGGTCGAGAGTTCCGCGGCGGCGACGCGGCGGTCGCCGCGCGGGTCGCGCACCGCGAACTGCCCGATCAGGAAGCCGATCACCACGAGCGCGATGGAGGCGACCATCGCCCCGGTCTCCCCGCCCGTTCCACCGCCGAAGAGGGGGATCATGCCCAGCGCGTACAGCGAACCCAGCGTGGGCAGGCCGCCGGTGAACATCACGTAGAACCAGCCGACGGCCTTGCCGTTGCGCTCCACCGGGGTGACCACGTTGACCCACACCAGGAACGCGAACGCGAACAGCGGATAGCCGAACCCGCGCAGGAAGTAGGTCAGGAACACCAGCGGCATGCTGCCGGTGCCGAGCGCCAGCAGGAACAGCGCCTCGAACACCACCCACACGGCGGCGCCGAGCTGCATCACGCGGCGCGGCCCCCACAGGTCGGCCAGCACGCCGGACAGGTAGCTGCCCACCAGCACGGACACGCCGTACATGGAGATGAGCGTGCTGACCGTGGCCGCGGGGCTGCCCAGCACCGTCTCGATGTGCGGTGAGATGAAGTTGGTCTCGGTGCCGTTGCCGGTCATGAAGACGAGCACGGCGAGGAATCCCCAGCGCAGCGAGTGCGGGATGCCGACCCGGTCGAGGAACGTCTCGCGCTGCGCGCCGGTGGTCTCGGTGGTGGTCATGTTCGTCCCGCCCTTCACGCGTTGGGCAGGATCGAGACCTTGACCGACGCACCCGAGGTGTCGGCGACCAGGTCGAGGGCCTGCTGGAACTCGCTCAAACCGAGCTGGTGGGTGCAGATCTCGTCGACCGGGATCTTGCCCTGCTCCAGCAGCTTGATCGCCGCGGGCCAGCAGTGCGGCCCGAGGTGCGCGCCGAGGACGTTGAGCTCCTTGTCGTCGGAGATGATCGACCAGTCGACCGTCACGTCCGAGCCGAACACCGAGTACTCCACGTAGGTCCCGAGCTTGCGCAGCAGGTTCAGCCCCTGCCCGACCGCCGGGGTGGCACCGGTGCCCTCCAGGTAGACGTCGGCGCCGTAGCCCTCGGTCAGTTCGGCGACCTTGGCGACCACGTCGTCCTTCAACGGGTTGAAGGTGACGTCGGCGCCGCAGCGGCGGCCCAGTTCGAGCTTGTCGTCGTCGAGGTCCAGCGCGACCAGCGTCATCGGGTTCTTCTGCCGCGCACCGGCGATCAGGCCGAGGCCGATGGGGCCGCAGCCCGCGACGACGACCACGTCGCCGAACTTGATGTCGGCGCGCTCCACCGCGTGCAGCGCGCAGGACAGCGGTTCGGCGTAGGCGGCGTGCTCCGGCTTCAGGTCGTGCGAGACCTTGTGCGCGCGGGCCTTCTTCGGCACCAGCGTGTACTGGGCCATGGCGCCGTGGTAGTTGCGGAAGCCGAACATGTCGTGCGGCCCGCACATCCAGTACTCGCCGCGGCGGCAGTACCGGCACTCCTCGCAGGGCACGATCTGCTCGCAGGCGATCCGGTCGCCGACCTCCACCTTGTGGTGCCGCAGCGCCTCCTCGTCACCGGACACGACGGTGCCGACGAACTCGTGGCCGGGGATGATCCCCTTCTGCGCCCAGGCGGCGCGGTTCTCGTCGCCCCAGAACTTCGCGGCGCCGTGGTAGCACTTCAGGTCGCTGGCGCAGACGCCGACCGCTTCCACTTCGATCAACAACTCGCCCGCGGCCGGTGCGGGGACGTCCACCTCTTCCAGGCGGTAGTCCTCCGGGCCGTGGACGACGACAGCCGACATCCGGCTGGGAATGGGGTTCGGCACCTTTGCCTCCAGTGGTTCCACTTCTCGATCATCGATCCGCCCGCGGGGCGGATCATCTCCGTTGCCAGGGCGGGCTGCTGCCTGCGATGACGCGGTGCACTCCGCCATCGCGGGCGCCCAGCGGGCCGCGGGTCAACGGGGGAGCGGCGACCGGTGCGGCCGGGGCGGGCCGGACGGGCGGACTCTGCGCAGATGTCCGCTCCTCCGGCGCCGTCCCGGGCCACCCGGTTCCGCCGGATCGCCGCTGCTGCCCCGCCCGGCGGGCCGGTTCGGGGGAGCGGGGTACGGGGTGACCCGGCCGTACCGGGCCGGCGAGGCGCCGATCAGCCGGGCGCTCGTGGGCCGGGTCGTGCCCGAGGCGAGGGGCCGGGCAGCCTCGACCGGAGGCGGTGGTTCGTCCCCACCGCCCGGCCCGGCTCCGGTGAGCCGGTCCTGTCGCGTTGCCGTGCACTGCTCTCCTCGCGCGTCGGACCCCGATGTCGACGAGGTGCTACCTTCGGACCCGCCCCGCTCATCAGTCAACACCGGCCGCTCATATGAGCGGTCGTCACGCCAGTCGGGAGTCCAGGTGGGTCCGGAGCGCCAGATGCTGGCCGCGCTCGTCGCGACGAAGCACTACTTCGAGAAGCGGACGAAGTCCCAGATCGCGGAGGACCTCGCGCTGTCGCGGTTCCAGGTGGCGCGGCTGCTCGACGCCGCGCACGCGGCGGGGATCGTGCGCATCACCGTCGAACTCCCGTCCGGTGTGGACGCCGGGCTCTCGGACCGGCTGCGCCGCCACTTCGGGTTGAAGCGGGCGCTCGCCGTGGTCACGGCCGACGACGCGGCCACCCGGCGGCGCCAGCTCGGCAAGGTCGCCGCCGAGCTGCTCGGCGACGTGGTGACCGAGGACGACTGCCTCGGCGTCGCCTGGGGCCGCACGCTCGGTTCGATCCCCGAGTCGCTGACCGAGCTGGCGACCTGCCCGGTGGTGCAGCTGACCGGGGTCGCCGGTTCGGTCTCGGAGAACACCGTCGAGCTGGTGCGGCAGGTGTCCGCGGTCAACGGCGGCCCGGCGAGCCCGATCTACGCGCCGTTCGTCGTCGCCGACACCACCACGGCCCGCGGGCTGCGCAGCCAGCCCGGGATCGCCCGCGCGCTGGAGCTGCACCGGACGGTGACGCGGGCGGTCGTGGGCGTCGGCAGCTGGGACCCGCCGGATTCGAAGATGCACGATTCGCTGCCGGTGGAGGAGCGGCGGGCGCTGCTCGCCAAGGGCGTGCAGGCCGAGGTGTGCGGGACGCTGCTCAACGTGCAGGGCGGCGTGGTCTCCGGGCTGGAGGACCGCTGCATCGCGATCCCGGCGGAGCTGCTGCGCCAGGTCCCGGAGGTGATCGCCGTCGGCGGCGGTGCCACGAAGACCAAGGCGATGCTCGCGGCGATCCGCTCCGGCCTCATCCACGGCCTCGTCACCGACGCCACCGCCGCCGAGGAGCTGCTCGCGCTCGGGTGAGCGGCCGGGTCCGCCGCTAGCGGACGCCGACCGCCTCGCCCCGCGCGCTCGTCTTCGGGGAGCTGCGCGCCGCGGCGCGCAGCTGGTGAGACCGTCCGCGCGGCGGCGTCAGGACCTGTGCCGCACCGGTTCGGGCAGGAAGGTGCCGCGCTTGAGACTGCGCTCGATGGTCTCCAGCGACCGGCCCTTCGTCTCGGGCACGCGGAGCAGCACGACCACCCAGGCCAGGACGTTCAGCGCGGCGTAGACCAGCATCGCCCCACCCAGGGTGAGCGCGTTGACGAGGGTGAGCGCCGTCGAGGTGACCAGCAGGTTCGCCCCCCACAGCGCGGCGGCGTGCAGGCCGGTGGCGGCGGGCCGGATCCGCAGCGGGTAGATCTCCGAGCCGATCAGCCAGCCGACGACCTGGATGCCGCCCGCCTGGAAGAACATGAACGCCAGCAGCAGCGCCAGGGCGAGCCACGGGTCCGGCCGCTGGCCGGAGACCAGGAACAGCAGCCCGAACAGCGCGATCGAGATCGCCGACCCGGGCAGCATGGTCAGCATTAGGCTGCGGCGGCCGATCCGGTCGACGACCAGCTTGCCGACCAGCGTCATCACCACGTACACGACGCCGACGCCGACGTTGGCCCACAGCGAGAACCCGGACGAGAAGCCGACCATGGTCAGGATGACCGGCGTGTAGTAGATCATCATCTCCAGCCCGGTGATCTGGGTGAAGATCGCGACCGCCAGGCCCGCGACCAGCGCCGGGCGCAGCCACTTCTCGCCCAGGGCCGACCACGGGCCGCCGCGGGCTTCGTTCTCCCGCTGGAGCACGTGCTCGATCCCGCGCACCTCGCGGTCGGCGGCCGGACCGTCGGGCCGGACCCACCGCAGCACCATCCGCGCCGCGTCGACGTGGTCGTGGTGCACGAGCCAGCGCGGGCTCTCGGGGGCCCGGAGCATGCCGAGGACCAGCAGGCCCGCGGGCACCACCGCGACCATGATCTTCCAGTGCCAGCCGGCTTCGCGGAACACCACGTTGACCAGCGCGGCGGCGAGGATGCCGATGCCGATCGCGACGTTGAAGAAGGTGACGAAACCACCGCGGCGCTCCGGCGGGGACAGCTCGGCGATGTAGGTCGGGATGGTCTGGGTGCAGCCGCCCACCGCCAGCCCCAGCAGCAGCCTGCTGCCGATCAGCGTCAGCGGTTCGGGGGAGAGCCCGGCCAGCACCACGCCGACCGCGAAGATCACCGCGACGGTGATGATCGTCGACCGGCGGCCGAACCGCATCGCGAACCAGCCCGCGCCGAGCGCGCCCACCACCGCGCCGACCAGGATCGAGGCGGTGATCACCTCTTCGATGGTGTGGCCGGGGATGGTGGCGCCGAACAGCCGGTAGGACTCGGTGATGCCGAAGTCCTGGGCGATCTGGATCAGGGTGCCGGAGATGACCCCGGTGTCGTACCCGTACAGCAGGCCGCCCAGCGCGGCCACGAACGCCACGTAGTACACGTTCCGGATCGGATCCCCCGCGGGCGTCCGGGTGGGCACACCACGCAGGTCCCGCTCCGCCGCCGACAGGTCCGGCTCCTCGTCGAAGCCCGCGAGCTCCGGGTCGTCGGATCCGCCGTGTTGTTCGGACATCCGCACTCCTCGCAGGCGCTGGAGGGCCGTGGCGGATGCGATGCTATGGCGCCCCGCCCCTGGTCGCAGCGCTGGCAACGTGCTGGTGCCGGAGCGCGGGCGCGGCCTCCGGTCCGCCAGGCCCCCGATGTCCGGGACCACGCACCGAATCTGATTTTGTCCAAGGGATTGTTAACAATCGTGTTCATAGTTTAGGTTGCTCGGCATGCCCACGGAGGACGCCGCACCCGCGGCACCTCGGAGGAGGAATGCCATGCCCGCCGACGCCGGACCGGCCGCGCGCTCGCACCGCCGCGGCGCGCAGACCGCGGTCCCGTGCCTGTTCCTGCGGGGCGGCACCTCGCGGGGACCGTTCTTCGACGAGCGGGCGCTGCCCGCGGACGTTCCCACCCGCGACGCCGTGCTGCTGGCCGCGCTCGGTTCCCCGGACGAGCGGCAGATCGACGGGCTCGGGGGAGCGCACCCGCTGACCAGCAAGGTCGGGATCGTGCGCCCGGGCGAGCGCCCCGGCGTGGACGTGGAGTGGACGTTCGGCCAGGTGCAGCCCGGCGGGAGCACCGTCGACACGACCGCGAACTGCGGGAACATGCTCGCCGCGGTGCTCCCGTTCGCCGTCGAGACCGGCATGGTCGTCCCGGACGCCGACCGCACCACCGCCCGCGTGCTCACCCGCAACACCGGCATGGTCGCCGAGATCACCGTCCGCACCCCCGCCGGACCGGACGGGACCAGGCACGTCGAGTACGCGGGCGACGCGCGCATCGACGGCGTCCCCGGCACCGCCGCGCCGGTCGAGATCGGGTTCCTGGACACCGCGGGCTCGGTGGCCGGTTCGCTGCTGCCGACCGGGAACACGCGGGACACCGTCGACGTCCCCGGGCTCGGCGCGGTGGACGTGACGCTGATCGACAACGGGCAGCCGCTGGTGGTCGTCCAAGCCGCGCGGCTCGGCTCCACCGGCTACGAGGACCCCGCCGAGATCGACGCCGACGCGGAGCTCCGGGCGAAGGTGGAGGCGCTGCGGCTGGTCTGCGGCCGCGCGATGGGGCTCGGCGACGTGGAAGCGAAGAACTACCCGAAGATGACGCTCGTCGCGCCGCCCCGGCACGGCGGCGACCTGTCCACCCGCAGCCTCATCCCGCGGGTCGCGCACCGCTCGATCGGCGTGCTGGCCGCGGTCACCGCCGCCACCGCGTGCGTACTGGAGGGCAGCGTCGCCCGCGAGGTGGCCGCCGAGGTCCGCGGCACCGAACCCACCGTCTCGGTGGAGCACCCGTCCGGCGAGTTCAGCGTCACCCTGGGGCTCGACCCCGCCGAACCCGGCCGGGTGCTGCGCTCGGGACTGCTGCGCACCGCCCGCCTGCTGATGTCCGGCGAGGTCCTGGTACCCGCCGCCCTCTGGAATCCCGCTGCCGAGGAGCGTTCCGCGTGATCATCGACGTGCACGGCCACTACACCACCGCCCCCGAGCCGCTCGGCCGCTGGCGCGACGCGCAGGTCGCCGGGCTGGCCGACCCGGCGCTGCGGCCCGACCCGGCGGGCCCGGTGATCAGCGACGACGAGATCCGCGAGTCCCTGGAAGCCCACCAGCTGCGGCAGATGGACGAGCGCGGCATCGACGTCACCGTCTTCTCCCCGCGCGCCTCGTTCATGGCGCACCACGTCGGGGACTTCGCGACCTCCGCGGCGTGGGCGCGGATCTGCAACGACCTGTGCCACCGGGTCTCGGAGCTCTACCCGGAGCGGTTCGCGCCCGGTGCGATGCTGCCGCAGTCGCCCGGGGTCGATCCGGCGACGACCCTGCCCGAGCTGGAGCGGGTGGTGCGGGAGCTCGGCGCGGTCGCGGTGAACATCAACCCCGACCCCTCCGGCGGGCACTGGACCGCCCCGCCGCTGACCGACCGGCACTGGTACCCGGTGTGGGAGAAGCTCGTCGAGCTGGACGTGCCCGCGATGGTGCACGTCTCCACCAGCTGCAACGCGGCGTTCCACACCACCGGCGCGCACTACCTCAACGCCGACACCACCGCGTTCATGCAGCTGCTGCAGGGAGATCTGTTCGCCGACTTCCCCGAGCTGCGCCTGGTGATCCCGCACGGCGGCGGCGCGGTGCCCTACCACTGGGGCCGGTTCCGCGGGCTCGCCCAAGCGCTGGGCAAGCCGGAGCCGGAGGAAGCGCTGCTGGGCAACGTCTTCTTCGACACCTGCGTCTACCACCAGCCGGGTATCGACCTGCTGCTGGACGTGATCCCGCACGAGTCGGTGCTGTTCGCCTCGGAGATGGTCGGCGCGGTGCGCGGCATCGACCCCCGCACGGGGCACCACTTCGACGACACCCGCCGCTACGTCGAGCGCGCCGGGCTCACCGCCGAATCCCTCGCCGCCATCGAGGCGGGCAACGCCCGCCGCGCCTACCCCCGGCTGGACGCGCGCCTGACCGCGCAGGGCCGCTGAACCGAAGGAGCACCGTGCACGAACTCGGAATCGTCCACCGGACCGTCCAGCGCGCCGACCCGGACGCCGTCGAAGCCCTCGCGGAGTTCGGCGTCGCCACCGTCCACGAGGCGCTGGGCCGGGTCGGGCTGCTGCGGCCCTACGTCCGCCCCGTCTACGAAGGGGCGCGGGTCTGCGGCACCGCCGTCACCGCGCTGCTGCAGCCCGGGGACAACTGGATGCTGCACGTCGCCGCCGAGCAGGTGCAGGAGGGCGACGTGCTGGTCGCCGGCTGCACCACGGAATGCGAGGACGGCTTCTTCGGCGAACTGCTCGCCACCTCGCTGCGCGCCCGCGGCGCGAAGGGGCTGGTCATCGACGGCGGTTGCCGCGACGTCGACGAGCTGCGCGCCATGGACTTCCCGGTGTTCTCCCGCGCCATCAACGCGAAGGGCACCGTCAAGGCCACCCTCGGCTCGGTGAACGTGCCGGTCGTCGTCGCCAACGCGCTGGTCGAACCGGGCGACGTCATCGTGGCCGACACCGATGGTGTGGTCGTGGTGCCCGCCGCGAAGGCATCGGAGGTGGCGGCGGCCGCCGCGAAGCGGGAGGCCGGGGAAGCGGGCAAGCGGGCGCGGTTCCAGGAGGGCGAGCTCGGCCTGGACCTCTACGGCATGCGCCCGAAGCTCGAAGCCATGGGACTGACCTACCGGGACTGAACTCCGGGTCCCGGAGCGGGAACCGGCGATCCCGTGCAACGACGCACGCCGCCACGGCGGCAGGAGGAGAACCCCATGAGCACCGAAGTCACCCCGGGGTGGCTGCCCTGGCACCCGGAACCGAGCACTCCGGCGTTCGTCCCGCCCGCGGGCTCGGTCGACGCGCACTGCCACGTGTTCGGGCCCGCCGCCCGCTTCCCGTTCGCCGCCGAGCGCAAGTACACCCCGGTCGACGCGGGCAAGGAGCAGCTGGTCGCGTTGCGCGACCACCTCGGCCTGTCCCGCAACGTGATCGTGCAGGCCACCTGCCACGGCACCGACAACAGCGCCCTGGTCGACGCGCTGCGGGCCTCCGGCGGCCGAGCCCGCGGGGTGTCCGCGGTGGACGGTGACGTCACCCGCGCCGAGCTGGAGCGGCTGCACGCGGCCGGGGTGCGCGGGGTGCGGTTCAACTTCGTCAAGCGGCTCGTCGACACCGCGCCGACCCGGACCCTGCGGGCCATCGCCGAGAAGATCGCGCCGCTGGGCTGGCACGTGGTGCTCTACTTCGAAGCCCGCGACCTGCCCGACATCGAGGAGTTCGCGCCGAGCCTGCCGGTGCCGATCGTGATCGACCACCTCGGCCGCCCCGACGTCGCGCAGGACCCGGACGGGCCGGAGTTCGGCCGGTTCCTGGAGTTCGCGGACCGCCACCGCGCGTGGGTCAAGGTCTCCTGCCCGGAACGCCTGTCCCGCACCGGCCCGCCCGCGCTCGACGGGCAGCGGCACGCCTACGCCGACGTCGTGCCCTTCGCGCGCCGCGCCGTCGAGGCCTTCCCGGACCGGGTGCTGTGGGGCACCGACTGGCCGCACCCGAACCTCACCGACCACATGCCCGACGACGGGCTCCTGCTCGACCACGTCCCGCGGATCGCGGTCACCCCGCAGCAGCGGCAGGCGCTGCTGGTGGACAACCCGATGCGCCTGTACTGGCCGGACGAGCAGGCCTGATCCACGGCCGGGCGACGAAGCCCGGCCCGCCCCGAGGAGACCGCAGTGCAGCACCCCGTCAACGGCGACGAACGGGCCGCGAACTCGGCGAACCGGCTCGACCGGTTGCCGATCTCCCGGTTCCACCGGACCACGATCGCCGCCCTGGCGTTCGCGTACTTCTTCGAGTTCGCCGACATCAACACCTTCGCCATCACCGCGCCGAAGGTCCGCGAGCAGTGGGGCGCCGACGTCGGCCACATCGCCTACGTGACCTCGCTGTCGTTCGTCGGCATGTTCCTCGGGTCGGTGGTGGCCGGTGGGATGGCCGACCGGCTGGGCCGGAAGCGGACGCTGACGTTGACCACGGTGTGGTTCTCGGTGTGGTCGCTGGCGACGGTGTTCGCCTGGGACATCGCCTCGATGGGCGTGTTCCGGGTGCTGACCAGCGCCGGGCTCGCCGCGATGACCGTGGTCGCGGTCGTGTACCTCAACGAGCTGTTCCCGCGGGCGAAGCGCGGCAAGTTCCAGGCCTACGTGATCATGATCGGCATCTGCGGGACCCCGGTCACCAACCTGATCGCCGCGCTGGTCGTGCCGATGGGGGAGCAGACCTGGCGGCTGGTGTACCTGTGGGGCGCGCTCGGCGTGCTGTTCCTGTTCTTCCTGCGCAAGCTCGTCGAATCCCCGCAGTGGCTGGAGAACCGCGGCCGCCGCGAGGAGGCCGAGGCGGTCCTGCGGCGGCTGGAGGACGAGGCCGTCGACGAGCACGGCGCCCTGCCCGCCGCCGCCGAACCGGTCGCGGCGGCGGCCACCGCGAAACCGGGACTGCGCCTGCTCAAGCAGCGCAAGTTCCTGTTCCCGACCGTGCTGCTCTCGGTCCTGTGGATCACCCAGACCATCGGGTTCTTCGGCTTCTCCTCGTGGGCGCCGACGCTGCTGGCCGCCGAGGGCGTCAGCGTGGAGGACTCCATCTTCTTCGTCGCGCTCACCACCGTCGGCGCGCCGCTCGGGTCGTTCCTGGCCGCGCAGGTCACCGATCGGTTCGAGCGCAAGTGGGCGCTGGTGGTCTTCGGCCTGATCATCGCCGGTTCCGGGCTGCTGTACGGGTTGACGTTCCTGCCGGTGCTGGTCGTCGTGTTCGGCTTCCTGGTGAACCTGTTCGAACGCGGCTACACCTCGCTGGCCTACGCCTACTCGCCGGAGCTCTACGACACCGGCGGCCGGTCGCTGGGCACCTCGATCTCCTACGGGCTGGGCCGGTTGTCCAACGCCTTCGGGCCGCTGATCATCGCCGCGCTCTACAGCGGCCACGGTTACCGGACCGTCTTCTACTTCATCGCGGGAACCTGGGTGGTGGGGGCGATCGCGCTGGCGCTGTTCGGACCCGCCACCCGCAAGATCCGGCTGCGCGCCGAGTCGGCGGCGCCGGAACCCGCCACCGGTCGCTGAACCCTTCGGAGGAGAGGTCGCATGAACCCGGTCCCGGAAGAGCCGGTCCAGGAGAACCCGGCCCAGGAGAGCCCGCTCCCGGAACACCCCGTCTCGAAGAACCCCGTCCCGAAGAACCCCGTCCCGGAGCAGCTCACCACCCTCGCGCGGATGGTCGCCGACACGCCCACGCGCCCGCCGCTCGGCGACGTCGCCCACCTCGGGCACGTCCAGCTGTTCACGCCGTGCCCCGCGGACACGGTGGCCTTCTGCACCGAATTCCTCGGGCTCACCACCACCGCGCAGGACGGGGACCACACCTACCTGCGCACCTGGGACGACTACGAGCACCACAGCCTCGTGGTGACCCGCCGCGACCGGCCGGGCGTCGGCCGCACCGCGCTGCGCTGCTCCTCCGCCGAAGCCCTGGAGCGCCGCACGGCGGCGGTGCGGGCCGCGGGCGGCAGCGGGCGGTGGGTGCGCGACGAACCCGGCATCGGTCCACTGTGGACCACGGTCGACCCGGACGGGCACGAGATCGCGCTCTACCACGAGACGTCCTGGTACGAGGCGCCCGACGAACTCGCGCCCGCGCTGAAGAACCAGCCGCAGGCCAAACCCGGCCACGGCGTCGGAGTCCGCAGGCTCGACCACGTCAACTACCTCGCCGCCGACGTCGCGCGGGCCAGCGGCTTCCTCGTCGACGTGCTCGGTGCCCGCCCCACCGAGCAGATCCGGCTGGACGACGGCGAGATCGCCGCCCGCTGGCAGACCTTCACCCAGAAGTCCTACGACCTCGTGCACACCAAGGACCACACCGGCTCCTCGGGACGGCTGCACCACATCGCCTTCGCCACCGACACCCGCGAGGACGTGCTGCGCGCCGCCGACCTCGCCGTCGACACCGGCGTGTTCATCGAGACCGGGCCGCACAAGCACGCCATCCAGCAGACCTTCTTCCTCTACGTCTACGAACCCGGTGGCAACCGGGTCGAGCTGTGCAACCCGCTGACCCGCCTGGTGCTCGCCCCCGACTGGCCGCTGATCACCTGGACCGAGCGGGAACGGGCGCGGGGCCAGGCCTGGGGTCTGCAGACCATCGAGTCCTTCCACACCCACGGCACTCCGCCGGTCGACTGATCCCGCGTCGTCCGGCGGTTCTCCGGCCGGACCGTTCGAAGCTCGGCAGTTCTCCACCTCGACAGGTCCCCACCCGGTAGTGCACAGGTCGGCAGCGAGGAGCCCGCCATGAACCGGACCACGACCACCCCCGACCCGACCGCCCGGCGGCGCGCGGTCGTCATCGCGCTGTGCTGGGCGCTGGTGCTGCTCGACGGCATCGACACCTTCGTCTACGGCTCGGTGCTGCCCGAGATGATCGGCTCCGGGCAGCTCGGGCTCACCGACGCGACCGCAGGCGAGATCGGCAGCGCCACCACCTTCGGGATGCTCGTCGGCACCGTCCTGTCCGGCACCGTCACCCGCTGGGTGGGGCGCCGCCCGGCGGTGTTCGCCTCGGTGGCGCTGTTCACCGCCGCGACCCTCGGCTCCGGGCTGGCCGGGAGCGCGGTCGTGTTCGGGTTCTGCCGGCTGCTGTGCGGTTTCGGGCTCGGTGCGCTGCTGCCGATCGCCATCGCCTACGGCATGGAGTTCTGGCCGGGGAACCGCCGGGCGCTGGCCACCGGGGTGATCATGACCGCGCACCAGGCGGGCGGGGCGCTCGCGCCGCTCATCGCGCTGGTGCTGGTCGACACCGCCGGGTGGCGCTGGGTGTTCGTCGCGGGCGCGGTGCCCGCGGTGGTGCTGTTACCGGTGGCGGTCCGGCTGCTGCCGGAGTCCCCGGCGATCCTGGCCGGTCGCGGCAGGTCGCAGGAGGCGGCCGCGGTCTCGGCCGAGCACGGCCTCGCCTCGGCCGCTCCCGTCCCGGCCGCTCCCGCACCGGAGCGGCCGGACCGCTGGGCGGGCCTGCGGGCGCTGTTCCGCGGCGGGCGGTGGCCGGTGACTCTGTTGTTCTGGCTCACCTCGTTCGCCGGGCTGATGCTGGTGTACGGGGTGGGGCAGTGGCTGCCGAAGATCATGGGTGACCTCGGCTACGAGACCGGTGACGCGCTGCTGTTCTCCACCGCGCTCAACGTCGGCGGCATCGTCGGCATGGTCGTGGCCGGCCGGCTCGCCGACCTGGTCGGGGCGCGGCGGATCGTGGTCGCCTGGTTCGCGCTGACTGCGGTGTTCGTGCACCTGCTGGGCGTGCACCTGCCGGTGGCGGTGCTCTACGTCGTGGTGTTCTTCGCCGGGCTGCTGCTGTTCAGCGGGCAGAGCATGGTCTACGCGGCCGTCGGCGCCCACCACGACGCGGGCGACCGGGACACCGCGCTGGGCTGGGTGGCCGGGATGGGGCGGTTCGGCGCGGTCTTCGGGCCGTGGCTCGGCGGTGCGCTGCTCGCCGCGGGCCGCGCCGACCTCGGTTTCACCGCGTTCGCGGTCACCGGCCTGTTCGGTGCGGCGATGATGGCGCTGGCGAGCCTGACCATCCGGTTCCGCGGTCCGCGCTCCTCGCGGCAGCGCTCCGAGGCCGGCGGTTAGACTCGGTGGACAAAATTGTTCGCAATCATCGGTACGGGGTAGGCCAGTGACGACAGCGAAGCGCGACTCCGGGCGGTCGGCGGTGGTCGACGAGATCCGGGACGCGATCACCCGCGGCGACTTCGCGCCCAACCAGCGCCTGGTGGAGGCCGAGCTCTCCGAGCAGTTCGACGCGGGTCGCGGCGCGGTCCGCAACGCGCTGGTGCAGCTGGCCACCGAAGGCCTCGTGGAACGCGTGCAGAACCGCGGCGCCCGGGTGCGCGCCGTGCCGCTCGACGAGGCCATCGAGATCACCGAGGTGCGGATGGTCGTCGAAGGCCTGTGCGCGGCGCGCGCCGCCGAACGCGCCACCGACGACGACAAGGCCGAGCTGCGCGAGATCGCCGAGCAGATGCGGGCCGCGGTCGCCGGCGGCGACGTGTGGGGTTACTCGGAGCTGAACAAGCGGCTGCACTCCCTGGTCCTGCGCGTCAGCGGGCAGCGCACGGCGCACGAGGTGCTCAGCAGGCTGCGCGGGCAGAACGTGCGCCACCAGTTCCGCCTCGCGCTGCACCCCGGCCGCCCCGGCGTGTCGCTGCCGCAGCACCTGGCGATCGTCGACGCCATCTGCGCGGGCGACCCGGTGGCGTCCGAGCAGGCGATGCGCGAGCACCTGCGCAGCGTCATCGACGCGCTGCCCGAAGTGGACGGGACGCGGATCAGCGCGCTCTGACCTCACCGGGCCGGTAGGTGCGGGGTTCCGCGGTCGACCGGACCAGCGCCCGGAGCGATTCCAGGCCACCGGTCAGCAGCCCGGCGGCGCGGGCCTGCACGAGGACGTTGCCGAGGGCGGTGGCCTCGACCGGCCCGGCGACGACCGGTCGTCCGGTGCGTTCGGCGGTCAACCGGCACAGCAGCTCGTTCCGCGCCCCGCCGCCGACGACGTGCACCGCGGACAACGCGCGTCCGGTGAGGATCTCCAGCCGCGCCACGGATTCCGCGTACGCGGACGCGAGGCTCTCCAGGATGCAGCGGGTGAACTCGGCGCGGTCGCGGGGAACCGGCCGGTCGTGCTCGGTCAGCCACGCGGTGATGCGCGCGGGCATGTCGCCGGGCGCGAGGAACCGCGGGTCGTCCGCGTCGAACTCGGCCACCGGCGGCACCTCGGCGGCCGCCGCCAGCAGCGCGGGCAGGTCCACGGCCGGTCCGGTGCGCTCCCACTCCGCGACGCATTCGGTCAGCAGCCACAGGCCCATCACGTTGTGCAGGTACCGGATCCGCCCGTCGACGCCGAGCTCGTTGGTGAAGTTCGCGGCCCGGCCCGCCTCCGACAGCAGCGGGCGCTCCAGCTCGACGCCGACCAGCGACCACGTCCCGCAGGAGATGTAGGCGAACGACTCGTCCCGGGCGGGCACCGCGACCACCGCGGAGGCGGTGTCGTGCGACCCGACCGCGGTGACCGGCACGCCGGTGTCGAGCGCACCGATCCGCTCACCCGGCGACACCAGCGGCGGCAGCAGCCCGCGGTCGTGGCCGAGGCGCGCCGCCAGCGGCTCCGACCACTCGGCGGTGCGCACGTCCAGCAGCCCCGTGGTGGAGGCGTTGGTGCGTTCGGCGACCTGCTCGCCGGTCAGCCAGTACGCCAGCAGGTCCGGCAGCAGCAGCATCCGCTCGGCCACCGCCAGCAGCCCGCTGCGCCGGTCCGCGGCCAGCTGGAAGATCGTGTTGAACGGCAGGTGCTGCAACCCGTTGACCTCGTACAGCTCCGCCGGCCCGATCACCGAGTGCACGTCGGCCACGGCGGCGGTGGTGCGCTCGTCCCGGTAGTGGTGCGGCGTCCCGAGCATCCGGCCGCCGCGCAGCAGCGCGTAGTCCACCGCCCACGAGTCGATGCCGACGCTCACCGGATCCGCTTCGCGCGCCGCCAGCTCCAGAGCCGCGCACACCTGCCGGTGCAGCTCCAGCACGTTCCAGTGCAGCGACCCGCGCACCCGCACCGGCCCGTTCGGGAACCGGGCGAGCTCGCGCATCCGCAGCTCGCCCGGCCCGGCGTGCCCGAGCACGACCCGCCCGCTGGTGGCGCCGAGGTCGACGGCGGCGACGGTGCCGCTCATCGCAGGAACGCCGCGGCGACCCCGGCGTCCACCGGCACGTGCAGCCCGGTGGTGTGGCTGAGGTCGCCGCCGAGCAGCGCGAACACCGCGTTCGCCACGTGCTCGGGCAGCACCTCGCGCTTGAGCAGGGTGCGCTGGGCGTAAAACTCGCCCAGGTCCTCCTCGGCGACGCCGTACACCTGCGCCCGCTGCGCGCCCCAGCCACCGGCGAAGATCCCGCTGCCGCGCACCACCCCGTCCGGGTTGACGCCGTTGACGCGGACGCCGTGCCCGCCGAGCTCGGCCGCCAGCAGCCGCACCTGGTGCGCCTGGTCCGCCTTGGTCGCCGAGTAGGCGATGTTGTTCGGCCCGGCGAACACCCCGTTCTTCGACACGACGTAGACGACGTCGCCGCCGAGCCCTTGGTCGATCAGCACCCGCGCGGCCGCCTTGCTGACCAGGAACGAGCCCTTCGCCATCACGTCGTGCTGCAGGTCCCAGTCGGCGGCCGTCGTCTCCAGCAGCGGTTTCGACAGCGACAGGCCGGCGTTGTTGACCACCACGTCGAGCCCGCCGTACGCGAGCACCGCCGCGTCCACGGCGGCGCGCACCGCGTCCTCGTCGGTGACGTCGGCGCCGACGCCGATCGCCACGTCGGCGGACCCGAGCTCGGCCGCCGCTTCCCGGGCCTTCGCGGCGTCGAGGTCGGCGAGCACCACGGTGGCGCCGTCGCGGGCGAGGCGGGCGGCGGTGGCCTTGCCGATGCCGGAGGCCGCCCCGGTGACCAGCGCGACCTTCGTGGCGAGCGGTTTCGGCGCGGGCCGCCGCCGCAGCTTCGCCTCCTCCAGCTCCCAGTACTCGATGCGGAACTTCTCCGCCTCCTCGATGGGGGAGTAGGTGGACAGCGCCTCCGCACCGCGCATCACGTTGATCGCGTTCACGTAGAACTCGCCCGCCACCCGGGCGGTCTGCGCGTCGGCGCCGTAGCTGAACATGCCCACCCCTGGCACGAGCACGATCGCCGGGTCGGCGCCGCGCATCGGCGGCGAGTCCGGGGTGGCGTGCCGCCGGTAGTAGGCCGCGTAGTCCGCGCGGTACCGCTCGTGCAGTTCCCGCAGCCGCGCCACCGATTCCTCGACGGTCGCGGTCGCGGGCAGGTCCAGCACCAGCGGCGCGACCTTGGTGCGCAGGAAGTGGTCCGGGCAGCTGGTGCCGAGCGCCGCCAGCCGCGGATGTTGCGCGCGGGACAGGAATTCCAGAACCTCGGGCCCGTCGGTGAAGCGACCCACCTGCCGCCGGTCGGTGCTGACCAGCCCGCGCAGCACGGGGGCGAGCGCCGCTGCCCTGGCCCGGCGCTCCGCGGCGGGCAGCGGTGCGTACCCGTCGAGGACCGCGCCGAACGGCTCGGGCCTGCCGTGCTCGGCGATGTGCTCGGCGGCGGTGTCGATGATCCACCGTGAGTTCCGCTCGCACTCCTCGGCGGTGCCGCCCCACGCGGTGATGCCGTGCCCGCCGAGGACGGTGCCGACGGCCCGCGGGTGGGTGCGCCGGATCTCGGCGATGTCCTCGCCGAGCTGCCAGCCGGGCCGCCGCCACGGCACCCACACCACCCGGTCGCCGAAGATCTCCTCGGTCAGCCGCGGCCCGTCGGCGGCGGTGGCGATCGCGATGCCGCTGTCCGGGTGCAGGTGGTCCACGTGGCAGGCGTCGACGAGGCCGTGCATCGCGGTGTCGATGGACGGCGCGGCACCGCCCCTGCCGTGCAGCACGTGGTCGAACGCGGCGACCATCTCGTCCTCGCGGTCCGGTCCGGGGTAGACCGCGGACAGCGCGCGCAGCCGGTCCAGCCGCAGCACCGCCAGCCCCTGCTCGGTGAGGGTGCCCAGGTCGCCGCCGGAGCCCTTCACCCACATCAGGTCCACCTCCTGCCCGGTGACCGGGTCGAGATCGCGGCCCTTGGCGGAGGTGTTGCCGCCGGCGTAGTTGGTGTTGCGCGGGTCGGCGCCCAGCCGGTTGCTGCGCGCGATCAGGTCGTGGACGGTGCGGTTCGGCATGGTCTCCTCTCCTCGGGCGGGCATCAGGCGCCCCACCCGGCCTGCGCGCCGCCGGTGCGCTGTTCGGCGAGCAGCCGCTGGTGGCCGGATTCGGCGTAGGCGCGCAGCGGGTCGGCGGGCAGCCCGCGGGCGGCGCGCCACTCGGCCAGCGCGGGCCGGACGTCGGTGTGGAAGGCGTCCATCAGCACGTCGTTGGCGCCGAGCACGTCGTGCTCCTCCTGCGCCGTCGCCAGCGCCGCGCGGTCCACCAGCAGCGCGCGGGCCGTCATCTCCTGCACGTTGAGCACCGAGCGGATCTGCGCGGGGATCTTCTCCTCCACGTTGTGGCACTGGTCGAGCATGAAGCGCACCGGCGAGCCCTCGTCCAGCCCACCGCCGGCCACCACCTCGTGCAGGATCCGGAACAGCTGGAACGGGTCGGCGGCACCGACGATCAGGTCGTCGTCGGCGTAGAACCGCGAGTTGAAGTCGAACGAGCCGAGCTTCCCGAGCCGCAGCAGCTGCATCACGATGAACTCGATGTTGGTGCCCGGCGCGTGGTGCCCGGTGTCCAAGCAGGTGAAGGCCCGGTCGCCGAGCGCGCTGACCTGCACGAACGAGGTTCCCCAGTCGGGGACGTCGGTGTGGTAGAAGGCCGGTTCGAAGAACTTGTACTCCAGCACCAGCCGCTGGTGCTCGCCGAGCGCCGCGTAGATCTCGGCGAGCGAGTCGGCGAGCCGGTCCTGCCGGGACCGCAGCGAACCCTGCCCCGGGTAGTTGGTGCCGTCGGCGAGCCAGATCTTCAGGTCGGTGGACCCGGTCTCGTGCATGATCTCGATGCACCGCAGGTGGTGGTCGATCGCCTTGCGCCGCACCGCGGCATCGACGTGGGTGAGGCTGCCGAACTTGTAGTCGGCGTCCTGGAACGTGTTCGAGTTGACGGTGCCCAGCCGCACCCCGAGCCGTTCGGCGTGCGCGCCGAGCGCGGCGAAGTCGTCCACCGCGTCCCACGGGATGTGCAGCGCGACGGCGGGGGCGAGGCCGGTGAGCTCGTGCACCGTGGCGGCGTCGGCGATCTTCTCCTGCGGGGTGCGCGGCGTGCCGGGGGTGCCGAACACCTTGAACCGGGTGCCGGAGTTGCCGAAGGCCCAGCTCGGCAGTTCGATCGCCTGCCGCTCCAGGGTGGGGGTGATCTCCTGGAACGTGGTGGTCATGGCTGTGCTCCTTCGTGCCGTGCGTGTTCGTGCCGGGCGAGCTGGTCCGCCAGGTGGAAGACCTCGGGCAGCGCGGTGGTGTTCTGGTCGGCGCGGCCGCCGTCGCCGACGAACAGGTCGGCCATGTACCGCTCCCAGCGGGCGGCGACGGGGGAGGCGGCGAGGTGGGCGTCGGAGTCGGCGACCGAGTCGGTCTCGTAGTAGCCGATCAGCAGCCCGTCGGGCCGCAGGAACAGCGAGTAGTTCCGCCGCCCGGAGGCTTCGAGCTCGCGCAGCATCTCCGGCCACACCGCGGCGTGCCTGCGCAGGTACTCGTCGATCCGGTCCGGATCGACCTGCAGCTGGAAGCAGACGCGGGTCACGGCGCCACCACCGCCCCGCCGGTGGTCCCGGAGCCGTACCGCTCCCGCTCGATCTGCTCCAGGCTCTTGCCCTGGGTGCGCGGCGCCCAGACGGTGCCGATCAGCAGCGAGCCGAGCAGCAGCCCGAGGATGAGGGTGCCGAGCCCGCGCAGCCCGATCTGGGTGAGCAGCGCGGGGAATCCGACGCTGAGCAGCCCCACCAGCACGCGGGCGGCGAGGAACAGCACGCCCTGCGCGCTGGCCCGGTAGCGGGTCGCGAACAGCTCGCTGGCCCACAGCCCGTAGAACGCCTGCGCCCCGATGCCGGAGGACACGCCCCAGCCGATGGCGAAGAACAGCAGGGTGGCGGTGCCCGCGGGCGCGTAGATCAGCGCGGCCCAGGCGAGCACGCCCAGCGCGGCGCCCGCGCAGTACAGCCACCGGCGGCTGACCCGGTCGGCGAGCAGCATGAACCCGAAGTAGGTGGCCGCGCTGGTGCAGCCCCACACCAGCACCTGCAGCAGGTACTGCTCGGTGGCGGAGGTGAGCCCGACGGCCTCGTACATCCGCGGCTGGAAGATCCCGGCCTGCCCGGCGACCCCGTTCCACAGCGCGTACACGCCGAACAGGAACAGCATCGCCAGCAGGTTCGTCCGCCGGGTGAACAGGCCGCGCAGGCTGCCGGCGAAGGTGACCTGCCCGGATTCGGCGTTGCGGTTGCGCCACACCGTCGATTCGGCGAGGCCGCGCCGCACCCACCAGGTGACCGCGGCGACGACGAACAGGTGCAGGAAGATCAACCGGCTGCCGAGCAGCCCGAGCGGGGCGACGACGACGGCGAGCAGGTAGCCGAGCGTCGGCCCGATCGACCAGGCGAGCTGCGCGGCACCGACGTGCGCGGCCCGCCGGTCGGGCGGCGCCTCCTCGGCGATGTAGGTCCAGGAGGCGGTGACCCCGGCGCCGACGGCGATGCCGGTGAGCACGAACGCGGTCAGCAGCATCCCGAACGAGGTGGCGAACACCGCGATCAGCACGCCGAGCATGTAGAGCAGCAGGTCGTAGGTGTAGATGAACTTCCGCCCGTAGCGGTCGCACAGCGGTCCGCCGATGGCGGCACCGGCGGCGGCGCCGAAGGCGTTCGCGCTGAGCGCGGCGAGCAGCCCGACGGCCAGGTCGTCCAGCCCGAACCGGTCCTGCCAGAGCCCGAGGCTGGTGGCGATCGCGATGATCGAACCGGCTTCGATGTAGTTCGACATGGCCACGGCGATGGTCGCGCGCCAGCCGGTCGTGGTCTTGCTACCGAATCGGACCCCCATCGGTCCTCCTGTCCATCGGCGGTGATGCGCAGGTTCGGGGCACGCGGCACCCGGGTGATAAAACGTTTCAATCGATGGCTTGCACGATAGGAGGAGGCGCGGAGCCGGGGCAAGGCCCGTCCGGGTGCCGGTCGATCGGCCGTAGCGTCGCGATCGGTCGCCTGGCACGCGTTCGGGCGCGGCCGGTTCGATCAGCGGACTGGTCCGGCCGGGTGCAGGCCGACGCCTGCGTGTCTGTGTAACGTTTCAACCTCCCGTGGTGGCGGGCGCCGATCAGCCGTCCGCGACTAGCCGATCCCTGGCTCCCGCGAACAGCGCGGCGCACGCCTGGACCAGTTCCTCCGGCCGCCGGGTCCGCCCGCTCAGCAGCCAGTCGACCAGCAGGTGGTTGACCGCGCCGACGAGCGCGATCGTCGTCAGCCGCCGCTGCGTGCCCGGTTCGACGTCGCTCAGCCACCTCTCGCCCAGCAGCCCGGCGAACTCGGTGAGCACCGCGTGCCGCCGCGCCTCCAGCGCCGCCGACACCCCGACCACTTCCACCAGCACGATCCGCGCGCGTCGCTGGTTGGCCACCAGGAACCCGACGAAGGCGTCCAGCCCGCGCGGCACCATGTCGGCGGAGCCCTCGTGCCCGGCCACCGCGGCCAGCGTCGTGCCGCGCAGCCCGTCGACGAGCTTGTCGTACACGGCGGTGAGCGCGGCCTCCCGGTCGCGGAAGGACTCGTAGAAGTACCGCTCGGTGAGCCCGGCGTGCGCGCACAGCTGCTTGACCGAGGTCGCCTGGTAGCCGCGGTCGCCGAACAGCTCCTGGGCGGCGTCGAGCAGGGCGGCGCGCCGCTGTCGCGCGCGCTCGGCCGGGTCGAGACCGGCGTAGCGGCGGCCGCCCGGGTTCGGCTGGTTCGCCATCGCGCCCCTTTCGCGGCGAGGAGGACGTCCGCTACCTTATCGATCTGACACGACGTCGTGTCAGATTGGACTGCGAGGTGAGAGCGTGCGGAGGACACCGGCCGGGATGATCATCGCGGTCACCGGCGGCGCCCGCGGCATCGGGCGCGAGATCGCGCGGACGCTGGCCGCGGCCGGCGCCCGCGTCGCCATCGGGGACCGCGACCTGGCGGCCGCCGAACGCACCGCCGCCGAACTTCCCGGCGAACTCGCCGCGTTCCCCACCGACGTCACCGACACCGGCTCGTTCGCGGCCTTCCTCGACGCGGTCGCCGACCGGTGGGGGCCCATCGACGTGCTCGTCAACAACGCGGGCGTGATGTGGGTCGGCCCCTTCGACGAGGAACCGGAGAGCGCCGTGCGCCGCCAGCTGGAGGTGAACGTGCACGGCGTCATCCGCGGCGTCCGGCTCGCCGCCCCCCGGATGCGCGAGCGCGGGCGCGGCCAGATCATCACCATCGCCTCCGGGGCCTCCAAGTTCGCGCCGCCGGGCGAAGCGACCTACGCCGCGACCAAGCACGCCGTGCACGGCTACCTGGACGCGGTGCGCGCCGAGCTGCACGGCAGCGGCGTGCGCCTCTCGCTCGTGCTGCCCGGCGTCGTCGACACCGAGCTCGCCGCGGGCACCGCCACCGGCCCGGTGCGCAGGCTCGCCCCCGCCGAGGTCGGCCGAGCCGTGCTCCGCGTCGTCCGGCGGCCCCGGTTCGAGCTCAGCGTCCCGCGCCGGTTGGGCTTCGCGACCTGGCTCGCCCGCGTCCTGCCCGACCCCGCCCGCTACCGGTTGCAGCGCGTCCTGGTCCCGGACCAGGTCGCCGCGGTCGCCGGGGACACCACCCGCAGCGCGTACGAGGACCGCGCGCTCACCGGAACCGACGAGGAGACCCGATGACGGCGACCGCCGCGCCCACCGTCCGCCCGATCCCCGAGTTCGAGGGGGCGCACGACGTCTGGCCCCGCGGTGACCGCCTGGAAGCGGTGCGCGAGGCGGCCGGCCGCTACCGGGAGCGGTTCCTCTCGCAGGGCACGGTCCGGGCGATCCGCAGCGTCGACATCGCCGCCGCCCCGTACCCGTCGCGGTACGCGTTCCAGGGCTACAACCTGTCCCTCAACCCGATGATCTCCATCATCAACCGGATGTTCGTGATCCAGTTCGAGGGCTTCGACGGGGAGCTCAAGACCCTGGTGTGGGAGCCGACGGTGGCGGCCGGGTCGGCCGAGGCGCCGTTCTACGCGAAGCTGCAACGGCTCGCGGGCGACTTCCTCGCCGACAAGGTCTTCGCCAAGTACTACAACGACCCCGACGAGGTGTTGCCGCGGCTGGGGCTGCGCAACTCCGATGTGGACTACGTCAGCTTCGACCACCTGCACGTCCAGGACGTGCGCATGATCATGGGCAGCGATCGGGTCATCCCCGGTGAGCGGGAGCCCCGCGCGCCGCTGTTCCCCGGCGCGAAGCTGCTGGTGCACCGCAAGGAACTCGCCACCCTCGAATCCCCGCACCCCATGCAGTGGGCGTGGTACGTCGATGGCGGCATGGACGGCGTGCCCGCCGAACGCCTCGAAGTGCTCGACGGCGACGTGGAGCTCGGCGTCGGCGTGAGCCTGCTGTGGACGCCAGGGCACACCGACGGCAACCACTCGCTGGTGGTCAACACGCCCGACGGGGTGTGGGTGTCCTCGGAGAACGGGATGGCCGCCGACAGCTGGCAGCCCGAACTCTCCAAGATCCCCGGGGTGAAGCAGCAGGCCCGGTTCTTCAACCGGGAAGTGGTGCTCAACGCCAACACGCTGGAGGACTCGCTGGACCAGTACGACTCGATGGTCAAGGAGAAGACCATGGCCTCCCGGTCGTCCCGCGACCCGCGCTGGCTGCAGATCATCCCGTCCTCGGAATGCGCCGACTGGAAGCGGCAGTGGCCGGTGGTGCCCACCTTCACCCACGGCGGGCTGGACTACGGGGAGATCTCCACGCGGCGGGCCTGAGCGGTCGCTCCCGGCTTCCGCCGCCCGTGCTGCTGGGGCCGTGCGGCGCTGGGGGTGGCGGAACCTCGGGGCCGGTCCGGGAGCCTGCCCGGCTTGGTGTCGTTGTCCTGCCGGCGGCGGACACCGCTGAGATTCCGCTACCCGAGCATCAGCCACACGAGTGGGAAGGCAGGCAGTGAGGTTCCGCCACCCGAGCCCCGAGCAGCGGGAGCGGCGGAGTCACCCGGCCTGGGTGTTGTCCTTCTGGCTGCCCCAGCCGTGCCAGCGGTCGATCTCGACCACGGCGGTGACCCGGGAGCGCTCCCGGTCGGGGTAGGGGCTGCCGAGGTAGTGCTGGGCGAGCCGGTCGATGTCCACCAGACCGGGGTCGTCGCGCAGCTCGGTGACCCGGCCGATCAGGGTGACGTGGGTGTACCAGTCCGCGGCGTCGAGCACCGTCAGCGAGACCCGCGGGTCCCGGCGGAGGTGGCCGAGCCGCTTGCGCCCCTCGTCCATGTTCACCAGCACCACGCCGTCGTCCCACAGGTACCAGGTGGCGGCGGAGACGGGCTGCCCGTCGGAGCGCAGGGTGGTGATCGTCGACGGGTTCGGCTTGCGCAGCAAGGCGATCGTCTCGTCGGGGAGCGGTGGCGTGGACATGCGGGTCCTCCCTGTTGCGTCGGTCGGTGCGGCCCCCGCCAACCTACCGGCGCGGACCGCCCGCCGCCCGGACCGCTGGTGGTCCACTGTGGAGCGGCCGGTGGATCGCCGCCGCACCGTTCGGGGCGGCGGCGATCGGTGCCGCACTAATCGATCGGGCAGGTGTCCCGGTACTCGGCGATCTCCGGCCCGCTCGGCGGCGGGCAGAGGAACCGCTCGTAGCGGGTGTCCTCGTCGAGGAAGCGCTTGAGCCAGGCGATGCCCGTCTTCGCGATCGTGGTGTTGGCCGTGTTCGGCGCGAGGTGCCCGGCCCCGGCCAGTTCGAGGTAGGCCTTGTCCGGTTCGCCGGGCAGGCTCTCGTAGAACGGCTCCGCGTGCGAGCGGACCGGCGCCACCGAGTCCCGCTCCGCGCCGATGATCAGCGTCGGGGTCCGCACGCCGGACCAGTCCTTCCTGGTGTGCCACGGGGTGAGCGGGATCGCGGCCCGCAGGTCCGGGTCCGCGACGACGGCCTCCAGCGAGCCGCCGCCGCCCATCGAGTGGCCGACGACGCCGAGGCGGTCGGCGTCCACGCGGTCCCGCACGGCCGAGTCCGCGGTCAGGTGGTCGAGCGCGGCGAGCAGCTGGCGCCCGCGCGAACCCGGCTGGTCGGTGGGAGTGAAGGTGTCGATGGTGAACACCACGAAGCCCTGCGAGGCCAGCCGCGGCCCGTACCAGGCCATCGAGGACTGGTCGCCGGTGTAGCCGGGGGAGACGGCCACGGCGCCGAAGGTGCCTTCGGAGGTGTCGGTCGGGTAGTAGATCGTGCCGCCGCCGAAGCCGTCGACGGCGCTGCGCGGCACCACGTCCCGCGCGATGTCGAACGGACCCAGCGGCGCCGCCAGGCTCTCGTCGGTCGGGTCGGGTCCGCGCTGGAAGGAGTCGTCCGCGGCTCGGGCCACCGGTGACCCGCCCGCCAGCAGGCCGAGCATCGCCGCCAGGGCGATCAGCGTCCGGCGGCCGCGGTGCGGCGGGGGAGGCGTTGCGGTCATGAACCACGCCTTTCTCGAAGCGGATCGGGGTCGCGGGCACCGGAGGGGCGTGCCCGATTGATCACCTTCGGAGGATCTTGCCGGATTCGCGGGGCGTCAAGAAAACGTTTTCGCCCTCCGGATCTCGCTTCCCACGCCTGACATCGATGTCCGAGGTGAATCGAGAAAGCGTTGACATCGATGACAACGGGGCGGTTTCGTGTCCCCAGCCGGCGACGAGGCCGGCGCTCAGCGGCAGAAGGAGCGTGCCGAGGTGGACTTCGCAGCGACCGAAGCGGTCGTCGGCATCGACGTGGGCAGCACCGAGATCAAGGTGCTGGTCGCCGATCGGGCCGGCGTCGTGCTGAGCCTCCGGCGCACTCCGACGCAGTGGCACCGCACCGCGGACGGGCACAGCGAACTGCCCGCCGGCCTGCTGCTGGAACGGGTGCTGTCCGCGATGACCGACGCGGTCCAGGTGGCCGAGCGGTCCGCAGGCGCGCTGCGCGTCGTCTCCGCCGCGATCACCGGGATGGCCGAGTCCGGCGTGCTGCTCGACCGCGGCGGCGAGCCGATGCACCCGGTGATCGCCTGGTTCGACCAGCGCGGCGGCGCCGAACTCGCCGCGCTGCCCGCGGACCTTGCGGGCGAGTTCAGCGCGCACACCGGGCTGCCGCTGAGCCCGCTGTGCTCGTTCGCCAAGCTCGGCTGGCTCGTCGGGCGCGGACTTCCGCCGCAGCGGGCCGGAACCTGGCTCAACGTCCCCGAATTCGTCGCGCACGCGCTCGGCGGGCGGCCCGTCACCGAACCCTCGCTGGCCTCCCGTACCGGCCTGCTGGACCAGGTGACCGAGCAGCCGTGGGACCCGGCGCTGGAACACCTGGCGCTGCCCGCCGCGGTGCTGCCACCGCTCACCACCGCCGGAACGCCGATCGGCACCGTCGACCACCCCGGTGCGCCGGAGGCGGTGCGCGGCGCGGTGCTCACCGTCGCCGGGCACGACCACCCGGTCGCCTCGGTCGCCAGCGGCGTGTGGCACGGCGAGCACCTGTTCGACTCCTGCGGCACCTCCGAGGCGCTGCTGCGCGTCGCGTCCGCACCGCTGCGCGACGAGCAGCGGCGGCGGCTCACCGCCGAGGGCGTCGCGCAGGGCCTGCACGTGCTGCCCGGCCGCCGCCTGCTGCTCGGCGGCACCCGGGGCGGGCTGCTGCTCGACCAGGTCCTCGCGCTGCTGGGCCGCAAGGACCAACCCGCCAGGGCCGAACTCGACCGCGACTGGCTGGCCCGCACCCCGGACCCGGGCTCGGTGCGGATCACCGGCGCGCACGCCCGCAGCGAGCACGTCGACGTGCGCCTCGGCGGGGACGACGCCACCCCGCTGGACGTCTGGTCCGCCGCCCTCGCCCACGCCATGGCCGAGACCGACGCGGTCATCGCGCTGATGGCCGCCGAAGCCGGACCGCACGAACACGTCACCGCCGCCGGCGGCTGGACCCGGATGGGCAGCTTCCGCGCGGTGAAGGAACGCAGCCTCCCGGCGGTCCGCTACGCGCGGATCGACCAGCCCAGCGCCTACGGCGCCGCCATCTTCGCCGCCCGCGCCGCCGCGCACGGCGACGGCGATACCGCGCTGTCCGCAGTGGACATCGCGCGTCGGTTCACCGAGCACACCCTCGACCCCATCGGAGCAGAACTATGACCGCGGCACTCGCCGACATCGCCCAGTCCGACGGCACCTTCGCCATCGTCGCCCTCGACCAGCGCAACACCCTGCGCCGCATGTTCACCGCGGCGGGCCAGCCCATCGACGACGACCTGCTGCGCGCGTTCAAGGGCGACGTCATCGGCGGCCTCTCGCCCAGCGCCAGCGGGCTGCTCGTCGACCCCGACTTCGGCGTCCCGGCCGCCATCGCCGACGGCAACCTCGCCCCCGGTGCCGGACTCGCGGTCGCCGCCGAACCGTCCGACCGCGGCAAGTTCGGCGACGAACCGCTCACCCGGCGCGAACCCGCGCAGGACGCCCGCTGGGTGCGCGACATGGGCGGGCACGCGGTGAAGTTCTTCGTGCAGCTGCGCGCCGACCGGGACCCCGAGCTCGGCGGCCGCGACGTCTCCGCGGAGGCGCTGGCCGCCGCCGCCGAGGTCGTGGCGGACTGCCGCACCGAGGGCGTGCCCTCGGTGGTCGAGAACCTGATCTACCCGCTGCCCGGGGAAGGCGAACTGACCCCGGACGCGCGCGCCGACGCGATCATCGAATCCGCCCGCGCCCTCGACGAGCTCAAGCCCGACCTGCTCAAGCTGGAGTACCCCGGCTCGGCCGAAGCCTGCCGCCGGATCGCCGAGGCCGTCAGCGTGCCGTGGGTCGTGCTCTCGGCGGGTGTCGGCTTCGACGAGTTCAAGGACGTGCTGCGGATCTCCTGCGACGAAGGCGGCGCCTCCGGCTTCATCGCCGGCCGCGCGTTCTGGAAGGACGCCGTGCTGCTCGACCAGCCCGACCGGCGGCCGTTCCTCGCCGACACCGCGCGGCGCAGGCTCGACGAGTGCGTCGCCGCGATCCAGGGCCGCGCCACCCCGCACGCCGCAGTCTGACGTCCCCCGGTGGCCGTCCCGCCCGGGCGGCCACCGCTCTTTCCCGGCAGCGTCGCCGGAGAAACGAGGTACGACCGTGACCACCACGTCACCCGCACCAGCCCCTGCTCGTTCGCCCGCGGCGGCCGTCACCGGAGCCGCGGTCGTCGCGGCCCTCGGCGGGCTGCTGTTCGGATACGACACCGGTGTCATCTCGGCAGCCCTGCTCTACATCGCCCCGCAGTTCGCGCTCTCCGAGCTGTGGCAGCAGGTCGTGGTGGCCTCGCTGCTGGTCGGCGCGATCGTCGGCGTCGGGCTCGGCGGCATCATCGCCGACGCGCTCGGCCGCAGGCGCACCCTGTCGATCACCAGCGTCGTCTTCACCGCCGGTGCGGTGATCTCCGCGCTGGCGCCGGACCTGGCGACCCTGCTGGGCTCGCGGCTGCTGCTCGGCTTCGCGATCGGCACCGCCTCGCTGTCGGTGCCCGCCTACATCGCCGAGATCGCCCCGCCGGAGAAGCGCGGCAGCCTGGTCTCGATCAACCAGATCATGATCAGCTCCGGGATCCTGCTGTCCTACGTGTCCGGTTTCCTGCTCGCCGAGGCGGGCGCGTGGCGCTGGATGCTCGGTCTGGCGGGCATCCCGTCGCTGCTGATGTTCTTCGGCCTGTTCGGGCTGCCGGAGAGCCCGCGGTGGCTCGTCGCGCGCGGCCGGACCGACGAGGCCCGCGCCGTGCTGCGGCGCATCGTCGGCGCCGACCGCGTCGATGCGGAGCTGAGCACGCTGTCCGGCGCGGTCACGGCCGAGGACTCGGTGACCTACCGGGACGTGCTCAAGCCCGCGATGCGCCCGGCGATCTACCTCGGCATCGGGGTGGCGGCGGTGAACCAGCTCGTCGGCGTCAACGCCATCACCTACTACGCGCCGACGCTGCTGACCAAGGCCGGGTTCGGGGCGTCCGCGGCGATCCTGTCCTCGGTGGGCATCGGCGTGGCGAACGTGGTGTTCACCCTCGTCGGGCTGCTGCTGGTGGACCGGATCGGGCGGCGGCCGCTGCTGCTGGTCGGCCTCGGCGGCGTGGTGGCCTCGCTGGTCGGCATCGGGCTGCTGTACGCGGTCACCGACCTCAGCGGTGGCTGGGGCGTCGCGCTGGTCGCGCTGCTGATCACCTACGAGGCGATGTTCTCGGCGAGCATCGGGCTGGCCATGTGGCTGATCAACAGCGAGATCTTCCCGACCGCGCTGCGCGGGAAGGCGGGCAGCTTCGGGATGTTCACGCACTGGGGCCTGAACCTGATCATCTCACTGACGGTGCTCAGCGCGTTCGAGGCGTTCACGCCCAGCGGGTTGTTCTGGCTCTACGCGGTGTTCGGCCTGATCGGCTTCTGGTACCTGAAGAAGTACCTGCCGGAGACCCGCGGCCGCACCCTGGAAGAGGTCGAGGCCGTGCTGCGGGCCAGGGCGCGGCGATGAGCCCGCTCGCCCTGTTCGTCAGCGGCGCCCCGGCGAGCGGCAAGAGCACGCTCGCCGGGGTGGCCGCCGGCCGGTGGGGCGCGGCGCTGCTGGACCTGGACGTGCTGGCCGGGCCGCTGACCGCCCTGCTCGGCGAGATCAGCGGCAGCGCCACCCCCGACAGCCCGTGGATGCGGGAGCACGCCCGCACCGCCCGCTACGAATCGCTGCTGGGCACCGCGCTGGACACGGTGCGCACCGGCACCTCGGCGGTGCTCGTCGCTCCGTTCACCGCCGAACGCACCGACCCGGCCGCGTGGGAGGCGGTCGCCGCCCGGTTCCGCGCCACCGGTGCCGAACCCGTGCTGGTGTGGGTCGACTGCCCGCCCGAGGTGGCGCTGCGGCGGATGCGCGCACGCGCCGCCGCCCGGGACGCGGCGAAGCTCGCCGACCCCGCGCAGGTCCGGGCCGCGCGCGCGGACCCGCCGCGCACGCCCCACGTTAGAGTGGACGCGACCCGGCCGATCGCGGCGCAGCTCACCGAGCTGGACCGCGGCCTGACGGAAAGGAACTCGGCGTGCCAGCAGGCGACGTCACGCTCTACGACGTGGCCACCGCGGCCGGAGTGAGCCCCAAGACCGTCTCCCGCGTGATCAACGGCGCGGCCGGGGTCTCGGCGAGCACTCGCGACCAGGTGCAGGCCGTCATCGAAGAGCTGAACTACCGCCCCAACTTCCACGCCCGCTCGCTGCGCGTCGGCCGGGACGAGGCGATCGGCGTGGTGCTGGAATCCCTCTCCGACCCGTTCTTCGCCGAGATGGCCAGCGTCATCGAGCGGTGCGCGCTGGAACGCGGGCACGCGGTGCTCGTCTCCAGCGTCGGCGGCGACCCGGACCGGGAGCACGCGCTGGTGGAGAGCCTGCTGCAGCGCCAGGTCTCCGGGCTGATCATGGTGCCGGTGAGCCGCGACCAGAGCTACCTGCGCGCCGTCGCCGGCACCACGCCGGTCGTGTTCGCCGACCGCCCGGCGCGACCGGCGGCCGGGCTGGGCACCACGGTGCTCGGCGACGACTTCGGCGCCGCCGAGGCCGCCACCCGGCACCTGCTGCACTCCGGGCACACCCGGATCGCGCTCATCGGCGACCGGCCCGACGTCTACACCACCGGTGAACGCATCCGCGGTTACCGCAGCGCGATGGAGAGCTCCCGCGTCGGCGTGGACGAGACCCTGGTCAAGACCGGCCTGTCCAGCGCCGCCGAAGCGCGCAGCGCGCTGGACGAGCTGCTGCGCTCCGCCGCACCGCCGACCGCGGTGCTGTCCTCCAACGCCCGCTGCTCGCTGGGCGTGGTGCCGGCGCTGCACGCGCGCGGGCGCACCGACATCGCGTTCATCAGCTTCGGCGACTTCCCGATGGCCGATTCGCTGTACCCGGCGGTGTCCGTCGTGGACCAGTCGCCGGAGGTCGTCGCCCGCACCGCCACCGAGGAGCTGTTCAAGCAGCTCGACGGCACCGCGGGCACCGGCGCCACGCTGACCCTCCCGCTGCGGCTGACCGCCCGCGGCTCCGGCGAGATCCCGCTCTCGGCGGTGGGGCGGTAGGTCAGCTCAGCTCCTCGTTGTGCTTGTCCTGCACCCGGATGGCCAGCAGGGCACCGCTGTCGTCCATGTGAACGACGCCGTTCCACTGCTTCGCGATGGCCTTCCTCTTGCGGTTCCAGGCCGCCAACAGCTCCGGCAGATTCGCTTCGTGCTCATCGAGACGCTTGTCCTTGAGCAGCAGGTACTGGTCCTCGACGAGCGCGGAGAACACCTCGACGCGTCGCTTGTTCAACCGGAAGACCTGGTCCGTGCCGACGAACGGCACTCCCTGGAGCGTGATGGTCGCGTCGCAGTCGAGGCCGGGCACCGGCGAGCCGGTTGCTCCGAGGCGCTTCCGCTGGCGTTCCGTGAGGAGTTCGCCCGCTGCTTCCCGGTTTCCGGCGAAGGTGAGCAGCGAGGCAGCGGCGGTGCGGGTGAGGATTCGGGACAGCCGTCCCCACTCCTGCTTCGGAACGGCGAACCCCGGACGCTGGCTCGGTCGTCCACCGGCGTCCTTCGTGTCGATCCAGGGAGGCAGGTCGAGGTCGGTGACCGGCCGGGAGGTGTCCAGCGCGGATCGCCCCGGAACGGCGAGGACACCGTTTCCTTCGGTCACGAGGACGCGGGTCGTGATCGGATCGTGCTTGAGCAGGCTCGTCGTCAGCATCATCGCGGGAAGCGGTTCTCCCGCACTGTCCGATTCACCGAGCAGGACCGTGGTAACCCGTTGCTGGGACCGAGCGAGCTGCGCGTACTGGGACTCGATCTCGCCGTGCGATCCCCTGGAATCGACGGCGATGAGCCGAAGCGGAGCGCCCGGTTTCCGCCCGATGATGAAGTAGTTCGGGCGCAGCGCGCTGCTTCCGGCGGCAGGTCTACCTCCCTTCGCCGCGCGGAACGTGCTGAGGACGATCTCCGCATCCACGACGTCGAACCGGTGATCGGGATGTCGTTCGCGCAGCATGCGCGTCGCCGCAGTGAGCCCGAACGCAGTGCCGAGGTCACGCGCCTGCGTTCCTCGCTTGTGGGAGTTCCAGTTCTTCCCTTCCTCGCTCAGCCTCATCCGCCCGTCATCGTCGGATTCGAGCGCCGTGACGTAGCGCAAGCAGTCCCAGTGCTGTGCGAACGACCGGGCCGAGCCCTGTCCAGCGAGGGAGACCGCGCGCGCGAAGGTGTGCAGCAGTTGCCAGGGAGCTACCGGAACTTCGCCCTGCGGCATGCCCGGTAGCGGAAGGACCTGCTTGGGACGGAAGTGCGGGCGCTGACGCTTCTTGATGCGGTCGCGATCGAGCCCTTGCGTTCTGCTCCGCGCCTTTGCCATGAGCTCTGCCGTGGAGTCGAGGTTCGTGGCCGAATCCTCGTCGAGATCGTCGATCGCCTGGTAAGCGTCCACGCACCCTCCACAACATCGTGATCAGCAGGACCGCCCCCAACTCACCACACCGCCCGCCCTGTTGTCGGCGTCCGTTCGGTTGACGTTCGGAGCAGTGGTTTCCGCAGGTGAGCGGTCCTCCGATCGGCGCAGGGTTGCTGCATCCGGGACGGTCGCGGCACGCCGCGGTGGCGCACCGCGAGGGGCCGGTGCGCCGGAAGCAGGACGGTGGTTCAGCCGCCGAGGTGGGGGAGGACGAGTTCGCGGTAGCGGGCGGTCATGGTGGCGAGGACGTGGTCGCCGGGGGTGGCCCAGACGTCGGCGTTGAAGATCTCCACCTCGACGTCACCGGAGTAGCCGGTGGCGGCGACGAGCCGGCTGAGCTCCGCGAAATCGATCACGCCGTCGCCCATCATGCCGCGGGACAGCAGCGGATCCGGCGCGATCGGGAGCAGGAAGTCGCACACCTGGTAGGCGGCGATGCGGCCTTCGCGCCCGGCGCGGGCGATGCTCACCGCCAGCCGGGGGTCCCAGAACACGTGGAAGGAGTCCACCACGACGGCGACCGCGTCCGCCGGGTGCGGCCGCGCCAGGTCCAGCGCTTGTTCTACTGTGGACAGAACGGCCCTGTCGGCGGCGTACATCGGGTGCAGCGCCTCCAGCGCCAGCCGCACCCCGTGCTCGCGGGCGACCGGGACCAGCTCGGCGATCCGGTCCGCGACCCGCGCCCGCGCGTCCGCGAGCCCGCGTTCCCCGGCCGGGAGTCCGCCGACCACGACGACCAGCACGTCGGTGCCGAGCGCGGCGGCTTCGGCGATCGCAGCCCGGTTGTCGGCCAGCGCCGCGCGCGCCCCGGCCGGGTCGGCGGCGGTGAGGAAGCCGCCGCGGCACAGGCTGGAGACCCGCAAACCCGCGTCCCGCACGACCTTCGCGGCGGTCGCCGCTCCCACTTCGGCGACGCGGTCGCGCCACAGCCCCACGGCGGGCAACCCGGCGCGGGCCGCGCCGTCCACCGCCTCCCGCAGCGTCCACGCCTTCGTCGTCGCGGTGTTCAGCGACAGCCGGTCCAGGCCGCTCACGCCGCCACCCCGCTCACCAGCAGGAAGGACCGCATCCGCGTGGCCGCCAGGTCCGGGTCGGCCAGCAGGCCCGCCCGGTCGGCCAGCCGGAACACCTCCGCCAGGTGCGGCACCGAGCGGCCCGCGTGCAGGCCGCCGGCCATCGCGAAGCCCGGTTGGTGCCCGTTGAGCCAGGACAGGAACGCGATCCCGGTCTTGTAGTGGAACGTCGGACGCTCGAACACCGTGCGCGCCAACGGTTCCGTGCCGTCCAGGATGGACCTCGCGGTGCTCGGATCGTCCCGGTCGAGGGCTTGGATCGCGGCCGAGGCGGCCGGGTGGATCGCCGCGAAGATCCCCAGCAGCGCGTCCGAGTGCCCGGTGCCGTCGCCGACGACGAGCCGCGAGTAGTGGAAGTCGTCCCCGGTGTAGAGGCGCACCCCCGGCGGCAGCGCCCGGCGCAGCGCGACCTCGTGCTCGGCGTCGAGCAGCGAGACCTTCACCCCGTCCACCTTCTCCGGCCGCTCCCGGACGATCCGCAGGAACGCCTCGGTCGCCGCCGCCACGTCCGAGCTGCCCCAGTACCCGGCCAGCAGCGGATCGAACATCGGGCCCAGCCAGTGCAGGATCAGCGGCGCGTCGGCTTCGGCCAGCAGCGCGCCGTAGACCTCGGCGTAGTCGTCGGCCGAGCGCGCCACCGCGGCCAGCGCACGGGAGGCCATCACGATCGCCACGGCACCGCTGCCCGCCACGAGCGCCAGCTGCTCCCGGTAGGCGCGCAGCACCACGTCCAGCCCGGCGCGCCCGGACGGCAGCGCGGTGAGGTCGAGCTGGTCGGTGCCGGCGCCGGCCGCGATCGCACCGCCGCAGGACCGCGCCTCCGCCGTCGACCTGCGCACCAGTTCGGCCGCCTGCGCCCAGCCGACGCCCGCGCCGCGCTGCGCGGTGTCCATCGCCTCGGCGACCCCGAGCCCGCTCGCCCAGATCCGGTGCCGGGCCGCCAGCGTCGCGTCCCAGTCGACGTCGGCGGGGGCGCCGGGCACGTTCTCGCCCAGCACCCGGGGCACCACGTGCGCGGCCGCGTACGCGACGCGGGAGCGCAGCGGCCCGTCCGGTTCCGGCCAGTCCGGCGGCGCGGCGAGCCGGTGCTCCACCAGGCTCCCGTCCGCGGTCGGCAGCAGCAGCACGGTCACAGGACCACCTCGTCGAGCTCGACGCGGCGGCCCTCGCGGGAGGACGCCAACCCGGCCTCGGCGAGCCGCAACCCGCGCACCCCGGCCGAGAAGTCGTACGGGTGGTCGCCGTCGTCGTGCAGGTGGCGGACGAACTGCTCCCACTGCGCCCGGAAACCGTTGGTGGGCGGGCCGTCGTCCGGCACCTCCGGCCACTGCTCGCGGAACGGCGTCGCCTCCACCAGGTCCGGGTTCCACACCGGGGCGGGGGTGTGCGCGCGGTGCTGCGCGCGGCAGCGGTGCAGCCCGGCGACCGCGCTGCCGTGGGTGCCGTCGACGTGGAACTCGACCAGCTCGTCGCGGTGCACCCGCGTCGCCCACGAGGAGTTCAGCTGGGCTACGACACCACCGGCGAGTTCGAAGGTGGCGTAGGCGGCGTCGTCGGCGGTAGCGGCGTAGCCCCGGCCCTGCTCGTCCCAGCGCCGCGGGATGTGCGTGACGACCCGGGCGGTGACCGCCTCGACCCGGCCGAACAGGTTCTCCAGCAGGTAGTTCCAGTGCGGGAACATGTCGGTGGTGATCCCGCCGCCGTCCTCGGCGCGGTAGTTCCAGCTCGGCCGTTGCGCCGGGCGCAGGTCGCCCTCGAACACCCAGTAGCCGAACTCGCCGCGCACGGACAGGATCCGCCCGAAGAACCCGGAGTCCACCAGGCGCCGCAGCTTCAGCAGGCCCGGCAGGTAGAGCTTGTCGTGCACCACCCCGGCGCGGATGCCCGCGTCGCGCGCGGCGCGGGCGAGCCGCAACGCGCCGGGGACGTCCGCGGCGATGGGCTTCTCGGTGTAGACGTGCTTGCCCGCGGCGATCGCCCTGGTGATGGCCGCTTCGCGCGCGGAGGTGACCTGCGCGTCGAAGTAGAGCCGGTCGGCGTCCTCGGACAGCGCGGTGTCCAGGTCCGTCGTCCAGCGGTCCAGGTCGTGGCGCGCGGCGAGCTCGGCGAGCTTCGCCGGATCGCGGCCGACGAGGATCGGGTCGAGCCGCACCCGGGTGCCGTCGGAGAGCGGCACCCCGCCCTGCTCCCGGAGGTCGAGGATCGACCGGATCAGGTGCTGCCGGTGGCCCATCCTGCCGGTGACGCCGTTCATCACGACGCCCAGCCTTCGCTCGGTCATGCGGTACCGCCCTTCTGGAAAGCGCTTACCGAAACGGTAAGCGCAACAGGGCTTCCAGAACAAGACACCCCGGAAAGCGCTTCCCGCAACGCCGCCCCCCACCCCCACCCAGGTGAGTGGCCCACCCGCCCAACAACACCGGTCGAACGAGCCGCTCACCTCCCCGAACACACCCCCACGCCACAGGTGAGTGGCCCACCCGCCCAGCTGGATTGGGCGAACGGGCCACTCACCTGGCGTGGGGCGCCGCGTGCACTTCAGGTGGGTGGGCCGCCTGCCCAGTGGGGGTGGGTGAGTGGGGCGCTCACCTGGTGCGGTGGGGAGGGGTGCGCTGGGGACGGGTCAGCGGGTGGGAGTGCTCTCGCGGAGCACGACTTCGCCGCGGACCTTGCGGCGGCGCGGCTTCTCCTGCTCGGCGCCCAGCACCAGGTCCAGCGCCATCCGGCCCATCTCCGCCAGCGGCAGCCGGACCGTGGTCAACCCGGGGGTGACGTCGCGCAGGGTCGAGATGTCGTCGAACCCGGCCACCGCGACGTCCTGCGGCACCCGCACGCCGCGCTCCCGGCAGGCCGCCATCGCGCCCAGCGCCATCAGGTCGTTGATCGCGAACACGACGTCGACGTCCGGATGCTCGTCCAGCACCCGGTGCATCGCCCGGGAACCCCCGTCGCGGCTGAACTCTTCGGCCGCGCACACCGGCTCCCCGCTCGCCGATCTCCGCCACCCGGCGAGGAAACCGTCCCGCCGGTCCCGCGAGACCAGCAGCCGCTCCGGCCCGGTGAGCACCGCGGGCCGCCGGTAGCCGAGCTCGGCGAGCCGCGCCGCCAGGTCCTGGGCGCCGCGACGGTTGTCCACCACCACGGTGTCCACCGGCAGCCGCGGTTCGCTGATCGCGGCGACCCGGCCCCCGGCCGCGGTGAACGGCTCCACGTGCGCGGCGAGTTCCCGCAGGTGGGCCCGGTCGTTGATCCGGCTGCCCGCCAGCACGATCGCCCGGCCGCGCTGGCGGCGCAGCGCGGCCAGCAGCTCCAGCTCCCGCTCGGGCCTGCCGCCGGTGCTGCACAGCATCACCAGCAGCCCGTGCTCCTCGGCGGCGGTGGCCAGTCCGGCGGCGATGGTGGAGAAGTAGGGGTCGGCGATGTCGTTGACCAGCAGCCCCACCAGGTCCGTGGAGCCCTTGGCCATCGACTGCGCCTGCGCGTTCGGGGTGTAGCCGAGCCGCGCGGCGGCGGCCAGCGTCCGGTCGTGCAGCTCGGCCCGCACGACCCGCTCGCTGCCGTTGAGGGCGCGGGAGGCCGTGGCGAGGGAGACCCCCGCTTCCTTGGCGACGTCGGTCAAGGTCGCTGCTCGTGCGGCCACCAGGCATCGCTCCTTCCCGGGAATGCGTATTCCGAGGATAGCGCCCGGTACGTCCGGTGGGGGACCGCGCTGCGCCGGGCGCGCGTCCCAGGTGGACCGGAGGCCGGTTCCGGGCGGTAGTTTCGCCGCCATGCCGCTGCCGCAGGACTACCTCGACCAGTTCACCGAGAGCGCCGGATATCTGGACTTCGCCCGGTTCGGCCCGCCCTCGCGCGCGGTGCGCGAGGCCTCGGCGCGGCTGCTGGAGCGGGCCGCCACCGCTGATCACTCCACAGTGGACGACCTGATGCGGGCGGACGCCGATGCCCGATCCCGCGCCGGTCGGCTGTGCGGGATCCCCGCCGAGCAGGTGGTCCTGCAGCCCAACACGAGCACCGCGCTGTTCCAGGCGGCCTTCGCCACCGGGGGAGCGGTGCTGGTCTCCGACGGCGAGTTCCCGGCCAACACCTACCCGTGGTCCCGGGCCGCGGAGGCCGGGCGCGTCCAGGTGCGCCGGCTGCGCCCACCGGACGGGCTGGTCACTCCGGAGGTGGTGCGCGCCGGGCTCGACGCCGAGGTCACCACCGTCGCGGTGAGCGCGGTGGACTTCCGCACCGGCCACCGGGCCGACCTCGCCGGGATCCGCGAGGTGATCGGGGACCGGCTGCTGGTGGTCGACGGCATCCAGGCGTTCGGCGCGGTCGAGGCGGAGTGGGCGACGGCGGACGTGCTCGTCGCGGGCGGGCAGAAGTGGCTGCGCGCCGGGTGGGGGACCGGGTTCGCCGCGCTCTCGCCGCGCGCCCTGGACCGGCACCGCCCGCTGCTGTCCGGCTGGACCGGCGCGCGGGATCCGGGGCGGTTCGACGGGGAGGTGCGGGAACCGGTGCCGGGCGCCGAGTCCTGGTCGATCACGAACCTGAGCCCGGTGTCGGCCGGAGCGCTGGCCGCCGCCCTCGACCTGGTGGAGCGGGCCGGGGTCGCGCGGATTGAGGCCCGCATCGCCGAGCGCGTCGGCGAGCTCGCGGAGGCGCTGCGCTCGGCGGGCGCGCGGATCACCTCGGCGCCGCCACCGCGCAGCGGGATCCTCACCTTCGACGTGCCCGGCCGCCCGGCCCGCGAGGTCGCCGCGGACCTGGCCGCCGCGGGCATCGCCACCACCGGCCGGGCGGAGCACGTCCGCCTCTCCCCGCACGCCTCCACTTCCGCGGACGCGGTGCGGCAGGTCGCGGCGGTGTTGCGCGGGCGCTGACCCGAGGCGCCTTCCCGCAAAAGTCAGACGTTTCGCGTCGCTGGCTCAGGCGCCGCACGGGTGATCGTGCGGCGCCGCTTCGGCTTGTGCCCGTTGCGATGGTCGGCCGAGTCGGTCCGGGCGAACGGTCCGATCCGGTACGGCAGACGTCGGCACCAGGAAATGTCAGATGTATTGCTTCCGCGGTCGGTGAGCCAGCATACTTCGGCCCGGCCGGGGTGAAGCAGCTCGTACTCCGGGCTCGCGGGGCCGGCCCGCACCACGCGATGGTGCCGATGGCCGAGGCCGACACGATCGGTGCCCACCTGCCGACTGCGACGTGAGGAGAGGTGCCGTGGGAGCGGTTCGAGATCGGGTGCGGGCGGGGCTGGACCGGGCGGCGGCGGAGAACCCGCGGCTGCGCGCGCTGATCAGCACCAGGGACGAGGCGGCGCTGCGCGAAGCCGACGAGCTGGACGCCGCCGGCGGCGAACCCGGCCCGCTGCACGGGCTCACCACCACGATCAAGGACAACATCGACGTGGCCGGCGTGCCCACCACCGCGGGCACCCGGCACCACGCCACCGGCCCGGCCGCGGCCGACGCGACGGTGACCCGGCTGCTGCGCGCCGCGGGCGCGGTCGTGCTCGGCAAGGCCAACCTCGCCGAGTTCGCGCTGGGCGTGGTCGGGCGCAACGCGACCTTCGGCGACTGCCGCAACGCGCTCGACGAGTCGCGGATCTCCGGCGGCTCCAGCAGCGGTTCCGCGGTGTCGGTGGCGGCCGGGATGTGCGCGGCCTCGCTGGGCACCGACACCGGCGGCTCCGGCCGGGTCCCGGCCGCCGTCAACGGGATCGTCGGGGTGCGGCCCACCCTGGGGCGGGTCTCGGGCGCGGGCGTGTTCCCGGTGAGCACCTCCTTCGACACCGTCACCCCGATCGCCCGCGACGTGCGCACCGCCGCGGCGGTGCTCGCGGTCCTCGACGCCCGGGACCCGGCCGACCCGAGCTCGGTGCGCGCCGAGGGGGTCCCGGTGCGGTCCGCGCTGGCCGACGGCGCGGCCGGGCTGCGGGTGGGGGTGCCGGTGAACTTCTTCTTCGACGACGTGGATCCGGGCGTCGCCGCGGTCGTCCGGACCGCGATCCGCTCGCTCGGCCGCGCCTGCGGGCCGGTGCGGGAGGTGCGGGTGCCGGGCGCGGAACTCGCCCAGCAGCGGATGCTCGACGTGCTGTACCCGGAGGCCGCCGCCGTGCACGCCGACCGGGTGCGGGACCGGCCGGGGACGATCGATCCCGACGTGCTGCGCCGGATCCGCCTCGGCCACGACGTGCCGCCGGAGCGCCGCGAGCGGAGCCGGGAGTGGCGCCGCGACTTCCAGCGCGGCGTGCACGCGCTGTTCGCGGACGTCGACGTGCTGGTCACGCCGACGATCCCGGTGGACGTGCCGCGACGGGACGCCGTCGACCTCGCCGACTCCACCCGCTCCATCGCGCGGTTCACCTACGCGTGGTCGATGTACGGCGGGCCCGCGGTCAGCGTGCCGTGCGGCGTGCACCCGGGATCGGGCATGCCGGTCGGGCTCCAGCTGACCGCGGCGCCGTGGTGCGACCACCTCGCGCTGCGCGCCGCCCTGGTCGCCGAGGAGCTCCTCGCGCCCTGACCACCGCCGGTGGACGGCCCACCCGGCCGGTGCGGCGGGCCGTCCGCCCGGTCAGCGGGAGTGGGCGCGGAGGCGGTCGAACTCCTCCTTCGGCAGCGGCCGGGCGTCCTTCGCCCCCAGGTCGGCCAGCGGGATGCGGTGCGTCTCCCGCGCCGACCAGGCCGCCACCGCGCCGAGGACGGTGATGCCGAAGCACAGCGACCCCACCACGAGCGGGACGTTCGCCGACCCGGGAGGGGCGAGCAGGGCGAAGGTGCTCGGCAGGAACGCGGTGATCGCCAGCCCGAGGTTCTGCGCGATGGCGAACCCGGTGACCCGGGTGCGGGCCGGGAACAGCTCCTGGAAGTAGCTCGCGAACGTCGCGTTCCACACCTGGTAGAACACTCCCCACGCCAGGATCGCCAGCACCACCGTCAGCAGCACGTTCCCCTGGCCCACCGACCACAGGTAGGCGTAGGACAACGACCCCGACCCGAGCGAACCGATGATCATCAGCGGTCGGCGGCCGAACCGGTCGGACAGGTTCGCGAACCACGGGATGAACAGCAGCGCCACCAGGTTCGCCACCACCGGGATCCACAGGTAGACGCTCTTGTCCATCTCGATGCCGTATCCGGGCTGGGTGGCGTAGGCGGCGCCGAACACCGACACGACCACGCCGATCACGTTCACCAGCGTCATGCAGGTCGCGCGCAGCACGTCCGCGCCGCTCTCGCGCAGCACCTGCACGATCGGCGCCCGCTGCGGACGGCGCTGCCGCCGCTCCTCCTCGAACAGGGCGCTCTCGGCGACGCGGCGCCGGATCAGGTATCCGGCGAACACGACGACGGCGCTGAGCAGGAACGGTACCCGCCAGCCCCACGCGTCGAAGGCCTCGTCGCTGAGGAACGCCGACAGCGGCAGGAACATGGCGGCGGCGATGACCTGGCCGGCCTGGGTGCCGTGCAGGCTGAAGCTCGCGTAGTAGCCGCGCCTGCCGAACGGCGCCTGCTCCACGATCATGGCGCTGGCGCCGCTGAGCTCCCCGGCCACCGCGAAGCCCTGCACGAACCGCAGCAGCACCAGCAGCACCGGCGCGAGCATCCCCACCTGGTGGTAGGTGGGCAGCAGCGCGACGGCGAACGTGGACAGGCCCATCAGCAGCATCGCCAGCACGAGCACGTTCTTGCGCCCCCGCCGGTCGCCCCAGTGCCCGAGCACCACGGCGCCGATGGGGCGGGCGATGTAGCCGACCGCGTAGGTGCCCAGCGAGGACACCAGCGCGACGGTGGGGTCGCCTTCGGGGAAGAAGATGGTGGGGAAGACGAGCGCGGCGGCCTGCGCGTAGACGAACCAGTCGTAGTACTCCAGCGCGCTGCCGATCCAGCCGCTGGCCGCCGCCTTCCGCGGCGTGCCGCGGGATTCGGCGGATCTGCCTCCGGTGTCGCTGCTCACGGGTGCCTCCTCGGCGTGCTGCGGTGACGTCGTTGTTCCGTTCAGCGGGGCGCAGGCCGCCATGCGGCCGAACCGGTCGAGGGATCGAGGCGCACGCAGTCTGGGTAAGCGCTTTCCAGATGGAACCGGCAGCGGGATTCGGTGTCAACACCCGGTTTTTCCCGCGGCTCGTCGCGGGCGGTCCACATCGGCAACGATTTCGGAATGCGCTTTCCAGTGGCGTGCCGCGCTCGCTACGATGCGCACCGGTGACGCCCACTCGTGGTGAGGATCGATGACCCGGACGACGACGGTCCTGCTGGCCGGCCTGCACGGGCACGGCCGCTGGCACCTGCGGGAACTGCGGCGGCTGCACGGCGCCGGCGTGCGGCTGGCCGGGGTCTGCGACCCGGTGCCGCCGACCGCGGCGGACCGGGAGCTGATCGGTGACGCGCCGGTGGGCGCCGAGCTCGGTCCGCTGCTGGCGCGGGTCCGGCCGGACGTGACGATCGTGTGCACCCCGATCCACACCCACGCCGCGCTCGCCGTGCTGGCCGCCGAATCCGGGTCGCACGTGCTGCTGGAGAAACCGCCCGCGCCGACGCTCGCCGAGTTCGACCGGCTCGTGGCCGACCTGGCGGGCGCCGGGCGGGCTTGTCAGATCGGGTTCCAGAGCCTCGGCTCGCACGCCCTCGCGCACGCCCGCCGGCTGCTCGCCGAGGGCGCCGTCGGCGACGTGCTCGGGATCGGTGCGGCCGGGGCGTGGCGGCGCGACGCCGCCTACTACGCCCGCGCCCGCTGGGCCGGTCGCCGGACCCTGGACGGCATACCGGTCGTCGACGGCGCGCTCACCAACCCGTTCGCGCACGCCACCGCCACCGCGCTCGCCGTCGACGGCGGCGAGGACGAGCCGCCACGCGAATTGGAGGTCCGGTTGCACCGGGCGAACCCCATCGAAGCCGATGACACCTCCGGGCTGCGGATGGTCACCGCGCGCGGCACCACCATCGTCGTCGCGGGCACGCTCTGCGCCGAGGGGGAGGTGGAGCCGCACGTGGTGGTGCACGGCAGCCGCGGCCGCCTCGTCCTCGAATACCGGACCGGCAGGCTGCGGCTCGAATCCGGCGGCGTCGTGCGGGAATCCGAGCACGGCACCACCGGCCTGCTGACCAACCTCGTGGCGCATGTCCGCGACCCGGCGGTCCCGCTGCTGGTCCCGCCCGCGGCCGCCCGGCCGTTCATGCGGGTGCTCGAAGCGGTGCGGCTCGCCCCCGAACCGCGCCCGATCCCGCACCGGATCGACCGCAGCGGGCCGCACCCGCGGTGCGTGGTGCCCGGCGCGGACGCGGCGGTCCTCCGCGCGGCGCACGAGCTCCGGCTGCTGTCCGAAGTGGACTTCACGGAGGTGGCCCGGTGATCGCGGACCTGCGGCTGGGCGGCGCCGTCGTCGCCGAGTACCACGGCGGTGCCGAGCTGCCCGCGCACCTCGGCCCGCGCCCGCACCTGCACCCCGTCCGCACCCTGCGCGGCACCGAGGTGACCGCGGTGCGGCCCGCCGACCACCCGTGGCACCTCGGGTTCTCCCTCGCGGCGCAGGACGTGGACGGCTGGAACCTGTGGGGCGGTGCCACCTACCTGCGCGGCCGCGGCTACGTCCACCGCGCCGACCACGGGCGGATCGAGCACCTCGGCTTCGACGCGGTCCGCCCGAACGAGCTCCGGCAGCGGCTGCGCTGGTGCGCGCCGGACGGGAGCGCGCTGCTCGACGAACGGCGCCGGTTGCAGAGCCTTCCCGCGGCGGACGGGTGGGAGCTGGCGGTGCGCACCGAGCTCACCAACCCCACCGGGCGGGACGTGCGCATCGGCAGCCCCGCCACGAACGGCCGCTCCGGCGCCGGGTACGGCGGGTTCTTCTGGCGGCTGCCGGGCGACGGCGAGGCGTTCACCGCCGACGCCGCGGGCGAAGCGGAGGTGCACGGCAGCACCGCGCCCTGGCTCGCCTGGGCGGGGCGGGACCACACCCTGGTGTTCGCCGCCGCCGAACCCGACCCGTGGTTCGTGCGCACTCGCGACTACCCGGGCGTCGGGGGGCAGCTGGCGCCCCGGGAGCCCGTGGTCCTCACCCCCGGCGCCGTGCTGGTGCGCGGGCTGCGTGTCCTCGTCGCCGACGGGGAGCTGGACCGCGCCGCCGCGCGGCGGTGGGCCGAGACCGATCCGCGGGAGCGCGTTCCCGGATCGGGATGAGGGGTCGGGTTCCTCGCCGTGTGCGGCGGCGAGGAACCCGTTTCGGACCGGGCGGCGCGGTGGTCAGCCGGCCCGGAGCGCCGCTTCGGCGGCCGGGACGGCCCGCTCCCGGTCCGCCGGGACCAGGCCGACCCGGGTGCGCCGGTCCAGCAGGTCGGCGACGTCGAGGGCTCCCTCGTTGCGCACGGCGAAGCGGAGTTCGGCGGGCCGGAGGCCCAGGCCCGCGATCGGTTCCAGCAGTCGCGGATCGCCGTCGGCCGCCGCGACCACGGCGGGCGCCTCGGTGCCGTAGCGGGCGACCAGGTCCCGCGGTGCGTCCACTATGGACAGTCGTGCCCCCGTGGCGGCGCCGATCAGCGGCAGGTTCCGGGTGCGGCAGGGGTTCCGCGCGATCGCGGCGGCGTCCACCGCGTCCTGCGCCATCTTCCGGTAGGTGGTCAGCTTCCCGCCGACCACGCTGATCACCCCGTCCGGGCCGGTGCGCACCGCGTGCTCGCGGGAGAGGTCCGCGCTGGAGCCCTCCCCGCCGTCCAGCAGCGGGCGCAGCCCCGAGTAGGTGCCCAGCACCTCGTCCCGCCGGATCGGCCGCGCCAGCACCGAGTTCACCGTGTCCAGCAGGAATTCGACCTCCTGCTCGCTCGCTGTGGGCACGTCGGGGATCGGGCCGTGCTGCTCCTCGTCGGTGAGTCCGATGTAGACCCGGCCGTTCCCGGCGGGCAGCGCGAGCGCGAAGCGGTTCGAGGTTCCCGGGACCGGCACCGTCACCCCGGCGCCCAGCCCGCCGAACAGCTCGTCGGAGACCACCAGGTGCGTTCCGCGGCTGGGCCGCAGCCGCAGCCCGGGCGCCACCTCGCCGGCCCACACCCCGGCGGCGTTGATCACGGCGCGGGCGCGCACCGCGATCTCCCCGCCGCCGAGCCGGTCCCGCAGCACCGCGCCCTCGCCGGTGACCTGCTCGGCCGCGCAGCGGGTGAGCACCGTCGCGCCGTGCGCGGCGGCCGTGCGCGCAAGCCCGACGACCAGCCGCGCGTCGTCCACCAGCTGCCCGTCCCAGGACAGCAGCCCGCCGCGCAACCGGTCGTGGCGGAGGGCGGGCACCATCCGCTTCGTCTCCACGCGGGAGACCCGGCGCGGCGCGGGCAGCGTCGACCCGGCGGTGCCGGAGCCGCGCCGCAGCAGGTCCCCGGCCACGAATCCGGCCCCGACCAGCGCGGCCCGCCCGGCGCCGATTCCGGCGACCAGCGGCAGCAGCTGCGGCAGCGGGCGCACCAGGTGCGGTGCCGTGCGTTCCATCAGCACCCGGCGTTCCACCGCGCTCTCGTAGGCGATGCCGACGTTGCCGGAGGCGAGGTAGCGCAATCCGCCGTGCACCAGCTTCGAGCTCCAGCGGCTGGTGCCGAATGCGAGGTCGTGCTTCTCGGCCAGGACCACGCGCAGCCCGCGGGAGGCGGCGTCCAGCGCGACTCCGGCGCCGGTCACCCCGCCTCCGACGACGAGCAGGTCCACCGAGGGATTCTCGGCGAGCTCGGACAGTTCGCGGGTGCGGCGGGCGGCGTTCAGCGCGGTCATCGTTGTCACTCCTCGGGGCGCAGGTAGGCGTCGAGCGCGGTGCGCAGCTGTTCGTCGAGCCGGTCCGGTGGCAGCACGTCGGAGACGATGCGGGCGGAGACCACCGCGGACTGCACCTGCAGCAGCACCATCGCGGCGAGCTCGTCCGGATCGCCCGCGCGGATCGAGCCGTCCTGCTGCCCGTGCCGGATGGCGTGGGTGAGGACGTCGAGGATGTGGTGCTGGCTGGTGCCGAGCCGGTCGAACACGTAGGTGATCAGCAGTTCGGGATCGGTCTCCAGGACCTTCCGGAACAGCGGGTGGTCGCGCACGGCGGAGGCGGTGCGCACGATCCGCTCGACGCCGTCGGCGCGCGATCCGCCCCCGGTGTCGGCGGGCAGCAGCGCGACGAGTTCGCGGGTGAGCAGGTCGGCCGACAGCGTCCGCACGTCCGGCCAGCGGCGGTACACCGTCGGCCTGCTCACGCCCGCGCGGCGAGCGATCTCGGCGAGGGTGGTGCGGCGCATCCCGACGGCGAGCACGCATTGCGCGGCGGCGTCCAGGATCGCCTCGTCGTTACGACTTGACGTCATGTGTAAAACTGTAACGCATGACTGAGCTTGAGCACCGCACCCCGGATCTGGCCTGGAACGCCTGGGGCACCGCCGACGCGGCGACCCCGGTGTCCGACCAGGTGCGCGGCCTGCTGGAGGCGTTCCTCGGCGTCGAGCACCGCGACACGCCCTCGGTGGACCGGTCCGAAGTGCGCCTCGGCGAGACCCGGCTTCCCGCGGAGGCCCGGGCCGCCCTCGCCGGGATCGTCGGCGACGACGCGATCCGCACCGACGACGAGACCCGGCTGCTGCACGCCGGCGGCAAGAGCACGCCCGACCTCCTGCGCCGCCGCGCCGGCGACGCCGGGGCCGCACCGGACGCGGTGGTGCTGCCCGCGGACCACGACCAGGTGTGCGCGGTCCTCGCCCGCTGCGCCGAGCACCGCATCGCGGTGGTCCCGTTCGGCGGCGGCACCAGCGTCGTCGGGGGAGTGGAACCCGAGCGCGGCGGCTTCACCTCGCTGATCTCGCTCGACCTGCGGCGGCTGGACCGGCTGGTGGCCGTTGACGCCGACTCGCGCACCGCGACCCTGCAGGCCGGGCTGCGCGGGCCCGAGGCGGAAGCGCTGCTGGCCGAGCACGGGTTCACCCTCGGGCACTTCCCGCAGAGCTTCGAGCACGCCAGCATCGGCGGCTTCGCCGCCACCCGCTCCTCCGGGCAGGCTTCGGCGGGCTACGGCCGGTTCGACGCCGCGGTGCTGCGGATGCGGGTCGCGACCCCGAGCGGCGAGCTCGACCTGGGCCGGGCGCCGGCGTCGGCGGCCGGGCCGGACCTGCGGCAGCTGTTCCTCGGCTCGGAAGGCGCGTTCGGGATCATCACCGAGGTGACCGCCCGGGTGTACCCGGTGCCCGCCGAGGTCGAGTCCGAGGGCTGGTCGTTCCCCGACTTCGACGCGGGCTCGGCGGCGCTGCGGCGGCTGGCGCAGGAGGAGGCGCTGCCCACCGTCGCGCGGCTGTCCGACGAGACCGAGACCTGGATCAACCTGTCCGCGGCGCACGACGTCGGAGAGGGCGGCGGCGGCCCCGGCGGCTGCCTGCTGATCACCCGGTACGAGGGCGCGCGGGTCGCGGTGTCCGCGCGGGCGCGGGCGCTGCTGGCCGAGGCGGGTGGCGAACCGCTCGGTGCCGAACCCGCCGAGAGCTGGGCGCACGGCCGGTACCACGGCCCCTACCTGCGGGACGCGCTGCTGGACGTGAACGCGCTGGCCGAGACCCTCGAAACGGCGACCACCTGGTCCCGGCTGGCCGAGACCCGCGCCGCCGTGCAGGACGCCGTGACCGAGGCGCTGGCCGAGCAGGGCACGCCGCCGCTGGTGCTCTGCCACCTCTCGCACGTCTACCCGGCGGGCGCATCGCTGTACTTCACCGTCGTCTGCGCCCGCGCCGAGGACCCGGTGCGGCAGTGGCGGCGGGCGAAGGAGGCGGCGGGTGCGGCGATCAGCCGGGTCGGGGCCACCATCACCCACCACCACGCGGTCGGCCTGGATCACCGGCCGTGGCTGGTGGACGAGATCGGGGAGCTCGGCGCGCAGGTGTTGCGGGCCGTGAAGTCCGCGGTCGACCCGGTCGGCGTGCTCAACCCCGGCAAGCTGATCCCGTGATCGACGAGGTCGCGCTGCTGGTCAACCCGCGCTCGGGGCAGGGCGGCGGCGCCGCGACCGCGGTGCGCGCGCTGCGCTTCCTGCGCGCCGCGGGGGTGTCGGTGCGGGTCCTGGTCGGCCGGGACGCGACCGAGGCCCAGGCGCTGGCCCACCGGGCCGTCGAGGCGGGAACCGGGGCGCTGGTGGCGTGCGGCGGTGACGGCATCGTCAACCTGGCGCTGCAGGCGGTGGCGGGCACCGGCACGCCGTTCGCGGTGATCCCGTCCGGGACCGGCAACGACCACGCCCGGATGCTCGGCGTCCCGCGGCACGATCCGATCGCGGCGGCGCGCGTGCTGCTGGACGGGGTGGCGCGCCCGATCGACCTCGGGCGCGCCGGGGACCGCTGGTTCGGCACCGTGTTCGCCGGTGGTTTCGACGCGAAGGTCACCGAACGCACCAACCGGTTGCGCTGGCCGCGCGGGAAGCTGCGCTACAACCTCGCGCTGGTGGCCGAGCTGGCGGCGCTGCGGCCGCTGCACTACGAGCTGGAGCTCGACGGGGAACGGGTGTCCACCAGCGGTGTCCTGGTGGCGGTCGGCAACGGCGCCAGCTACGGCGGCGGCATGCGGGTCTGCCCGGGCGCGGTGCCCGACGACGGGCTCTTCGACGTCACCGTCCTCGGTGCGGTCCCGCTGGCCCGGCTGGTGCGGCTGCTGCCGACGATCTACCCGGGCACGCACGTCGCGCGACCGGAGGTCGCGACCTACCGGGCGCGGCGGGTGCGGCTGTCCGCCCCGGACGTCGTCGGGTACGCCGACGGCGAGCGGTTCGCGCCGCTGCCGCTGGTGTGCGAGTGCGTCCCGCGCGCCGCGACCGCGCTGGTCCCGTCCTGACCTAGTTCCAGCGCTGGTCGTGCGGTTCCGGCTTGTCGTCGGTCTTGAAGTTGCGCCGCAGCGAGACGCTGACCAGCTTCTCCAGCAGGGAGACGGCCTGACCCAGCCGGTCGTCCGGCAGCTGGTCGACCAGTTCGTGCAGCAGAGTTCGTTCTTCCCTCACGAGCGAGAGGGTAAGGGACGGAGATCGTCTCATTCGCAGCGGTACCGGGTTCGTCGTCGCCGGTCCGCGCCGCGTCCGCGCCACTGTGGCCGGTCGCGGACGCGGCGGCTGATGGCCACGTCGGGGAAAACGCCTGCTTGACGAGTCAAGTTGTCCCGGCGGAGCGGGTCCTGCCGCAGGTGGACCGCAGTGCGGCCCGGAACCCGCCCCGCGGGTCCACTGTGGAACTTGATCGATCTCCGGGTGCGCGCGGTCGCGGACGCCGGGGTGCGGGAACCCTCGCCCGGTGCGCCGGGAACGAATGGCGCGTTCCGCGTTGTGCGGCCTTTTCCGGCGGGCGGGAAGAAATCGTCCGGAATGCGGTTCGCGATGCCTCGGCGCGAATGTCCAGCTTCCTCGAAACGTTGTCGCGATGCGCGATGCAGGCGATCTGAGCTGCGACGATGATTTCCCGCGCGGGTGCGACGATATCCGTTCTCCCGCCCCCATCTCAATTTTCCGCGATCGTTGATCCGAGGGTGTGACATTCCTGGATCAGGACTTCCGCCGCGGTTAACGTGAAGCGGCGCGCGGCGGCGATCAGCAGCGGCATTCCTCGATCCCGACCGGGAACGCCGACCGACCCGGAATCGGCGGACGCCCGACCGCGCCCTGGAACAGGCCGGACGGCGCCGTCGCGGCCCCCATCCCCCGGGCCCCACCGCGCCGCGTCGTGACCTCCCGCCGAGGCCCGGGGATGGACCGCCGCACCGGATCCGCGAGGCGCCACCGGTGCGCGGCGGAACACCGGTGACCGGAGGAGACCGATGCAGCAGGCGAACCGGCCCGGCACCGCGGAACCACCGCGCCGGGCGGGATCCCGCGCGTTCCTCACCGCGATGGTCGTCGACACCATCGGCGCCGGGGTGTGGGTGACGTTCTCGCTGCTGTACTTCACCGAAGGGCGCGGCATCCCGCTGTCGGCGGCCGGAGCCGCGCTCAGCACCGGATCGGTGGCCGCGCTCGTCCTCGGCGGGCTCGCCGCCGGCAGCTTCGCCGACCGCGTCGGGCCCTACCCGGCGGCGGTGCTGAGCTGCGCGATCCGCGCGCTGGTGTTCCCCGCCTACCTGTGGGCCGACGGCCCGGCGCAGGTGGTGGCGATCGCGTTCGGGGTCAGCCTCGGCGACCGGCTCTACTGGGCCGCGCACGGCGGGCTCGTCGCGGGCATCACCTCCGACGAGCAGGCGCGGCGGCGGTTCTTCGCGCTGCTCAACAGCTTGCGCACGATGGGGCTCGGCCTGGGCGCCCTCGCCGTCGCCGTCGGCGCCGCGCTGGAGCGCTGGTTCGGCCCGGCGTTCTGGACGGCGATCCCGCTGCTCAACGCCGCCGGATTCGCGTTCGCGGGCGTGCTGTTCTGGCGCCTCGGCACGCGGTTCCCCCGGCACCGGGGCACGACGGCGGTGGACACCGGCGGCTACCGCGGGGTGTTCGCGAACCGGCGGTTCCTCGCGTTCACCGGCGCCACCCTCGCGCTCACCCTCGCCAGCGTCGCGTTCGAATCGATCCTGCCGATCTACCTGCGCTGGCTGGGCATGCCGCTGTGGTTGCCGCCGGTGGCCTACGTGCTGTCCTGCCTGGCGATCCCGGCGTTCCAGCCCGTCGCGCTGCGGTGGGGGAGCGGCCGGGCGCCGATGCGGCTGATGGCGCGGTCCGCGGTGCTCATCGCCGCCGGACTCGCCGGGTTCCTGCTGCTCGTCGGTCGCGACGTGCCGACCGCGGCGCTGCTGATGGTGGTGCTGGTCCTGGTGTTCAGCCTCGGCGAGGCGCTGTTCGGCGCCGTGGCGATGGTCATCGTCCTCGACTTCGCCGGCGGGTCCGACGCCGGCCGCTACGGCGCCTGCTACCAGCTGGTGTGGGGAGTGGCGGGTGCGGTCGGTCCCGGGCTGAACACCGTGCTGTTCGCGGTGTCCGGCACCGCGCCGTGGCTGGTGCTGGCGGTCGCGCTGCTGGCCGCCGCCCTCGTCTACCGGCACCTGGACCGCACCGCGCCCCCGGGACCCGACCGATCCCGGGGGCGAGCGGTCGCGCACCCGCGCCGCGCGCGGGCGAGGTGAGCGGGGTCAGAGACCGTGCCGGACCAGCCCCGCGATCTCCAGCGGGGCCACGATCGCCAGCGCCGCCGCGATCTCGGTCCGGCCGAACCTGGCGATCAGCAGGTCCAGCTCGACCGCCGCCACCTCCGGGTCCCGCGGCGCCTGCTCGTCCACCAGCCAGCGAACCCGGTCGACCAATCCCTCGTGCATCGCACACTCCCTGCGTCGTCGATGGGGCGAGCAGTGGGACCGGGGGCGCCGGTCCCCATGACGCGAACCCGACCCGCGCCCACCCTTCGAGTGGAGTCAGGACCGATTCCTTGACCGGCAGGGCGAAATCTGCGGCATCGGCCGCGCGGACCTCCCGGCTGGGCCGAACGGGCGACGGCGGCACGGCCCGCTCGTCCGGGCGGCGGGGCGCCGGTGCGGCGTTCACCGGCTGCGGTTCGACCGAGCCGGACGGCCCGCCCGCCCGATCTATGCTGATCTCCGGCGTCGCGGTGACCAGCACCGCGCCTGCGGTGGAGGAGTGGGTCGGATGAACTGCGTTCCGGTGGCCAAGCGGTGTGCGGTGCTCGGCGCGGCGGTGCTCGCGCTCACGGCCTGCGGGACCGGACCGGAACAGGCGGCGGTGCGCGAGGTCGCCGCCGAAACCCCCACCGGCCCCGCCCGCACCGCACCCCCGGTCGGCGGCGTGCACGACTACCAGCTCGGCGGCGCCTACCCGCCGCCCACCGGAGTCACCGTCGTGACCAGGGACAGCACCGCGGAACCGGCGCCCGGGCTGCACAACATCTGCTACGTCAACGGTTTCCAGACCCAGCCCGCCGACCGCGAGCTGTGGCTGGAGCAGCGGCGCGACCTGGTGCTCTCCGGGCCGGACGGAGAACCGGTGGTCGACCCGGGCTGGCCGGACGAGCTCCTGCTGGACACCTCCACCGAGCAGCACCGCACCCGGCTCGCCGAGATCATCGGCGGCACCGTGGCCGACTGCGCCACCCGCGGCTTCGACTCGGTGGAACTGGACAACCTCGACTCCTACACCCGTTCCGACGGCGCGCTCGACGCCGACGACAACCTCGCGTTCGCCGGGCTGCTGGTCGACGCCGCCCACCGCGCGGGCCTCGCCGTGGCGCAGAAGAACGCGGCCGAGCTCAGCGCCCGCGGCAAGGACGAGGTCGGCTACGACTTCGCCATCACCGAGAGCTGCCACCGCTGGGAGGAGTGCGCGGACTACGCCGAGCACTACGGCGGCGCGGTGCTCGACGTCGAGTACGCCGACGACCTCCGCGGCACCTTCCCCGACGTCTGCGCCGACCCGGCCACCCCCGCCACCACCACCCTGCGCGACCACGACCTCGTCCCGCCCACCGACCCCGCCCACGTCTTCGACCACTGCTGAGCAGGCCCGGTGCTCCCGTCGCGGTGGCGGGAGCATGCGGTGGCGCGGGATCGTCGCGGCTCGGGCTGGGCCCTCCGGGCGGAGTCCGCGGCGGTGCCGGGCGATTCGTCGTCATCGGCGGCCCGCTGCCGGATGATTCCGGTGCGCGCGACCACCGAGCCGACGAAGGCAGGACGATCCTCCGGAACGCGGGCGGCGCTGTCGGGCCCGCCGCGACCACCGGCTGATCAGCGCGGCCGCCGGTCGGGGCGCCCGCGCTCAGCCCCGTGGTAGTGCCGTGCTGATGGCGAGGCGGTTGAAGGTGTTGATGAGGCTGATCGTCCACAGCAGGTGGGCGAGCTGGGGCTCGTCGAAGTGGGCCTGCGCCTCGCGGTAGTGCTCGTCGGGCACCCGGCCCCCGGGCAGCAGCGTCACCGACTCGGCGAGCAGCAGCGCGGCGCGTTCGTGCGCGGCGAACCGGAACGACGTGGCCCAGTCGGGCAGCTCGTCCAGGCGCTGCTGGGATTCGCCGTGCTCCAGCGCCTGCCGCGCGTGCAGGCCGGTGCAGAACCCGCAGCCGTTGAGCTGCGAGGCGCGCAACCGCACCAGCTCCAGCAGGATCGGGTCCAGACCGGCGTCCTGCGCGTCGGCACCGGAGCGCTCGGCCAGCCGCCGCAGGTCCGCGAAACCGTTCGGGGTGAGCGAGAGCAGGTCGAGGCGGGCGGTGGCGGTCATCGGGTTCCTCCCGGTGCGGTGCGTTCGGTGGCGAGCGCGGTGACGGTGCGGCGGCAGACCTTGCCGGTCGGCGCGAGCGGCAGTTCGGGCAGCACCACCAGGAACTCCGGCAGCTTGCGGCGTTCCAGGCCGCGCTCCTCCTCCAGGAAGGCGGTGAGCCCGGCGAGGGTGAGCTCGGCGGTGCCGCTGACGCAGGCGCACAGCCGTTCGCCCAGGTCGTCGTCGGGAACGCCGACGCAGGCGACGTCGACCACCGCCGGGTGCGCGGCGATCTGCCGCTCCACCTCGGCGGGGCTGATGTGGTAGCCGCCGCGCGAGACGACCTGGTGCAACCGGCCCAGCACGTGCAGCCGTCCCCGCTCGTCGAGCATCCCGCGGTCACCGCTGCGCACCCAGCCGTCCGCGGTGCGGTAGCGGGCGTCGAGCTCGGGGCGGCCACGTAGCCCAGCGGCGTCATCGGGCCGCGGGCCAGGATCTCGCCGCTCTCCCCGGGCGGAACCTCGGCCCCGTCGGCGCCGACGACGCTGATCTCGGCGACCGCCGGGTCGGGCAGCCCGGTGCCGGGCTGGTCCGGGGTGCGGGCGGTGTGGCAGTTGATGCCGTCCGACGAGCCGTACACGCTGATCACCTGGGCGCCGAACCGGCGCGCGGCGGCGTCGCGGGTCACCTCGGACAGCGGGGCCGCGCTGGAGACGACGACGCGGACGGAGGAGAGGTCCTCGTCCGGCGCCGCCGGGTGCTCGGCGAGGCGGCGCAGCATCGTCGGCACCCCGAACACGTGGCCCGGCCGGTGCCGGGCGATCAGCTCGAAGGTGCGCGCCGGGTCGAAACCGTCGGCCAGCACGATCGTGGCCCCCAGCGCGGCGATCGCCACGTGGGTCGCGCAGGAGCCGTAGGAGGTGGCCAGCGACATCAGCAGCAGCGCCCGCATCGGCCCCGGCTCCTGCGCCGCGTCCGCGAGGCCCCGCACGTAGTTCGCCCGGCCGCCGGCCATCGCGTTGTGCGAGTAGGCGATCATCTTCGGTTCCGCCTCCGAACCGGAGGTGACGAGGATGCGCACCGGTGCTTCCGGGTCCTGCTCCCGCGCCGCCCACCGCGCGGCCGGCGCGTCGTCCAGCGAGCGCGGGCCCGATTCCCCGGCGCCGAAGGTGAAGACGTGGCGCAGCTCCGGCAGCTCGCGGGCGTCGTCGGCGTCCGCCGCGCTCCCGAAGATCGCCGCGGCCGCCCGGGACCGGCCCAGCAGGCTCCGGGTGTCCCGGCTGCCGCGGCCCGCGGGGTAGGCGAGGACGACGGCGCCGACCGCGGCGACGGCGAGTTCGGCGACGACCATCCGCCGGCCGTTGGGCATCCGGATGCCGACCACCTCACCGGGGCCGATGCCGGCCCGGTCCAGCGCCGCCGCGATCCGGTCCACCTCGCGGTCCAGCTCCGCGTAGTCGAGCACTCCGTCGGCGTCGAGCACGGCTTCCTGCCGCGGGTGGGCGCGCACCCGCGCGCGGAACAGGGCGTGCACGTCGCGGTCCGGGCAGTGCCCGGCGCGGACCCACCGCGCGCGCAGCGCGGCGGGCACCCGGTCGCCGATCGCGAGCCGGGCGGGGGCGGTGTCGGTCACGAGAACTCCCAAGGGGGTAGCGGGAAGACGTGCTCGGCGCGGCCCAGCGCGGCGCCGAACCGGTCGTCGGTGGTCAGCTCGCGCAGGTCCGCGCACACCGGGGTGACGACCAGCCCGGCCTCGGCGCCCCGGCGCACCCACTCCCCGGTGGTCCGCTCCCGGAACCGGTTCGGCAGCTCGCCGGGCGCGCCGCCGAACGCGGCGGTCGCGGTGGCCGGATCGATGCCCCGCGGCAGCACGAGCGAACCGTCGGCGGTCCGCAGCGGACCGCGCAGCGGATCCGGTCGCGCGCGCGGCGCCCGCGGCACGAGCCCGGCCGCGGAGAACAACGAGGTGTCCACCCGCGCGCCCGCCCCGGTGCGCACCCGGTGCAGCAGCGCGCGCAGCACGCCGTGCGCGCACACCAGTCCGCCGAGCACGTCGGTCAACGTCATCAGCGACGGACGCACCGGGTCGCCCGCCGGGGACAGCGCCGCGGCCAGCCCGCCGCCCGCCTGCACCAGGAAATCGGTGCCCAGCGGGGGATTCGGTCCGGCCGCGCCACCCCACCCGGACGCCCACGCGTAGACCAGGCCGGGAGCGGACCGCGCCAGGTCGTCGGCGTCCAGGCCGAGCTGCGCCGCCTTGCCGGGCGCCCAGTTGTGCACGAACACCTCGGCTTCCGCCACCAGTTCGTGCACGGCCCGCCGCCCGGCGGCGGACTTGATGTCCACCTCCACGACCCGCTTGCCGTCGTTGAGCGAGCGGTACCGCACCGACGTGCCACCGGCGGTCGGCGGAATGCCGCGCATCGGGTCGCCGCCGGGCGGTTCGACGCGGACCACCTCGGCACCGAGCATCCGCAGCACGTGCCCGGCGACCGGGCCCTGCACCCGCCGCGTCGATTCGACCACGACCAGGCCGTCCAGCGGCCCGGCCGCCGGGGCGCCGCGCGGGCGGAGCGGGGCACCGGCCGAGCCCAGGGGAGTCGTCGTGCAGGCCGGAACCTCCCACGGCGGCACCGGATCCTCCCGGACCGGCAGCACCGCCACCCCGGACTCGGCCGCCGCGGCCAGCACCTCGGCGAACCGGGTGCGGCCCACCACTTCGTGCAGCTCGGGCGGCAGCGGACAGCACGCCGTCCCGAAGCGCTGCTGGAACGGCCCCCAACCCCGCGAGATCGCCGCGTTCCCGGCGCCCAGGGCCCGCCAGAACCGCAGCCACGGCTCCGCGTCGAGCGTCTCCAGCTCGCAGCGCACCCCGTCGGCCGTGGTGAACGGCGGCCGCGGCCCGCCGCCGGGGTCCGCACGCGGTTCCGCGTCGTCGGATTCGGTCGCGGCGACCGCCAGGTACTGCTGCACGGCGAGCAGCGCGGCCTCCGCCACCGAGGTGCGCACCCGGGACACCCGCGCGCCGCGGGCCCGGGCGATCGCCGCCGCCAGCTCGCCCTGGCTCGCCAGCACGCCCGCCACCACCGAGGCGTAGTCCACGCCCAGCGCGGCGGGCCGCCCGGCGGCCCTGCCGTGCACCTGCATGATCCCGCACGCCGCCTGCACCGCGTCCTCGTCCGGCAGCACCGCCCGGACCGGCCCGGACCAGTCGACTTCGCAGGTCAGGTCCGGCTCGTCGCGCAACGCGTCGCGGACCTCTTCGGCGACCCGCGCCGCCGCGCGCTCCGAGGTGGGCGCCCCGCTCATCGCGGGGCCTTCCGCCCGTGCACCGAGTACATCAGGCAGGACGTCGCCCGGAAGTCCGGGTGCAGCACGACCTCCCGCACCCGGTCCAGCTCGGCCCCGGTCATCCCGGCCGCCATCAGCTCCGCGCGCATGTCCACCGCCGCCTGCGCCAGCAGCAGCAGGTCCGCGCCGTCGCGGTGCCGCAGCTGCACCCGCGGGCGCGGGTCGATCTCGACCAGCCCGGCCCGGTGCATCGCCAGCGGCACCCGCCTGCCCCAGCCGGGGTCCACGCCCGCGCCGCGCATCGCCGCCTCCTTCGCCGCGAGGAACTTCTCGTACAGCAGCGCCGACTCCTCGTCCGCGGCCAGCAGCAGCGGTTCGTAGGAGGTGTCGAACTCGTCGACCTGCAGCCAGCCGCCCGGCTTCAGCGCGCGCACCAGCTTCGCCAGCACCGCGTCCCGCTGGGGGAGGTGCCGCAGCACCAGCCGCGCCACGACCAGGTCGAACTCCTCCGCGGGCAGCGGATCGACGACCACGTCGTGCCCCACCACCGGCGGCCGGGAACCCGGGTCCGGCCGCAGATCGGTCGCCAGCACGCTGCCGGACGGGGCCACCCGCTCCGCGAGCCAGCGCGCGACCGCGCCACCACCCGCGCCGACGTCGAGGCAGCGCCACCCGTCGCCCACCCCCGTCTCCGCGAGGCGGGCGAAGGTGAGCGGGTCGTGCGCGGCGGACAGGTAGCGGTGCCGGGCGCGCTCGTGCTCCCGGGCGAAGGCGTAATCCCGGGGCACCGCCTCGCACGTCACGTCCACTGCCCGGACCCCGGCGTCTCGGTGCTGCCGGTGAGCCGCTCCAGCAGCAGGGCGCGCCGCACCTTCCCGGTGCCGGTCCGCGGCACCCGGTCCCAGGCCAGGACCACCGGTTCGGCCATCGCGGGCAGCCCGCGCACCGCCCGGCGCCACGCCCCGCCCGGCAGCGCGCCGTCGGCGGTCACCACCACCGGCAGCGGGACGTCGTCCGGACGTCCCAGCACCACGCACTCCTGCGCCTGCGGCAGCCGCTCCTCCAGCACGTCCTCGGTCTCCAGGCAGCTCAGCCGCGGCGTGCGGTCCACCTCGCGGTCCAGCAGCGACACGTGCCCGTCCCGGTGGTGCACGCCGATGTCCCCGGTGTTCCACCACGGTCCGCGCGCCTTCGCCGCCCAGCGCTCCGCTTCGCCCTCGTAGTCCAGGCAGCGCGCGGCGGTCCGCGCCAGCACCAGGCCCGGGGTCCCGCGCGGCACCGGCGCGAACGTGTCCGGGTCCACCACCCGCAGCCGGGTCTTCACCGGGATCGGGCGGCCCACGCTCCGCGCACCGCGCGCGGACGAACGCCTGGTGTGGAAGCGGAACGTCAGCGGCCCCGTCTCGGTCTGCCCCCAGCCCTGCATCCACAACGGACGGTGGTGCGCGGAGGCGTGCAGGTAGGCGCGGATCGTCGGCGGGTGCACCGCGTCGTAGGTGCTGATGAACAGCCGCACCCGGCGGAACGGGTTGTCCAGCCGCTCGGTCAGCGACCGGAACCGCACGTAGGACGCGGGCAGCGCCTCCACGATCGTAGGCGGGTAGGCGCGCAGCACCGGATCGACGTGGTCCGGGTCGTGCGAGGAGAGCACCACCAGCTCCCGGGGTTCCCGGCTCAGCGCCACCGCCGTCCAGCAGAACGTCCGCCCGTGCGCGTAGGAGCTCGCGTTCACCACCACGTCGTCCCGGCGGACCCCGATCAGCGGCACCGGGTTCGACTCGAACCGCGCCAGCTGCCCGATGATCGTGCGCGTGGAGTGCACCACCAGCTTCGGCACGCCCGTCGTCCCCGAGGTGTGGTTGATCACCAGCGGCTCGTCGTCGGAGCGCAGCCGCGGCGCCGGGGCCGTCCGGCCGCGCACGTCGTCCAGCCGCACCGCGCCCGGTGCCTCCCCGTCGAGCAGCAGCGCGGTCCGCGCCGTGGACACCAGGTCCAGGCCCTGCTCCGCGCAGCGCCGCGCGAGCGCGCCGGTGGTGACGAGCACCGCGGCGTCCAGCCGCTTGAGCAGCTGCTCCAGCGCCGCCACGGACAGCTCCGCCGACAGCTGCGCGGGCACCGCCCCGATCCGCACCGCCGCGCAGGCCAGCAGGTCGTAGTCCCAGTGGTTCTCCTTCACGATCACCACCCGGTCGCCGCGCCCGGCCCCGGCCGCCGCGAGCCACCCGGCCGCGGTCCGCACCAGCTCGGCGAGCTCCGCCACCCGGTACGACGAGCCGCCGTCCGGGGCGATGTCGAACGGCCGGTCCAGCCGCACCGTCGTCGCGGTGCCGCGCCGCGCGCACTCGTCGAACAGGACGCCCATGTCATGCGGTTTCAACGCGTCGGCTCCTCGCCTGGGTCGGAATGCTCAACGGGGCGCGCAACCTGCTCAGCACCCGGGAGGCGGCCAGCGCGCCGGCCCGCACCGCGCCCTCGCTCGCCGGGCGCAGCATCACCCAGTCCCCGGCGTAGTCGACGGGGCGCAGGCGGCGGGCCATGAACCGCGACCGCAGGCCGAGCGCCTGCGGGGTGGCCTCCGGCAGGCCGTGCGGGTGGCGGTGCACGAAGTTGCGGCGGTTCGCCGCGGGCAGCCCCGGCAGGTAGCGGGCCGCGGCGCCGGTCAACCGCGCCACGACCTCCTCGTCCGGCAGCTCCAGCAGGCCGGCCGTGGTGCGCGCGTTCGGCATCAGCGTCAGCAGCCCCGTCCCGGGCGGCGCGCGGTCCGGGTGCTTCTGGTGGTCGAACAGGATCGCGGAGAGCGCCGCGTCCTCGGCCTCCGGGGTGAGCAGCACGTACGGCGGGGCGCCGTGCTCCGGGGCCAGCGGCCGGTCCAGCAGGCAGCTCACCTTCAGCGCCGGGGTGAAGGTGCAGGCCCGCAGGAAGTCCGCCTCCGCTTCCGGCGCGCCCGGGTGCAGCCGCGCGGCCACCGGCGCGGGCACGCACAGCAGCACCGCGCGGGCCGTCACGACCTCCTCGCCGACGTGCAGCCGCGCCGCGGAACCGGTGGAGACGACCTGGTGCACCTCCTGCCCGGTGCGCACGTCCAGCCCGGTGGCGAGCCGCCGCGCCAGGGTGTCCATCCCGCCGCGGTAGGTCCGCCAGTTCGACGCGTCGCCGACCGCCAGCAGCAGCGACACCATCACCGCCGCCGAGGACCGCCCGGTGTCCCAGCCGAAGAAGGTGCCCGCGACGGGTTGCAGCAGGTAGTCGTGCACGTCCGGGTGGTACCGGCGGGCGAAGTCGGCGACCGTGCTGTCGGCCAGCGGGGTGCGCTGCGGGTCGTCGGTGTCGAACTCGCCGCGGCGCCGCGCCAGCCACATCTGGAACCGCGCCAGGTCCACCCGGGCCAGCGGGGAGAGCCCGGCACCGGTGAGCAGCCCGCGAGGTTCGGCGACCCCGGGGTGCGCGCGGCCGTCCCGCCACATCGAGATCGGGCTGCTGATCAGCGGGATCTCGTGGTCCTCGATGCCCACCCGGGACAGCAGCTCCCAGGTGGCCCGGTAGCCGCGCGGGGACAGCTGCTCGGCGCCGGTGTCGATGGTGTACCCGTCGACGCGGACGCTCGCGGTGCGCCCGCCGACGTGCCCGGCGGCCTCGTACACGCGGACGTCGAGTCCGGCGCGGGTCAGCTCGGTGGCGGCGGCGAGCCCGGCCATGCCTGCGCCCACCACGGCCACGTCCAGGTCGCCGCTCATCAGCGGGCACCCCCCAACGCCGCCAGCAGGTTCGCCGCGACCAGCAGCACCACGTACAGCCGGTGCACCCGGAACCCCAGCCGCCGGGCGCGCATGATGTCGCCGGCCCGGAACCCGAGGTGGTACTGCCGGGCGCGCAGCGCGTTGCCGGGCAGCACGAGCACCGCGAACCACCACGGCGCCACCCCGGTGAGCGAGGCGCCCAGGCACAGCAGGAACTCGCCCAGCGACAGCGCCCCGATGAACAGCGCGTTCCCGCGCGGCGAGGTCAGCGCCGCCACCGTGGGACGGCCGACGGCCCGGTCGCCCGCCACGTCGTTGGTGTTGGAGTACACCCCGAACATGAGCGGCCCGAGGCCGAACAGCACCGCCTGCACCAGCACGAACCCGGAGAACTCGCCGGTCGCCAGCCCGTGCGGGGCGAGCACCAGCGCGACGCCCAGCGCGACGAGGAACGCCTCCTGGAAGCCGTGGTAGCTGAGCTTGAGGCCGTAGGAGTACTGCAGCGCGATCACGAACGTCACCGCGATCAGCACCAGCGTCCACATCGGACGGTGCGGGGCGACGACGGCGGCCGCGCCCCACAGCAGCGCCCCGCACCCGGCGGCGGCCCAGCCGAACCCCAGCGCCTCCCGCTCGGTGAGCGTGCCGGCCACCAGCGGTTTGCGGAGCTTCTTGCGCAGCGGGTCGTTCGGCCCGTAGTTGGCGATGTCGCTGCCGTCGCGGAACCCCGTCACGTCGTCGAACGAGACCAGCGCCACCAGCGTGCAGACCTCGCCGAGCAGGAACAGCAGCAGCATCGGCAGCACTTCGGCGCCGGCGGCGAACCCGGCGGCGGGCAGCGCGGCCGCACCGACCACCAGCACGCTGAGGTAGTAGTCGTAGACGTCGAGCTTGCCCAGTCGCGCGAAGGTGCGGGCCTTGCTCTCCGGCCGGGCCGCCCCGATGCGCTCGGGCGCGGCGTGCAGGTCACTGGTCATCGTGTCGTGCTGCTCCTGTTCCGGACTGGCGGGTGCCCGGCGCCTGCGCGCGCGGGCGGTGGCGGGTGAACTCGCAGACGGCGTCGGCGATCCGGGTCACCTCCGCGTCGGTGAGGTGCGGGTAGATCGGGAGAGCGAGGATCCGCGCGCTGGCCCGCTCGGCGTTCGGCCAGCGCTCGTCCGCGGGCGCCCAGGGCAGGAACGCGGCCTGGTGCGGCAGCGCCAGCGGGTAGTACACGTGCGAGCCGATGCCGTGCTCGGCGAGGTATTCCCGCAGCACGTCGCGTTCCTCGGCGAGCAGGCAGTACACGTAGTGGCAGCGGCCGTCCCGGCCCGGCGGCGGGGCGAGCACGCCCTGCCCGGCGAGCGGCGCGAAGCGCTCGGTGTAGTGCTCGGCGATCTCGGCGCGCCGCCGGAGCCGGGCGGGGAAACCCGCGTACCGGTAGCGCTGGAACGCGGCCTGGATCTCGTCGAACCGGCTGTTGGTGCCGATGACGCGGTGCACGAAGCGCTCCTGCTGCCCGTGGTTGCGCAGCATCCGGATCCGCCGCCCGAGCGCGGGATCGCGGGTGACGACGGCGCCGCCTTCACCGGGCATGCCGAAGGACTTGACCTGGACGAAGGAGTAGACGCCTGCTTCGCCCCACAGCCCGGCCGGGGTGCCGCGCAGCACGGCGCCCTGCGCGACCGCGGAGTCCTCCACCAGCCGCAGGTCGTGCGCCGCGGCCAGCTCGGTGAACCGGGGCATGTCGGCCATGATCGAGAACATGTGGGCGGGCAGCAGCGCCTTGGTGCGGTGGGTGATGCGGCGCCGCGCCGATTCCGGGTCGAGCACCATGGTGCGCGGGTCGACGTCGGCGAACACCGGGGCCGCGCCGGTCTCCAGCACGGCGGCGGCCAGCGGTGCGCAGCCGAACGCGGGCACCACCACCTCGTCGCCGGGGCCGATGTCCACGGCGCGCAGCACCAGTCCGAGCGCGGTGGTGCCGCTGCCGCAGGCGATGACGTCGGCGGCGCCGAGATCGTCGCGCAGCAACTCCTCGAATTCCCGGGTTTGCTCACCGAGGATGAACTTCTGTCGGGGATCCCGACCGATCTCGCCGATGATGTCGAGCATCACCTTGCGATCCTCTTCGAACAGATCGGGCGGGAAGAACGGAATTTCGGAACGCATCACGCACGCCTCCCGGAATAGAAGGAGCGGATCACCGAGCACACCCGGTCGAGCTGTCCGAGGGTGAGGTCCGGGTAGAGCGGAAGGGCCACCGCGCGCCGCGCCGCCGCTTCCGCGTTCGGCAGCGACACCTCCGTGGAATAATCCGATTGAAAGCAGGGTTGCCGGTGCAGCGGAATGGGGTAGTAGGTTTCGGTGCCGATTTCCGCGCGCGCCAGCCACTCCACCAGCTCGTCCCGGCGCTCCACCTCGATCAGGTGGACGTAGAACGCGCTCGCCGAACCCGGGCCCCGGTCGACCACCTCCGGCAGCCGGAGGATTCCCGGCACGTCCGCGAGCCGTTCCCGGTAGGCCGCGGCCAGTTCGCCGCGCCGGGCGATCTCCCGCTCCAGCTCCGGCAGCTTCGCCAGCAGCACCGCGGCCTGGATGTCGTCCATCTTGCTGTTCGTTCCCGGCCGCGCCGTCTCCGTGGAGATGCCGGGGAAGTGGTCCAGGGTGTGCCCGAACCGCCCGTGGTGGCGCAGCCCCGCGACCAGCTCCGCGACCCGCGCGTCGTCGGTGATCACCGCGCCCGCGTCGCCGATCGCGCCGAGGGTCTTGCTCGGGAAGAAGGAGAGCACGCCGCCCGCGCCGTGTAGCCCGGCGTGCACTCCGAGCTGCCGCATCCCGATCGCCTCCGCGCTGTCCTCCAGCAGCACCAGGCCCCGCCGCGCCGCGACCCGGGACAGCGCGCTCATGTCCGCCATCTGGCAGAACAGGTGCGCGGGCATGACGAACCGGGTGCGCGGGCCCGCGACCCGCTCGACCTCGGCCGGGTCCAGCGCGTAGGTCACCGGGTCGACGTCGGCGAACACCGGGCGGCCCCCGGCCAGCACCACCGAGCTCGCGGTGGCCACGAACGAGTAAGCCGGGACCACCACCTCGTCACCGGGGCGCAGGCCCAGGGCGCGCAGCAGCAGGACCAGCGCGTCCGTGCCGCTGTTCACGCCCACCGCGTACCGCGCGCCGGTGTGCTCGCAGAGCTGCCGTTCCAGTTCGGCGACCTGCTTGCCGTGGGAGAACTTGCCGTTGTCGAAGACCGCTTCGACGCGAGCGCTGATGGCCGGCCAAAGCCGGTCGAAGGCGCGGGCCTGCGAGAAGAACGGCACGGGCGCGGACGGATCCGGCGGGCTCGATAATTCTCGCGTCCCGGTGTCATTCGCACCGCGGGACACGACGTCAACTCCTGGGAATGGGGAGGGATCTTCGGCTGGACAAAGTAGCGGAGCGCCGCGCGCCGCCGGAAGTCCGCGGGAACGCCATTCGTGTTTTTCATCCTTTCCGGTGATCATCTGTTCGGGCCTCGCGGACCCGGTTCCTGGACTGTTCGGGGAAATCGTTAGTCTTGCCGCTCGGCGCCCGCATCCGGTCGCCGAAGCGCATTCCGCCGCGATCGCCGAATGCGCACCGGAACGGTCCGAACAGGACGGTTCCGGGAATGGCCCCACCCCGCGCCGCCGAGGAAGCGGGTGCCGAATTCGCGAGAACGGCGGAACCCGGACGGGAGCCACCGGGCCGCCGGGCGGAACCGCCGGAACGCGGCGGGATCCCGGAACAACCTCGAACCCCTCTGGAGCAACGGAGCACGATGCTGCACTCACTCGTGGTCGGGCTCGGGCGCGCGGGCGCCGGCCTGCACCTGCGCGTCCTGGCACGGGCCAGGGAACTCGACCGCGACCCGTTCCACCCCGGCGCGATCATCGCCTGCGACCCGGCACCCGCGGCCCGCCGCGTCCCGCCGGGCGTCACCGCGGCCGAATCCGTCCGCGCCGCCGCCGAACTCGTCCCGCCCGGCCGCACCGTCGTCCACCTGTGCACCCCGCCCACCGGGCGCACCGAACTGCTGCGCGAGCTCGCCGAACTCGGCTTCCGCCGCATCATCGTGGAGAAGCCCGTCGCACCCGACCTCACCTCGCTCGCCGAGGTCGAGCGGCTGCGCACCGCGCACGGCCTGCGGCTCGCCGTCGTCGCGCACTGGCTGGACGCCGAACTCACCCGCAGGCTCGCCGACCTCGTGCAGCGGGGACCGCTGGGGCGGCTGCGGGAGATCTCCTTCCGCCAGCACAAACCCCGGTTCACCCACTCCACCGCCACCGGCGGCCACCCGACCGCGTTCGACGTGGAAGTGCCGCACTCGCTCGGCGTGGCGCTGCGGCTGGCCGGACCTGCCGAGCTCGTCGACGCCGACTGCGCCGACATGCGCTGCGGGGACGTGGTGCTCCCCGGCATGGGCGGCGCGCGGCTCGCGCTGCGCCACGTCGGCGGCGTCCGCACCGCCATCGACTCCGACCTCACCGCCCCGGTGCGGGAACGCCGCGTGGAGCTGGAGTTCGAGCACGGCAGCGCCGTCGGGCACTACCCGCTCAGCGACCAGGACCACCACGCGCAGCTGACCGTGCACGGCCCCGAGGAGCAGTGGTCGGTCTTCCCCGACGACGCGCTCACCGAGTTCACGCTGCGCACCTACCGCCGGTTCAAGGCCATCGGACCGGAACCCGAACCCGCCGCCACCGGGCACTTCGCGATCCACCGCGACGTGGTCCGCCTGCTGTGGGCGGCGAAGCAGCACTGCCGGGACCGGACCGGTCCCGCTCGACAGCGGAGGAGGACCGCAGATCATGCAGGATGACCCGCGCCCCCGGCTCGCCGGCATCGGCGACGAAGCCGCCGCGGACCTGACCGGGCAGCTCGCCGCCGTCCGCAGGCTCGGCTGGCGGTCGATCGAACTGCGCACCGTCGACGGCATCCCGCTCGCCGACCTCGACGAACCCGCCCGGCGTCGCACCGCGCGCCAGATCCGCGCCGCCGAGCTCGACGTGGTGTGCCTCGCCTCGCGCATCGGCAACTGGGCCCGCCCCATCACGGCCCCGTTCGAGGACGACCTGCGCGAACTCGACGTGCTCGCCGAGCAGTGCCGCGAACTCGGCAGCCGCTACGTGCGCATCATGTCCTACCCGAACGACGGGCTCCCCGAACCCGAGTGGGGCGCCCGCGCCCGCGAGCGCGTCGCCAAGCTCGCCGAACGCGCCGCCGAGCACGACGTCGTGCTGCTGCACGAGAACTGCGCCGGGTGGGCCGCCACCGACGCCGACCGCGCCCTGCGGCTGCTCGCCGAAGTCCCGTCGCTGCGGCTGCTGTTCGACACCGGCAACGGCGTCGAGCACGGCTACCACGCCCCGGACCTGCTGCGCCCGCTCATCGGCCACGTGGCGCACGTGCACGTCAAGGACGCCACCGGCTCGCCCGGCGCCGTGATGTACGTGCCACCGGGGGAGGGCGGTTCGCGGGTCGCCGACTGCCTGCGGCTGCTGCTGAACTCCGGCTACGAGGGCGCGTACTCCCTCGAACCGCACCTGGTCGCCCGCCCGCACGACGGGGTCCGCGCCGACGAGACCGCCGCGGACCGGTTCGTCGACGCGGGCCGCGCCCTCGAACGGCTGCTGGGGCGGCTGCGCGCGCCCTACACGGCGGCGGCCGCGCCCGGCCGGGCCTGATGGGCACCGAACCGCTCGAACCCGGTGACCTCGACCTGCTGGTGGACCTGCTGCGGCTGCCCACCGTCAACCCGCTGGAAGGTGCCGCGCCACCCTCCCGGATGTGGCAGGCGCAGCGGGCCTACGCCGCGGCCGCCGAGCGCATCGGGTTCCGCACCGCGCACCACGCCGCCCCCGAACCCTCGGTGCTGGACCGGGACGACGTGCCGCGCACCGTGCGCGACGCCGCCCGCGACCCGGACTTCCTCGCCGACCAGCCCAGCCTGGTGCTGCGGCTCGGCCCGGAGCTGCCGCCGGAGCGCACCGCCATGTTCAACGTGCACCTGGACACCGTCGCCGGGCTCGAACCCGTCACCCGCACCGCGGACCGGATCACCGGGCGCGGCGCCATCGACGCGAAGGGCCCGGCCGTGGCGCTGCTGGCCGGGATCCGCGCCGCCCGCGTCGCGAACCCCGAGCTGGGGCGCGACGTCGGAGTCCTCGTGCACGCCGTCTCCGGCGAGGAGGGCGGCGCAATGGGCACCTACGGCACCCGGCCGCTGGTCGAAGCCGGCCACTTCGGGGCGCTCAACGTGTTCTGCGAACCCACCGGGCTGCGCTACCTGCCCCGGTCCACCGCCTCGATGACGGCGCGGATCCGGGTCGACGGGCACGGCGCCATCGACGACGAACCCGCCGCGGGGCACAACGCGACGGTCCTGCTCGGGTTCCTCGCCCAGCACCTCGCCCGCACCCTCGACCCGCGGGACCGGCCGGGTCGCTGCTGCATCGCGGGCCTGCGCACCGGCGACCGGCACAACCGCGTCTACGGCAGCGGTGGCCTGCTGCTCAACCTGTCCTACGCCACCGCGCCCGAAGGTGCCGCCGCCGAGCGCGCGCTGGAGGACGCGGTGCGCGACGGCATCCGCGAATTCACCGGGACGTTCGCGTCCACCAGGGAGTTCGCCCGCACCGCGGCGCAGGCCGCCGCCATCACGCGCGTCGACTGGCTCAAGCGCGGACTGCCCTGCCTGCACGAGCAGGGGGACGCCGGCGAGCTGTTCGCCGCAGCGGGGATCCGGCGGTGGCCCGACGAGCTGCCCGCGTTCACCTGCGACGCCATCTGGATGCACGGCATCCCCGACACCCGCACCGCCGTGCTCGGCCCCGGATCGCTGGAGGCGAACCACGCGCACGCCGAAGGCGAGTACGCCGACGTCGCCGAACTCCGCGACTTCGCCCGAGCGGTCGCGGCGGTGCTCACCGAGTTCACCAGGCGGCACCACGGCGGTGCCGGGAAGGAGATCACCTGATGACGCTGCTGCCGGAGATCGCACACTCCGGGGAACGAACCACGGTGTCCTACGCGCGACTGCACGCGTTCACCGCCCGGCTGTTCGCCGAGCACGGGATACCGGATCACCGGGCGCACCTCGCCGCGGAAGCGCTGTGCCACGGAGATCTGTGCGGATTCGACTCGCACGGCCTGTTCAACCTCACCCGGCTCTACCTGCCGCTGCTGCGGTCCGGCCGGGTCGACCCCACCGCGGAACCCACCACGCGGATCGACCTCGGCGCCTGCGCCGTGCTCGACGCCCGCCGCGCCCTCGGCCTGTGGGCCGCGGCGGAGGCCGTCGACGCGGCCGCGGACCGCGCGCTGGAACACGGCGTCGGGCTCGTGCCGGTGCGCGGCGGCACGCACTTCGGTTGCGCCGGGTTCCACGCCGCGCGCGCCGCCGAACGCGGGCTCGTGGGCATCGTCGCCAGCAACTGCGGTTCGCAGCGGATCGCCCGCCCGCCGCTGGGCGCGCTCGCCATGCTCGGCACCAACCCGATCAGCGTCGCCGCCCCCGCCCTCGACGGCCACCCGTTCGTGCTGGACATGAGCACCACCACCGTTCCCACCGGCAAGGTCCGGATCGCCGCCTCGGACGGGGAACGCGTCCCGCCCGGATGGCTCGCCGACGACACCGGGAACCCCGTCACCGACCCGGCCGCGTTCGACCGCGGCGAGGCGCACCTGCGCTGGCTCGGCGGCGAACCGGCCACCGGCGCGCACAAGGGCTTCGGCCTCGGGCTCGTCGTGGAAGTGCTCTCCGCGCTGCTGTCCGGCGCCGGCGTCGGGCCCGCCCCGGCGGCGCTGGACGGTGACGGCGGGCCGCACGGGCGCGACGACGACATCGGCTACTTCGTGCTCGTGCTGGCCCCCGACCTGCTGCGCCCCGGCGGGGCGTTCGCCGCGGACGCCCGGAGCCTGTTCGGCACGCTGCTGGACTGCCCGGCCGCGGCGGGCGAACCGGTGCGCTACCCCGGCTGGCACGAGGCGGAACGCGCCGCGCGGCGCCGCCGGGACGGAGTACCGCTGCGCGCCTCGGTGCACCGCGAACTCGTCGAGCTGGGCCTCGACGAGTCCGATGTGGACGGAGGTGCGCGCTGATGGCCGCGGAACCGCGCCGCGCCGCCGTGATCGGCCTCGGCACCATCGCACGGTTCTACCTCGCCGCGCTGGACGCGCTGCCCGGCTGGGAACTCGTCGCCGTCTGCGACGTGGACGAGGCAGCACTGGCACCGCACCGCGGGCGGATACCCGTGTTCCACGACCACCGCGACCTGCTGGCCGCGAGCGCGCCGGACGCGGTCGTCGTGGTGGTCCCCAACGACGTGCACGCGGAGATCAGCCGCGACGCGCTGCGGGCCGGCGTGCCGGTGTGCGTGGAGAAACCGCTCGCCGTGGACCTCGTCGACGCGCGGGCGCTCACCGGGCTCGCCTCGGTCACCGCGCCGCTGTTCACCGCGTTCCACCGCCGCTACAACGACAACGTGCTGCGCCTGCGCGACGAGCTCGCCGGGCACGGGCCCATCGAAGGGTTGACCGTGCGCTACCTCGAACGCATCGAGGAGCACATCGGCGGCGACACCTGGTACCTCGACCCGGAGCGCTGCGGCGGCGGTTGCGTCGCCGACAACGGCCCGAACGCGTTCGACCTGGTGCGGCTCTTCCTCGGTGACGTCGAACCCGCCGCGGTCACCGTGCACCGCGACGGCGCGGGCCTCGACCGGCAAGCGGTGGTCGAACTGCGCTCCGCCACCGGGGTGCCCGCCGTCGTCGAACTCGACTGGTCGCATCCCGGTGAGACCAAGGACGTCGAGATCCGCTGCGCGGACGGCACCACGCACCGCGCCGACATGCTGCACGGCCACCACGGGTTCAAGTCCTCGCTGTGGCACGAGTACGAAGGCGTCCTCACCGACTTCGCCGCCGTGCTCGATGCGGGCAACACCGCCGCGGACCGGCGCCCCGACGGCGGGCTGCCCGCGCTGGAGCTGGTCGACGCGGTCTACCGCGTGGAATTCCTGGACACCGCCGCGAACGAGGAGGGCTCGCCGTGAACCCGCACGAGGACGGCCGCAAGCGCGGCCTGCACGCCACCGTGGTGAAGGTGCTGCGGCACCGCCGGACCGAACGGGGCATGTCCCTGGAACCGCACGCCAGCCGGTGCATCCGGGCGGGCGAGGTGCACGAGCTCGTCACCACCGACCACGTCGAGACCGCGCCGGGCGCCCGCGTGGACCGGGTCGGGTTCCTCGGCTTCGCCGAGTTCGGCTGCGCCGGCGTCCTCGACCGCGGGGACGAGCTGCGCATCGGCGGCCGGGTGATCGGCACCGTGCTCGGCTTCGACGCCTGCCACCACCCCAACCACTACAACGTGCTGGTGCGCACCGAGGTGCCGTGGACCGGCGAGGAGCTGGACCTGTTCCCGGAGCAGCTGCTCACCTTCGAGCAGGCGGCGCTGACCGCCCGCCTGGGAAGTGCCGTCGGGTAGTACCCGCGCAGGTCCGCACCGCCTCCGGAAGACGTCCGGGGCGTTCGGCGCGGATCGAACGAACAGCGGCCGGTGACCATTCCGCGAGGGGAGGGTGGTCACCGGCCGCTTCCGCGTGGGCGGGTCAGCCCAGCAGCTCGACGTCCGACCGTCCGAAGTGGAAGTCCCGCACGGCGCTGAGCAGCTCGGCCACCGAGAGCTCGCCGTCGCCGTTGGTGTCGATGTCGACGAACGCGGCGGCCGCCTGCGAGCGGTCCACGCCGACCGCGGTCAGCCAGGACGCGAACTCGCCCGCGTCGATGACGCCGTCGTTGTTCCGGTCGCAGAGGCCGACGATGCCCTGCACCACCGGGCCGAGGACGCGGTCGAAGTCGGCCTCGCCGCCCTCGGTGACCATCCCTTCGGCCACCTGGAGGAACTGCTCCTCCGACAGCGAGCCGGCCGGGGTCTGCCCGGCGCGGGTCGCCAAGTGGTCGAACAGGGTGGTGAACGCCGCGCGCAGCTCCTCGGCCTGGGAGCTCTGGGCGTCCGCCCCGAACGCGCGCACGACGTTCTCGGCTTCCTGGACGAAGTCGGAGCGCTCCAGGCTGCCGCTGCCGTCCAGGTCCCACTTGGCGAAGCGCTTGCGCAGGCGGTCGTTCGCGATAGCCGTGGTCATGGCCATCCTCCTCGATGTGTGTGTGGGTGATTCGGTGTTCCGCCCGCCCCGTGGAACCGGGGTGGACGGCCCGCGCGGAGCCGCAGCGCCGCGCAAGTCTTCTCGGTGTCCGACCGGTGGAACCGGTCGTGCGTCAGAGCAGCGTCACCGCGGTCCCGGCGGACTTCCCCCGGGTGTCCAGCAGCATGCAGCCCGACGAGGAGAGCTCGACGAGGTCGTAGCAGGAGTGGTCTTGCAGCAGGATCACCAGGTCCGCGCTGGTCAGCGCCTCCGCGAGCCGCAGCGTCCGCGGGATCGGGTGGCCGTCCACCTGGAACTCGGCGACCCCCGGGTCGTGGTAGGACACCTCGGCGGCTTGGGCGAGCAGCCCCCGGGTGATCGGGTAGGCCGGGGACTCGCGGGTGTCGGCGACGTCCCGCTTGTACGCGACGCCCAGCAGCAGCACCCGCGACCCGGACAGCATCCGCCCGCGCCCGCCGAGCAGTTCCGCGGCGCGCAGCACCACGTGCGACGGCATCCGCTCGTTCACCGCGCGCGCCGCGGACAGCGTGCCGAAGGTGAACCCGGCGCTGCGGGCCTTGCTCTCCAGGTAGCGCGGGTCCACCGGTATGCAGTGCCCGCCGACGCCCGGACCGGGCTGGAACGGGGCGAACCCGAACGGCTTGGTGCCCGCGCAGTGCAGCACGTCCCACACGTCGATGCCCATCCGGTCGCAGAACAGCGCGACCTCGTTGACGAGCGCGATGTTCACGTACCGGTAGCTGTTCTCCAGCAGCTTCGCCATCTCGGCCTCCCTGGTCCCGCGGGAGACGACGAGTGAGTCGACGAAGCGGCCGTAGAACGCGACGCCGTGCTTGGCGCACAGCGGCGTGCAACCGCTGATGATCTTCGGGGTGTTCTGCATGGCGAACCGCTCGTTGCCCGGGTCGATCCGCTCCGGGGAGTAGACGAGGTGGAAGTCCTCGCCGACCCGCAGCCCGCTGCCGCGTTCCAGGATGGGCCGGACGACCTCTTCGGTGGTGCCGGGGTGGCTGGTGGACTCCAGCACCACCAGCGTTCCCGGGCGCAGCCGCGATGCGGCGGTGTGCGCCGCGGCCCGCACCGCGCTCAGGTCCGGTTCCCCGGCCTCGGACAACCCGGTCGGCACGCAGAGCACGATCGTGTCCGCGGTGGCCAGCACGTCCGCAGCGGTGGTCGCGGTGAACCCGGCGGCGATCATCTCGGCGATGGTCGCGTCCGGCACGTCCCCGACGTGGGAGCGGCCGGCGCCGAGCCCCGCCACCACCTCCGCCGACACGTCCAGGCCGATGGTGCGCAACCCGGCCGCGCAGGCGGCGGCGGCCAGCGGCAGGCCGACGTAGCCGAGCCCGACCACGACGAGATCCGCGGACGGGCTCCCGGTTCCCCGGTCGTGCCCGGCGCCCGCGGCGAACCCGCCGGTCACGCCGAGAAGCTGCCGGTGCCGGGCGGGACGTGCGCGCCGTGGCCCGGCGGGACGACGAGGCTCGGCGACAGGCAGAACGGGTCGCCGTGCACGCGCACCGGGCCGTCGGTCTCGTTGATCAGGACGTGCGCCGTCGGCGGTGCCTTGGTGCAGCCGCTGGGCGCTTCGTAGGTCTGGACCGGCTCGACCTCGGTGCTGAACACCAGCACCCGCCCGGAGGTGGCGGCGGTGGCGGTGCCCGCGGGGAGCGCGGTGGCGAGCACCGCGGCGGCCGTGAGCAGCAGTCGTGCGTTCCTGTGCATCCGTTCGTTCCTGTTCGCAGTCGACGTGGTGCCCCCGGCGGGGCCGGGAGCGGGGGAGAACTGGTTCGTGCCCCGGGATCACTTGCTCGGGCGGGTGGCGGAGGACAGCGCGCCGACGCTGACCATCATCACCAGCACGCCGAGCACGGCGATGAATCCGGCGGTCGGAGCGGGGGATTCGCGCGGCCCCGCGGAATCGGCGAGCTCCCGGACGGGCGGGTCGAGCGGGGGCGGTTCCGGGCGCGCGGCGGGCCGCGGTGGTTCCGCGGCGGGCGCCGGTTCGGCCGGTGGTGCCGCCGGTGGCGGCAGCACCAGCGTCGCGTCGGCGGCGGTGACCGCACCGGCCAGCGACCGAGCGGTGACGGCCAGGCGCACGACCTCGCCGGGCCGCGCCGGGCAGGTGTAGGTGACCTCCTCGCCCGGTTCGAGCGCGTCGAACGAGCGGCGGCAGGCCGGTGGTTCGCCGGTGACCGCCACGTCCAGCAACCGGACGGCGGAGGTGTTGCGCACCCGCACCGGCACCGAGCCGTTCCGGGCGGGGAGGATGTCCAGCGCGACCGAGGGCCTGGCCGGTGCGGGTGGTGCCGGGGGCGGCGCCGGTCGCGCCACCTCCGCGGTGGCGCGGGCGGTGGCGGCGAACCCGGTGTGCGTCATGCCGACCGCCCTGGCCGTGACCCGGCCGCTCGTCGGCGCGGTTCCGGCGCAGGTGACGGTGCGGGAGTCGCCGGGGCGGAGCCGCCCGAGGACGTCGTGGCAGGGCCCCGAACCGAGGCTGACCACGATGCCGAACAGCGCGGCGTCGCCGGTGTTGGCGACGACGGCGCTCTGGGTGAGCGGGTCGCCCGGGTGCGCGCTGCGCGGATCGGTGCGGGTGCTCAGCGACAGCGCCGGGTGCTCGACGGGCCAGCCGGGGACGGTCCCGCCGGCTTCCCCGTCGTCCGGGACCACGGGGACGTCCACCCGGCCCGGGACCGCGGCCGCGTCCTGCCGAGGCGGGACGTACGCGGACGTGAGCAGCGGGGCGAGCAGCACCAGCCCGCAGCAGGACAGCACCGCGGAGCGCGGCGGCCGGCTCCCGCCCGCCGTGCGGGCGCGGAACCGGTTCGGGACGGAACGCGGACGCGACATCTCACCTCCTCGTGCTTCGTGGAATGCGTGAATTCGACCAGCGGGAACGCGGGGACTCATCGGTGGTCGCGGAAAACCGTAGCACTCGGAATTCGCGGTCCCGGCCGATCCGCGGAAAGTCTACAATGGTCGATGTGGCGGGTTGACCAGCGGCTACGCGCATTCGCTCGCGAAGGGCGCGGAATTGGAAACCGCCATTACCGATCCGGGTGACCGTTCAAGATCACCCCATTCGGTGATTTTCCGCCCCGGCGCTGGAAAGTTCTCCTTTCAACGGGGTTCGGCGGGTAGGGTTCTTCGCGGCGGACCGAGGGGGCGGCCTGCTTCCCGCCTCGATCCCGGGTCCGACGTCGCGCGCGGTTCACCGATGGCACCGCGCGACCGAATTCGCCCCATTCCGAACATTCCGCGGGCGTGTCCGCGCCCGTCCGCGCAGTCAGAACGGATACCTCGTGATCTACCTCGGATTTCTGGCTCTCGTGCTGCTCACCGCGGCCGTGGCCGCGGTGACGCTGCTCGGCGCCCGTCGCGCAGCCGTCGCGGCCGGTGACTCCGACTCGGATTCGCAGTCGTTCGTCGGCGGCGTGCTGAACGCGCTGTTCACCGTGGTCCTCGCGTTCTACATCGTGTTCGCCTGGCAGAACGGCGACGACGTGGAGAAGGCCGCGCAGCAGGAGGTCAACGCGCTCAGCGACGTGCACTGGCAGGTCGCCGCGGTGCCCGCGGAGCAGGCCACCGCGCTGCGCTCGCTGGCCGAGCAGTACGCCGCCCGGGTCGCCGAGCACGAGTGGCCGTCCCTGGACCAGGGGCGGCCCGATGCGCAGGTGGACCGGCTGATCGACGGGATGCGGGCGGAGGCGATCGCGCTGCCCGCGGACGCCGAGGTGCTGAAGTCCGCCCGCGAGCAGGTGCTCACCGACCTGCGCCAGATCGACGAGGCCCACCGGGAGCGGGTCGACATCTCCACCGACGACCAGCGGTTCAACCTGGTGCTGCTGGCGGGCAGCGTGCTCGGCGCGGTGCTGATGATCGCGTTCCCGCTGCTGGTGGGGTTGAGCGCCCGGCCCGCCAACGTCGCGACGATGGTGCTGCTCACCTTGACCCTCGGATTCACGATCTACCTCTCGGTGCAACTGATGCATCCATTGCACGGCCCATTCGGGGTTGATGCGGATGCATTCCGCATGTTCCTCGAATCATTGCCCGCCGGTTCGAGTCCGGCCGAATGAGCCGCGCGCACCGCGCGAGTCCGATCACAGGAGAATGATGGGGGTCATGGTGCATGTCGTGCTGAACCGTCGACGAGGATCGCGTTCCGGTTCGCGGAATTCGAGCCGGGCGGTGTCACCACGATCGGACTGGGCGGCGGAAGCCGACCGACTGGTGCGGGAATTCCAGGCCGGTGCGACCGCGGATCCGGGGGAGCTCCGGAAATCCTTATGCTGGTTGTTCGAGCACGTGGCGGGCGCCGCGGGAGCTGGAACGGCCATCGGTCGCGAACGGTTCCACCAGGCGTGCGAGGCCGTGCTGTTCGAGCAGGGCGAGGCCGCGTTCGACCGGATGCTCACCCCGGTGCTGCGCGCGCTGCTCGCCGCGGGGCCCGGCGCGGCGTCCGGGACGCTGCCGCGCCACGACCTCCTCCGCTGGCTGCGCGCGCTCGGCGTGGAGCAGGCCGCCGCCGTCCGCGCCTGCGACCGCGCCCGCCCGGGCGATCCCGCCCACTTCACCCTGCAGGACGTCCTGCGCGCCGTCCGCGCCCACCACGTGCACCCGCCGGCACCTCGGCGCTGACCGTCCGGGGTTCGGCTCAGCAGGGTTCGTACTGGTGCTCCGGCCTGCCGCTCGCTCCGTACCGCAACGTCATCGTCGCCTTCCCCTCCTGCGCGAGTCCGGCGAGGTAGCGCTGCGCGGTGGCGCGGGCGATGCCGAGCTCGTCGGCGATCTCGGAGGCCGACCGCGGCCCGTCGGCCGCGCGCAACGCGTCCGTGATCAGCTTGGTGGTGATGGAGGACTGCCCCTTCGGGGTGCTCGGCCGGTCCCCGTCGCGCAGCGAGCGCATGGCCCGGTCGATCTCGGCCTGGTCCACCGGCTCGTCGCCCGCCGGGAGCCGGGACCGGTAGTGCGCGTACGCGGTGAGCCGGTCCTTGAGCTGGTGCGCGGTGAACGGTTTCACCAGGTAGTTCAGCGCTCCGGCGGACAGCGCGGCGCGCACCGTGGCCGGGTCCGAGGCGGCGGTGAGCATGATCGCGTCGGCGTCCAGTTCGGCGAGCAGGCCCACGCCGGGACCGTCCGGCAGGTAGTTGTCCAGCAGCACGAGCTCGGGCCGGTGCTCGGCGATGAGGTCGCGGGCTTCGGCGGCGGAGTGCGCGATGCCGACGGTGCGGAAGCCGCGCACCCGGTCGGTGAACTCGGCGTGCACCTGCGCGACGCGGAAGTCGTCTTCGACGACGAGGACCCGGATCATCGGTTCGCCTCCTGTTCGGTGGTTTCGGCGGACTCGGCGGGTTCGGCGGGTTCGGCGAGGGCGCCGGGCAGCCGGGCGACGAACAGCGCGCCGTGCGCACCGCCGCCGGGGTCGGCGAGCCGGACCTCACCGCCGAGGGCGCGGGCCGCTTGCCGGGCGAGGGCCAGCCCGATGCCGTGCCCCTCGCCGTCCTTGCTGGTGCTGCCCTCGGTGAACACCTCGGCGCGCAGCGCGGCGGGCACGCCGTCCCCGGTGTCGAGCACGGACAGGTGCAGGGTGCTGCCGTCGGAGAGCAGGTCCACGTCGACTCGGGCGGGCCGGGCGGCGCCCGCGCGGGCCGCGTCGCAGGCGTTGTCGACGAGGTTGCCGAGCACGGTGGTGACTTCGACGGGCGCGGTGACGGCGGTGGCGACCCAGCTGGTCTCGCCGAGCTCCAGGGCCACCTCCTTCTCCGCGGCGGCGGCCTTCTTCGCGCCGAGGAACGACACCAGGTGTGAGTCCCGCACGGCGTCGGCGGCGGGCCCGAGCCCGGCGATGGAGCCCTGGAACAGGGCGTGCAGGTAGTCCTCCGCTTCCTGCCGGTGCCCGGTCTGCAGCAGACCGGACAGCGCGTGCAGCCGGTTGGTGAACTCGTGGCGCTGGGCGCGCAGCACGTCGGCGGTGCCGCGGACCGATTCGAGCTCGCGGGTGAGCTTGTCCAGGTCGGTGCGGTCCCGCAGGGTGACGACGCCGCCGAGGTCGGTGCCGTCGCGGCGCACCGGGCGGTGGTGGGCGACGAGCACCCGGTCGGCGGTGACGGTGATGAGGTTGTCCACGGCCCGGTGGTCGAGCAGCGCGGCCCGCAGCCGCGGCGGCAGGTCGAGTTCGCCGACCGGGGTGCCGGGTTCGACGGCGTGGCCGAGCAGCCGTTCGGTCTCGGCGTTGCGGAACGTGACCCGGTCGTCGGCGTCGACGGCGAGCACCCCTTCGCCGATGCCGTAGAGCACCGCTTCGCGCTGCCGGACGAGTTCGGTCAGCTCGTGCGGTTCGAGGCCGAGCGTGCGCCGCTTGAGCAGCCTGGTGAGCAGCGCGGAGCCGGCGACGCCGAGCAGCAGCGCGCCGGCGGCGACCGCGGCGGAGGTGCCGAGCAGCCGCAGGAAGGTGGTGTGGATCTGCCGGGCGTCGAAGCCGACGCTGACCTGCCCGACGATGCGGCCGTCGGTGGTGCGCAGCGGGACCTTGCCGCGCGCGGACCAGCCGAGGGTGCCGCGCTGCACGTCCACCACTTCCCGGCCGGCGAGGGCTTGCGGGTCGGTGCTGACCGGGTCGCCGATCTGCTCGGGGTCGGGGTGGGCGAGCCGCACGCCGCGGTCGTCGGTGACGACGATGAACAGCGCCCCGGTGGCGTCGCGGACGCGTTCGGCCTTGGTGGCGACCCGGGGGTGCCGGGCCGGGTCGGCGACGGCGGCGGCGAGGTCGTCGTCGGCGGCGACGGAGCGGGCCACGCCGAGGGCGCGCTGCCCGTACTGGTCGACGAGGCTGCGGTCGAGCAGGGTCGCGGCGACCGCGAAACCCACGCCGGTGATCAGGACGACGAGCCCGATCTGCAACGCGAGCACCTGCCGGGCGAACCGCATGGGGCGGCGGGACATGGCGCGACCCTACCCAGCCGTTTCGCCCGGCCCGGGCCGCGGCGCGGGTGCCGGTGAGCAGAACGCGCAGAACGCGCGCAACGCGGGCTAGACGTACAAGGTCGTTAACCCTCCCGTCACGGGCGTGCGGCACCTACGGTTCCGCGCAATGGAACAACGGTGTTACGTGGGCCACGTCGTGGTTCGAAGGGGGGTAGTGCGGTGATCGCGTTGCTCGGTTTGGCGATGGTGTCGGTCTTCCTCTACCTGGTCATGAGCAAGCGGTTGGCGCCGATGGTGGCGCTGATCGTGATCCCGGCGATCTTCGCGGTGATCGCGGGCTTCGCGCCGGACCTGGGTGAGATGGTCACCGACGGCATCACGTCGCTGGCGCCGACCGCGGCGATGCTGATGTTCGCCATCCTCTACTTCGGCATCATGATCGACGCGGGGTTGTTCGACCCGGTGGCGCGGGCGGTCGTCCGGCTCACCGGGGACGACCCGCTGAAGCTGATCGTGGGGACGGTGGCGCTGGTCGCCGTGGTCTCGCTGGACGGCGACGGCACGACCACCTTCATGATCACGGTGTCGGCGCTGCTGCCGATCTACCGCAAGCTCGGGGTGAGCCCGGTGCTGATGACGGGGTTGGCGTGCATGACGAACGCGGTGCTGAACGTCGTGCCGTGGGGTGGTCCGGCCGCGCGGGCGGCGAGCGTGCTGCGGCTGGATCCGCAGGAGATGTTCGTGCCGATGATCCCGGCGCTCGGTGCGGGCCTGGTGACGGTGTTCGTCATCGCCTACGTGCTGGGGCTGCGGGAGCGGGCGAAGCTGCGGGCGCGCACCGCGGAGCCGGTCCTGGCCGGGGTCGGCGCGGGCGGCGGAGGTTCGGCGGAGTCCGGTGGCACCGGTGCCGAGGACGGCGGCGACTTCGACGTGCTGCACCCGGACCGGGAGAGCCTGCGCCCGCGGCTGCTCTGGTTCAACGCGACGCTGACGGTGGCGCTGCTGGTCGCGCTGATCTCCGGGGTGCTGCCGATCGCGGTGCTGTTCATGATCGGGACCGGGATCGCGCTGATCGTGAACTACCCGAGCATCAAGGAACAGGCGGCGCGCATCGCCTCGCACGCGGACAGCGTGGTCGCGGTGGTGTCGATGGTGTTCGCGGCGGCCGTGTTCACCGGGGTGCTCTCGGGAACCGGGATGATCGAGCAGATGGCGCAGTACCTGCTGCACGGCATGCCGGACGCGCTGTTCCCGTACTTCAGCGTGGTGATCGCGGTGCTGAGCATCCCGTTCACGTTCTTCATGAGCAACGACGCGTTCTACTTCGGCGTGGTGCCGATCCTGGCGGAGACGGCCGCGCAGCACGGCATCTCGGCGATGGAGGTGGCGCGGGCGTCGCTGCTGGGCCAGCCGATCCACATGTTGAGCCCGCTGGTGCCCGCGATGTACGTGCTGATCGGGTTGGCGAAGGTGGACTTGGGCGACCAGCACCGGTTCGCGATCAAGTGGGCGCTGCTGGTGTCGCTCGTGGTGATCGCCGCGGGCTTCGCCTTGGGGCTCATCGCGATCCACTGACGCGCGGGGTGGCCGGCCCGGGCGGGGCCGGCCACCGGTGGACCTCCGCGCGGCAGTCGGTTCCGGGGAGGAGCCCTGCTGCCGCGCGGGATCCGCCACCGCGCCGCCGAGCGTGGCGCGGCCGATCGTTTACCGAGTTCGGGCGCCCCCAGGTCGCCCGAACTCGATGCCCCCTTGGAAGGCACCAACAGTAGGGCTTGATCGACTCGGCTGGGAAGTTTCACTTCGCCCAGTCGTGCGGCCGAACAGTAAGAATTTGCCACCTCGGTCGGCGGGCGGCGACGTGGCACGTGCCGGCGGCGCGGGCGTCCGGTGCCGGGATCCGCCTACCGGCCCCGCTCCGGCACCCGTGCCCGATAGGCTCGGCGCCCGTGCCGCCGCGGACCCCCTCCACCGAGCCCGATCTCGACGCCGACCGGCTGCGCCGCCTGCACCAGGACGCGCTGCTGCCGGACGGGCTCCGGCTGCTGGTGCGCCGCGTCGCCGACACCGTGCGCGGCCGGGCGGCGCTGCTCGACGCCGCCGGAGAGCCCGTCGTGCCCGCGCCGGTGCCGCCCCCGGACGCGCTCGCCGCGATCGCCGACGACCTCGACCGCATCCGGTCCGGGCAGGCGCACTCGGCCGCCGTGCACCGCGACGACCGGATGATCTGCGCCCAGCGGCTCGACGCGGGACCGGACGCGCCCGTGCTGGTGGTGTCGCTGCCCGCCGCCGGAACCGCCGGAGTGGACCGCTACCTCGCCGACGCCTCCCGGCTGCTGGCCCTGCGGTGGCAGACCGACCTCGCCCGGCAGCAGTCCCGGCGGGTGCTCGCGGCGGCGACCGCGGTCCGCGAATCGGTGCTGCACCTGCTGATGCTGGGGCACCCGGACAGCGCGCAGCGGGTCGCGAGCGCGCTCAGCCCGCGGTTGCCCGCGTTCCTCACCGTGTACGTCATCGAAGCGGGCAAGGTCGACCGGGACGCGCTGGCGGCGCGGATCTCCGGGATCACGGGGCACCGGGCGTGGATCGTGCACTGCCCGGTGTACGTCAAGCACCTGATCGTGCTGGTGCCGTCCGGTGGGCACCGGCACCACCGGCCCGCGGACTCGGTGGCGGAGCTGGTGCGGGACGTGGTGTCCGGCCCGGATCGGATCCGGGTCGGCGCGAGCCGGGTGGTGGCGCTGCGCGAGGTCGCCGTCGGCTACGAGCAGGCGTTCCACGCGTTGGCGGCCGCTCGTGGCGGGGCGGGCTCGTTCGAGATGTTCGCCTTCCAGGAGAGCCTGGCCGCCGTGGTCGGCGCGGCGGGGGAGCGCTGGGCCGAGCGGGTGCTGGCCCCGCTGCGCGCCTTCGAACCCGCCCGCGCGCAGGACCCGGACGCGGCGGCGCTGGAGCTGACCCTGGGGGCGTGGCTGAACTTCGGCACCGGCGGCGCCCGCCAGCTCAAGATCCACCGCAACACGCTGGGCTCGCGGCTCGCGCAGCTGGAGCGGCTGCTGGACTGCGACGTGCGCGACCTGCCCACCCAGGCGCGGCTGCACCTGGCGCTGCACCTCGCCGCCCGGTCGGGGGCGACGGCGGCCGAACCGGGTCCGACGCGGCTGCCGGACCTGCTGGAACCGCCCGAGGTGCGGTCCTGGGCGGCCCGCCAGCTGGCTCCGCTGCGCGACGCCGAACCGCACCTGCTGCCGACCCTGCGCGCGTGGCTGGACGGCGGCGCCCGGCTGGAGGCGGCGGCCTCGGAGCTCGGGTTGTCGGTCCCCGCGGTGCGCAAGCGGATCGTGCGCATCGAACGGGTGCTGGAGCGTTCCCTGCTGCACGGCCCGTCGGTGCGCTACGAGCTGCACTTCGCGATGCGGCTGTTCGACGGGCGGTCCGTCGATCAGGGCTGAGCGGGCGGATTCCGCAGCCCGTCGAAGGTGAGCCGGGTGACGGCCTCGGCGAGCTGCTCGGCGTCCAGGCCCGGTTGCGGCCGGTACCACTCGATGATCGAGTTCACGGTGCCGAACAGCAGCCTGCTGGTCAGCGCCGGATCGAGGTCGGGGCGCAGGCTCCCGTCCCGCTCGGCCTCGGCGACCAGCTTGCCGAGAAACGCGTCGATCTCGCGGCGCCGGGCCAGCGCGTCGCGCTCCACCTCGCTGTTGCCGCGCACCCGCAGCAGCACCGTCACGAACGGCTGCTCGGCGACGAGGACGTGCACGCTGCGCCGCACCACGTGGCGCAGCCGGTCGATCGCCGGGCCCTGCTGCGACCCGGGTTCGCCGGTGACCGCCAGCAGCGCGTCCAGCGCCCGGTCCACGGTGCGCCGCAGCAGTTCCTCCTTGCCGGAGACGTGGTGGTAGATCGCCGACTTGGTGATGCCGAGCCGCTGGGCGAGCACGTCCATGCTGGTGCCGTCGTAGCCGCGTTCGTGGAAGACGACGGCCGCGATGCGCAGCAGCGAATCCAGGTCGTGCCCGGGCCTGCCCCGGCCACGGCCGGTCATGCGCCGCGCCGGTCCAGCACCCGGCGCAACTTCCCGACGGAGCGCTCCAGCGCGCCCGGATCGGTCACCACGACCTCCGCGGTGATGCCGATCGCGTCCTTGACGGCGCGGGCCAGCGAGTCCGGTGCGGCGCTGCGCTGTCCCGGGGTGCAGTCCTCGGCGGCTTCGGCGGTGATCGTCATGCGGTCCATCCGGCCCTGCCGGGACAGGATGATCTGGAAGTGCGGGGACAGCCCCTCGGCGCGCAGCACCAGTTCCTCGACCTGGGTGGGGAAGACGTTGACGCCGCGCAGGATGATCAGGTCGTCGCTGCGGCCGGTGATCCGCTCCATCCGGCGCATCGCCGGGTTCGCGGTGCCCGGCAGCAGCCGGGTGAGGTCGCGGGTGCGGTACCGGATGATCGGCAGCGCCTCCTTGGTCAGCGAGGTGAACAGCAGCTCACCTGGTTCGCCGTCGGGCAGCGGGTCGCCCAGCACCGGGTCGATCACCTCGGGGTAGAAGTGGTCCTCCCAGATGTGCAGGCCGTCCTTGGTCTCGGCGAATTCGGCGGCGACGCCCGGCCCCATCACCTCGGACAGCCCGTAGATGTCGACCGCGTCGATGTCCAGGGACCGTTCGAGCTCGCCGCGCATCTCCTCGGTCCACGGTTCGGCGCCGAAGATCCCGGCGCGCAGCCCGGTCTCCCGCGGGTCGATGCCCTGGCGGCGCAGCTCGTCGACGAGGGTGAGCATGTACGTCGGCGTCACCATGATCAGGTCGGGGCGGAAGTCGCGGATGAGCTGGGCCTGCCGCGCGGTCATCCCGCCGGAGGCGGGGACCACGGTGCAGCCGAGGCGTTCCGCGCCGTAGTGCGCGCCGAGCCCGCCGGTGAACAGGCCGTAGCCGTAGGAGATGTGCACCAGGTCGCCGGGGCGCCCGCCCGCGGCGCGGATGGAGCGGCTCACCACCTCGGCCCACACGTCCAGGTCGTGCCGGGTGTAGCCGACGACGGTGGGCTGCCCGGTGGTGCCGCTGGAGGCGTGCACCCGGCTGACCTGCTCGCGCGGGACGGCGAACATGCCGAACGGGTAGTTCGCCCGCAGGTCTTCCTTGGTGGTGACGGGGAACTTCGCGAGGTCGGCCAGTTCGCGGCAGTCGTCCGGGTGCACCCCGGCGGCGTCGAACTTGGCGCGGTAGAAGGGAACGTTGCGGTAGGCGTGCCGCAGCGTCCAGCGCAGCCGGTCCAGCTGGCGGGCGCGGAGCTCGTCCTCGTCGCGCGGTGCGGTCTCGTCGGCCGCGGCGGCCGTGGTGGTTCCGGTCATGCGCCCGTCCTCTTCCGGCCGTCGATCGTCCTGCTGCGCCCGCGGAACTCGGCGATCACCGCCGCGTCGTGCTCGCGGCGCACCGTGATGTCGTAGATCCCGCTGCGGCCGTAGCGGGTGCGCTCGGTCGCTTCGGCGTGCAGCCTATCGCCCTCGTGCGCGGGGGCGATGAAGTCGATCTCGGCACCGGCGGCGACGGTCACGGGGCCGTGGCTGTTGCAGGCGCAGGCGAACGCGGTGTCGGCGAGCAGGAAGACGTAGCCGCCGTGCGCGATGCCGTGGCCGTTGACCATCGAGCGGGTGATCGTCATCCGCGCGGTCGCCCGGCCGTCGGCGGCCGCGTGCAGCTCGATGCCGAGCTCCCGGGACGCGGTGTCCTCGTCGAACATCGTTCTCGCCGCGTCCGCGACGGGTTCCACCGTGCTCACCGGGCTCCACCACCTCGTACTGACCGAACAGTCGGTTATTGCTCGCAGTGTTGGCGGCGGTGGTCGCGATGTCAACCCACCGCGTCGCGGTTCCCGGCGGGTGGCCGCCCGGCGGAGCAGCGCGGCAGGAGAGTCCGAAGTGGACGGACGTGTCCCGCCGGGCGAGATCACCACGACCTCCGGTACCGGCTGGTTCCGGTACCCGCCGGCGCACCGCGACCCGGCCGCTGAGCAAGACGAGCCGCAGCACAAGCAGTAGCGTTTCCCGCATGGTGGCGATGCCGGTGAGCGAACGGGTGCTGCTGCGGGAGTGGCGGCCCGAGGACGTCGACGGCGCCTTCGCCGTCTACGGCACCACCACCGTCACCGACTGGCTGGTCCCGTCCATGCCGCGGGTGGCCGACCTGGCCGCGATGCGCCGCGTGCTGACCCAGTGGATCGAGGAGCAGCGCGAGCTGCCGCCCCCGCTGGGCCGGTGGGCGTTCGAGCACCGCGGCACCGGCGAGGTCATCGGCGGCGCCGAGCTGCGGCTGCTGCCCCCGCACTTCGAGGACGTGGAGGTGGCCTGGCACCTGCGCCCGAACGCCTGGGGCCACGGCTACGCCTCCGAGGCGACCGGCGCGCTGATCCGCTGGGCGTTCGAGCACGAGGCCATCGAGCTGTTCGCCGTCGTGGACCCGGCCAACGACCGCGCGCACGCCACCGCGCAGCGCCTCGGCATGGAGTGGGTCGGCGAGACCACGAAGTACTACGACCGGCCCCTCGGCGTCTACCGGATCCGCCCGGGGGACCTGGAGTGACCGCGCTGCTCCCGTCGCGCGGAGCCGCAGGGCGGAATCCCGCTGCCCGGCTGCGAACTCGGGCCGCGTAGCGCTCGGGTCGTTCCCCGCCGCCCGCTTCCCCGCCGCCCGCTTCCCCGCCGCCCGCTTCCCGGTGTAGGGCCGCACTCCCTCGCGCAGCACGGCGACATCGCCGTCCGCGCGCGGGAACCGCTGAGCACCCGCGGGCGGTTCCCGTCGCTCGGTGGTCGTCAGCCGCCGACGGGCGGCCACCACCGCCGCCGGGTGCGGGCGGACCCGCTCATTCGGCGGGGGTCGCGGAGCGGAGCCGTTCGACCAGGTCCAACAGCTGGCTGCTGCCCGCGTCCGCGGCCTGGTCGGCGCGGTCGGCGGCCATCTCCCGCCCCTCCGGCCCCAGGCACCACTGCCACCAGCGGTCCAGCAGCGCGCCGGCTTGCCCGTCACCGCCGTCGTAGAGCTCCTCCGAGGACAGCACCGCGGGCCACTGCCACGCCGCGCCCTGCGCCGAGACCTTCCCGCCGCCGCCCACCGGGTCGACGGCGATCGCCGGGATCCCCTGCGCCAGCGCGAACACCAGCCCGTGCAACCGGGAGGTCACCACCACGTCCGCCCGCCCGAGCAGCGTGGCGAACTGGTCGGCCGTCGAGCACAACCGCGCGTTCACCCGGTCCAGCCGCAGGTCCACCACCATCGGCGCGCAGTCGGTCCGGCCGATCCAGTTCAGCAGGTACCGGTGCACGCCGTCGTGCCTGCGCAGGGGGCCGTACTCGCGGCGCCCGTGGGACACCACGATCGCCGCCACCGGCGTCGGGCTGATCGATCCGCCCGCGGCGAGGTCCCGGGACGCCGGCACCCGCGGCCGGTCCCGGGCGAGCACGTGGTGGAAGCCGCGCACCGCGGGCGCCTGCTCGTCGATCACCGTGACGCCGATGGCGGTGCGCCTGCACCGCGCGTACCGCTGGTGCAGCTCCTCGACCTGCCTGCCGTGCGCGGGACCGCTCACGAACACGAGGTCGGTGAACTCGCCCGGACCCGCGTCGTCGAGGGTCAGCGAACCGGGGACCAGCACCGGGCTCCACGCCAGCTCGTGCGGGATCCCCGAGGTGCCGAGCGCGTCCGCCACCCGCCGCATGGCCGCCACGTCGCCCGCGGAGAACTCGGAGTGCAGGAAGCTGGGCCAACCCGTGATCAGGACAGGCACGTGAGCTCCTCGTCGACGATCCCGCACCCCGGAAGTGCCCGGTGCGGCGCCGGTTCAACCGCGCGCGGTCCCGCCGGGCGGGTGGCGCATCCCGCGGCAGGGCCCCGGCCTCACCCACTCGCGCCACTCCCGGCGCTCCTCGTCCCGGGGTGCGCGGGACGGGACTTTCGGCCGTGTCGCGGTGCGATGGGGCTGGCAGTATCGGCGACCGCACGGAACCACTCGGGGGAGGACGGACGATGCAGGCACGACCCACACCGCAGCAGGCCGACGCGCACGAGCCGACTCCGCAGGAGCGGTCGCGAGCGGTGCGCGCCACCGCGCACCACGCGAACGACGCCGCGCAACTGGCCGAACTGCTCGACATGCTGGGTCTCGACCCGGACGAGGGCCGGGGCGGGGGAGTGCCGCAGGCGCGCTCGGGCGGACCGTCCGCGGCCTGATCCGGCGCTCGGCCACCTCGGTGGCTCCGCTCGTCACCGCCCCGGCCGCGCTGGATTTCCCGCTGCGGAGCGGAAAACCGCGGTGCGGGCGGGGATCTGCGGCAGCCGGGCCGGAGGTCGACGTCGTGGTGGTCGGCACCGGATGCGTCGGCCCGCACGCCTTGCCCGAGCTGCGGTCCCGCGGAATCACCGCGCTGGTGCGGGAAGCCGGCTCGGACGTCGGCGGAACCTGGTGCTGGAACCGGTGTCCCGGCGCGCGGTGCGACCTGGTGGCGAGCCGTCCGGCGCGCCGCGAACCGCGCCGGCGCGGCGGGACCGGGTGAGCGACGAGCACGGCACCTCCGGCGTGGAACCGCGGCGCGAGGTCGGGTCAGCCCACCGCGGTCACGGCAGTTCGAAGTGCTGGTAGTCCTTCGGATCGTGCCAGGACCCGCCCCAGGTCCAGCCCGCGTCGGTGAACACCCGCACCGCCGCGTCCCCGTCGTGCAGCATCCCCGGATCGCGGCGGGTGCGGTCCAGGTACGGCCCGGCGGTGGCCGGCTGCAGGTCGCCCTCCGAGCTCAGGTACGGGTTGCGCAGCGGGTTCACGTCCACCGCCCGCCCGTAGGCGTGCTGCGACCACGAGCCGCTGCCGGAGATCCCGCGGCAGTTGAACGCCGAGGTGTTGTTCGCCCGCATCGACGTCTCGTCCTCGGCCCCGGGGTAGTCGCCGGCGGGGCGCATCCGCTCGATGGGGAACCGCAGCGCGTGCAGCCGGGCGAAGGCGTCGACGGTCTGGCGCACCCGGTCCTCGTGCACGACGAGTTCCCCGGTGCGCTCCTGCCCGTCCACGCCGACGTGGCTCACCCGCAGCAGGCGCAACCGGTCCGGGGCGACGGGGCAGCCGGGGTGCCAGCTCGCGCCGAGCCGGGCGGCGTCCACCGGTTCCACGCTGGAGGTGAACCGCGGTGCCGGTTCGCCCGCCGGCGGTTGCGGGTTCCCGCACTGCGCGGTGGTGGCGACCAGCGCGCACGCGAACGCGGCGGTGAGCCGGCGCGACGACGAGCCGCGGGAATTTCTCATGACGCGCCTCCCTTTTCGCATTCCGCTTCGAGTGTGCGGGTGGATGCGCGCGGAATCGAGCGTCGTTTCGAGCGATTTCTCCACGATCGGGGAGCATCCGGGTGTTCTTGTGTTGCGAATGGACAGTGCCCGGTCCACGATCCCGTTGTGGGATCAGTGGTCGCGGATTCCGGAGAACGCAGTCCGACCCCGAAACGGACGCATTTCCGGTGGCGCGACGGTGCTCCGGTGGGGCACTCGCAGACGGCCGAGCCCCGAACCCGGTGCTGTCGCCGCCGACCCACCTGGTGGAGAGCGGGGGTCGCGACCGCGGTGCGGCCTCCGCCTCCGGGGCGTCCCGGGCAATCGTTCCGGCCGGGAAAGCGCGGCCGAACGGGAACCGCGCGTCTCGAATTCGGGTGTTCCGGTTCCGCCCGGCGAGCGGATTTCAGGCCGGGTGCACGCGCAACCCGTCGAACGCCGTCGCCGCCACGGTGTCCGCGAGTTCCGCGGCGCCCACTCCGCCGTGCGGGCGGTACCACTCCGCCAGCGAGTTGACCATTCCGAACAGCAGCCGCCCCGCGGTCGCCGGGTCGACGTCGGCGCGCAGGTCGCCGTCCACGACCGCCTCGCCGACCAGGTCGGTGACCAGCTGGTCGAACTCGCGGCGCCGGTCCAGCGCCGCCCGCTCCACGGGGGTGTTGCCGCGCACCCGCAGCAGCAGGGTCACGAACGGCAGCCGGTCCACCAGCACCAGCACGCTGCCGCGGACCAGGTGCTCCAGCCGCGCCACGGCGCGCGCGTCCTGCTCCCGCGCTTCGTCGGCGACGGCGAACAGGCCGTCCAGCGCGTGGTCGGTGGCGAGCCGGAGCAGCTCCTGCTTGCTCGGCACGTGGTGGTAGATCGCGGACTTGCTGATGCCGAGCTTGCGGGAGAGGTCCTCCATGCTGGTGCCGTCGTAGCCGCGGTCGTTGAACAGCTCCACCGCCACCGCCAGCAGGGATTCCAGGTCGTAGCCGGGTCTGCCGCGCTTGGCCGGGCGCGCGGGTGGTGCCGTCGTCATGGACCTGATTATTCCAGTAGGAATTTTCCAGTCGATCTGCGCGCGGCCCGCACGTCCGAGGCCCGCGCCGCGTCTGCATAGTGGTACCGACGGGCGCGAGACGGGAGCAGGCCATGAGCACGACGCACGCGGTGATCGGCACGCCCCTCGGCGAGCTGACGCTCATCGCCCGCGACGACGCGCTGACCGCGGTGCGCTTCGCGGGCGGCGGGCACCGCGAGGAGGACATCGGCGAGTCCGCCGGGACCGAGCTGTTCGCGGAGGCCGAGCGGCAGTTCGCCGAGTACTTCGACCGGCGGCGCACCCGGTTCGAGCTGCCGCTCGCGCCCCGCGGCGAACCCTTCCAGCTGCGCGTGTGGGAACTGCTCCAGGAGATCCCCTACGGCGAGACCACCAGCTACGGCGCGCTCGCGCGGCGGCTCGGCGACGTCGGCCACTCGCAGGCCGTGGGCGCGGCCAACGGGCGGAACCCGCTGCCGGTGATCGTGCCCTGCCACCGGGTGATCGGCGCCGACGGCAGCCTCACCGGCTACGCGGGCGGCCTCGACCGCAAGCGCTACCTGCTGGCGCTGGAGGAACCCCCGGCGGAGGACGCCGGCCGGTTGTTCTGACCCGGTCAGGACCGGGAGCCGCGGACCTCCAGCGACTCCAGCAGCGCGGCCGTGGCCCGCTCGACCTCCTCGACGGCTCGGTCGAACGCCGCCGCGTTGTGCGCGGCGGGCGCGCGGAACCCGGAGATCTTGCGCACGTACTGCAGGGCGGCCGCGCGCACGTCCTGCTCGGTCACCTGCTCCGCGTACGGCGGGCGGAGGGTCTTGATGCTTCGGCACATGCCCCCATCGTCCTCCGCCCGCCGACATCCGTCCGGGCTCCCGCGGCGCCGCACGGCCGCCGCGAGCAGCGCGCCGAGCGGGGAACGCACCGCCCGCGCCAGCACCTCGTCGAGCACCTCGGTCAGCGGACCGCCTCGCCGGGCACCACGAGCAGGACCCGGCGGCAGGAGCGCGCCGGGCACCCGCGCCCGTGGCGAGAACGGCGGAGACCACCGAATTCTGGCCATCCGCGGGAACCGGTGGTAGCAGTGGAGTTCGACCCGTCCCCGGATCCGTGAACAGGTACCCCATGCACCTCGTCGCCGTGCTCGCCCTCGACCCGGTCGTGCCGTTCGACCTGTCCATCCCGGCGGACACCTTCGGGTGGGTGCGGCTCGCCGACGGATCGCCCGGCTACCAGGTGCGGGTGTGCGCGGTGGACGGCGAGGTGGGCGCGGGGCCGTTCTCGATCCGCGCGCCGTGGGGCCTGGACGGGCTGCGGGACGCCGACACCGTCGTCGTGCCGGGGCAGGCCGGGGCGCCCGCGCCCGTTCCGGAGGAGGCGCTGGCGGCGCTGCGGGACGCGGCGGCGCGCGGAGCCCGGATCGCCTCCATCTGCACCGGCGCGTTCGCGCTCGCCGCGGCCGGGCTGCTGGACGGGCGGCGGGCCACCACGCACTGGCTCGGCACCGCCGAGCTCGCCCGCATGCACCCGTCGGTCGAGGTCGATCCCGACGTGCTGTACGTGGACGAGGGCGACGTGCTCACCTCGGCGGGAGCGGCCGCCGGGATGGATCTGTGCCTGCACATGATCCGGCTCGACCACGGCTCGGCGGTGGCGGCCGATTCGGCGCGGCTCGCGGTGATGCCGCTGGAGCGCGACGGCGGGCAGGCGCAGTTCATCGCGCACGAGCCGCCCGCCCCCGACGGCGCCAGCGTGCAGCCGCTGCTGCACTGGCTGGAGGACAACCTGCACCTGCCGCTGACCCTGGCGGACATCGCCGGGCGCGCGGCGCTCAGCAGCCGCACCCTGAGCAGGCGGTTCCGCGAGCAGACCGGCACCACCCCGCTGCAATGGCTGCACCGGGCGCGGCTGCGGCGGGCGCAACACCTGCTGGAGACCACCGGGCACCCGGTGGAGCGGATCGCCGAGCAGGTCGGGTTCACCTCGCCGACGACGTTCCGGGACCGGTTCAAGCGGCTCGTCGGCACCAGCCCGGCCCGCTACCGGCGCACCTTCCGCAGCGCCGCCTGACCTGCCCCCGACCTGCCCGCCGCCCTGGATCGCCGGCCCGCTGGTGCCGGGCGGTCCGGCCTTCCAGCCGATGTGGGTGTCGGGGGTGTGCTCTAGCGTTCCGGAGGCGATCGACTGGGGAAGGTGCGACGGGATGACGGGAACGGACGAGCGGACGGATCTGCTGGGTCTGCTGGGAGAACAGCGGCACGCGCTGCTGATCACGGTGCGCGGGCTCAGCGACGCCGCCGCGGCGCGGCGGACCACCGCGAGCGACCTCACCTTGGGCGGGCTGCTCAAGCACCTCGCCGCGGTGGAGCGGGAGTGGACGCGGGTGCTGCGCTCGCGGCCCGATCCGGAGCAGCTCGGCGGCGCCGATCCGGACAGCCTGCGGATGGGGCCGGACGATGCGCTGGCCGACCTCATCGACGACTACCGGCAGGCCGCCGAGGACACCGACCGGGCCGTGGCCGAGCTCCCGGACCTGGGCGTGCCGCTCCCGCTGCCCGCGGCGCCGTGGTTCCCACCGGACGCCACGTGGACCGCGCGCCGCGTCGTCGGCCACCTGCTGCGGGAGACCGCGCAGCACGCCGGGCACGCCGACCTGATCCGGGAGGCGATCGACGGCGCCAGCACCACCCGCCAGCTCGCCGCCGACTTCGGCATCGACCGCAGCTAGCCGAGCACGTCCAGCACGAACCGCGCCCGCTCGGCGACCGGCGCCAAGGGCAGTTCCACGAGCTCGTAGCCGTAGTCGGCGTAGGTCTCGGCCAGTACCTCGCCGGTGCGGCGCGCGAGCTCGGGGGACTGCCTGCGCTCCGCGTCGGTGCGGTAGATCGCCGGCCACGGCGGCGCGAGGAACACCGGGCCCGAGTACCGCAGGTCCCAGGCCGCGGCGTGCACGTGCGCGGGCACCGGGAGGCCTTCGACGCGCAGGAAACCGGCGATGTCCGGCAGCCCGCGGTCGTGGAACGTGACGCCGTTCCGCGCGGCCCGGTGCTCGCGCAGTTCCCAGCACAGCATCAGTTCCGCGAACAGCACCGGGTCGACCCACGGCAGCCCGCGGCCGCCGACGGCGAGCTGGTCGCGGATCACGCCGCGCCCGGCCTCCTCGGACCGGGCCCACCCGGCGGCGCCGAGCCTGTCGAGCAGCGTGCTCTTGCCGGAGCCCGGGCCGCCGGTGACGACGACGCGGCGCGGTGCGGACATGCGGGACCTCCTGGGCGGGGTCGTGCGGGTGGGGTCGGCCCGGGGCGGGAGGCGTCCGCGCGGAGCCGGGGGAACGCAGCAGGTGTGCGGCCGCGTGCCGCAAGCGTACTGGCGCGCCCTTGACTTCGAGTGCGCTCGAACTCCTAGCGTCCGGATCGGACCGGGCGGCACCGCAGCCGCGGGCTCCACCGCCCTGCCCGCCGTCGCGGACGCGGCCCGGTCCACCGGAATGCCGCTGCTACCGAGGGGTTCGAGATGGAGAACACGGTGCCGAGCACGACGTTCGACGAGTTCTACGCGGCGGGCGACCCGCCGTGGGTGATCGGGGAACCGCAGCCCGCGGTGGTGGAACTGGAGCGCTCCGGTGGGTTCCGCGGCGCGGTGCTGGACCTCGGCTGCGGGACGGGGGAGCACACCGTCCTGCTGGCCGGCCGCGGCTACGACGTGCTCGGCGCGGATTCGTCGCCGAACGCGCTGGAGCGGGCGCGGGCGAACGGCGCCCGGCGCGGCGTCGAGGCGCGCTTCGAACTCGCGGATGCGTTGCGGCTGCGGGGAGAACGCCGCTTCGACGTGGTGCTCGACAGCGCCCTGTTCCACGTCTTCGGTCCGGCGGACCGCCGTGCCTACGCCCGGTCGCTGCGCGCGGTGACCGAGCCCGGTTCGGTGGTGCACGTGCTGGCGCTGGCGGACGTGGCGGAGAGCATCGGGCCGACGGTGCACCGGGACGACTTCGCCGCCGCGTTCACCGACGGCTGGGACGTCGAGGAGGTGCGGCGGACGACCTACCGCGGCATCGCCTCCGGCGACAACGCCCGCCGCCTGGACGTCACCGATGGGGCGGTGGTCGATTCCGCCGCGCACCTGGCCCGGATCCGCCGCCGGTAGCGGTCCACTGCGGACTCGGCACCGCCCGGGGGTGCAGCGGGACGGCCGGCCAGGTCGGGGCACGTCGCCCTCGCGCCGCCTGCCGGAGGAGGACGGCTTCCGTCGCGGGGAAGGGTGCGGCCGGGTGCGGCGGGCGTTCGGGAACAGTCGCCGGCGGCCCGTCCTGGGCGTTGACAGCGGTGGGACCGATTTCTAATCTCGTCTACATCAGGGTTCACCGTCTACGTATGAAGACGGGATGGTCATGACTTCGGTTCCGCCCACGGACACCTCGCCGCCCGACCCCCGCCGGTTCGCCGCCCACCTCCGCGAACGCATGGACACCGGCGTGCTGTCGTTCCCCCTCACCTCGTTCACCGCAGCCGGCGAGCTCGACCTCGCCGCGTTCCGGACCTACCTCCGGGGACAGGTCGACGCCGACCCCGCCGCGTTCTTCGTCGCCTGCGGCACCGGCGAGTTCTTCTCCCTCACCCAGGACGAGCACGCCGCCGTCGTGCGGACCGCCGTCGAGGTCGCGGACGGGCGGATCCCGGTGCTCGCCGGGCTCGGCTACGGCTGGGCGCAGGCGCGGCAGTTCGCCGAACGCGCCGTGGACGCGGGCGCCGACGCCGGACTGCTGCTCCCGCACTACCTCGTCAAGGCACCGCAGGACGGCGTGGTCGAGCAGGTGCGCCGCGTCGCCGAGCACACCCCGCTGCCGCTGATCGCCTACCAGCGCGACCAGGTCCGCTTCGGCCCCGGCGCCGCCGCCCGGATCGCCGAGTTCCCCACCGTCATCGGCCTCAAGGACGGCCACGGCGACCTCGACGCGCTGCAGCGCCTCACGCTCAGCACCCCCGCGGACTTCCTGTTCTTCAACGGCGCGGCCACCGCCGAGATGCAGGCCCGCGCCTACTCCGCGATCGGCGTCCCCGCCTACTCCTCCGCGGTGCACGCGTTCGCCCCCGAGATCGCGCGGGCCTTCTTCACCGCGCTGCGCGGCGGGGACCGGGAACGGGTCGAAGGGCTGCTGCGCGAGTTCTACTTCCCGCTCGTCGAACTCCGCGATCGCCGGGCCGGTTACGCCGTGGCGCTGGTCAAGGCGGGCGCCCGGCTGCGCGGCCTGCCCGTCGGGCCGGTGCGCGCCCCGCTGGTCGATCCGGGGCCCGCCGACCTCGCCGACCTCGAGAAGCTGATCGAGACGGGCCTGGCGCTCGTCGACCAGGACTGAGCAGGGAGAGCCCATGCCCGAGAGCACCCGCATCGCCGAAGTCCACGTCACCCCCATCCTGATCAGCGACCCGCCGCTGCTGAACGTCCAGGGCGTGCACCAGCCGTACACGCCGCGCACCATCGTCGAGGTCGTCACCGAGAACGGGATGAGCGGCATCGGGGAGACCTACGGCGACACCGACTACCTCACGATCGCCCAGGCCTTCGGTCCGGAGCTCGTCGGTCGTCCGCTGACGGCCCGCAACGACCTGTTCGCCCGGGTCGCCGCCGCGGCCGCCGAAGTGGACATCGCCCGGATCGACAACACCGTCGTCGCCGAAGGGCTCCGCGGCGCCCGCACCGAGGTGAAGCTGGTGCACAGCGTCGTGTCCGCGTTCGAGGTGGCGCTGCTCGACGCCCTCGGCCACGAGACCGGGTTGCCGGTGCACGCGCTGCTCGGCGGCAAGGTCCGCGACCGCGTCGAGTACAGCGGCTACCTGTTCTACCGGTGGGCCGCGCACCCGCTGCCCGGCGAGCCGGAGGACGACTGGGGCGCCGCGCTCGATCCGGCAGGCGTCGTCGCGCAGGCGCAGCGGTTCGCCGACCGGTACGGATTCCGCTCCTTCAAGCTCAAGGGCGGCGCGTTCGCACCGGAGCAGGAGGTCGCCGCGGTCCACGCGCTGCACGAGGCGTTCCCGGACGCCCCGCTGCGGCTCGACCCCAACGGCGCGTGGTCGGTCGAGACCAGCCTGCGGGTCGCCGCCGAGCTCGAAGGCGTCGCCGAGTACCTGGAGGACCCCACCGCGGGCACCGAGCAGATGGCGCGGGTCGCCGCCCGCACCAGCCTCCCGCTGGCCACCAACATGTGCGTCACCGCGCTCGACGAGGTGCCCGCCGCGTTCGCCGCCGACGCCGTGCAGGTCGTGCTCTCCGACCACCACTACTGGGGCGGGCTGCGCGCCACCCAGGACCTCGCCGCGATCTGCCGCACCCACGGCAAGCAGCTGTCCATGCACTCCAACACGCACCTGGGCATCAGCCTCGCCGCGATGACGCACGTGGCCGCCACCATCCCCGACCTCGACCACGCCTGCGACACGCACCGGCCGTGGCAGACCGAGGACGTCATCACCGCGCCGCACACCTTCCGCGACGGCTGCGTCGAGGTCACCGACGCGCCCGGACTGGGCATCGAGCTCGACCGGGACTCGCTGGCCCGGTTGCACCGGCGCTGGCTGGACGGCGACGTGCGCGACCGGGACGACGCGGCCGCGATGCGCAGGGTGTGCCCGGAGTGGCAGGCACCTTCGTTCCCCGTCTGGTGAACCGCTCCTTACCCTCCCGGAGGCGTCGATGACGACGGTACCGACGGAGTCCACTTCGGACGATGCCGCGCTGCGCGGTGCGGTGGGCAAGTTCTTCCGGCGCATGGTCCCGCTGCTGGTGGTCATGCTGATCGTCAACCAGATGGACCGCACGAACATCGGGTTCGTGCGCCACGACCTGGAAGCCGACCTCGGCATCGGCGCCGCGGCCTACGGGCTCGGGGCCGGGCTGTTCTTCGTGGCCTACGCGCTGTTCGAAGTACCGAGCAACGTGCTGATGGAGCGCTTCGGCGCCCGCGTCTGGCTCACCCGCATCATGATCAGCTGGGGCGTGGTGGTGTTCGCGATGGCGTTCATCACCGACACCACCACCTTCTACGCGATGCGGTTCCTGCTGGGCGTCGCGGAGGCCGGGTTCTTCCCCGGCGTCATGTACTACTTCACCCGTTGGCTGCCGGACCGGTACCGGGGCCGCGCCGTCGCGATCTTCCTCGGCGGTTCCGCGGGCGCCTACGTGGTGACCGGGCCGGTCACCGGCGCGCTGCTGGAGCTGGACGGGGTGGCCGGACTCGCCGGCTGGAAGTGGATGTTCCTGGCGCAGGGCGTGATCTCGGTGCTGATCGGCGTCGTGGCGGCCTTCCTGCTCGTCTCCCGGATCGGGGACGCGAAGTGGCTCACCGCCGAGGAGGGGGCCGCGCTGGCCACGGCGGTGGCCGCCGACGACGCGCACCGGGCGGACGCGGGGGAGCGGGTGTCGAAGACCCGGCTGCTGCTGCACCCGCAGGTCCTGCTGCTGTGCTTCATCTTCTTCGCCATCTCGCTGACCGGGTACGCGATCACGTTCTGGCTGCCGAGCCTGGTGTCCGGCATCGCAGGGTTGCCGGACTTCGGCGTCGGAGTGGTGAGCGCGGTGCCGTGGGCGTGCGCGATCGCCGCGATGTACCTGATGGGCCGGTTCACCGACCGCACCGGCGTCCGCCGCCCGTACGTCACGGTGGCGCTGGTCGTCGCCGCGGTCGGCACCTTCCTGGCGACGCTCGGCTCGCCGTGGTTCGGGGTGGGGGCGATGTGCGTGGCCGCGGTCGGGTTCAAGTGCTCCGCGTCGATCTTCTGGCCGATCGCGCAGCAGGGGCTGGACGGCAAGATCGTCGCGCCGGGCATCGCGCTGGTGAACTCGCTGGGCAACCTCGGCGGTTTCGCGGCGCCCACCGCGATCGGCCTCCTGGAGGAGACCACCGGATCCACCACCTACGGGCTCTACGGGCTGTCGGCGGCCTCGTTGCTCGCCGCCGGGCTCGCCACCCTGATCGGCAGGCGCCGGTCCGCCGCCGCCCGCTGACCCGGGCCCCGGGCGCTCTCGCGCCGGACGCCCGGGGCCGCGGAGCCTTCGACGGCCCGCCGACCGCCCGGTGTGTACGGTGTTGCTTTGCGGAAAAGGCACGGTGGCCGGGGGTTTTCCGGTCGCGGGGAGCGCGGGATGAGCGGCATGGCGGACGGGCAGAAGGGCGTGCGGGACGTCAAGTCGGCGGCCCGCACGGTGGAGGTCCTGGAGGTGCTGGGCGGCCTCGACGGTGAACCGGTGAACCTTCGCGAACTGGCCGAACGCACCCAGGTGCCGCGCAGCAGCCTCTACGCCCTGCTGCAGACGCTCGTCGCCCGCGGCTGGGTGCGCACCGACGTCACCGGCTCGCTGTACGGGATCGGGGTGCGGGCGCTGCTGGTCGGCACCTCCTACATCGACGGCGACCTGCGCGTCGCCGAGATCGGGCCGCACCTGGACGAGCTGGTCGCCGACCTCGGCGAGACGGTGCACTTCGCCCGGCTCGACGGCGCCGACGTGGTGTACCTGCTGACCCGCGAGTCCAAGCACCACCTGCGTCCGTTCAGCCGGGTCGGCCGCCGGTTGCCCGCCAGCGCCACCGCGCTGGGCAAGGCGCTGCTGGCCGAACGGGCGGACGCCGACGTGGCGGCGCTGCTGCCGGACCCGCTGCCGAGGTTCACCGGGGCGACCCTGGACCGCGCCGGGCTGCACGCGGACCTGGCCGCCACCCGCGATCGCGGCTACGCCGTGGAGCTGGAGGAGAGCAACGTCGGCGTGCACTGCATCGGCGTCGCTCTGCGCTACGACAACCCGGTGCAGGACGCGATCAGCTGCTCGGTGCCCACCGCGCGGGTCACCCCGGAGTTCGAGCGGCGCGCCGTGCGGCGGATGTTGCGCGCTCGCGACGAGATCGAACGCGCCGCGCTGCGCTGGCCCACCTCCCAGGTCTCCTGGCGCTGATGTCCGAAGTGGACTGACGCGCGCCGCTTCCACCGAAGGACCGCACCGGGTTCGGCCGGGCGGCCCTTGCGCGCCCGCGGGCCCCTCGCCACGCTCGAAGCCGGAGCTCGACCAGGGGACCGGGCTCGTCGAGGGGAGCGTTCGATGGGGCGGGACGGACGGCGGCACGACGCGGAACGGATCGGCACCGACCCGGGCCCGGCCGCGCCCCAGCAGGCCGCACCGGGCGCTTCCTGGACCGCTGTTCCGCCGCACGCCCCCGGCGCACCCGCCGCCAGGGCGCCGCGGACCGACCCCGGATTCTCGCTCGAATCGATCCCCGGAGTGGACGTGAAGCACGCCAACGCGGCCCGCATGTACGACTACGCCCTCAACGGCGACCACAACTTCAAGATCGACCGCGAGGTCGCCGACCAGGTGTTCGCGGTGATGCCCAGCGGCCCCGCCGTCGCCCGCGCCAACCGCGCCTTCCTGCGCCGCGCCGTGGAGTTCTGCGTGGACGAGGGCATCGACCAGTTCCTCGACCTCGGCTCCGGCATCCCCACCCGCGGCAACACCCACGAGATCGCGCAGGCCCGCAACCCCGAGGCCCGCGTGGTGTACGTCGACGACGAACCCGTCGCCGCCGCGCACACCCGCCAGCTGCTGCGCGGCAACGAGAACGCGGCGATGGTGCAGGCCGACGTGCGCGACCCGGGCGACGTGCTGGCTGCGGAGCCCACCCGGCGGTTGCTCGACCTCGACCGGCCGGTGGCCGTGCTCATGGTCGCGGTGCTGCACTACGTCAGTGACGCGGACGGCATCGTCGAGATGCTGCGGACCTACCGGGAGCAGTGCACCCGGGGCAGCTTCCTCGTCATCTCGCACACCACCCAGGACAACCAGCCCGACGCCTCCCGGGAGCTGCGCGAGCTGCTGGCCGCCTCGGGCACCGAGGTCACGCACCGCGACCGCGCGGCGGTGCGCGCCCTGTTCGACGGCTGGCGGCTGGTGGAGCCCGGCGTGGTGTGGACCCCGCAGTGGCACGGGTCGCCGCCCGAGCCCGGCGACCCGGCGCCGGAGGAGTCCGAAACCTGGTGCGGCGTGGCCGAACTCCGCTGATCGCCCGCGACGACCCGCCGCGCGCGTGCGAGGACGGGTGCGGATCAGTCCTCTGTGGAGCATCGCGGAACGCCGATTTCCCATCATGTGGTCATCTTCGGCCGTCCCCGTCCCGCGACATGACATATGTCATTGCCCGCGCTCGTGGTCGCTCGTGGGCGGGTCGGCTATCGTCTGATCCGCATGGCGGCGCCCGCGAGCTCGACCGGCGGGCGCCCTGACCGGCGTCCCCGCCCCTTCCGCGCGCGGCCGGACGCGTCCTGCCGAAGATCGGAGTGGGCACCGATGAGCCGCGCGCACCGCGCCGGGCGGCGGGGAACCGCCCCCGCCCGCCGATCGGAGCCGACGTGACCGGGGTGCTCACCGGGTTCGCCGTGATCGGCGCCATCATCGCCGTCGGTTACCTGGTGGCGCTGCGCGGCTCCCTCGGCGACCACGGCCAGGAGGTGCTGAGCAGGCTCGCCTTCTCCGTCGGCACCCCGGCGCTGCTGTTCACCACGCTCGCCCGCGCCGACCTGTCCGTCATCGTCTCGCTGCCGCTGCTGATCACCGCGCTGAGCACCTTCGCCGCCGCCGGCCTGTTCGTCGCGGCCGGGGTGGTCCGCGGCTGGGACGTCGGGCGCACCACCATCGGCGCGTTGTGCTCCAGCTACGTCAACTCCGGCAACCTCGGCATCCCGATCGCGGTGTACGTGCTCGGCGACGCGTCGCTGGTCGCGCCGGTGCTGCTGCTGCAGCAGCTCGTCGTCACCCCGATCGCGCTGGCCGTGCTCGACCTGTCGCGGCCCGGAGCGCACACCTCCTGGACGGCGCGGCTGACCACGCCGTTCCGCAACCCCGTGGTGCTCGGTTCGCTCAGCGGCGTCGCGGTCGCCGCGACCGGGCTGCACGTGCCGGACGCCGTGTTCGACCCGATCAACCTGCTCGGCGGGATGGCGGTGCCGGGCGTGCTGCTGGCGTTCGGGATCTCGCTGCGCGGCGCCAGCCTGCCCGGCCGGAGCCCGGAGAAGAAGGTGGTGTTCTTCTCCGTGGCCCTCAAGTCCGTGGTGCAGCCGCTGGTCGCCTGGGCGCTGGGCCGGTTCGTCTTCGACCTGCCCGACGCGCAGCTGTTCGCCGTCGTCGTCACCTCGGCGCTGCCCGCCGCGCAGAACCTGTTCACCTACGCGGCCCGCTACGAGACCTCGGTGGTGCTGGCCCGCGAATCCGTGCTGCTGTCCACCATCCTCGCCGCCCCCGCCATCGGGGTCATCGCGGTGCTGCTCGGCTGACTGACTGCCTTTCCACTTCGCTCGTGTAGCACTGGGGTGGCGGAACCTCAGCGGCTTCCTCGCTGCCCGCTTTCCCAGTGGCTCTTCAACGTCTTCCTGTCAGCGGCGAAGCCGATGAGCTGCCGACCAGGCACGCAGACCGACCACCAGCGGGTTCTCAGCGAGGGAACCGCTGAGGTTCCGCCACCCGCCCCCGGAGCAACAGAAGTGGAAAGATCACCGCAGAGTGGTAGTCCGCACGAAGCTCAGGGTCTGCGGCCAGGAGTGCAGGTACGCCTCGGCGTTCACCGGGTTCTCCTGGCGGGCGCGGGCGCTGAACCCGTGCTCGGCGCCGGGGTAGGTGTGCACGATGCTGGCGCCGCGCTCGCGGCCGGTGAGCGCCGCGTTCAGCGCGTCGAAGCTCTCCCGCGGCACCAGGTCGTCGGCGCCGGGGTAGTGCATCATCACCGGCGCCTCGATCCGAGCGGCGTGCTCGGCGGCGTCCAGCGCGTGGTTCGGCGCGGGCGGGATCGGCACCGTCGGGTGGTAGGCGATCACGTTCGCCAGCCGCTTGTCCCGTCCGCCCAGCAGCAGCGCGAACCGGCCGCCGAGGCACCAGCCGATCACCCCGGCCCGCTGCGCGCCGAGCTCGTTGAACAGGTGCGAGAGCAGCCGCTGCTGCTCGGCGAGCGCCGCCTCGTCGTCGAGCTCGCCCATCAGCCGCACCAGCTCGTCGCGCCCGGTGTCGTCGGCGCTCGGCCCGTCCCACGGGTCCCAGGACAGCGCGGTGACCCCGGCGGCGGCCAGGTCGGCGGCGAACTCCCGCACCTGCTCGCCGATGCCGGTGAGCATCGGCAGCAGCAGCATCGCGCCGCCCGCGTCCACCTCCGGCCGCGCCAGGTAGGCGCGGGACCGGCCGACCGCTACGAATTCCCCGGAGATCTCCTCAGCCATGCCCCCACCCTAGGCACTCGTGGGGGAACCGGCGGGCGGTGGCCGCCCGCGATGATCCACGATGGGTGGGCAGCGCAGCCGAACGGGAGGACGACGCGTGGTGGCACCTGGACCGCTCCGGTACGAACCCGACTCCGGGATCGCCCTGCTGACCTTGGACGACCCGCCGATGAACCTGGTGACCCTGGAGCTGACCCGCGCGCTCGACGCCGCGCTGGACGCGGTGGAGCGCGACGGCGCGCGCGTCGTGATCCTCACCGGGGCGGGGGAGCGGGCGTTCTGCGCCGGTTCGGACATCGGCGAGTTCCCCGACCTGATGCGCCCCGGCGCGGTCGTGGAGCGGAAGCTGCGCAAGCAGAACGAGGTGTTCACCCGGCTGGAGCGGCTGCCGGTGCCGACGATCGCCGCGCTCGGCGGCCTCGCCTACGGCGGTGGCCTGGAACTGGCGGCGTGCTGCGACCTGATCATCGCCGAACCGCAGGTGCGGGTGGGGCTGCCGGAGATCAAGCTCGGGCTGTTCCCCGGCAGCGGTGGCACTTACCGGGTGACGCGGCGGATCGGGCGGGGGCGGGCGAAGCAGCTGATGTTCTTCGGCGACCCGGTCGACGCGAGCACCGCGCTGTCCTGGGGGCTGCTCGACGAGGTGGTGGAGCGCGGCGGCGCGCTCGCCGCGGCCCGGGAGCGCGCGGACGTCCTGCGGCGGCGGCCGCGGACCTCGCTGCGGCTGGTGAAATCCCTCATCGACGCCACCGCGGACGAACCGGACGAGGAGGTGCTGCGGCGCTCGCTGGCCGCCAGCGACGAGGCGTTCACCTCCGCCGAGGCGCGCGAAGGGGTCCGGGCGTTCTTCGCCAAGGAGACCCCGGACTTCGACACCGGCCGGTAGCCGCGCCGCCCCGCTCGCGCCGACGGGCCACCGAGCCGCCGAGCCGAGCCGCGCCGGCGGGTCGCCCGTCCCGCGCCGACGGGTTGCCGAGCCGCGCCACGCCGAACGTCCGCCGCGCCTCCAGGTCGCACCGGCTGGCCGCTCCGCCGCTCCGCCGAGCCGCCGGGCTGCCGCGCCGCGATGCGACCACTCCGCGGCTGCGGGACGGTGGTGGCCCAGCGGGGGAGGGCGCGCATGACCGAGACCTACCGGATCGTGACCGGAGTGGACGGCTCCGCGTCGTCGCGCGCCGCGCTGCGCTGGGCGCTGTGGCACGCCGACCTCGCCGGGGGCGCGATCACCGCGCTGATGGCCTGGGACCTCTCACCGATCTACGGCTGGGCGCCGGACGACGCCGGGCACCGCACCGCGCGGACGCTGCAGGACGTGGTGCACGAGGTGGCCGGCGAGTCCCGCGTGCCCGTGGAGCGCGTCGTCGTGCAGGGCGGCCCGGCGAAGGCGCTCATCGACGCGGCCACCGACGCGGACCTGCTGGTCGTCGGCAGCCGCGGCCACGGCGGATTCACCGGAGCGCTGCTCGGCTCGGTCGGGCAGCACTGCGTGCAGCACGCGACGTGCCCCGTGGTGGTGGTCCGCGAACCCGGCGGCCGCGCGGGGTGATCGGCCCGTTCGTCCGCGCAGATCGGTCGTCCCCCGGGCGTCGCCCGCGGTGACGGTGATCGCATTCCCAACCTGTTGGATTGGGTTTACACCGCCGCGGCGCCCTGGCTAGCGTTCGGGCATGCCGCAGCGGCCGATGCTCACCACCCGGGGTCATGTGGACCTGTCGCGGGTGGCCTCGGCGCTCTGTCCGCGCTGACCCGGCTCGTTCCCCCGCACCGGTCCCACCGGTCCTCCCGTCCCGCGCGGACGGACGCCCTCACCTCGTGCCCGGCCGCCCGGCGGCCGCACCCCTCGCTGGAGGTCCCATGCCGACCCGCTCCACGCGGCGTTCCTTCCTGGCCAAGCTGGCCGCCGCCCCGCTCGTCCTGAGCCCGCTCGCCGCGGCCGCCTGCGGCGGGAATCCCGCGGTCCGCGAGGACGGCAGCGTCGACCTCACCAAGGTCACGCTCACCATCGGCGACCAGGCGGGCATCCAGCAGGCCCTGGTCGAGGCAGCCGGCGTGCTCGACGGCAAGCAGTACCAGGTGCACTGGTCCCAGTTCGCCGCCGCCGCACCGCTGCTGGAAGCCCTCCGCAGCGGAGCCGTCGACATCGGACTCGCCGGGGACGCGCCGACGCTCAACGCGCTCGGCTCCGGCGCCGACATCAAGATCGTCTCGGCGACCCGGGCGGTGCGGCAGTACGGACTGGCCATCGTGGTGCCGAAGGGCTCGCCGATCCGCACGGTCGCCGACCTGCGCGGCAAGACCGTCTCGCCCACCACGCCCGGCAGCGTCGGGCACTACCTGCTGCTGAGCGCGCTGCGCGAAGCGGGGCTGTCCGCGGACGACGTGCGGATCAGCTTCCTCGAACCGGTCAACGCCAGCGCCGCGCTCAGCTCCGGCGCCATCGACGCCTGGTCCACCTGGGACCCGTACACCGCCGCCGCCCAGCTCGACCAGGGCGCGACCGTGCTGCGCGACGCGAACGGCCTCGCCCACGGGCTCAGCTTCATCAACGCCTACCAGGAAGCGCTCGACGACCCGGGCCGCCGCGCCGCCCTCCGCGACTTCATCGGCCGCTACAACAAGGCGCTGGAGTGGGCGCGGGCCAACCCGGAGGAGAACGCGCGGATCTACGGCGATCTCAGCCACCGGCCGCCGAACGTCGCCCGGCTCGTCTCGGACCGCTCGCAGCGCACCGGTGGTCCGGTCGACGACCAGGTGACCGCCCAGCTGCAGGAGGTCGCCGACAACTACCTGGAGTTCGGCGTGCTGCGCGAACACCTGACGATCGGCGAGCACGTCGATCGCGGCCTGTACTGAGCGGGCGGTGGCGATGACCCGGCGGCTGCACCTCGCGCTCTACCTCGACGACCACGGGATCCACGCCGGCGGCTGGCGCCACCCGCGGGCGGCGCCGCCCGGCGAGCACGGCCTGGCGCTCTACCGGCGGCTCGCCGAGGCCGCCGAGCGCGCCAAGCTCGATCTTCTGTTCATCGCGGACAAGCTCGCCGTCGACGACATCTACGGCGGCGACTTCGGCGCGGTCCTCGAACACCGGCCGAACACCCACCTCGACCCGATCGTGCTGCTGTCGGCGCTGTCCTCGGTGACCGAGCGGATCGGCCTGGCCGCGACCGCGTCCACCACGTACTCGGAGCCGTTCCACGTGGCCCGGATGTTCGCCAGCATCGACCACCTCAGCGGCGGCCGGGCCGGGTGGAACGCGGTGACCTCGGTCAGCGACGGGGAGGCGCGCAACTTCGGCCGCGCCGAGCACCTCGGCCACCAGGAACGCTACGAGCGGGCCGCCGAGTTCCTCACCGCGGTGCGGGCGCTGTGGGACACCTGGGACGAGGGCGCGGTGCTCGCCGACCAGGCCGCGGGCCGGTTCGCCGACGCGAGCAAGGTCCGCTACGCCGACCACGCGGGGGACTGGTTCCAGGTCCGCGGGCCGCTCCCCGTGCCCCGAGCACCGCAGGGGCGGCCGGTGATCGTGCAGGCCGGGGCGTCGGGGGTGTTCCAGCGGCTCGCCGCCGCGAACGCCGACCTGGTCTTCGCGGTGGCGCCGACGCTGGAACGCGGGGTGGAGTTCTACCGCGGCTTCAAGCGGCAGGTGCGGGAGGCGGGCCGCGGCGAGCACGAGGTGCGGGTGCTGCCCGGGATCATGCCCGTGGTCGGGGAGACCGACGAGCAGGCGCGGGAGGTCGAGCGGGAGCTGCGTGCGCTGGTGCTCCCCATCGCGGGCCTCACCTTCATGGCGGCGAGCATGAACCTCGACCTGTCCCGCTTCCCGGTCGACGGGCCGGTGCCCGACGTCCGGGACGAGATCCGCGGCAGCAAGGGCCGCTTCCAGCACGTGATCGCCGATGCGATCGACCGCGGGATCACGCTGGGGGAGCTGGGTGCCGAGTACGCGGCGACGCTGTCGTTCCCGCTGGTCGCCGGATCTCCCGCCACGATCGCCGACGAGTTCCAGCGCTGGTTCGAGGCGGGTGCCTGCGACGGGTTCGTGCTGATGCCGCCGTACGTGCCGGGCGGGGTCACGGACTTCTTCGAGCAGGTGGTGCCGGAACTGCAGCGCAGAGGATTATTCCGCACGGAGTACGAGGGGCACACCCTGCGCGACCACCTCGGCGTCGAGCGTCCCTGATCGACGCCGAGGTGGTCCGCCGGATCAGAGGGGCTTGCGCCCGACCCCGGCCCAGATCGCCGACTCGCCGGACTGGCTGAAGTCCAGCTTCGGCGAGTGGTTGGGGCTGCTGTCCTCCGGGTGCCAGTCGGTCGTCCACGCCATGCCCGGCTCCAGCATCTCGAAGTCGCCGAACAGCTCGCGGATCTCCTCCTGGCTGCGCCAGATCACCGGGCTGGAGGAGTTGTCGTACATCTGCTTGATGCCGACCAGCTGGTCGTCCAGCTCGGCGGGGACCCCGTCGTCGGTGAGGTGCGACAGCGCCAGGTACGAGCCGGGCGGCAGCAGCTCCCGGTAGCGCTTCATGACCTGCGGCGAGATGTCCTCGCCGTCCGGACCCGGCTGCTGGACGTGCAGCACCGCGATCAGCAGCACCGCGACCGGCTGCTCCAGGTCGAGCACCCCGGTCTCGATGGCCTTCTGCCACAACCGGTCCGGGTTGCGGAAATCCGCGTTGATCGCGGCGTGCCGCTCCCCGTCGCCGTGCTTCTCCAGCAGCACCTGGGAGTGCGCCACCGCGACCGGCTCGTGGTCGACGTAGACGACCTTGGAGCCCGGCTCGACCTCGTCGGCGACCGAGTGCGTGTTGCCCATCGTGGGCACGCCGGAACCGATGTCGATGAACTGGTGCACCCCGCGGGCCACCAGGTGCCGGACCGCTCGGTGCAGGAAGAGCCGATTGCTGATCGCGATCGGGCGTAACAACGGGTATTGGTCGACGACGTGCTGGCCGAATTCCCGGTCGATGGCCCAGTTCGCGTTACCGCCGAGGTACCAGTCGTACACCCGGGCGACGCTCGGCTTGGTCAAATCCGCGTGCTGCGGGGGGAACGGGTCCTCATCAAGATCGCTCATTCGCATGGTCCTTTGTCACAACCGGGTGATCTTGCGACGAATAGTAACCCCTCGACCGCTCGGCGTGAGCGGGGGCCATCGGGTGAAAAGCCGGCCGATGTCCGTGGTCAGCGGCCTGCGGGCACGTGGACGCGCGAAATCGGCCGGGCGGTCCGCGGTTCGGTTCGCACGGCAGCACGAGGTGGGCGGGAGGGCAGTGCCCTCCCGCCGATCCGGTTCGGTCGGAAAAGGGTCAGAAGGTCAGCTTGGAACGGAATTCGGCGGCCAATTCCTGCAGGAAGTCTACCGACTCGTTCAGTTCCAGCGCGGCACCGCGGATGCGGTCCCACGCATCCACGAACAGCTCGAAGTCCCCTTCGTCGTCGAGGTAAACCCCACCGGCGGCGTGTTCGATGAACACGAAGTCCTTGGTGGCGTCGGGAAAGCGCATGATCGTGAAGTCGTTCGGCGTGAAGGCCAGCCGCACGTCGAACGGCAGCACGTGCACGAACACCCGCGAGTAGCGCTCGCCCAGCGCCAGGAGGTGCTCCACCTGATCCAGCGCCACCGACGGGTTCGGCCCGCCGGGCATCCGGCGGAACGCGGCCTCACCGATCACGAACCGGTAGTAGGGCGGCCGGTCCAGGTCGAAGACCTGCTTGCGGTCCTGGCGGTTGCGCACCAGCGAGGTCACGTCCGTGGCGCGATCCTCGCTGAACTGGGTGAGCATGTAGTGCTCGGACTGCAACGGGCCGGGGATCCGCTCGCCGTGCCAGCTGAGGATCTCGCCCGCCGCGGGCTCCAGGTCGGTGAAGGTGCGGAACCAGTGCGGCACCGCGGACCGGTACCCGGACCACTGGCCGCGCTGCCCGGTGCTCGACCGGGCCAGGTCCAGCATCAGCTCCGCCTGGGCGTCGCTGCACTGGAAGGCCTCCAGCATCTGCTTGAGCTCGGCCTGCTTGACCGCCACCGCGCCGGACTCGATCTTGTTGACCTTGCCCTGCCTGCAGCCCAGCAGATCGGCGACCTCCTGCTGGGTCATCCCGACCGCCGTCCGCGCTCGGCGGATCTCGTTGCCGAGCTGTCTGCGCCGCGACGTCACCGTGCTCGGCACTCGGAATCTCCGCTCTTCGTTCGGGGTCTCGACAAGCAGATCATCCTAGCCGAGCGGGCACCCGATGGCGTGCTGCCCGGTGGTGACCGGACCGACCGATGATTTCACCCTTAAGGGGAATAATCGACACCACCGATCGTACCGATGGTGATCATGGCAGGTCGAACGCACCGGTGCGGGTCCTGGTCAGGAACGAGCGCCAGCGCGCCGCGTCGAAGACCAGGACTCCGTCGTCGATGTTCTTGCTGTCGCGGACTCCGACGGGGCCGCCCGCCACGGGGTGGTTGACCTCGACGCAGTTGCCGCCGTTGGGACCGCAGCGGTGCGCGGCCGTCCAGCCGTGTTGGGGGAAATACGAGGTCATCAGGTTCGGGTCCGGTGCTTGCACTGGGCGCTCCCTCCGCACTGTTCAGTTCAGCTCGACAACGAGATTAATCCTTGAGTAGGATTAATCTCAAGCACAGGAGGGATCAATGATGCCCAGCGTTGCCAACAGCTCCGCACACCTCCGGCGCGACTCCGACGCTGCAGCGGAGCAGCGGGTGTGGGTGTTGCGCAGGCACCCGCGCGTGTCGCTGCGGCAGGCGCACGCGATCGTTTCGGTCGACTGGGACGCCGGTGTCGCCCGCACCGCCTGCGGGTTGGGGCTGCGGCGGGATGCCATCGCCGACGTCCCCGCCGGCGGCTGCATGCCCTGCGTCTCCTGCGTCGCCTCGATACCCGTCGGGTCCCGGCAGCTGGAGGACTCCGCCGACTGACGTCGGTGGCGCGGTCCGCCCGCGCTCCCGCCGGCGGGCCCGACCGGGTCGGGCGCTCCGCGCTGAACGTGCCAGGGCCCCGTCGAGATCCCACGCGCGGTGATCTCCGGGGTCGCGACCACGGCCCGGCGGAATGATCTGTCCGGAATGGTCAATCGGATGGCCGGGGTTCTCATGACCCACGTCACCCTCGCGCTCTAGTCTCTTGCCCTGTCCGGCGCCTCCGATCGTCTTCCGTCCGGAGGAGCGCCGCGACGAGGGCCCCGCGGGACCGGCGCGCACCGCGCGCCCGACCGCTGCGGGCCACGTCGAATTGTTCCGGGTTCGAGTCAACGGCGGTCCGATGAGCGAAAACAGCACCAATGCGACGGTGCGGCGCAGGTTGCTGGGGCTGGCGCTGCTGCTGTGCGCCGCGTTGTTCTTCAGCACGACGGTGGCGACGTACCAGGGGGTCTTCCGCCCGAGCGTGGACGTGGTGCTGATCGCCGCGTCCACCGGCAACCAGCTGGGTCCTGATTCCGAGGTGAAGGTCCGCGGCATGACCGTGGGCCGGGTCTCCGAAGTGCGGCCCGTCGACGGCGGTGCGGAGTTGCACTTGGCGTTGGAGCCGGAGAAGGCGCGGTTGTTGCCGTCGAACGTGTCGGCGCGGTTGTTGCCGCGGACGTTGTTCGGGGAGCGGTACGTGTCGTTGGACGTGCCGGAGCGGGCGTCGTCGGTGCGGTTGGCTTCGGGTGATGTGATCTCGCAGGATCGGACGCGGGCGTCGGTGGAGTTGGAGACGGTGCTGGCGGACACGATGCCGGTGCTGGAGGCGATTCATCCGGATGATCTGGCGGTGACGTTGAATTCGTTGAGCCAGGCGTTGGACGGTCGTGGTGAGTCGATCGGGGACACGATCTCGCGGTTGAACGAGTACGTGGCGGGGTTGAACCCGTCGGTGCCGCGGTTGCAGGAGAACCTGCGGCAGTTGGTGGGGGTGGCGGAGACCTACGAGCAGGCGGCGCCGGATGTGCTGGCGGCGTTGGGTGATCTGTCGCAGACGTCGCGGACGTTGGTGGATCAGCAGGAGAATCTGCGCGGGCTGACCTCGCAGCTGACGACGACGTCGAACGACGCGACCGGGTTCCTCGAAGCCAACGGCGACGACCTGATCCGGCTCGGCGAGTCGGCGCGGCCCACCGCGGACGTGCTCGCGAAGTACTCGCCGGAGTACCCGTGCCTGCTGCGCACCCTCGCCGACACGGTCCCGCGGGTGGACGACGTCTTCGGCGTGGGCACCGACGAGCCGGGCGCGCACATCACCCTCGAAGTGGTGGCACCGCGCGGCGAATACGTGGCGGGCCGGGACGAGCCGGTCTACGCCGACAAGCGCGGCCCGCGCTGCTACGACTACCCGGACGGGACGCGGCCGCAGTACCCGCCGGACGGGCCGATCCAGGACGGTTCCGCCCCGCCTGCCGCGGGAGACCCGCCTGCCACCGGTTCGGCGGGTTCGGGGTCGCACGGCCTCGGGCTGATCAACTCGCCGCAGGAGCGGGACGCGGTGGCGCTGGCGCTGGCGCCCTCGATGGGCGTCCGGGCGAGCAGGATGCCGCAGTGGGGTTCGCTGCTGGTGGGCCCGGTCCTGCGCGGGGCGGAAGTCGACTACACCTGACCGTCCGCAGTGGACCCGCTCCGCCGGTGCTCGCCCGGCCCGCGCGAGCACCGTCCGGCGGGACCGACGTCCTCGGCGCCGCCGGCCCGGTGGCGGGAATCCCGCCACCGGGCCGGTTCCCGGATCACCGGTCCGCGCCGCGCCGCCGCGCGTAGCTCATCGGCGTGGTCCCGGTCCAGCGCTTGAAGGCGTGGATGAAGCTGGCCGCCTCCGCGTAGCCGAGGCGGATCGCGATGTCGTCCACCGACAGCGCCCCGTCGCGCAGCATCCCCTCGGCCAGCGCCGCGCGGACCTCGTCGCGCACCGACTGGAAGCTGGTGCCCTCCGCGTTGAGCTTGCGGTGCAGGGTGCGCGCGGTGGTGTGCAGCTTGCGCGCCACGTCCTCCATGCCCAGCCGCACCCCGTCGGGGCCGAGCATCTGGTCCCGCACCTGCTTGGCGAACCCGGTGCGCTCCCGGCGGCCCGCGAGCAGGTCGCGGCACTGCGCCTCGCACATCGCCAGGGTCTGCTCGTTGGCCTGCGGCAGCGGGCGTCCCAGGAACGCCGGGTCGAGCACGATCACGTCGTGCGGCTGGCCGAACTTCGGCACCACGCCGAAGAATTCGCCCAGATCCGCGGTGTTCGGCTGCTCCGGCAGGCTCAACTCGATGCGCTGCACCGGGATCGGGGCGGGCAGCAGCTCCACCATGATGGTGTGGATCGCGGACAGGTCGCGCGCGATGAGGAAGTTCCGCACGTCCGCCGGGATCGCCGCCGCATCCAGCTCGACGTGCAGCTCGTCACCGGCGAAGCGGACCCGCGGGATGCAGAACGCGAAGCTCAGCTCCAGGTACCGCAGCGCCACCGCCATGCCGTCCTGCACGGTGGGGCTGCTGATGAACGCGAAGCCGAGGATGCCGTAGGCGGTGAGGTGGTACTGCAACCCGGCGCGCATGCCGAGGTCCGGCACGTCCGGCAGCGCGCGCACCAGGTTCCGCACGATCCGCAGCTCCTGGTGCGCGTCGACGGACAGGTCCGGATCCTCCAGTTCCGGTTCGGTGAGCCCGGTTCCGGCGAGCACCACGTCCGCGGGCACGGAGTGCTCGCCGGCGAACCTGGTGAGCAGCAGGGCGCTGATCGAGCTCCGGGGGAAGTCCCAGTCCTGCACGACCGGGTCGGGAACGGCCGCCGCGGGGGACGGGCCGGTGTTGTGATCTACGTCGCGACGATGCGGCATGTCCGGAAGTATCAATCACGTGACCGCGGAGGTCATAGCCCCCACCCCGTTCCGGCCTAACGTGATCGTGACGGACGACACTCCTAGGCCAGGTGGAGGAAGAGCATGACCGCGACCGAGGTCGAAGCCGAACGAGCGGAGATCGAGGCGGCCATCGCCGGGCGCACGGTCCCCGGACTGCTCGCGGACATCGCGCGGACCAGCCCGGACGCGCTCGCGTTCGCCACCGCCGAGCAGAGCTGGACCTGGTCCCAGGTGCACGGGCGGGCGTTGAGCATCGCCGCCGCGCTGCGTTCCCTCGGCGTGCTGCCCGGTGATGTGGTGGGGCTGATGGCGAGCAACCGGCCGGAGCACATCCTGGCCGACCTGGGCGCGGCGACGCTCGGCGCGACCACCACCACGCTGTACGCGACGCTGGCGCCTGAGCAGATCCGGCACGTCGTGGTGGACTCCGGCGCGAAGGTCGCCGTCGTCGAAGGCGAGGACGCGTGGCGCCGCTGGCTGCCCGTGCTGGGGGAGCCGACCGAGCTCGGCGTGGTCATCACCCTCGGCGAGGTAGGCGACGCCCGGCCGCACGGATTCGGCGGCCGGATCATGAGCTGGGACGAGCTGCTGGAACTGGGGGAATCCGTCGACGACGGCGAATTCCTGCCCGCCGACCCGGACGCGCAGGAGGAGCGGGGGCCCGACCCGAGCGACATCGCGGTGCTGATCTACACCTCCGGCACCACCGGCCCGTCCAAGGGCGTGGAGCTCAGCCACCGCGCGCTGCTCTACGAGGTGGAGGCGCTGGTGCGGGCCGCCGGGCTGCCCGAGCAGGTGGTGAGCCTGTCGTACCTGCCGCTGGCGCACATCGCCGAACGGGTGCTGTCGGTGTACCTGCCGCTGCGCTGCGGCGGGGAGACGCACTTCTGCCCCGAGATCAAGCAGTTGCCGCAACGGCTCGCGCAGGTGCGCCCGACGATCCTGTTCGGCGTCCCGCAGGTGTGGGACCGGTTGCGCACCGGCATCGAGAACCGGCTCGCCGAGCAGGACGGGGTGCGCGGCAAGCTCGGCGGCTGGGCGTTGCGCGCGGCGCTGACCGGTGCCGAACCGGACTCCACCGCCGCGGAGAAGCTGCTGGCGCGGCTGGCGCACCGCGCGGTGCTGCACCGCATCCCGGTGGCGCTGGGGCTGGACCGGTGCGCGGTGCGCGCGGTCGGTGCGGCCCCACTGCCGCCGGGCCTGGAGCGGTTCTTCGCCGGGCTCGGCATGGGGCTCACCGGGGTGTACGGCCTGTCCGAGACCTGCGGGGCCGCGGTGATGCACCACGCGGGTTCGCCGCGCAGGCCCGGCACCGTCGGCACCCCGATGCCCGGGGTGGAACTGCGGCTGACCCGCGAAGGGGAGGTGCTGGTGCGCGGCCCGCTGTGCACCTCCGGGTACCGCAACCTGCCCGAGGAGGATCGCGAACTGTTCACCATGGACGGTTTCCTGCGCACCGGTGACCTCGGCTCGCTGGACCCGGACGGGACGTTGCGGATCACCGGGCGGCAGAAGGAGATCATCATCACCGCCGGGGGCAAGAACATCAGCCCGGTGGTGGTGGAGTCGCTGCTGGTGGAGCACCCGCTGATCGAGCAGGCCCTGGTGCACGGCGACGGCAGGCCGTACCTGGTGGCGCTGCTGGCGCCGGACGTCGAGGCGCTGCGCGAGTGGGCCGTGGCGAACGAGCTGCCCGGCAACGCCCCGCGCGCGGAACTGCTGGGGGACCCGAAGCTGCGCGCGGAGATCGACGCCGCGGTCGCGGTGGCGAACACCCGGCTCGCGCGGATCGAGCAGGTCCGCGGCTGGGAGTTCGCGCCGACCGAGTGGACCGAGGACGGCGGCGAGCTCACCCCGACCCGCAAGATCCGCCGCTCGGTGGTGGTCAAGCACAACCAGGAGCAGCTGGACGCCCTCTACCAGGGCTGACCGCGATTCCCGCGCGGGCACCGCCCCGCAGGGCCGGCACCGCGGCGCCCGCAGCGAGCCGGCCCGCCTATGTTGGTCGGCATGACGTGGCTGGGCACGACTTCGCACTGGGGCGCCTACCTGGCGCGCCGCCGCGCGGACGGCGAGCTGGAAGTGGCGCCGCACCCCGCCGACCCGGCCCCGTCCGCGCTGCTCGGCAACGTCCCCGGCACCGCCCGGCACGAGACGCGGATCGCGCGGCCCGCGGTCCGGCGCGGCTGGCTGGAGCACGGGCCCGGCCCGTCGAGCGGGCGCGGCCGGGAGGAGTTCGTCGAGGTCGGCTGGGACACCGCGCTCGACCTGGTCGCCGCCGAACTCCGCCGCGTCCGCGAGCGGCACGGCGACCGGGCCGTGTTCGGCGGCTCCTACGGCTGGGCGAGCGCGGGCCGGTTCCACCACGCGCAGAGCCAGCTGCACCGGTTCCTCAACGCGACCGGCGGCTACACGTCCTCGCGGGGGACCTACAGCTTCGGCACCTCCGCGATGCTGCTGCCGCACCTGGTGGGGGACGCGGATCCGCTGCTGCGCGGCGCCGACGGGTGGGACGTGATCCGGCGGCGCACCGACCTGGTGGTGGCGTTCGGCGGGCTGGCGCCGAAGAACGCCTCCGTCACCCCAGGCGGGGTGACCCGGCACGTCGGCTCGGCGGTGCTCGCCGACTGGGACGGGCCCGAACTGGCCGTGATCTCGCCGCTGGCCAGCGACGTGCCGCCGGGCCGGCGCACCGAGTGGATCCGGGTGCGTCCGGCGACCGACGTGGCGCTGATGCTGGGGCTCGCGCACACGCTGCTCGTCGAGGGCCTGCACGACGCGGAGTTCCTGGACCGCTGCACCACCGGCTTCGACGAGTTCGCCCGCTACCTGCGCGGCGGCCCGGGGCCGGAACGCGACGCGGACTGGGCGAGCGCGCTGTGCGGGATGCCCGCCGCGGACATCCGCGCCCTCGCCCGCCGGATGGCGGCCGGGCGCACCCTGGTCTCGGTGAGCTGGTCGCTGCAGCGCAGCGAGCACGGCGAGCAGCCGGTGTGGGCGGGGCTGGTGCTGGCGGCGATGCTCGGCGGGATCGGCCTGCCCGGCGGCGGGTTCGGGCACGGCTACGGTTCCATCGGCGACGTCGGCGACACCGGTCCGCTGCTGCCGCTGCCCACGCTGCCGCAGGGCACCAACCCGGTGCCGGAGTTCATCCCGGTCGCCCGCATCGCAGACCTGCTGCTGCACCCCGGCGACGAGTTCGACTACGACGGCGGCCGGTACCGCTACCCGGACGTGCGGGCCGTGTACTGGGCCGGCGGCAACCCGTTCCACCACCACCAGGACCTCAACCGGCTGCGCCGCGCCTTCGCCCGGCCGGACACGGTGGTCGTGCACGAGCCGCACTGGACGGCCACCGCCCGGCACGCCGACGTGGTGCTGCCGGTGACCACGACCCTCGAACGGGAGGACCTCGGCGCGGGGCGGCGGGACACACACCTGATCGCGATGCGCCGGGTGCTGGAGCCGTTCGGGGAGGCGCGCGACGACCACGCGGTGTTCGCCGAGCTCGCCGCCCGCCTCGGCGTCCGCGCCGAGTTCACCGCCGGCCGCGGGACGCGGGAGTGGCTGGTGCACCTCTACGAGCGGTGGCGCGAGCGGCTGGCCGCGGACGGCCACCGGGTGCCGCCGTTCGCGGAGTTCTGGGACGCGGGGGAGATCGAACTGCCCGTTCCGCCGCGCACCACCCCGCTCGCCGAGTTCCGCGCCGACCCGGCAGGCAGCCCGCTGCCCACCCCGAGCGGGCGCATCGAGCTGTGTCCCGCGTCCGTCGCGGCGGCCGGGCTGCCCGGCCACCCGGTGTGGCTCGAACCGTCCGACGGTCTCGCCGACGACCGGTTCCCGCTGCGGCTGATCGCGCACCAGCCGCGGAACCGGCTGCACGGCCAGGGCGACGTCGGCGCGGTCAGCCGCGCCGCGAAGATCGAGGGGCGGGAACCGGTGCGGCTGCACCCGGACGACGCGGCGGCCCGCGGCATCACCACGGGCGTGGTGGTCCGGGTGTTCAACGAGCGCGGTGCCTGCCTCGCCGGGGCGCTGATCAGCGACGAGGTGTCGCCCGGGGTCGCGGTGCTCGCCACCGGCGCCTGGTACGACCCGGTGGACGATCCGGCGCAGCCCGGCGGATCGTGGTGCGTGCACGGCAACCCGAACGTGCTCACCGCGGACCGCCCGACCTCGCCGCTGTCGCAGGGCTGCTCCGGGCAGCAGGCCCGGGTGCAGGTCGAGCGCTGGACGGCCGAACCGCCGCCGCTGAGCTGCCACCGCCCGCCGCGGCTGGTGCCGGGACCTCGCTGAGGGCCGCGCCGCGTCAGGTCCCGGGAACCCGCACCGCGTCCCGGATCCGGTGCGCCGAGCACAATCCGCGCCGCGGGTCGCGCTCGTCGAACCGCGCGACCGGGAATGCGATTAGCGGCGCGGAACTCGATGACGAACTCATCCGAATCCGGATTTCCGCTGGAACAACCCGATCGAGCGACACCGGTGGAACCGCCGGATTCTCCGCGCCGCGGGATCGCCGGCCACCACCGCAGGCACCGGCCCGCTGACCGTCTGAACTGGACGTTCGGCCTCCCTTTGATAACCGAAGGATCACAGAACACTGAGAGGAACCTGAGTTCTGCCGCTCATTCCCTCAGCCGTGTCGTTAACCGGTGTGGCGACCCCAACACGGACGTTGATGCTGCGTCGTCGTGATGACCACGACCGCTATTCTCCGGGGCGTGCTCAATGCGGAGAAAGACGACACCGATCACGCGGAGGCGGAATCCGCGCCGTCCGCGGAACCGGCTCGGCCGCGCCCCGATCGGCGCCTCCGACGGCTGAAGCTGCTCGCGACGGTGCTCGGCGTGCTCGGCACGGTGCTGTCCCTCTCCGTCCCGTTCCTGCCGGTGCACCACGAGATCACCACGCTGCGCTGGCCCACCGCCAGCGGCACCACCTCGGTCGCCGCTCCGCTGACCACCTTCGCGCCGGTGTGGCTGGACGCCGACATCCCCTGCGTCGCCGCCCGCAGCCTCGACGCGCGCACCGACGGTCCGGCGAACCTGCTGAGCACGAACCCGCCGAACTCCGACAACGGCAGGCTCACCGGGATGAGCCTCACCGTCGATCAGGGGCGGATCACCCTGCTGTCGAAGGGGCGGCAGGTCAACACGATGGCCATCCCGGACGGGGACTGCACGCTCGCGCTGCACAACGACGCCATCGGGTTCAAGGCCGGGTTCGGCGAGGACCGCTGGCTCACCAACATCGCCGGTGACCACCGGCCGCAGGTCACCGGCATCTACTCCGACCTCAACGCCCGCGCCGACGACGTCGCCGGATTGCGCTTCGAAGCCCGCGTGGACAACCGCTTCGAGAGCTCGCCGACCGCGCTGAAGATCGTCGTGAGCGCGCTGGCGATCCTGGCGTTCATCGGCGCCGTGCTCTGCCTGCGGCGGCTGGACGCGCGCGCCGGGCGCCGCCCCCCGCGCTGGGTGCAGCCCGGGTGGTGGAAGCCGACCGCGCGGGACGTGGCGGTGCTCGGCTCGCTCGGCATCTGGTGGCTGATCGGGGCGATGAGCTCCGACGACGGCTACACCATGGCCATCGCGCGGGCGCGCGAATCCGCCGGGTACGTCAGCAACTACTACCGCTGGTTCGCCAACCCCGAAGCGCCGTGGGGCTGGTTCTACGAGGTCTACGCGCTGTGGGTGCAGGTCTCCACCGCGATCCCGTGGGTGCGGCTGCCCGCGCTGCTGATGGGCTGCGCGAGCTGGCTGCTGATCAGCCGCGAGGTGCTGCCGCGGCTCGGCCAGCAGGTGCGGCGCAGCAACGCCGCCGGGTGGGCCGCCGCCGCGGTGTTCCTCGCGTTCTGGCTGCCCTACAACAACGGGCTGCGCTCCGAGCCGGTCATCGTGGTGTTCTCGCTGCTCGCGCTGTGCGCCGTGGAGCGCGCCATCGCGACCAGCAGGCTGATGCCCGCCGCGCTCGGCCTGGTGCTGGCCGCGCTCGCCGTCGGCGCCGGACCGCACGGCATCGTCGCGGTGCTGCCGTTCATCGCCGGGCTCAAACCGCTGATCAAGCTGGTGTGGCGGCGCGCGCGGGAGTTCGGCTGGCTGCCGGTGCTGGCGCCGATCTCCGCGTCCGGCTTCGTGATCCTGACCTGGCTGATCTGGGACCAGACCTGGCAGTCGATCATGGACGCGACCGAGCTGAAGATCGACCTGGGGCCCAGCGAGAAGTGGTACCAGGAGCTCAACCGCTACAACATGCTGTTCAGCCAGATCCCGGACGGTTCGCTCACGCGGCGGTTCCCGGTGCTGCTGGTGATGCTGTGCCTGGCGACCTGCGCGGTCGTGCTGCTGCGGCGCAACCGGATCCGCGGTGCCGCGCTCGGGCCCAGCCGCCGGTTGCTGGCGGTCGCGGCCATGTCGTTCGTGGCGCTCGCGCTCACCCAGACCAAGCACACCCACCACTTCGGGATCTTCGCCGCCGTCGGCGGGGCCGTCGCCGCGCTCACCGCGCTCGCCACCAGCACCACCGTGCTGCGCTCCCGGCGCAACCGGGCCGCGTTCTTCTCCGGGCTGATGGTGATCTCCGCGTTCTCCGCGACCGGGCCGAACGCCTGGTGGTACGTCTCCGGCTGGGGCGTGCCCTGGTACGACATGCCGCCCGCGGTCAACGGGCGCAACGCCAGCACCATCCTGCTGTTCGTCGCCGCCATCGCCGCCGTCGTCGCGCTCGTGGAGCACGTGCGCGGCGACCGCAGCCTCGCCCCGGAGAACGGGGTGGAGCACCGCAGCCGGGCGCTGCGGCTCGGCACGGCGCCGCTGTCGCTGATCTGCGCGCTGCTCATCCTCGGCGAGCTCGCCGCGTTCGGGAAGGCGATCCAGGAGCGCGAAGGCGGCTACAGCATGGGGGCCGACAACATCAAGCAGCTCACCCCCGGCGGCAGCTGCGGGCTCTCCGACTACGTGTACGTGGAGACCAACCCGCAGGCCGGGATGCTCAAGGTCTCCCAGGACCAGCCGACGAACCCGGCGCCCGCGTTCTCCCCGGACGTCCCGGTCCCGTCGAAGCGGCTCGAAGGGGAGGAGACGCCGGAGGAGTACCTCGGGGCGAAGCTCACCGGGTTCACCCGGGACGGCACCCCCGCCGCGCAGGGCGGTACCGCCGCCGACGAGTGGCGGCCGCCGTACCAGTTCGGCGGGGACAACGCCCCCGTCTGGGGCAGCTACACGCCGAAGGGCACCGGCGAGCTGCGCACCCAGTGGTACGACGTGCCGGAGCGCGCGGCGACCGGCGAGGTGCCGATCGTGCTCGCCATGGCCGGGATCGAAGGCGGCGCGAACTCGCTGGCCGTCGAGTTCGGCAAGGACACCCCGCAGGGCTTCCAGATCACCGCCCGGCGCTACCTGCTGCAGGCAGGCGGCCCGGCCTGGCGGGACCACCGGCTCGTCGTGGACGGCGACGCCCAGGGCACCACGAAGATGCGCGTCGTCGCCGTCGACCAGTCGGTGTCCGCGCGCGGCTGGCAGGCGGTCAGCGCCCCGCGCGCCCCGCAGCTGACGAACATGACCGACGTGGTCGGCGACAGCCCCGCCTACGTGGAGTGGCCCGCGACCTTGGTGCACCCGTGCCTGCAGATCTCCGGGCTGCACCACGGCATCGCCGAGATGCCGCGGTTCCGGGTCGCGGGCGGCGAGACCGTGCGGGCCACCGGCCAGGGCTGGTCCTCGCCGGACGCGGGCGGGCCGTTCGGCTGGCTCAACGTGGCCGCCAGCATGCGGGAACTGCCGACGTACCTGAAGAACGACCTCTACCGGGACTGGGGTTCGCTGTACGCGGTGGACCCGTACGAGCCGGGCGCGCTGCCCGCGGAATCCGCGATGCAGGTGCACGAGGAGACGCACTGGGGCGACTGGACCCCGGGCATCCTGCCGCGCACCGTGTCGCTGCCCGGGGACGTGCCGAGCTCGGACGACCGCAACGACATCCGGCCGCTCGACTCGGGTGACGACGACGAGTAGGGCTCGGGCACGGCGAACGGCCCACCACCCCGGGGATCGGGGAGGTGGGCCGTCGTCGTTCCCGCCGCCGCGCCACCCGCCGGGCGCGGCGCGGAGATCACTGCGCCGGAGGCTGCTGGGCCGGGGCCTGCGGCGGGCTGCCCTGCGCCGGGATCTGCTGCGGCGCGGCCTGCCGGGCGGCGAGCCGGGTGGAGATCGCCAGCACCAGCGCCTCGGTGCGCGCCGGGTCGTCCGCCCCGAACACCTCGGTCACCGACTCGCGGATCGCCGGGCCCGCGACCTCCGAGACCACCGGGCGCAACGCCTCCGCCACCGCCTGCGGATCGCCCGTGGCACCGGCGTTGATCATCGCCGGGAGCTGGTACACCACCCCGTTGGTGTCCCGGATCGCGTCCACCGCGGGCACCTGGATGTGCTCGGCGCCGGGGACCCGCGACGGCCGCGGGCCCAGCAGCGCGTTGAACATGTGCACCAGCAGCCCGATGGCGGTGTGGTTGCCCGCCTCGGTTCCCCACCCCACGATCTGGCCCTGCGGTCCGCGCGGGCCGAACAGCTCGTGGTGGATCTCGTTGAGCTTCTGCGCCTGTTCAGGAGTCAAGTCGTCCTCCGGGTTAGCTGAGCTGAGCAGCCCCGCGAGCTCTTCGCGGGTGCCGCGGAACGCGTTCGCGTCGACGGGCCGGTGCCCGGCGACGGTGGCGGAACTGGTGAACTGCAGTACCGCGACGCCGAGACCGCCGTAGCCGCCCCACTGCGCGTCGTAGAAGTCCCGGTACCGCTCGTAGATCTCGCTGGCGTAGCCGCCCTCGTTGCTGGCGTAGCGCGAGTACCACAGCGGTGGTAGCCCGGCCAGCGACGGCGACCCGATCTGCTCCCAGTACCAGCGCGGCAGGTAGAGCAGCGGCGACCGGTACCCGGCGGCGAGCAACCGGCCGATGATGTCGCGCGTCAGGTCGGCGCCGCCCCCGCCGTCCTCCACGTCCAGGATCACCGGGACGTCGGCGGGCACCGTGTTGATGATGTGCCCGGCCTGGGAGGCGGCGCTCGAATCGGCGCGCTGGTAGTGGTAGGCGGCGGTGAGCAGCCCGGCGGCCCGCGCGTTGGCGAGGTTGGCGCCGAACCTGCTGTCGACGAAGGAACTCCCCTCGGTCGCTTTCAGGAAGGCGAACTCGAACCCTTCGGCCCGCGTGCGGCCCAGGTCGAACGCGCCCTGGTGGTGGGAGATGTCGATGCCGTAGAGCACGGCCGGCCTCACCTCGCGTAGGTCGACGGCGGGTGGTGCGCGGAACTCGCCGTGGATGGTCGGGACGCTACTCACGGTAGCCGACCGGAGGCGCGGAAGTGGGTCATTGGGAAGAATCGGACCCCGAGGCCCGCTGTGCCACCGCGCGGCGCCGTTTCCTAGGGTTGGTCCGAGATCGGCTTCGAGCAGGGGAGATCGTGTGATGCAGACCGCCGTGGTGACCGGAGCCAGCAGCGGGATCGGCGCGGCGACCGCCCGCCGCCTGGCCGCCGACGGGTTCCACGTCGTGGTGGCCGCGCGCAGGCAGGACCGCCTGGCCGCGCTCGCCGAGGAGATCGGTGGCCGCGCGCTGCCGCTCGACGTCACCGACCGGGACTCGGTGGCCACCTTCGCCGCGGAGCTCGACGCCTGCGACGTGCTGCTCAACAACGCGGGCGGCGCCTGGGGATCCGACTCCGTCGAGGGCGGCGACCCCGCGGACTGGCAGCGCATGTACGAGGTCAACGTGCTCGGCACCCTGCACGTCACGCAGGCGCTGCTGCCGCTGCTGCGCGCCGGGGGTGGCGGCACCATCGTCAACCTCACCTCCACCGCCGCCTTCGTCAACTACGAGGGCGGGGCCGGGTACAGCGCCGCCAAGCACGGGCAGCACGCGCTCACCGAGACGCTGCGGCTGGAGCTCGCCGGGCAGCCGGTGCGGGTCATCGAGATCCAGCCCGGCATGGTGCACACCGACGAGTTCTCCCTCAACCGCTTCCGGGGTGACTCCGACAAGGCCGCCGCCGTGTACGCCGACGTGGACCGGCCGCTGACCGCCGAGGACGTCGCCGGGGTCGTCGCGATGGCCGTGGCGCAGCCGCTGCACGTCAACATCGACCAGCTGGTGCTGCGGCCCCTCGCCCAAGCAGCCCAGCACAAGGTCCACCGGGGTCGGCTTTTCGAGGGGTGATCTTCCCGGCGTCACCTCGCATTGGTGGTGGGGTGGCGGAACCTCAGCGGGCCCCTCGCTGCGGGATCGTTTTCACAGGTGGCTCCGCCACATGAGAAAACGCTGTCCTCGCGAGGGGCCCGCTGAGAACCCGCGGGTGGTCCGGCTGCGTACGTGGTCGCTGCTCAGCGGCTTCGCCGCTGACAGGACGGGCAGGACCTGGCGGTCAGGGCGTTGGGGAGTTCTGGGTGGCTAGGGCTGTGGCGAGTTCTGCGCAGCGGAGGCGGGCGGGGGAGAAGTCGTAGGGCATCTTGCCCAGGGCTTCGAGCGCGCTCGTGGGGGCCGGGGTGCCGGTGGAGCCCTCGTCCTCGCCTTCGTCGGCCGGATGTTCGGCGTCCCAGGTGTCGAAGAGGGCGTCCTCGTCCTCGTCCAGGCCGGATTCCTCGATGGCGGCCTGCAGGGCGTTGTCGAAGGCGTGCCGCTCGGCGGCCACCCGGGCCACCCGCGGATCGTCGACGGCGACCCCGTCGTCCAACGCCTCCTCGGCGGCGTCGACGCGGTCGGAGGCCTCCCGCAGCGCGGGATCCGCGGCCAGCGCGAGGAAGCGGGTGGCCTGGACGGCAGCGCCGAGCGGGCCGAAGATCCGCTCGGTGACCAGCAGCGCGTCCAGGTCCTCCTGGCGAAGGGAGTCCTGGGGCAGGCCCGCCAGCCGTTCGGTGACGAAGTCGGAGAGCAGGCCCAGCCGGCTGCCTTCCGCGCGCATCCGCTGCACGGCGGCCCGTTGCCGCCGCAGCTCCGCCTCCTGCGCGGCGAGGGTCCCCGCCAGCTGCTCCAGGACGTCCGCGATCCCCTCCCCGCCGTCCGCACCGGCGGAGTCCTCCGCGCCCGTGGCGAAGGCGTCGCGGATGTCGTCCAGGGCGATCCCCGCGTCGGCCATCTTGCGGATCCACAGCAAGCGGATCATGTCCTCGTAGCCGTAGCGGCGGCGGCCGTCGCCGCCCCGCTCCGGCTCGGGCAGCAGGCCGATCTCGTGGTAGTGGCGGATCGCCCGCGGCGTGGTGCCGGCGAAGGCCGCCGCGTCGCCGATCTTGACCTGGCGGGGCGGGGTGAACGACGAATGCATGGTGCAGGGACTTTTCCGCGGGATTCGGGACGTGGCTCCACCGGACCACATGCCGCTGCGGCACGTGCAACCCCGCGCGCCGATGCCGGTGATCGCCGGGCCGTCCGTGGACGCCGCGGGCCGCAGGGGCACGGCCGCGGATCGCCGCGACCGGGTTCGAGCCGCGAGTTCATCGCACCGGCCGGCGTCCTCGGCGGCTTCGCCGCCGGGAGGATCAGCCGATCCGTTCCACCGCGCCGAGGTAGCGGGCGAGGATGGTCCGGAGCGTGGGGAGTTCGGCCAGCGGGTCGAAGTCGCGGTCGATCCCGGCTCGGGAGAACAGCGCGTCGGTCAGGCCCAGCACCCAGTGCGCGGCCTGCGCGGGATCGACCTGGTCGTCGATCCGGCCCTGCTCCGCCGCCCGGGACAGCAGGGCCGCGATGCCCGCGCGCAGCTCGCGGTCGTTGCGCACGACCAGCTCGGCCAGCTCCGGGTCCCGCCCGGCCTGCGCGATCAGCTCCACCACCAGCCCCGCCGAGTCCGGATCGGCCAGCGGGCGCACCAGGTGGTCGACCAGCCCGAGCAGTCCCGCCCACGGGTCCGCGTCGGCCACGGCGAGCGCCAGCTGCTCGGCGTTGTCCCGGCCGTCCTGCTCGAAGATCGCCAGGAACACCGCGCGCTTGTTCGGGAAGTAGTGGAACAGGCTGCCGGAGCTGATCCCCGCCGCCGCGCAGATGTCCGCGGTCGTGGTGCGGTCGAAGCCCTTGCGCGCGAAGCAGCCGCCCGCCGCCTCGACGATGTTCCGGCGGCGGGCGGCGTAGCGGACCGGGTCGACGGTGCGCATCAGTCCTCGTCCCGCTGCGGACGCTTCCGCCAGTACTGCTGCTTCTTCTCGTCGCGCACCAGGTATCCGGCGCGGACCAGCGCGTCGCGCAACTTGTCGGTCTCGGCGTGGCGGCCCTTCTTCCGCGCGTGGGCGCGGGCCCGGAGCAGCGCGTCGGCGCGCGGGCCGACCTCGGGCGTGTCCGGGACCCACAGCTCGAACTCGCCCGCGTGCGGATCGGCGTCGAGCCACCGGTAGCCGTGCGCGCGGAACGCGGTGCGCAGCGCGCCCGCGGTGATGTCGGTGCGGGCCCTGGCCGGTTCGTCGCCCGCCGCGTCCAGCAGCACCAGCGCGCCGTGGTCGAGCAGCGCCGCCGACACGCACGAGCCGGGCACGGTGGAGACGTCGCGCAGCCCGCGGCGCAGCTCGATCTGCTCCGCGGACACCGACACCCGGAGCCGGTCGCCGATCATCAGCGACAGGAACCCGAGTCCGGCGAGCACGCCGAGCCCGGCGACGCCCAGCGTGCCGTGCGGTTGCGGCAGCGAGGACACCAGCTCGAACACCCCCTGGAACGGCGCCCACGGCAGGCCGGCGATCCAGTCCGCCGCGAGCGCCAGCAGCCAGCCGAGCGCACCGCCCACCACCGGCAGGCCGATCGCGGATCCGTAGCGCAGCCACGCGGGCTCGACCGCGACCGCGGCCTTCCCGGCCGCGGGAACCGGGGGAGAGTACGACGTCATGACCGGAATAGTAGAGCGAGTGCTCGGTTTAACTTCTGCCGGGCCTTCGAGTGGCGATCCCGGGGAGTTCCTTGTGCAATGGGCGCCATGACGACGTCGCGGTGGGTAACGACAGGGATGCTGCTCGTGTCCGTGCTGGGCATGGCGGGGGCGGCCGCGCCCGCGATCGCCGATCCCGGTGCCGAGCAGATCACCGTGACCGGCCGGGTGCAGGCGGGCGTGGAGCCGCGCTGCTTCCTGCTCCCCGGCCAAGGCCGTTCGCCGTACCTGCTGGTCGGCGGCGATCCGTCGGTGGTGAAACCCGGTGCGCACCTGGTGGTGCGCGGCCGGCCGGACCCCGGCGCGCCCACCACGTGCATGCAGGGGACCCCGCTGCACGTGAGCGAGGCGCACCCCGCTTAGGGCCGGACGAGGCGGTACTTCAGCGGGGAACGCCGGCGGGGGCCGGTCTGCCGTGGTCGGGGCGGCAGACCGGCCCCCTTTTCCCTGTCCCGGGGTCGCGGGCGCCGGGCTCCGAGCGGCCCGCCGGTGAACGGTCCGCTGCGCCGGACGCGCCTCCGGTGAACCGGTGCGGAGTGGCGCGGAGTGCCGAGCACGGTGCGGTGGGTCACCCGGCCGGACGCGGTGCGGGGTCGGCCGGTGACGCCGTGTGCCGGAGGACACGACGGGTTCGGGACCTAGGGCCCGGTCGCGCCCCGGGGATCCGGGGCCACAGTGGGAAATGCACGAGCTGAGTGGTCCGCGCAAGGAGAACTACGATGATCCGATCCCCGTTCGGCACCTACCGCCCCGGTACCGAGGCTCCGGCAGCCCGGGCAGCGGTTCCGACCCAGCAGGACGAGCGCGCCGTCGGCGTTCCCGCACCGCGAGCCGACGAAGCGGGTTCCGCCGCGGTGGCACCGCCGCGCCCCCGCACGGGGGTGGCGGCGCTGGTGATCTCCCGCGGCCCGGACCAGGGCGCGGTGTTCCCGCTGGAGCGGGACACCACGGTCCTCGGCAGGCACCGTGACTGCGACATCGTGCTCGGCGACGTGACCGTGTCGCGCTACCACACCGAGATCCGCCGCGACGGCGAGAACTTTGCCATCCAGGACGCCGGGTCGCTCAACGGCACCTACCTGAACCGGCAGGTGGTGGATCGGGCGGTGCTCGCCGATGGCGACGAGATCTGGGTGGGCAAGGTCCGGTTCACCTTCCACGCCGGCAGCTGATCCCGACGCTCCGGCGGCAGGTCCGGTCGACCCTGTCGTCGCAGGTCCCGGGGCGTAGCGTGGGCGGCAGCACCCGTCGCTCCCGAGCGGACCGGCGTGCACTCCGAGCATCTCGACGCCCTCGACCGGCATCCGGCGGCGGAGCATCCGCGGTCGCCTGTCGCTGGGAGGTCCACCATGAAATCTCGCATCGCAGCCGCGGTGGCCGTCGGCTACCTGCTGGGCCGCACGCGGAAGATGAAGCTGGCGATCGTGGTCGGCGGTCTGCTGGCGGGCAAGAAGTTGCCCACCGATCCCACCGAACTGCTCAAGCAGGGCCTGAGCTCGGTCAGCGGGTCGGAAGCGCTCACCGGTGACCTGCGGGCGCGGCTGGTCGACGCGGCCAAGACCGCGGCCGGCGCCGCGGCGTCCCGGCGGATCGACTCCTGGGGCGACGCGCTGACCGAACGGGCCGCCGGACTGCGGGGAGAGGGCGCGGCGGACCTCGAAGACGAAGCCCCGGCGGAACCGGCGGAGGCGGGTCGGCGCCCGCGCGGCGAGGACCCCGCCCGCAGCCGTCCGGGACCCCGTTCGCGCGGCGCCCGCCCGGCCGGCCGTCCCTCGCCGCGGCGCGGCGGCGACCGCTCGACGCGAGGTGAGGACGATGGCTGAGCAGCGGGACGACTCCGGCGGCGGTGCCGCGCGCGGACTTCCGTGGGACCACCTGCGCGACGCGGTGCGCGACCTGCTGTCGGCGCTCGCGGAGCGCGCGGTGTCCGGGCTCGGCGAACGGGCGGAAGGACTCGTCGGCAGGCTCACCGACTACGCGCGGGACGACGAGGGCGGTGGCTCCGGCCTGCTGGCGGCGGTCACCGGCGGCGGGAGCTCCGGCGCGGCCGGTGAGGACTCGGCGGGTGGGGGAGGCTCCGGCGGCGGAGGTGGCGGCGGCAGCTCGGCGAAGGTCGTCAACATCGTCGAGCAGTGCGACGTCGGCCTGCCGCTGCGGGTGGCCTACGACCAGTGGACCCGCTTCGAGGACTTCCCGAGCTTCACCCGCAAGGTCGAGAGCGTCCAGCAGGAGTCCGACGAGGAGCTCGACTGGCGGGCGCAGATCTTCCTGTCGCACCGCAGCTGGCGCTCCACCATCCAGGAGCAGGTGCCCGACAGCCGGATCGTGTGGCACTCGACCGGGTCGAAGGGCTCGGTGGACGGCACGGTGACCTTCCACGAGCTCGGCCCGACGCTGACCCGCATCCTGCTCGTCCTCGAGTACCACCCGCAGGGTTTCTTCGAGAAGACGGCGAACCTGTGGCGGGCGCAGGGCCGCCGGGCGCGCTCGGACTTCAAGCACGTGCAGCGGCACCTGATGACGCGCACCGTGCTGGAGCAGGACGAGGTCGAGGGCTGGCGCGGCGAGATCCGGGACGGCGAGGTGGTCCGCAGCCACGAGGACGCCCTGGCGCAGGAGCAGGGCGAGTCCGCGGAAGACGACGGATCCGCGGGCGACGACGGCGGGTCCGCCCGGCGGGAGGACGGCGACGACGAGGAGCTCGCCGACGAGATCGGGCAGGACCGCTCCGGCGAGGCCTCCGCGGAGCCCGAGCCGGTGCGCAGGCCGCGCGGCGTGCGCCCGGTGCGGCGCCGGTAGGTCCCGCGTCAGACGGCGGAGTTCTGCTGTGCCAGCCGGGCGAAGTGCTCGTTGAAGATGCGCCGCGCCCGCCTGCGCAGCTGGTCGCGGGTGGACAGGTCCGAACCCGCCAGCAGACCGGTGCCGACCACCAGGGTGCCCAGCACGCTGATCTCGTGCGGGAGGTCCAGGCCGTCGGGCAGCTCCCCGTCGGCCACCGCCTCGGTGAGGTGGCGGCGCAGCAGCGAACGCCACACCTGGTAGCCCGCGCCGAAACCGCCCGCCGGGTCGTCCGGCTGGTGCGACCACAGCGCCAGCCACACCCGCCAGCAGGTGAGCCGTTCCTCGTCGACCGGCAGCAGTCCCTGGGTGGCGCGCTGCACCGCGTCCAGCCCGCGCCGGTCGCCGACGGCCGCCACGACGCGCTCCGCGGCGATCGCGCCGTTGAACCGCAGGGCCGCGCCGATCAGCTCGGCCTTGTCCTCGAAGTAGTGCGTGACCGAGCCGGTGGAGACCTCGGCCTCGGCGGCCACCGCGCGCACGGTGGTGGCGGTGAGACCGCGGTCGGCGAGCAGCCGCCGGGCCGCCGCCACGATGTGCTCGCGCGCCTTCGGGTCGCGGATCCTCTTGGCCACGGCGGTTCCTCCCGAGGAAGACGAAACACTTGTTCCGTAACGCATGCTACGCAACACTCGTTCTAGTGGTGCGACGCACTGCGGAGGGAGCCGACGATGGCCCTGGAGACACCGCCCGCCCGGGGACCGGTCGCGGACGCGGCCGCGCAGGCGGGACTGCTGGTGGTGTTCGCCGCGCGAACCGCGCGCGCCGGGGTGCGGGCGGTGCTGGGCCGGCGGCTGGCCTGGCGGGAATGCCTGGAGCAGTGCTGGTTCCTGGCCGCGGTGAGCGCGCTGCCCGCGGTGCTGATGACGATCCCGCTGGGCGTGCTGGTGGCGGTGAACATCGGTTCGCTGGCCGGGCAGCTCGGCGCCGAGGGTTACGCGGGAGCGGTGGTCGCGTTCGTGGTGGTGGGCCAGGCCGCGCCGCTGGTGTGCGCGTTGATGATCTCCGGGGTGGGCGGTTCGGCGATCTGCGCCGACCTGGGTTCGCGCAAGCTGCGCGAGGAGACCGAGGCCATGGAGGTCATGGGTCTGTCCACAGTGGAACGGCTGGTGGTGCCCAGGGTGCTCGCCGCGGTCGTGGTGACGGTGTTGCTCAACGGCGTGGTGATGGCCGTCGGGATCGGCGCGACGCTGTTCGTGCACGTGCTGCTGGGCGGTTCCTCCGGCGGTTTCCTCGCGACGCTGACCGCCTACGCCGACCCGGGCGGGTTCCTGGTCGCCGAGGTGAAGGCCGGGGTGTTCGCGGTGCTGGCCGCGCTGGTGTCGGCGTTCAAGGGGCTCACCGCCCGCGGCGGCCCCAGCGGGCTCGGCGACGCGGTGAACGAGGCCGTGGTGATGGCGTTCGTGCTGGTGTTCGTGGCGAACACGGTGCTCACCGAGCTGCACCCGCTGCTGCTCCCGCCGAAGGGCGAGTTCTGATGGCCGGTCCGCCGGCCCGCGCGGTGCGGCGCGGTTCCGCCCGGCGGTGGCGCGGGCTGGGCGACCTGCTGGTCGCGTTCGGGGTGCAGGCCACCTTCCACGTCCGGGCCGTGCTGGCGGTGCCGCGGGTGCTGGTGCACTACCGCAGGCACGTGGCGCGGCAGGTCGCGGAGATCAGCTTCGGCTCGGCCTCGCTGTTCGCCGGGGGCGGCACTATCGGCGTGATCTTCGCGATGTCCTTCGTGGCCAGCACCCAGGTGGGGCTGGAGGGCTACCGGGGGCTCGACCTGATCGGCCTGACGCCGATGTCCGGGCTGATGTCGGCGATGGTGAACACCCGGGAGCTGGCGCCGCTGGTCGCGGGCGTGGCGCTGGCGGCGAAGGTCGGCACCGGGTTCACCGCGCAGCTCGGCGCGATGCGGATCTCCGACGAGATCGACGCGCTGGAGTCGATGGCGGTGCGCTCGCTGCCGTTCCTGGTCAGCACCCGGATGGCGGCGGCGTTCATCTCGGTGGTCCCGCTGTACCTGGTGGGCCTGTTCGCCTCCTACCTCGCGACCCGGGTCGCGGTGGTCGTGGTGCAGGGGCAGTCCGGGGGCACCTACGACTTCTACTTCCAGCTGCTGCTGAGCCCGTCGGACGTGGCGCTGTCGCTGGCGAAGGCGGTGGTGTTCGCGATGGTGGTGACGCTGGTGCACTGCTTCTACGGCTACTACGCCACCGGAGGCCCGGAAGGCGTCGGCCGCGCCGCCGGGCGGGCGCTGCGGGCGAGCATCGTGGCGATCACCTTCACCGACATGGTGCTGACCCTGCTGTTCTGGGGGCTGAGCCCCAGCCTGCCCGCGCTGGGGGTGCGCTGATGGTGGACCTGTCCCGCGGCGGGGTGAGCCGGAGCGCGCTGGCGGTGCGCGGTCTCGGCGGGGTGCTGCTGGTGCTGGGCGCGGCGGTGCTCGCGGTCCTCGGCGGTGCGGGGGCGTTCCGGCAGGCGCCGCTGGTGCACGCGAGCGTGCCCGCCGCGGCCGGACCGGTGCGGGAGGGGTCCGCGGTGCGCTACCGCGGGGTGGTGGTCGGCGAGCTCGCCGAGGTGGTGCCGGACGCCGCCGGTGCGCGGCTGGTGCTGCGGATGGATCCCGCCGCGCTCGCCGCAGTCCCGGCCGCGGTGCGGGTGCGGGTGCTGCCGAAGACGCTGTTCGGCGACCAGTACGTGGAGCTCGCCGCGCCGGACGCCACCGGGCCCCGGCTGGCGGCGGGCGACCGGGTCGAAGCCGACGCGGGGCCGGAGGCGGTGCGCATCTACGCGGCCTACACCCGGATGTTCGCGCTGCTGGACTCACTGCGGCCCGCCGAGCTGCAGGTGGCGCTGGGGACCGTGGCGGATGCGCTGCGCGGTCGCGGCGCCGAGCTCGGTGAGACGATCGACGGGCTGCACGAGCTGACCGGGCGGATCGACCCGGCCCGCACCGCCGGCCGGATCGGTGAGGTCGCGGGGCTCGCCGACCAGCTCGCGGACGCGGCCCCGGACCTGCTGGCCACCGTCGACGACGCGGTGGCGCTGTCCCGGGCGGTGGTGGCGCAGCGGGAGAACCTGACCGAGCTGCTCGACGCGGGAACCGAGCTCACCGAGCGGTCGCAGCGGTTCCTGGACGAGAACGGGGCGCGCGCCGTGCAGGTGGTGCGCACCGCGGAACCGGTCTCGGCGGTGCTCGGCGGGAACGCGGCCGGGATCACCGCGACGCTGCACGAGCTGCGGGAGTTCACCGCGAACGCGAGCCGCACCTTCGTCGACGGGCGCTTCCAGATCCGCGCGCCGGTGACGCTGGACGACCCGCACCCCTACGACGCGGCGGACTGCCCGCGCTACCCGGGGCTGGACGGGCCGGACTGCCCGCCACCGTCCGCGGCCGGGGGAGCGGTCGGCCCGGTCGGATCCGCCGCGGAGAAGGCCGCGCTGCGGGAGGCGTTCCCCGTCGAGTCCACATCGGACGGTGGGCCGGAGCTGGTCGGCCTGCTGGCCGGCCCGGTGCTGCGCGGCACGCAGGTGGTGCTGCCATGAGGCTCGCCGCCACCGCCGCCAAGTTCACCGCCTTCGTCCTGGTCGCCGTGCTCTGCGCCGTGCTGGTGGTCAACACGCTGAACCACCCGCTGGACGGCGCCACCCGCGCCTACCGCGCCGAGTTCACCGACGTCCAAGGCGTCCGGCAGGGCAGCGAGATCCGCATCGCCGGGGTCCGCGTCGGCGCCGTCACCGGCGTGCGGCTGCGGGACGGGACCGCCGTGGTGGACTTCGACGTCCTCGCCGAGCAGCCGCTGCCCGCCGACACCCGCGCCGCCGTCCGCTACGCCGACCTGCTCGGCGGCCGGTACCTGGCCCTCGACTCCACCGCGCGCGGCGGGCCGGAACTCCCCGCGGGCGCCACGATCCCGCTGCAACGGACCCGCCCCGCCTTGGAGCTCACCGCGCTGATGAACGGATTCCGGCCGCTGTTCGACGCACTGGACCCGCAGCAGGCCAACCGCCTCGCGCACGAGCTGATCGCGGTGTTCCAAGGCGAAGCCGGCACCCTCACCGCGCTGCTGGAGCGGGTGGTGTCGGTGACTTCCGGGCTCGCCGAACGCGACCAGGTCATCGGCGAGGTGCTGGGCAACCTGAACGCGGTGCTGCGCACCACCGGTGAACACCGCGCCGAGCTGCACGCGCTCATCGGCAGGCTCGGCGACCTGACCTCGGCGGTCGCCGCGGACCGGGAGCGCATCGCCGGAGCCCTCGACGCGGGCGGGGCACTGGCGAACTCGGTGCGCGGCTCGATGGACCGGATCACCCCGGGGCTGACCCGCGACGTGGACGCGCTCGGCGAGCTGTCCCGCGGCTGGGTCGCCGAGCAGCACCGGTTCGACACCGCCGTGCAGGGGCTGCCGGAGCTGGTGACCCGGTTGAACCGGACGCTGGACCACGGCAGCTGGGTCAACATCTACGTCTGCAACCTGCGGTTGTCGGTCGCCGGGGCGCAGGTCGACCTCGGCGGCGGCCCGCACTCGGAGGTGTGCCGATGAGGCGGCGATCGGCGTGGCGGGACGACCCGCTCGTCACCGGCGGGGCGGGCATCCTGGTGCTGCTGCTCGTGCTGGGCGGCGTGATCGCGGTGCCGCAGCTGTCGTTCCTGTGGCGGACCCGGGAGTACACCGCCGAATTCGCCAACGCCGCCGGGCTAGCCGACGCCCAGGTGCACGTGGCCGGGGTGCCCGCCGGCCGGGTCACCGGGCTGGAGCTCGCCGGAGACCGGGTGCGGGTGGTGTTTAGGCTGGACGCGGGGCAGCGGCTCGGCACCGCCACCTCCGCCTCGGTGCGGCTGGCGACCGTGATGGGCGCCCGCTACCTGGCCGTCGAACCGGCCGGCGCGGGGCGGCTCGACGCCGGGGCGGTGATCCCGCTCGACCGCACCCGGGTGCCGTACAGCCTCGACGAACTCGGCGCCGCCGCCACCGGCACCGCCGAGGAGCTGGACCTGGGTGCGCTGCGCGAGATGATGCGCACCGCGGGCGAGGCGATGCCCGACGACCCGGAGCTGGTGGGCCGCGCGCTGGACGGGATCGCCGGGGCCGCGGCGCTCGTCGACCGGCACGACGAGCAGCTCGACGCGCTCCTCGATGGCGCGCGCGGCACCACCGACGCGCTGGTGCGCCAGCAGGACGTGCTGGTGCGGCTGCTCGGCGACGCCGACCTGGTCGTGCGCACCCTCACCGAACGCCGGGACGTGGTGCTGCGGCTCATCGACGACGTGGACGCGCTCAGCGCCCGGCTCGACGAGTTCCTCGGCGCGAACTCCGCCAAGCTCGGGCCGCTGCTGGGCGACCTGCGGGAGATCACCGCCGCGCTGCACCGCGACGAGCAGGCCATCGCCACCACCATCGCCACCCTCGGTCCCGCCGGGAGATCGCTGGCCAACGCCACCGGCAACGGCAGCTGGGGCGACGTGTCCGGGCCCGCCGGGCCGCTGCCGGACAACCTGCTGTGCCTGGCCGGACTGCTGGAGGGGTGCCGATGAGCCGGACGACCCGCGCGATCGCCCTCGGCTGCACCGCCGCGCTGCTGCTGGTCGGCGGCTGGTACGCGCTGCTGCGGCCCGAACCGGTGCGCGTCGTGTCCGCCGACTTCGCCACCGTCGACGGCATCTACCCGGGCAGCGCGGTGCAGGTGCTGGGCGTGCCGGTCGGACTCGTGGCGGAGGTGTCGCCGCGCGGGCCGGTGGTGCGGGTGCGGATGCGGATCCGCCCGGACGTGCCGGTGCCCGCCGACGCGCACGCCTACGTGCTGAGCCCGCAGCTGATCAGCGACCGGTTCGTCGAACTCGGACCCGGGTACACCGGCGGGCCCCGGCTCGCCGACGGCGGCGTGATCCCCGCCGCACGCGCGCACGCGCCGATCCGCTGGGACGAACTGATGTCGTCGCTGGACACCGTGCTCACCGCACTCGGTCCGGACGGGCTCGACGAGCAGGGCGACCTCGGTGCACTGCTGCACCGGGCGGCGACCGCGGCCGACGGCAACGGGCCGAAGCTGCGCACCGCGATCGACCGGCTCGCCGGGGCCACCGGGGTGCTGGCGGGGGACGGGGAGCGGATCGGGGCGCTGATCGGGAACCTGGATTCGCTGGTGCGCGCGCTGTCCGTGCATCGGTCCACAGTGGAATCCCTGGCGGCCGGGGTGCGGCAGGCGGGTGCGGACTACGACGCCGAACGGCTGCACCTCGACGAGACCATCGGCAGACTGACCCGCGCGCTCGCCGAAGCCGACGCGCTGGTCCGCGAGCACGGCGAGGACCTCACCGGCAGCGTCCACGACCTCGCGGGCACCACCGGCCAGGTCGCCGCGCAGCGCGAGCAGCTCGCCGAACTGCTCACCCAGCTGCCGCTGGTGTTCGGCAACTTCAGCCGCGCCATCACCGATGACGAGCGGCTGCGCATCCGGCTGAACATCTCCACCTCCCTCGACCAGTTCCCGGCCACCGCCCGGTTGTGCGAGCGGATCCCGGTGCCGCTGTGCTCCGCGCCCGGCCTGGTCAACCCGATCCCGTTCCCGCCGGAGCTGGACCCGCTGCACGCCCTGCCCGGAGGTGGCCGATGAGCACGGCCAAGCTGCTGCCGCTGCTGCTGGGTGCCGCGCTGCTGACGAGTTCCTGCGGGCTGAGCCTGCACGAGCTGCCGATCGGCGGCACCGGCGGAACCCGGATCTCCGCGGTGTTCGACGACGTCTCCGACCTGCCCGTCGGCGGGGCGGTGCGGATCGGGCAGGACACCGTCGGGCAGGTCCAGGGACTGTCCACGCGGGACTTCACCGCGGTCGCGGTGCTGCGGCTGCGGCCGGGGCTGCGGCTGCCCGCGGACACCGCGGCCCGGCTGGAGCTGACCTCGGCGCTCGGCGAGCAGTTCGTCGTGCTGGAACCGCCCGTGCGACCGGCCACCGCCGAGCTGCTCGCCGACGGGGACACCATCCCGCTGGACCGCACCGCCCGCGGCCCGGACCTGGAGAACACCCTCGCCGCCCTCGGCACCGTGCTCGGCGGCAGCGGTCTCGACCAAGCCCGCACCATCGTCACCGAGCTCGACACCGCGCTCGGCGGGCGCGAAGCGCAGGTGCGGGACCTGCTGCACCGGCTGGACGCACTGCTGTCCGAAGTGGACTCGCACCGCGCGGAGTTCGACACCGCCATCGACTCGCTGCACCGGCTCTCCACCGAGACCGCGGCGCACACCCCGCTGCTGGAGGCCGCGCTGCACGACCTCACCCCGGCCGTGGACGTGCTGCTGGGGCAGCGGGAGCGGTTCGACCGGCTGCTCACCGGCGTCACCGAACTCGGCCGCAGCGGCGACGGCATCGTGCGCGAAGCCGGGCCCGCGTTCGCCGCGCAGCTCGACGCGCTGCGGCCGGTGCTGGACTCGCTGGCCGGGTTCAACGGCGACCTCGCCGACACGCTCACCTCGCTGCGCACGTTCCAGCAGCGGCTGGGCAGCGCCATCCCCGGCGACTACCTGAACCTGGACGGCACCCTCGACGTCTCCGGCAGCCTGCTGCCGCTGCTGACCGGGCGGCCGCCACCGGTGCCCGGGCCGGCGCTCGTACCGCCCGGATCCGCCGCCGACCTGCTGACCGGAGGCACCCGATGAGCCGCGCCGTGCTGATCCAGCTCGTCCTGTTCCTCGTCATCGGGCTCGGCTGCGCCGCGTTCGTGCTCGACACCGCGCTCGGCCCGCGCGCCCTCGGCACGCCCGTGCGGGTGGCGGTGCGGATGCCGGACGCGGCGGGCCTCGCCGCCACCTCCCAGGTGACCTACCGCGGCGTGCGCACCGGCACCGTCGAGTCCGTCCGGATCGACCCCGGCGGCGACGGCGTCACGCTGCGGCTGCTGCTGGATCCGGGCAGCCGCGTCCCGGCGGACACCACCGCGCGGATCAGCATGGACACCCCGATGGCCGTGCAGCACCTCGACCTGCGGCCCGGCACCGGCGCCCCGCCGTACCTGCGCGACGGCGACGTGATCGGCGCCGAGCGCACCAGCACCCCGCTGCCGCTGGAGACCCTGCTGGTGCGCGCCACCGACCTCGCCGAGAGCATCGACCCGCACGACGTGCGGGTGCTGTCCGAGGCCGCCGCCGAGCTCGACGGCACCGCCCCGCAGCTGCGGCGCATCCTGGACGGCACCCGCGACCTCACCCGGCTCGCGGTGGAACGGGAACCGCAGCTGGCGAACCTCGCCGAGCAGGGGCCCGCACTGCTGGACCAGGCCGACGGGCTGCCCGAGCTCGCGGCCTCGGTGCGGGAGCTGGCCGACCAGGCGCGCGCGCAGGAACCGGCGCTGCGCCACCTCGCCGAGACCGCGCCCGGCACAACCCGGGCCGCGGCCGACCTGCTCGCGCGCGGCGAGCGGGACGCGGGCGCGCTGCTCGGCAACCTGATCGCCACCGGGGAAGTGCTCGGCACCCACGTTCCCGCGCTGCGCGAGACGATGACCGCGCTGCCGCGGGGGCTGTCCGACCTGGCGAGCATCGTGCACGGCGACGTCGCCGACTTCTACCTCGTCGCCGCCCAGGGGCCCGCCTGCTACTACGGCACCGAACGGCGTCCCCCGACCGACACCGCCCCGCGCGCACCGCGGCTCGACTGGAGCTGCGCGCCGGGGCCGGGCCTCGAACAGCGCGGCGCCGACAGCGCGCCGCGCCCCCGGACACCGGCCGCCGAGCCGGTGCGGCACCCGGCACCGGGTGCTCCCGCCGCCGCGGAGCCGAGCGCGGGCGGCGGGGTGCTGGGACCACGGCCGTGGTCCTCGATCATGTTCCAGGGAGTGCGATGAGCGGCGAGACGGCGACCGGCCAGAACGGGACCGGACGGATGCGGGGGCACAGCGCGGAGCCCGTCGTGGAGTCCACTGCGGAATCCACCGCGGAATCGGCTGCGGGCTCCGGCGCGGAGCCTGCCGTGGAATCGGCTGGGGAATCGGCTGGGGAATCGGCTGGGGAATCGGCTGCGGAGCCGATCGTGGAGTCCACTGCGGACACCACCGCGGCCGGTGCGGCGAGCGGCACCCCGGAACCCGCGCGGCGACGGCGGCCCGGCGGCCGGGCGGTCCTCGCCGCCGCGGTCGTCCTGCTGCTCGGCGGCCTCGCCACCACCGGCTGGCTGCTGCACCGGCGCGCCACTGAGGACGCCGCCCGCGCCGGCGCGCTCGCCGCGGGCCGCGAGTACGCGCTGGCGCTGACCACCTACGACCACCAGGACCTGGCCGGGAACTTCGACCGCGTCGCGCAGCACTCCTCGCCCGCGTTCGCGCGGCAGTACCAGGAGGTCAGCGACGGGCTCACCCAACTCATCCAGCAGTACCAGGCCACCTCGAAGGGCGAGGTGCTGCACGCGGGCGTGGCCGAATCGAGCGCGGACCGCGCGGTGCTGCTGCTGTTCGTCGACCAGACGATCACCAACACCAACAGCCCCGAACCGCGGGTCGACCGCACCCGGATGCGGCTGACGCTGGTGCACTCAGGGGACCAGTGGCTCATCGACGACGTCCAGCTGATCTGACCGGTACCGCGGAGTGCACGTGCGGGTCCCGCTCCGCTCGGAGCGCCGGCGTTCCGGCCGGGTCGAGAGGGCGCCGGTTGGACCCGGCCGCCACGCCGGACGCGACGTGGGGGTGGCAGCGGATCTCGGCTAGGCGGGCGTGGAGTGGGGGACGGTCGTCGCGGTGAAGAGGCGGACGGCGCTCATGGTGCGACGTCTCGGGTCGGAGATCCGGGGTGCGTTCGACCGCATCGACGCCCTCGCGAACAACGCGGGCGCCATCTTCGGCGAACGCACCGTGACCGTCGACGGCAACGAGAAGACCTTCCAGGTCAACCTGCTCGCGCCGTTCCTGCTCACGCACCTGCTGCTGGACCGGTTGCAGGCCGGGGACGGTGTCGTGGTCAACACCTCGAGCGTCTCGGCCAGGCTCGTGGGTCGAGTCGACGTCGATGACCTGAACCACGAGAGGACCTACACCCCGATGCGGGCGTACGGCGATGCGAAGCTCGCGAACATCCTGTTCGCCCAGGGGCTGCACGCCCGCTACCGCGACGCCGGGATCAACGCCGTCTCGTTCGACCCGGGTAACGTGCGGACCGCCTTCGGTGCCGAGAACAACAACATCATGACCCGGCTGATGTACCGGACCCCCTTGTCCCGGCTCGCCCTGATCTCGCCGGAGAAGGGGGGATCGAACCTCGCCCACTTCCTCGCCGGCGCCCCGGGGATCGACTGGCAACCCGGCCGCTTCTACTCCCAGCAGAAGCTCGCCACACCGCGGCAGACGAACCCGCAGGTCCACGACGACGCGCTCATCGATCGCCTCTGGCGGAGGACCGCCCCGCTCGTCGGCCTCCAGTCCTGAACGTCGTCGGGGCTGCGACCCCCGTCCCGGCTCCGCGAGTCGCGGTCGAGGTATCCGGTCCGGGCAGCCGCTCGGTCACCACCGGTCGTCGGATACCTCGCCCCTGTTCGGGACGGGGCCGCGCGTCCGGGCGCGGGTGCGCCCGCGCGGATCATGACCGGCCGCGGTCAGCTGGTCTTCTCACTCGGTGCCGGGAACGGGCACCCGCGGCGGAGCCACTTCGGGTCGAGGTCGCTCGGCGGCGGGGGCGCGCCGAGGTCCTCGGGCGTGTAGCCGTGCGGGTAGTTCGGGTAGGTGCGGCTCTTCGGGTCCTGCGTCAGCTTCGAGATCCGCCGCTCCGGCAGCAGCCGCACCACCGCCGACCGCGCCTTCAGCCCACCGCGCGCCGCCGCCCCGACCCACGCCGGTGCGGCGCGGAAGCCGAACGCGGTGAGCATCGGTTCGTCCAGCAGCGCCCGCACCCCCAGCCCGACCGCGGGCCGCAGCGGCTTCGGGAACCACGAGCAGAACAGGTCCATCGTGTAGCGGCCCACGGCGTGGTTGGTGTCCGAGTAGCGGAAGTGCTCCCGCTCGTACTCGTCCTTGAACCGGCGGAACTCGGCGAAGGTCGGCGGGATGTCCTTGATGCCCATCCGCTTGCCGACGGCCAGGAAGTAGTGGAACGCCGCGTCCCGCTCGTGCGGGTGCAGCGGCCGCCAGCCGAACCGGTCGATCCAGTCCACCGGGTCGTAGACGAACGTCGACAGCACGTAGAGCATGTCGTCGTTGGAGATCACGTACCGCCCGTGCGCCCGGTTGATCACCCGCAGCGCTTGCTTGCCGCGTTCGGAGTCGTAGCCGTGCTCGGCGATCTCGGTCATCAGCAGCGCGGTGTCGTCGTAGCGCTGCTGCGGCCGCTTCTCGAACTCGCCGGTCGCGGCCAGCAGCGCCGAGATGCTCGGCACGCAGTACGTCCGGAACAGGGCGAACTCCAGCGCCCGCTGGTAGTCGAAGGGGAACTCGCATCCCGCCGAGATCTTGTAGATCTCCTGGTGGTCGGTGACCGGGTCCAGTTCCGCGATGCGCCGCAACCAGGTGCGTGCCATTGCCAACCTCCTCTGCGGGCCGGTTCCGGCCGAGCCCTCGACGGGTGCAACGAGACGGGCCCGCCGGGTATGACGGAGGCTACTGCGGTCGCGGCGGCGGGATCGGGAGATCGGCCCGCGGCGCCGAGGTCGCAGCAGGGGCCGGTCCCGGACGTCCGCGCCGGGGCCGTCTCGAACCGCCCGCGCCGGGGCCGTCCCGAACGCCCGCACGGGGCCGTCCGGGCAGCCCGCGGTGCCCTCCCGGGCAGGTGAGCGGGCCCGCGACGACCTTGCGACCCCGCTCGCGAGCGGCGGAGACTCGTCGGGAGCCGGGTGGCTCCGCGCGCTGGGGGAGGTGGCCGTGCGACACCACGAACGTGCACCCGCCGGGCGGGAGCCGGGCGCGGTCGTGCACCGATCGGCGGCGCCCGAACTCGACGGCGGTCCGCGGCAGGCCCGCCTGGTCGCGCTCCAGCGCACGCTCGGCAACGCGGCGGCGGCCGACTGGGTGCGGCGTTCCCGGGGCGAGGCCGTGCAACGGACCGGAACCGGCGCCGCGGAACGCACCGAGAACGCCGCGGCAGCGGGCCACGGCGCCGCACCGGAGCGAGCCGGGCGGGACGGCGTCGAGGAGCGCGAGCGGCGGCTGAGCGAGGAGTACGGCATCCGGATCGGGCCGCCTCCCGGCGACCGGGGGCACTTCACCCACGCCGAGCTGGACCGGATCGTCACGGCGCTGGCCACCCTGCCGAGCGAAGACCTGGGTCCGAACGAGCAGCTCGTCGCCATCGAACCGGACCCGGGCGGCGCGCGCGCCAGCGCCTACGACGAGGACGAGCGCACCATCGGCATCGTGCGCCCGATCCTCGCCGGGGGGATCCGCGCACCCGGCTGGTTGTACGCGCGGCTCAACCGGGGTTCCCACTGGCAGCGCCGCCTGATGGACCACGGGGCGTTGAGCGGGATGAGCGGCGTCGGCCTGCGCCAGGACCACCGGCTCGGGATCCGCCCGGGGCGGCGGCACGTCATGGCCGGCGTCTCGGACGAGCTGGCCCACGGGAACCTGCTGGAGTGGACCGTCCGCCACGAGGTGGGCCACTCCGTCGACGCGATGGTCGAGTGGTCGGTCGAGCTCGCCGCCCAGGAGCGCTTCGGCGGCTGGCGGGTCCACGGCGGCGACGCGGACGGCGAGGTCGCGAGGGCGGCGCTGCGGAAGGCCGATCTCCTCGACGTACTCGGCGGGCTGCGGCAGGCGGCCGCCGTGAGCACGCTCTCCGCGTTGATCCGCACGCCGGAGGTGCGCGAGAACGGGGACCGGCTGCACGCGTACTTCGAGCGGTTCAAGGCGCTCTTGGCGCCGCCGGAGTTCGAGCGGCGCCGGGACCTGGCGCTGCGGTTCGTCCGGCTCGCCCTCGCGCAGCCCTGGTCCCTCGACGACGGCGGCGCGACCGTCCTCGACGTCGAGGGGCGCACTTACCACGTGGACCAGTACGACGACTGGGTCAGCTACTCGACGGCGCAGCGCCGCGCGCACGCGCTGTCCAACTACCAGTTCTCGACCCCGAAGGAATGGTTCGCGGAGGCCTACGCCGCCTGCTACGACCCGGAACCCGGGGTGGGGGACCGGCTTCCGGCCGAGGTGCGCGCCTGGTTCGAGGCACGCCGCGGGAGTGGTGGTTCCGGGTGAATCCGGCGCCGCGCGGAGCAGTTCCGCGGGCGGCGCCGCTCACGCCGATCGGTTCGGCGGCAGCGGCGGGAAGCCGACCGGTCCGCGCTGCCCGAGGCGCTGCACGGCGGCCTGGAAGTCGGGTGCCCGCAGCGATTCGCCCATCAGCCGCACCGATTCGGCGACGGCCCGCGGTCCGTCGAGGTCGAGCCCGCGCCACACCTGCTGCTTGATGATCGCCATCGACCGCGGTGAGCAGTGCGCGGCGAGCCCGCGGGCGTACTCCTGGGCGGCGGGCAGCACCTCGGCCCGCGGCAGCACGTGCTGCGCCAGGCCGAGCGCCGCCGCCTCCGCCGCGTCGATCTTGCGGGCGGACAGCAGCAGGTCCATCGCGGCGCCCACGCCGACGAGCCGGGGCAGCAGCCAGGCGGTGCCGTACTCGCCGATCAGGCCGAGCCTGCTGAACGCGGTGGACAGCCGCGCGCCCTCGGCCAGGAACCGCACGTCGGCGAACAGCGCCTGCGCGAGCCCGAGCCCGGCGGCGCCGCCGTTCACCGCCGCGATCAGCGGTTTCCGCAGCGTCATCGGCAGGTGCGGCGGATGTCCGAGCGCGGTCTCCAGGTCGGGCGCGTCGTCCCCGGCCAGCAGGTGCAGGGCGTCCGGCGCGGCGCCGCTGCAGAACCAGTCGCCGTCGCCGGTGACCACGATCGCCCGCACCTCCGGGTCGTCGTCGGCTTCGGCGAGCGCGGTGTAGTAGGCGGTGAACATCGCGCCGTCCATCGCGTTGCGCTGCTCCGGCCGGGTGAAGTGGACGGTGCGCACGCCGTCGCCGGTGCTGGTGCGGATCCCGGTGCTGCCGGTCATGCCGGGCCTCCTCCGAGGCTGAGGTCGGATCGGCCGCGCTCGCCCGGCCGTGATCCACTCTTCGCGGTCAGCGCTGACCGTAGCGGATGCGCGGCCGCGTGCGGGAGGACCGGTGCTCGGCGGCGCCCGGCCTATCCTGTGCCGGGAACGCGGCGCGAACGCGCCGGGACGAGCGTGCCGGGAGGTCGGGCCAGTGGCCGAGACGAAGCCGGGTGGGACCCGGCCGCGGAACCGGCGGGAGCTCATCATCGCCGCCGCCTCCCGCCTGTTCTACGAGCAGGGCTACGCGCGGGTCGGCGTCAGCGACATCGCGGAGGCCGTCGGGGTCGGCCCGTCCGCGCTGTACCGCCACTTCAAGGGCAAGCAGCTGCTGCTGCACCGGGTCGTGCTCGACCACCTGCACCCGTTCGAGCGGGTGCTGGGGGCACGCTCCGACGACCTGGACGCGGTGGTGCGGGAACTGGCCGCGACCGCGCTGGACCACCGCGAGCTCGGGGTGCTGTGGCAGCGGGAGGCCCGGCACCTGCCCGCGGAGGACCGCGACGAGCTCAAGGACCAGCTGCGGGTCGTCGCGGGCGGCCTCGCCGACCTCGCCCGCTCCTGGCGGCCCGACCTGGCCGAGGAGGACGCGCGGTTCCGCGGCTGGTGCCTGTTCAGCGCGTTGACCAGCCCGTCGTACCACCGCGTGGAGCTGCCGCGGGCCCAGTTCGAGGCGCTGCTGCGGGACGTGATCGTCACCGTCGCCGGGCTGCCGCCGCTGCTGTCCGGGCGCGGGGCGGCCATTCCGGACGCGGATGCGCTGCTGCTGCAGCGCGGCGGTTCGTCCCGGCGGCGTCAGCTCCTGTCCGCGGCGACCCGGCTGTTCGCCGAACGCGGCTACGCGGCCGTGACCACCGAGGAGATCGGCGCCGAGGTCGGCATCGCCGGGCCCAGCGTCTACAACCACTTCGCCAGCAAGCAGGAGCTGCTCGACGCGGTGATCACCCGCGGCTCGGCGTGGCTGGAGATCGACCTCGGCCGGACCCTGGTGCGCCGGCCCGACGCGGCCGAGGCGCTGCGCGCGCTGCTGTGGTCCTACATCACCTTCGCCCTCGACCACGGCGGGTTCATCGACATCCTCGTCGGCGAGGTCGGGCACCTGCCCGACCACGAGCGGCACCGGGCGCGGCAGACCCAGCACGAGTACGTGACCGAGTGGGTGGCGCTGCTGCGCGAGGTGCGCCCGGAGCTGGACGCGGCCACCGCGCGGGTCCTGGTGCAGGCCACGTTGACGCTGGCCAACGACATGGCCCGCACCGGCACCGTCCGCGCCCCGGAGGCGGTGCGCCGGGTCGGCGCCGCGCTGATGTTCACCAGCGGCTCGGAGCCCCACTAGCGGCTGTTCACTTCTCCGGACCGTGGTGGTCGTGAACCAGCGCTTTCCCGGCCCGGCGCCGGGTAGGGCCTGCTCACTTCTCGGTTGACTCGCCGGACGTCCGCGGATTAGCCTCCGCTCGGGGAACCCGGGTCAGCCCGGGTTCCGGTCGTGCCGACGCGGTCCGCCCGCCGGATCGGCGCGCACGGCCGCGGAATCGTCCACGAGCGAGGAATGGCGGTCGCAGGAGCGATGAGCAGCGCGACGGAACCGGTGGGCGTCCCGCCCGCGGAGGAGCCGGACATCCACACCACCGCCGGCCGGCTGGCGGACCTGTACCGGCGCAACCACGAGGCGGTGCACGCGGGTTCCGACCGGGCCGTCGAACGCCAGCACGCCAAGGGCAAGCTCACCGCCCGCGAGCGCATCGACCTGCTGCTCGACCCCGGTTCGTTCGTGGAACTCGACGAGCACGCCCGGCACCGCTCCACCAACTTCGGCCTGGACGCCGACCGGCCCTACGGCGACGGCGTCGTCACCGGCTACGGCACCGTCGACGGGCGCAAGATCTGCCTGTTCTCGCAGGACTTCACCGTGTTCGGCGGCTCCCTCGGCGAGGTGTTCGGCGAGAAGATCGTCAAGGTGATGGACCTGGCGCTCAAGACCGGCTGCCCGCTGGTCGGCATCAACGACTCCGGCGGCGCCCGGATCCAGGAGGGCGTGGCCGCGCTGGGGCTCTACGCGGAGATCTTCAAGCGCAACACCCACGCCTCCGGCGTCATCCCGCAGATCTCGCTGGTCGTCGGACCGTGCGCGGGCGGAGCGGTCTACTCCCCGGCGATCACCGACTTCACCGTGATGGTCGACCAGACCTCGCACATGTTCATCACCGGGCCCGACGTGATCAAGACGGTGACCGGGGAAGAGGTCAGCTTCGAAGAGCTCGGCGGCGCCCGCACGCACAACTCCCGCTCCGGCAACGCGCACTACCTGGCCTCCGACGAGCAGGACGCGGTCGACTACGTCAAGGAACTGCTGTCGTTCCTGCCGTCGAACAACCTCTCCGACCCGCCCGCGTTCGACGCGGACGCCGAGGCCGGGTCCATCGCCGACGGGGTGGGGGAGTCCGACCTCGAACTCGACGCGCTGGTGCCGGATTCGCCGAACCAGCCCTACGACGTCAAGGAAGTGCTCACCCGCGTCCTCGACGACGGCGAGTTCCTGGAGGTCTCCGCGCTGTTCGCGCCGAACATCGTCGTCGGCTTCGGCCGCGTCGAAGGGCGCAGCGTCGGCGTCGTGGCCAATCAGCCCACCCAGATGGCGGGCACCCTCGACATCGACGCCAGCGAGAAGGCCGCGCGGTTCGTGCGCACCTGCGACGCGTTCAACGTGCCGGTGCTGACCTTCGTGGACGTGCCCGGGTTCCTGCCCGGCACGGACCAGGAGTGGAACGGCATCATCCGGCGCGGCGCGAAGCTGCTCTACGCCTACGCCGAGGCGACCGTCCCGCTCGTCACCGTGATCATCCGCAAGGCCTACGGCGGCGCCTACGACGTGATGGGTTCCAAGCACCTCGGCGCGGACATCAACCTGGCCTGGCCGACCGCGCAGATCGCGGTGATGGGCGCCCAGGGCGCGGCGAACATCCTCTACCGGCGCAGGCTGAAGGAGGCCGCCGAGCGCGGCGAGGACGTCGAGGCGCTGCGCGCCCAGCTCCAGCAGGAGTACGAGGACGCCCTGTGCAACCCCTACGTGGCGGCCGAACGCGGCTACGTGGACTCGGTGATCCCGCCCTCGCACACCCGCGGCTACCTGGCCCGGTCGCTGCGGATGCTGGCGGACAAGCGCGAGTCCCTGCCCGCCAAGAAGCACGGCAACATCCCGCTGTGAAGGAGCCGCGATGAGCAGTCCGGACGAGAACGCGCCGCGGCTCGACGTGCTGACCGGCGAGGACGACGGCACCGGGGCGCTGCCGCGACCGCTGCTGCGCGTCGTGCGCGGCAGCCCCACCGACACCGAGCTGGCCGCGCTGACCGCGACGATCACCGCGCTCGACGCCGCCGCACCGGCCGCGGAACCGCGCGGGCCCGTGTCGTACTGGGCGTCCCGCGCGGACCGGCTGCGGTTCGGCCCGGCGCAGGGCGCCCCGCGTCCCGGCGAAGGGGCGTGGCGCTACTCCACGCGGCCGCGCTGATGCGCGCCGCACCCGGCGCCGCGCGCGCCCCGAAGAACGACCGGCCGGTTCCCGCACCGGGACCCGCCGGGACACGACCACTGCGTACAGGGATGGTGTGAACACCATGGGGTTGAAGAAGGTTCTGGTGGCCAACCGCGGCGAGATCGCGGTGCGAGTGGTGCGGGCGTGCCGGGACGCCGGCATCGCCTCGGTGGCCGTGTACGCCGAACCGGACGCCGACGCGGTGTTCGTCCGCCTCGCCGACGAGGCGTTCGCGCTGGGCGGCACCACCGCCGCCGAGTCGTACCTGGACTTCCAGAAGGTGATCTCCGCGGCGACCCGCGCCGGGGCGGACGCGGTGCACCCGGGCTACGGCTTCCTGTCCGAGAACGCCGACTTCGCGCAGGCCGTGCTGGACGCCGGGCTGGTGTGGATCGGCCCGACGCCGCAGGCGATCCGCGACCTCGGCGACAAGGTCACCGCCCGCAAGATCGCGCTGGCCGCCGGGGCGCCGCTGGTGCCCGGCACCGAGGACCCGGTCGCCGACGCCGACGAGGTCGTCGCCTTCGCCCGGGAGCACGGGCTGCCCGTGGCCATCAAGGCCGCGTTCGGCGGTGGCGGCCGCGGCCTCAAGGTCGCCCGCACGCTGGAGGAGATCCCCGAGCTGTTCGACTCCGCGGTGCGCGAGGCCGTGTCGGCCTTCGGCCGCGGCGAGTGCTTCGTGGAGCGCTACCTGGACCGGCCGCGGCACGTCGAGGCCCAGGTGCTCGCCGACCAGCACGGCAAGGTCATCGTGGTCGGCACCCGGGACTGCTCGCTGCAGCGCAGGCACCAGAAGCTGGTGGAGGAGGCGCCTGCCCCGTTCCTCAGCGACGCGCAGCGCGAGCAGATCCACACCGCCGCCCGCGCCATCTGCGCGCAGGCCGGCTACCACGGCGCCGGAACCGTCGAGTTCCTCGTCGGCGCCGACGGCACCATCTCCTTCCTGGAGGTCAACACCCGGCTGCAGGTCGAGCACCCCGTCTCGGAGGAGACCACCGGCCTGGACCTGGTGAACGAGCAGTTCCGCATCGCCGCGGGCGGGCACCTCGACCTGGACGCCGACCCCACTCCGATCGGCCACTCCATCGAGTTCCGGATCAACGGCGAGGACCCGGGCCGCAACTTCCTGCCCGCCCCGGGCACCGTCACCCGGTTCGTCGCCCCCGCCGGACCCGGGGTGCGGGTGGACGCCGGCGTGGAGTCGGGCAGCGTGATCGGCGGCCAGTTCGACTCGCTGCTGGCGAAGGTGATCGTCACCGGCGCCGACCGCCCGCAGGCCATCGCGCGGGCCCGCCGCGTGCTGGAGGAGATGCAGGTCGAGGGCATCGCCACCGTGCTCCCGTTCCACCGCGCCGTGCTGCGCGACCCGGCGTACGTCGCCGAGACCGGCCTGGAGTCGTTCACCGTGCACACCCGGTGGATCGAGACCGAGTTCGACAACCGGCTCGCGCCGTTCGACGACTCCGTCCCGCCGGAGGAGGAGGCCGGGCCGCGCCGCACGGTGATCGTCGAGGTGGACGGCCGCCGGGTGGAGGTCTCGCTGCCCGCCGACCTGGGCGGCGGCGCCGCACCGGCCGCGGCGGCGAAGAAGAAGCCCCGCAAGCGCGCCGCCGGTGGTGCGGGCGGGGCGGTCTCCGGCAACGCGGTCACCGCACCCATGCAGGGCACCCTGATCAAGCTCGCCGTGGAAGAAGGCGCGCAGGTCGCCGCCGGGGAGCTGATCGGCGTGCTGGAGGCGATGAAGATGGAGAACCCCGTGACCGCGCACAAGGACGGCACGGTCACCGGGCTCAGCGCGGCGCCGGGCGACTCGGTGTCGCAGGGCGCGGTGCTCTGCACGATCGAGGACTGATCGGGTCCCCGCCGGGTGGTGCGAGCCCGGCGGGGAGCCCGGTGGTGCGCCTTCGCACCGGGGTCGCCGGTCCCGCGCCCGCGGGAGATCCGACGGCGATTCCACTGTGGACGACGATGTGGTCGCGGCGGTGCGTGCGCCGGGAGCCGACACTCCTAGGAGGAACGATGGACGCGTTGTGCACCTGCCTGTGCCGCCAAGCCGGCCACCACGGCATCTGCCAGGAGACCCCCGAGCACGGCCTCCGGCTGCTCGCCCCGCAGCTCACCATGACCTCCACCGGCGAGGTGTGCCGCCCCTGCTACCAGGCCACGACCCGCCCCGCCGGCCGCCGCTTGCCGCAACCGGTCTGAGCCGGGGCTCCGGCGGCGGGTGCGCTGCTCCCGATGCGGGACTTTGGCCCATGTCAGCGGGACGGCCCGGCCTGCATCGTGGACCGCGCGGGGCATCGCTCCCGCTCCCGCGGTCAGGAGGACGAGGTCATGGACGGCGTGCCCGCATTCCCGCCGGCGCTGGGGCTCGCACCGGAGCAGGTCGCGCAGGTGGTGCGGCTGGCCGGCCGGGCCCCGTCGCTGCACAACCGGCAGCCGTGGCTGTTCCGGGTGACCGCGGACGTGATCGAGCTGCACGCAGACCTCAGCCGCCGGATGCCCGGCACCGACCCGGAGGACCGGGAGCTGCGGCTGGGGTGCGGGGCGGCGCTGTACGACCTGCGGCTGGCGCTGGAGCACGTCGGGGTTCGGCCGCTGGTCACCCTGCTGCCCAGCGAGCGGGAACCGGAACTGCTGGCCCAGGTGCGGCGCGGCGGTTCCGTCCGGGTGCGCGCCGAGCAGTCCGCGCTGCTGCGCGCCATCACCGCCCGCCGCACCAACCGGCGCCCGTTCCTTGCCACCCCGGTGCCGAAGCCGCACCGCACCGCGCTGGTCGGCTCGGTGTCCGCCGAGCACTCCTGGCTGCACGTGGTCGACCGGCCGCAGCGCGCCGAGCTGCTCGGACTGGTGCGCCGGGCGCACGACCGGCAGCTGCGCGACGAGGCGTTCCGCGCGGAGATGGCGGCGTGGACGGGATTGCCGGACGGTGCGGCGGAAGGCGTGCAGGCCGCCTCGGCGGGCCCGACCCGGGAACCGCAGGACGAGTGGGTGCTGCGCGACTACTCCGGTGGGCGGGACCGGCCGCGGGTGCCGGGCAAGGACTTCGAGGACGACCCGCTGATGCTGGTGCTGTGCTCGTACGGCCGCGGCAGGCAGGCGGACCTGGAGGCGGGGGAGGCGTTGCAGCGGCTGCTGCTGACCGCGACCTCGCTCGGGCTGGCCGCCTCGATGCTCTCCCAGGTGATCGAGGTGCGGGAGACCCGGGGGGAACTGCGGGCGCTGCTCGGCGGAACGCTGGAACCGCAGGCGGTGCTGCGGATCGGCTACGGCACCCCGGTGCCGGCCACCCCGCGCCGCGCCCCGGAGGACACCCTGCTCACCGCGCCGCGGCCCGCGGTCGCGCCGTGAGGCCGGTTCGCGGAGGGAACCCCTGCGGTGATCGCGAACCGTGGACCGGAGGGCGGCGATGTGGTTCCCTCCCGGTGGGACGTCCCGCCCACAACGGCGTGAGCGGGCGTCTCGTCAGCTCCCGGACCGCTCGCGGGAGCGGATGAGCACTTCCACGCCGTCCAGCACGCGGGCCAGTCCGAACTCGAAGCGGTGCGCCGCGTTCGTCGCCGCGCCGTGCGCCGAGCCCGCCGCGGTGCCCACCTTCGCCGCGGTGGGGAAGTGCTCCGGGTCGATCAGCCGGTCCAGCAGCGGGGCGTGCGCCTGCCACCACTGCTCGTCGGTGAGGCCGGTGCGCCGTTCGGCGTCGGCGGCTTCCGCGGCCCCGCGGGCGGCGGTGCGCGCGTGCCCGAGCACGAGGCTCAGCACCGAATCCATCTCGACCTCGGTGAGCCCGATGCCGTCGACGGTGCGCAGTTCGCGCTCGTACTTCGCGGTCTCCTGCGGGCCGAGCACGGGACGGGCGGTGCCGATCTCCAGCGTCCACGGGTGCTTGCGGTGCAGTTTCCAGTTCTGCCGCGCCACGTGCTCCAGCTTCGCGCGCCAGCCGGTGAGCTCGGGGCCGGGCGGCTCGGTCTCGCCGTAGACGGTGTCGAGCATGACGTCGATGAGGTCTTCCTTGCTCGGCACGTAGGTGTAGAGCGACATGGTGCCCGCGCCGAGCCGTTCGGCGACGCCGCGCATCGACAGCGCGGCGAGGCCTTCGGCATCGGCGAGCTCGATGCCGGCCCGCACGATCTCGTCGGCGCCGAGCCCGGGTTTGCGGGAGCGGTGCTCCGGCGCTCGCCACAGCAGCGCCAGCGTCCGCGCCGGATCCCGCTTCCTGACCACCATGCACGCCCCTGTTCGCCGTCCGGGTGCTTCCGGACCGCCGTGCGCCGGGGCCCGATCGGCCACCCAGCCTAGCCAACCGCGGACGAGTCGATCATCGTCCGGGCGGTGGGTGCTCGATCCCCGGCGGGACCGGCGGTGCGCGGGACTGGGTGATCTCGGGGCGGTATAAGGGACCCATGCCTTCCGCCCGCGCCACCGCCGTCCTGTTCCCCGTTCCCGTCGCGGATCCGCTGCTGCGCGCGGTCGGCGAGCGGTTCCCGGGCGCGGTGCGGCCGGGGTTGCCCGCGCACCTCACGGTGCTGCACCCGTTCCTGCCGGAGGTGGACGAGGCGGTGCTGGCCGAACTGGCCGAGCTCGTCGCGCGCCGCGCACCGGTGCGGGTGGAGTTCACCGCGGACGTGGCGCAGCGCCACCTCGACGCGGGATTCGTGCCGTTGCGGCCCGAACCGGACGGTCCGCTGCGCGAGCTGACCGCGGAGCTCGCCGCGCGGTGGGACCTGCGCCCCTACGACGGCAGGTACGGCGAACCTGATCCGCACGTCACGATCGCGCTCGACGTGACCCCGCAGCGGGCGCGGGAGATCGCCGAGCACGTGGCGGGTGCTCTTCCGCCGCCCGCGCTGCTGGACGAGGCGTGGCTGGTGGAATTCGACGGCGCCTGGTCGCTGCGGGCCCGGTTGCCGTTGCGCGGCTAGTAGATCCCGTCCTCGCCGTTGGCGGCGCGCAGCGTGCGCATCGCTTCGGCGAGCGCCTCGGACCGGTCCAGCCCGAGCGGGGCGAGGACGCGGCGGCGCAGGATCTCGGCGCAGGCTTCGCGGGCGCGTTCGGCCATGTCGAGGCCGTGCTCGGTGAGCACCGCGTAGGTGACGCGGCGGTCGGTGTCGCAGGGTTCGCGCACGATCAGGTCGGCGGCGGCGAGCCGGTCGGCGACCTTGGTGAAGCCACCGCTGCTGAGCGCGGCTTCCCGGGCGAGTCGGGTCATCGGCATCTTGTGCTCGGGGGAGCGCACCAGGCGAAGCAGGATGTCGAAGGACCCGGGGGCGAGGCCGAAGCGGTCGGCGATCTCGCTCATCAGGCGTTCCTGGGTGAGGTGGTAGCCCTCGATCACCAGGCCCCACCAGGTGACGATCTCGTCGTCGTCGGTGCCGGGGTCGGCCCGCGCACCTCCGTTCTCCGTCGTCCGCACCGCGTTCGTGGCGCTGCCGCCGCTCACCTGTTCTCCCCTCGGGTGGTCCGTTCGCCGGAGCGAGTCTACCGCCCCGATGCTTCGCCGGAAAGTATCTTGCGCGGAAGAGGAAATCTCGATAGCGTCGTCCCCGAGGAGCCGCGGAGCTCCCGAACGAGAACCCCGGCCGGGTTCGACGCCCGGCCCCGCGAAGGAGTTGTTCATGGCCGACCCCGTCAAGCTCAGCGTCATCTACTACTCGTCGACCGGCACGATCAACGAGATCGCGAACGCACTGGTCGCCGAGGCGGAGCAGGCCGGCGCCGAGGTGCGCCTGCGCAAGGCGCCCGAGCTGGCCCCCGACGCCGCCATCGACGCGAACCCCGCGTGGCGCGCCAACGTCGAGGCCACCCGGTCGGTGCCGGAGGTCGCGGCCGAGGACGTGGTGTGGGCCGACGCGGTGATCTTCGGTTCGCCCACCCGCTACGGCAACATCGCCGCCCAGCTCAAGCAGTTCATCGACACCCTCGGCGGCGAGTGGCAGCAGGGCCTGCTGGCCGACAAGGTCTACAGCGGCTTCACCTCCAGCGCCACCAAGCACGGCGGCCAGGAGTCCACGCTGCTGGCGCTGTACAACACGATCCACCACTTCGGCGGCATCATCGTGAGCCCCGGCTACACCGACGGCTCCAAGTTCGTCGACGGCAACCCGTACGGCACCAGCCACGTCGACGCCCAGGGCCAGCTGCCGGTGGACGACGAGACCCGCACCGCCGCCGGGGTGCAGGCCCGCCGCGTCGTCGAGGTCGCCCGGCGCCTCAAGAACGGCGCCTGACCGCTTCCGCCCGACCGCTTCGGTGGCCCTGCGGGCGGCGGAAGCTCCGGCGGTCCTCCCGGTCGGGGGGCCTTCGGCGGGAGGACCGCCGGACACCCGCGCACCCGCGCGGGTTCCCTTCCAGCAGTGGAGATTTCGATGAGCATCGCGACGAGCGGGCTGCACCACGTCACGGCGATCGCGGGCGATCCGCAGCGCAACGCGGACTTCTACCTGCGGACGCTGGGCTTGCGCCTGGTCAAGACGACGGTCAACTTCGACGACCCGGGCACCTACCACCTCTACTACGGCGACGAGTCCGGCAAACCCGGTTCGCTGCTGACGTTCTTCCCGTGGAAGGACGCGCCCAGCGGGCGGCACGGCACCGGCCAGGCCACCACCACGTCGTTCTCGGTGCCGGAGGGCTCGATCGGCTGGTGGCAGCGGCACCTGGCCGAGCAGGGCGTCGAGACCAGCCGGGTGCACAGCCGCGACGGCGAGGAGGCGCTGACCTTCCGCGACCCGGACGGCCTGGCGCTGTCCCTGGTCGCGCACCCGCAGGGCGATCCGCGCGCGCCGTGGGAAGGCGGCACCGTGCCCGCCGAGCACGGGGTGCGCGGCCTGCACTCGGTGACGTTGTCGGTCGACCACGAGGACGCGACCGCCGAGATGTTCCGCGGCCTCGGCCTCGAATTCGCCGCCCAGGAGCAGAACCGCCTCCGGTTCACCGCCGGGGACGGCGGGCCGGGCGCCTTCGTCGACGTGCTGGTCACCCCGGACGCCCCGCGGGGCCTGGTCGCCGCGGGCGCGGTGCACCACGTGGCGTGGCGGGCGCCGGACGAGGCGACGCAGGCCGCGTGGCGGGAGGAGCTCGTCGGCGACGGGGTGAACGTCACCTCCATCCTGGACCGGCAGTACTTCCGCTCCCTCTACTTCCGCGAACCCGGCGGCACCCTGCTGGAGATCGCCACCGACGAACCCGGCTTCACCGCGGACGAACCCCTGCTGGAACTGGGGCGCGCGTTGAAGCTGCCGCCGTGGCTGGAGCCGAAGCGCGAGGACATCGACCGCATGCTGCCGAAGCTGGACCTGCCCGCCGAGAACAACCCGGAGGTGCTGGGGTGACCGCGCTGTCCCTGCCGCACGAGCACGCCGGCGGCGACGCGGACGCGCCCGTGCTGGTGCTGCTGCACGGCACCGGGGGCGCGCCCGGTGACCTGCGCGGGCTCGCCGAGCAGCTCAGCCCGCGGTCTCCGGTGCTCGCCCCCGCCGGGCCGGTGTCGGAGGGCGGCGCGGCCCGCTGGTTCCGGCGGCTGGCGGAGGGCGTGTTCGACACCGAGGACGTCGTGGCCCGCGCCCACCAGCTCGCCGACTTCCTCGCCGAGGCCGTGGACGCCTACGGGTGGCGCGGCAGGCGGCTCGTCGCCGTCGGCTTCTCCAACGGCGCCAACATCGCGGCCGCGGTGGCCCTGTTGCGCCCGGAGGTGCTGACCGAGGCGGTGCTGTTCGCCGCGATGCTGCCCGTCCCGGACGCGCCCCGGCACGACCTCACCGGCACCCGGGTGTTCCTCGGCAACGGGCAGGCCGATCCGATGGCCCCGCTGGCCGCCGCGAACGGGCTGGTCGAGGCGCTGACCGCTCGCGGTGCGGAGATCACGACGTCCTGGCACCCTGGCGGGCACCAGATCACCGCGGCGGGCGTGCGCGACGCCGCGCAGTGGCTCACCCGCCCCTGAAATCGGGTCGGGGAGGGTGGAAGGCGGGTCGTTCGCCGGGTGGGGCGGACGGCCCGCCTTTCCCGTGCCCGGCCGCCTCTCCTGCCCGCTCGTACGCCCTGTCTAGGAGTTCCGCGGCCACCCTCCGGCGGCCGGACGCGCCTAGCCTGGACGGCATGGACGGTGACAACCCGCTCGGCGAATTCCTCCGCGCCCGCCGCGCCCAGGTGCGGCCCGAGGACTGGAACCTGCCCGCGGTGGGCAGGCGGCGGGTCGCGGGCCTGCGCCGCGAGGAGCTCGCCTCGCTGGCCGGGGTCAGCTCGGACTACTACGTGCGGCTGGAGCAGGGCCGGGAGCGCAACCCCTCGCCGCAGGTGATCGACGCGCTGGCGACGGTGCTGCACCTGGACGCGGAGGCCACGACGCACCTGCACCGCCTCACCCGGCCCGGCACCGTCCGGCGGACCGCGCGGTCGGAGCGGGTGAGCCCGAACCTGTTGCGGCTGCTGGAATCCTGGCCCGGCACCCCGGCGGTCGTGCTGGACCGCTACTACATTGTCCTTGCCGACAACGAGCTCGGCGCCGCCCTCTACGGCGGGCATCCCCACAGCGGTGATCTGGTGCGGATGCTGTTCCTCGATCCGGACGCGCACCGGTTCTTCCTGGACTGGGAGCGGGTCGCGGAGAACACCGTCGCCGGGCTGCACGCGGCCGCCGGTCTCGACCGCGAGGATCCGCGGCTGGTGGAGCTGGTCGGCGAGTTGTCCCTGCACAGCGCCGAGTTCGCCCGGTTGTGGGCGCGGCACGACGTCCGCCGCAAGGCCAACGAGTCCAAGCGGTTCTTCCACCCGCAGGTGGGGGAGATGACGTTGAGCTACGAGACGTTCTCGGTGCACAGCGCGCCGGGCCAGCAGCTGATGGTCTACCGCGCCGAACCGGGCAGCCCGTCGGCCGAAGCCCTCGCGCTCCTCGGCAGCCTCAACGCGCCCGCCGCCACCCGCCCGATCCCGGATTCCTCGCGCCACCACGGGTGAATCGGCCCGGTGCGCCGATCGGGTCGTGCGCTGCTCGACTCATCCGGCCGGTGCCGTCGGGGTGAAGGTGACGCCGGAGGAGACCTCGCAGTGCGTGTCCGCGCCGGTCCCGGCGCACTCGGCCCCGCTGTGCGGTCCGTCGGGCGTGCCGGAGCGGGACGAGAGCTCGGTGTCGCCGCGCCCGGTCCCGGACGAGGACACCTCCCACGGCGGTGGCGGGGCGCTGGACTCCGCGACCGGCGGTGGTGCCGGTGGCGCGGGTGCGGGCGTGGTCGCCGGGGACGTGCCGAGCACCAGGGCGACGGCGGCGAGCGGCGCACAGACGGCCAGCCTGCGGCGGGCCCGGCCGTCGGTGATGGTCAGGTCGCCGTGGACCGCTCCGACCTGGACCGTTCGGCCGCTGGTGCCGGACATGGTGTTGCGGTGTCGGTTCTGCTCGTTCATGCGGCTCCAGCCCCAGTGGAAAGCACCGGAGGAAAATCCCGGTGGAAAGCCCCGGCGGAAGGCCGGTGGGAAATCTCGGTGGGAAGTCCCGGTGGGATTCCCTGAATCGGAGATTAGGCCTTTCGGCGGTCGCGCGGAACCGTTCGGGCGTGGAAATTGCGCCGTGCCGCGCGACATCGGCGCTCTTCCGGTGCCACTGCGGATTTCGTGCAAGTGGTGCGACCGGTCATCGCACGATTCGACGATTCGGCGATGTCGGCTGCGGAACGGGATGCCGCTTCCGGTTGCGGGCGCGGCCGGTTCAGCCGTCGTCCCGCGGCCCGTTCGCCGACACGCCTTCCGCTGCCGCCTCGATCAGCCAGGGATCGGCGTCCCTGGTCGGGCTCAGGTTCGCGTACACCGCCGACACGCCGATCAGGTAGCGGTGGTCGGTGCGCTGGTAGCCGTACCTGCGCGCGTCGGTGTAGCCGGTCGAGCAGGCGTGCTGCCCGATCCCGGACCGGGGGCACCACACGCCGAAGTCCCAGTGCGCGTTCCCGTTGATGCTCGCCCGGGCACCGCCCGCGGCCGCGGCCGTCTCGAACGGGATGACCTGTACCGAGACGAGCACCTGCGCGTTCTCGCCCGCGGTGTCGTCGTCGACCAGGTAGACGCCGCTCATCGCGGTCGAGCAGCGGTAGGAGTGCAGGGTGCGGCGGACGTCCTCGCTGGTGCCGGTGGCCTCCCCGCAGGGCGTCGCGCCCGCGGAGACCAGCTCGTACGTGGTCCCGCGATCGGTGGTGAACGAGTTCACGAGCAGCGCGGAACTGGTGAACGGGGTGGGATCGGTGTCCTCGTCGTCCAGGTCGGCGGGGTCGAATTCGGGTTCCTCCTCGCCGGAGGTCGTTTCCGCGGTGGTTTCCTCGGCGCTCTCGGATGCTTCGGTGGTCGCCGATTCCTCGGTGGTCGGGTGGTCGTCGGATTCCGAGGTGTCCGCGGCGTAGTGGTCGAAGGTCGGCGCGGCCGACGTGCTCGGCCCCGACGCCACCCAATCCCGGACCTCGCCGACGTTCTGGAACCCGAGGAATCCGAGCACAGTCACCGCGGACGCGGCGAATCCGATGATCGCCACCCACGGAACGTTGCTGGAATCCGGTTGCCCGGTCCGGGACTCGTCCTCGTCGTCGTCCGCCATGCCGCGCCCCCAGGATCAGTCGTGCCCCACGATCGTGATCAGTGGATCAGCGTAGCGGGATCTCGGCTCGTGCCACGGGGTTTTCAGCCGGTCGGAGCGCGGAGGTCCTTGACGTGCAGGACCTTGTCGTGGCGGGTGCCGTCGGCCGGGGCGACGAACCCGGCGAGGCGCCCGTATTCGACGAACCCCTCGGAGCGGTACAGGCGTTCGGCGGCGTGGTTGTCCCCGCGGAAGTCGAGGGTGAGCTGTTCGACGCCGGCCGCCCGGGCGCTCGCCACGAGCGCGCGCAGCACGGCCCGGCCGATCCCGCGCCTGCTCGCGGACGGGGCGACGGCCAGCTTCTCCAGGTCCGCGTGCGGGCGGTGCGTCGGCCGCGCGTAGCGCCGCCAGTACCCGAACCCGACGAGCTCGCCCGCGTCCCGGGCCACCGCGCACGCGGCCTCGCCCGGCCCGTCGGCGAGGATCCCGCCGATCAGCTCGGCGATCTCCGCGCGCGGCGGCGGTTCCACCCACCCGAGCGCGGCCCCCGCCCGCACCTGCGCTTCCAGCAACTCCGCCACCGCGTCGACCAGTCCATCGTCCGCCGGACCCGGCACCACCACATCGACCATCCGCCAACCCCACCCCGAACCCCACCCCACGAGCAACCCGATCCCGAAGCGCGAAGAACCCCGCACCCGCCTGGGCGGATGCGGGGTCCCGTCCTCCCTCGCGCGACCCGGATCGGGGTAGGTCGCGGCGCACAGGAGGCTCGCGCGGGTCCGGCGCACCGGACCCGAGGTCAGGTCACGCGGCGCACGGTCCCTCGTGTCCGGTCTCGGTCGCGGCCAGGCAGCGAGGGCACCGAGCGGTCAGGTCCGCGGGCTCGGTCCGGCGCAAATCCAGCGGCCCGCGCACGTGTCCGCCGCAGGCTCGGGGGAGGCTGCCTCCAGCACACCGCAGGACACGATGCCAGCGGCCCCCGCCCGGGCCCCGCGCCCAAGCTCCGGTCCGTTCCGGACGCGGGGGGCTCGCCGCGCTCGGGCGAGCAGCGTCTCCGCGACACAAGAACCACAGGTGCCCGCCGGGACCGCCGATCGCGCCGCCACCACAACGGCACCGCACAGCGTCCGGCCGGTGCGAAGTTCCGCCACGTGCGTCAGTCCGGTCGCATCGACCGCGAAGCCCTCGATCATCCATGCCCGCCTCCTCCGCGCTTCTCCCGCAGCAGCAGGCCGTTGCAGTCGAGACAGCTGGGGGCGACGACCCACGCGGTCTCGTCGGTGTCGGCCGACAACGTCACCTCGTCGCCGCACACCGTGACCGCCTCGGTCGTCCGCCCGTCCCACCGAGATCCCCGGAACGCGTGCCTGCGTCCGTCTCCTGCCGGGCGCCAGAAGTGGCGTTGTCGATTTCGCTGGTGGTTTCCGACCATGCGAACCCTCCAGATCTGTTGCCGTACGATCACCGTGTGTGATCTTGACTCGTCAAAGATAAAGTTGACGTGTCAGAATGTCGATTACCTCTTCAGGTGACACCGCATGTCGGAGGCAGTGGATGGCAGCAACAGCGCAACGTCGGCATCTCGGCCAGTGGCTTCGGAAACTTCGCGTTGGCGCGGCTCTGAGCACGACCGATGCGGCGCGGAGGCTCGGCTGCTCGGAAGCAAAAATCAGGCACATGGAGGCCGGAAGATCGGGTGCGAAGAAGCTGGAGCTTGCGGCTTTGCTCGACCTCTACGGCGCTGATCAAGCTGTCCGGGGCGAGATGGAGGAGATCCGGCGAGCAGGGACGAGTCGTGGGCGTTGGTCCGCCTACCGGCTTCCTTCGTGGTTCGCGCCCTATGTCGACTACGAGACTGACGCTTCGCAGGTGTGTACGTTCGAACTGGGTATCATCCCCGGTCTGCTTCAAACCGAGGACTACGTGCGCGAGATGCACCAAGTCGGACGTGCATCGCTGAGTGGGGACACGCTGGATGCGTGGGTTTCGGCCAGGCTGGCGCGTCAGCGGAGGCTGCTTGAAGAGCCCCGACTGGAACTGCGGGTCGTGCTCGCGGAGGAAGCCCTGCATCGCCGTGTCGGCGGACGGGATCTCATGGACCGGCAGCTCGATCATCTGATCTCGATGTCCGCCCAGCCGAACGTGATCATTCAGGTGCTGCCGTACGGAGCGGGAGCGCACGCATGTCCGCACGGTTCCTTCGTGTTGCTCGGTTTTCCGGACTCGGACCACGAAAGCCTTGGGTACATGGATACTCCGATCGGCGGGCAACTCGTGGACAAGCCGGACGAAGTGGCCACGTTGGCGAAACTCTTCGATGACGTGCGGTCGACTGCATTGCCGGTGGCCGACAGCTCGGCGCTGATCCGCGGGCTGAGGGGGGAGCTTGTGGATCTCTGAGGGATACTGCGGGGCATGTCGATCTCTTCAGCGAAGTGGCGCAAGGCATCCCGGAGCGGGCAGGGGAACAACTGCGTCGAGGTGGCGCTGGACGTGCCGGGAAGAGCGTGGGTGCGGGACAGCAAGCTAGGTGAGGCGTCCCCGGTGCTGGTGGCGTCGGCCGACGGTTTCGCCGCGTTCCTCGGAGCGGTCAAGTCCGGCAAGTACGACCGCTGATCAGCCGCTGGGAAATGCCCCGCCGCCCGAGCAGGGAGGGGGCGGTCCTGCTCGGGGCGCTCGTCGTGGACGCCACCGAGCTAGCCCGGCCGTTTCGCCTCGTCGCGAACCGGCGCACCGGAAGGCGGCGGAGTTGAGCGCGTTCTTGCGCAACATCGCTGGATGTCACGCCTCACGCATGAAGGAGTAGCAACGTGCTTCCGGAGCCGAACTGGATCAAGTCCGCGCGATCGGGACAAGCGAACGCCTGCGTGGAGACAGCGCTGAACTTGCCCGGACGAGCTCTCCTCCGGGACAGCAAACTCGGCGAGGCGTCTCCGGTACTGGCCGCGTCGACGGCGGGTTTCGCGGCGTTCCTGGGGGCGGTCAAGTCCGGTCGGTACGACCGCTGATCAGCCGGTCGGTAGGGTTCCGCGGGGGCGGCGCGGCGCCGCTCCGGAACGGGGAGGGGTGTCCTGATGAGCACGCGGAGCATGACGTTGTTCCTGATCAGGACGCTCATCGTCCTCGCCCTGGTGGTCGGCGTGGCGTTCTACATCGGCTGGACCTGGATGACGGGGCTCGCGGTCGGGCTCGTCGCGCTCGCCGCCGTCGCGCAGGGCGGGGTGCTGTTCTGGCAGCGCGGCAAGGACGCCTCGAAGTGAGCGCCACGCAGCTTATAACCTCCGCCCGCGAGGGCTCCTGATCCGGCGATCGTGATGATCCCGACTCGCCGTCGCTGAGGTCACCACCTGTGGTGATGCCACCTTCGATGCATCCGCCCGCACCGATGTGCGAGGCTATAAGGGATCGAAGGGCGGGTGCATGGACGAACCGGCGGCAGCGCGCATGACCAAGAGCGAGTACGCCTACGCGAGCGTGCGCGAGAAGATCCTCTCCGGCGAGTTCCCGCCGGGCTCGGTGCTGAACCAGGCGACCCTCGCCCGCACCATCGGGATCAGCACCACCCCGCTGCGGGAGGCGCTGCGCAGGCTCATGACGGAACGGTTCGTGGAGCTCGACGCGCACCGCGACGCCCGCGTCACCCAGCTCAGCGGGGAAGAGGTCCGGGACCTCGTGGAGCTGCGGCGGGTGCTGGACCCGACGGCCGCCGCCCTCGCCGCCGAACGCCGCACCAAGGACGACATCGCCGAGATCCGCCGCTCCGTCGACGAGCAGCGGGCCCTGCCGAACGACCCGTCCTTGCAGCAGCTCGCCGAGCAGCGCCGGTTCCACGCCGCGATCTACCGCGCCTCGCACAACGATCTGCTCGTCGACGCGCTCGACGGGCTGTGGGACAAGGCCGACCGGTACCGGATGCACGCGCTCGCCGAAGGCCGCAGCTCCGCGGAGCGCAACGAGCGCGACGACGAGCACCGGCTGCTCGCCGAACACGTCATCGCCGGGGACGCCGAGGCCGCCGCCGACCTGATGCGCAGGCACATCGACGCCAGCCTCAGCGCCCGGTCCGCGCGCAGCCTGCTGCACGGCGACGCCTCGTGAGGCTCGACCGGCGGGTGTGGGTGCTGCTGGCGCACGCGGTGCTGACCCAGGTCGTCACCTTCGTGCTGCGGCCCGCCACCTCCTACCGCGCGCTGGAGCTGGACGTGCCCGCGTCCTGGCTGGGCGTGCTCTCCGGCAGCTTCGCGCTGGTGCCGCTGGTGCTGGCGCTGCCCGCCGGGCACATCGTGGACCGGCTGGGGGAGCGGCGGGTGATGGTCGCCGGCGGCGTACTGATGTGCGCGGCGGGCGCGGCGTTCCTGACCCTCGGCGGCTCGGTGCTGGGGCTCGTCGTGGGCAACGTGCTGCTGGGCACCGCCCACCTGTGCTCGGTGATCGGGCAGCAGGCGCTGGTGGCGAACATGACGTCCTCGGCGCGGCTGGACGCGGCGTTCGGCTACTACACGTTCGCCGCCTCCCTCGGGCAGGCCGCCGGGCCGCTGCTGATCGTCGTGTTCGGCGGTGCGGCGGCGATCCCGGACACCACGCCGATCTTCTGGGGAGCGACGGCGCTAGCCGCTGCGCTGCTGGTGTGCTCCTTCGGCATCACCAGCGGCACCCCGTCCTCGGCCGCCGCACCGGACGGCTCGCCGGGAGTGCGCGGGCTGCTGCGGCTGCCGGGACTGGTGCCCGCGCTGTGCACGAGCTGCGTGGTGCTCGCGGCCGTGGACCTGTCGGTGGTGTACCTCCCCGCGCTCGGCGCCGAACGGCACATCGCCTCCGGCGTGGTCGGTGGGCTGCTGGGACTGCGGGCGGTGGCCTCGATGGTGTCCCGGTTCTTCCTGGGCAGCACCACCCGGCTGCTGGGCCGCCGGAAGCTGCTGGTGCTGAGCATCACCGCCGCCGCGGTCGGGCTCGCGGTGACCGCGGCACCGGTGCCGGTGTGGGCGCTGGCCGTCGCGGTGCTGATCGCCGGGCTCGGGCTCGGCGTCGGGCAGCCGCTGACCATGTCGTGGCTGGCCGAATCGACACCGCCCGGCCTGCGCGGGCGCGCGATGTCGTTGCGCCTCACCGGGAACCGCGCCGGGCAGGTCGTGCTGCCCGGCGCGGTGGGGCTGGTCGCCAGCGGGGTCGGCGCGGCCGGGGTGCTGCTCGCCACCGCGATCGGGCTCGCGGGCACCGCGTTCCTCGCCCGCGGCCTGCCGTTCGACGGCGCCGACCGCGCCGGATGATCGCCTGCGGCGACCGCGCCGGGTGCTCGCCTGCGGCGCCGCCGCCGGATGATCGCCTGCGGCGCCGCCGCCGGGTGAACATCAGCGCCGCCGCAGGCCGTCCAGCGCGCGCCGCTGGTGCCGGTGCCCGATCGTCTCGTGGCCGAGCACCGTCACGTACGGCGCCAGCATCACCACCAGCAGGCACGCCGCGATCCCCACGCCCGCCGCGGCCAGCGCGACCGCGGCCCCGAGCACCCCGAGCGTGATCACCAGCAGCAGCACGTGGAACCCGTCGGCCTCCGACAGCAGCAGCGCGTGCAGCAGGTACACGACCAGCAGGTACAGCCCGAGCGGCACGGCCAGCGCCAGCACCACCGTGGCGTTGCCGATCGTCGAGTGGTGCTCCAGCTGCAACCCCGCCAGGTGCAGCCCGGCACCGGTCCCGGCGATTCCCCCGAACACCAGGATGTGCCCGTAGCCGAACAGGTAGCCGCGGGCGCGGCGCTGCTCCAGCACCCCGCCGAACGGGGTCGCGAAGTACACCCACCACATGCCGAAGGTCAGGCCGACGCCCGCGACGACCACCGCGACCGCGTCCCCGCTCCAGTTCACGCCGCTGCCGCCGCCGAGCAGCTCGCCGGAGGAGGCGATGGTGCCGACGACGCCTTCGCCGAGGGTGATGATCGCGAAGGCGCTGTAGCGCTCCGCCACGTGGTGCGGGTGCCAGGGCGTGCCGTGCGCGCGCCCCTGCGCGAAGACCGGCAGCGCCAGCTCCAGCAGCCCGAGCAGCACGAACGCCGCCAACGCGACGCCGAGCGGCAGGTTCGCGAAGGCGAGCACGACCCAGCCGACCTGCGCGAGCACCGTCCACCGGATGTTCGCGAAGCCGACCGCGCTGAACTCGGGCGATTCCCGCGCCGCCCGCCACCACTGCAGCACCATCGCGACCCGCATCACGACGTAGCCGAGCACGATCACCCGCACTTCGAGGCGCGACTCCTCGGCCAGGCCGGTGAACAGCGCGGGCAGGCCCAGGGCGAAGACGACCACGCCGATCATCTGCAGCATCGTCAACGCCCGGTACAGCCAGTCGTCGGTGTCGAAGGCGGAGGCGAACCAGCTGAAGCTGATCCACGCCACGCTGATCGCGAACATCGCGAGCACGAACGCGGTGATCCCTGGCACGACGTGCCCCCCGGCCAGCGTCTCGGCGAGGAAGGAGGCGGCGGTGCCGACCGCGACCACGAAGGTCAGGTCGAACAGCAGCTCCAGGGGAGTGGCGACCCGGCCCGGTTCGTCCGGGTCGCGACCGGTCATCGGCTGTCGCGGATGCGCCAGGCCACCGGGGTGGTCGTGCTCGCTCATGTTCGGCTTCCCGTCCGGGTCGTTCGCATCGGGCCGCGGGTGATCGTATGCGCCGATGGGCCGTTCGGGGGCTCGGGTGGCGGTGATCGGCCGCACGCCGACGGCAGGTGACCGTCCCGTTCGCCCGGCGTCGTCGCGGCGAACGGGACGGTCCGGTCGGAGTCAGGCGGAGGCCGCGTCCAGCTTCCGGAGGTCGTCGGCGGTCAGCTCCAGGTCGTGCATCGCGAGCAGCGCGGGCAGCTGCTCGGTGTTGCGGGCGGAGGCGATCGGCGCGACCACCGTCGGCTGCCGCGCGAGCCACGCCAGCGCCACCGTCGCGTGCGCCGCGTCCCGCTCGGCGGCGACCTCGTCCAGCGCGGCGAGCACCCGCGCGGAGCGCTCGCTGCCCGCGTACCGCCCGGCCAGCCGCGGTTCGCTGCGCTCGCTGTCCACGGTGCTGCCCGGCCGGTACTTGCCGGTGAGGAAACCGGAAGCGAGCGCGAAGTACGGCACGCACCCCAGCCCGGCCCGTTCGACGACGTCCCGCAGCTCGCCCTCGTAGGTGTCGCGGGAGACCAGGTTGTAGTGCGGTTGCAGCGCGACGTAGCGGGCCAGGCCCTCCCGCTCGGAGAACGCCAGCGAGTCGGCGAGCCGCTGCGGGCTGATGTTGGAGGCGGCGATCGCGCGGACCTTGCCCTCCCGAACCAGCTCGTCGAGCGCGGTGATGATGTCGGCCACCGGCACGGATTCGTCGTCGAAGTGCGTGTAGTACAGGTCGATCCGGTCGGTGCCCAACCGGCGCAGCGAGGCCTCCGCGGCCGCCTTGACGTTGGCGGGCGCGAGCCCCCTGAAGTCCGGGTGGTGGGCCACCTTCGTCGCGATGACCACGTCGTCCCGGCCGCCGCGGGCGGCGAGCCACTCGCCGATGATCCGCTCGGACTGCCCGGGCTCGTTGCCCGGCCGGTTCATGTACGAGTCGGCGGTGTCGATGAAGTTGCCGCCCGCCGCGGTGTAGGCGTCGAGGACGGCGAACGAGTCGTTCCGGTCGGCGGTCCACCCGAACACGTTGCCGCCCAAGCAGAGGCGGGAGACGGCGAGGTCGGACGAACCCAGGGTGCGCAGCTCTGTCATGGCCCCATTGGAACAGCACCCGGCACCGCTCCGCCGCGGACTCGGACCGCTGTACCGCGCGACGTGCTCGTGGAATCGTTGCGGCGCCGGAGGTCCGCGCCCGGGCGCTCCGGGCGGCGGCTCGGCTCCGCAACCCGTCACCCGACCGAGCGAGGACCGCACCATGACCACCCGGTTCCCCCTGGACCCCGTTCCGATCCACGTCCCCGACGAGGTGCTGGCCGACCTGCGCGCCCGCCTCGCCGCGACCAGGTCGCCGCTGGACGAGGGGGACGACGACTGGTCCTACGGCGTCCCCGCCGGCTACCTGCGCGAGCTGGTCGAGCACTGGCGGGACGGCTACGACTGGCGCGCGGCGGAGGCCGCGATCAACGCCTACGAGCACTACCAGGTGACCGTCGCCGGGGTGCCGGTGCACTTCATGCGCAAGCCGGGCCGCGGACCCCGCCCGATCCCGCTGATCCTCACCCACGGCTGGCCGTGGACGTTCTGGCACTGGTCGAAGGTGATCGACCCGCTCGCCGATCCGGGCGCGTCCGGCGGCGACCCGGCGGACGCGTTCGAGGTGATCGTGCCGTCACTGCCCGGATTCGGGTTCCCCGGGCCGCTCACCGGTTTCCCCGACGTCAACTTCTGGAAGGTCGCCGACCTCTGGCACGTCCTGATGACCGAGGTGCTGGGGCACGCGAAGTACGCCGCCGGGGGCTGCGACATCGGCGGCCTCGTCTCCAGCCAGCTCGGGCACAAGTACGCCGACGAGCTGCACGGCATCCACATCGGTTCCGGGCTGCCGCTGGACTTCTTCACCGGTCCGCGCGCCTGGGACTTCGCCCGGAACCGGCCGCTCACCGACGACCAGCCCGCCGAGCTGCGGGACCGGATCGTCGAGCTGGACCGCCGCTCGGCCTCGCACCTCGCCGTGCACGTGCTCGACGGCGGGACCCTGGCGCACGGGCTGAGCGACTCGCCCGCCGGGCTGCTCGCCTGGCTGCTGGAGCGGTGGAACTCGTGGAGCGACAACGGCGGTAACCTCGGATCGGTGTTCACCGCGGACGAGCTGCTGACGCACGCCACGATCTACTGGGCGACCAACTCGATCGGCACCTCGCTGCGCTACTACGCCAACGCCAACCGGTACCCGTGGACGCCCGCGCACGACCGGAAGCCCGTCGTGCAGGCACCGGTCGGCCTCACCTTCGTCACCTACGAGAACCCGCCCGGCATCCGCACCGCCGCCGAGCGCATCCGGGCGTTCGAGGACGGGCCGCAGGCCGCCTGGTTCAACCACGTCAACGTCAACGCGCACGACCGCGGCGGGCACTTCATCCCGTGGGAGAACCCCGACGGCTGGGTAGCAGACCTCCGCCGAACCTTCCGCGGTCTTCGACGGGGGTGACCGCGCCTCCCGCGAGGGGTGGGGTGGCGGAACCGCAGCGGGATCCGCGCTGCCGGACCGTTCTCACCGGTGGCTCCGCCACGGGCGGGAGCGCTGTCCTCGCGAGGATCCCGCTGGAAACCCGCGGTTGGTCCCGTTGATCGGGTGGGCGGCGGCTGCGCCGCTGACAGGAGGAGGGCTCGGGCCGGTCGGGGATCGGGCGGGTCGGTGGCCTGTTCGGCCGTGCCAGGTCTCGTGGGACGCCCGACTCGTCGTGCGTCAGAGGGTGCGGTGGCTTCAGTGTCGAGTGAAATAAACCCGGCTGAGGAGAAAGACGGCGAAGCCGAGGAGAGCGGTGAGGGGAAGCCGCTCGTGCGGAGTGGGCGTGCGTAGAGCCGGCCCAGGGGTGCGGCGGCGGGCCGCGGCGTAGGCGCCGGGGTGCCTGCGGCGGCGCCGGGGCTTCGCCGGATCGGCTCCGCTGCGGCGCGGCTGGCGCTGGTCGCAGACCGCCGGAGGTGGGATCGGGTATCGCGAGCGAGGTCCGCGGGCGCGCCCTGCCGGTGCAGCCGCAGGCCTCGCCGCTGGTCCGAGCCCTCGATCGACGCTCGGGGGCGGCGGCACCGGACCCATCAAATGGTGCGATCAGTTCAGTGTCGAGTGAAATCAACGCTCGAAGACGAACCACCGAAGACGGCCGCAGAGGAGCCGGACTCCGGCCGCGGCCGTCCGGTGACTACTGCGCCGAACCCGCCGGCACCGGGCCGTCGAGCTCCACCAGCCCGGACAGCGCCCGGGGCAGCGGTTCGCGGTGCAGCACGCCGAGCCGCTGGGTGGCGCGGGTGAGCGCCACGTACAGCTCCGCCGCGCCGCGCGGGCCGTCGGCGAGGATCCGGTCCGGATCGACGACCAGCACCGCGTCGTACTCCAGGCCCTTCGTCTCCGAAGCGGGCACCGCGCCCGGCACGTCCGGCGGCCCGATCACCACGCAGGTGCCCTCCCGGTCGGCCTCGGCCCGGGTGAACTCCGCGACGGCCGCGGGCAGCTCCTCGTCGGTGACCCGCCGCGACCACGGGGGAACACCGCAGGAGCGGACCGACTCCGGTGCCGTCACCTCCGGGGCGAACTCGGCGAGCAGCGAACCCGCGATCGCCATGATCTCCGCCGGGGTGCGGTAGTTCACCGACAGCGGCCGGTACTGCCAACGGCCCGGCACGTACCGGTCCAGCATCGAACCCCAGGAAGTCGCCCCGGCCGCCGAGCGGCGCTGCGCGAGGTCGCCGACCACGGTGAACGACCGCGCCGGGCAGCGCCGCACCAGCACCCGCCAGTCCATTTCGGACAGTTCCTGCGCTTCGTCGACGACGACGTGCCGGTAGGTCCAGTCCCGGTCGGCGGCGGCGCGTTCGGCGAGGCTGCGGGTGTCGTGCTCCACGAACCGGTCGGCGAGGTCATCGGCGCCCACGAGGTCTTGGGCGAGCAGGTGGTCCTCGTCGTCCATCATGTCGTGCCGCTCCACCTCCATGATCTCCAGGACGCCCGCGGCGTACTCCTGCTCGGCCTTGCGCTCCCGCTCGGCGGCCTGCTTCGCGGCCCGCTCGGCCAGCTTGTCCCGGCCCAGCAGGTCCACCAGCTCGTCGAGCAGCGGCACGTCCGACACCGTCCACGCCGCGCCGTCGGTGCGCAGCAGCGCCGCGTCGGCTCCCGCCGCGCGCAGCCGCTCCGGGGAGGTGTACAGGTCGGCCAGCAGTTCCTGGGGGGTGAGCACCGGCCACAGCTCGGCGAGCGCGGCGGCGAACTCCGGTTTCTCGGCCAGTTCCGCGCGCAGGTCGCGGCGCAGCTGCTCGCGGGCCGCCACGTCCTCCTTGCCCAGCCACCCCCGGCCGATGCGGGTGATCGCCCGTTCGGTGAGCACGTAGGTGACGATCTCGATGAAGGTGGCCCGCGCCTCGTTGTGCGGCAGCCCGGTGTCCCGCGCCTCCTGCCGCGCCCACTCGGCGGTGTCGGCGTCGATGCGCACCGCGGCGTCGGACAGCTCGATCGGCAGCGGCGCCTCGGGCAGCCGCTGGCGGTCGGCGACGGCCGCGGCCAGCACGTCCAGCATCCGCAGCGAACCCTTGGCCCGCGCCACCTCCGGGGCGTCCTCGGCGGTGACCTGCAGGCCCGGCACCAGGTCGCCGGGCGTCATGAACACCACGTCGGTCTCGCCCAGCGAGGGCAGCACCCGGCCGATGTGGGTCAGGAACGCCGGGTTCGGCCCCACCACCAGCACGCCGTGGCGCTCCATCCGCTCCCGCCGGGTGTAGAGCAGGTAGGCGACGCGGTGCAGCGCCACCACCGTCTTGCCGGTGCCCGGGCCGCCCTCGATCACCAGCACGCCCTGGTGCTCCAGCCGGATGATCTCGTCCTGCTCGGCCTGGATGGTCGCGACGATGTCGCGCATCTCGCCGCCGCGCGGCGCGTTCACGGCCGCCAGCAGCGCCGCGTCGCCCTCCTCGTCGCCGCCGGGGCCACCCAGGTGCTCGTCGGTGAAGGCGAGCACCTCCCGGTTGCGGGTGCGGAACTGGCGGCGGGTGCGCACGCCCTCCGGGTGCGCGCCGGTCGCCACGTAGAACGGGCGGGCCGCCGGGGCGCGCCAGTCCAGCAGCAACGGCTCGTAGTCGTCGTCGGCGTCGAACAGCCCGATCCGCCCGATGTAGGAGTGCTGCCCGGACTCCGCTTCGAGCCTGCCGAAGCACAGCCCGTTGTCCACCACGTCCAGCCGCCGCACCTCGCGCGCGAGCGCGCGCACCTGCACGTCCCGCTCCACCAGCGACTCGCCGTCACCGCGCAGCGATGCCTTGTACTCGCCGCGCACCCGGGCGCGTTCCGCGTCGAGCCTCGCGTAGAGGCCGGCGACGTGGTCGCGCTCGGACCGCAATTCCTCTTCGTACCCCTGTGCTGACACGGGCCCCTCACAGTCGCTGAACCGTCTTCCTCGCACTGCTTCGAGCGCCGGCGATGCCGCTGCCGGTGCTCGTCCCCTCGTTCGAAACCGCTGCCGGGCGCGCTCCGCTTCCCGGCCGCGCCCGTGCCGACCTCGGATGTGGACGAGGACACATCTCGTTTTCGCAGGTCGTGGCTTCGGCGGCTGATTGTGCGCCATGGCTGGGGTCTTGCCGCAAGGACCCCGGTGCGTTTTGAGTTGGACGGGGAAGGGGAGCGGGGGCTCCCCTTTTTTCGCGTCCAGCTTCCTCCCCGTTCCGCAGCGGACCGGCAGCGGCCTGCCGCCGCCGGGGTGATCCGCGTTGACAGCGCCGCGCGGGCCCGGTGATCGTGGGAGCGCTCCCGCGCGACGCCGGGCGGGGCGGAGGGGGCTGCCATGACCGGTTTCCGAGCGCTCGGCCTGCTGTGCTGCCTGCTGCTGTGCGCCCCGGCCGCACCCGCGGCGGCCGCCGCGGACAGCCCCGGCGGTGCGGCCGCGACGGCGTTGATGGGGCGCTACCGCGAGGACATCGGGCTGTTCGACACCGGGAACTGGTGGACCTCGGCGAACGCGCTGACGGCGCTGATCGAGAGCATCCGGATCAGCGGGGATCGCGAGCACGAGCACGCCATCGACCGCACCTACGAGCTGAACCGGAACGCCCAGGGCGGGGACTTCCGCAACGACTACCTCGACGACACCGGGTGGTGGGGGATGGCGTGGGTGGCCGCGCACGACCTCACCGGGGACGAGCGGTACCTGGCGACGGCGCGCGCCGACGCCGACCACATGGCGGCGCACTGGACGCCGGAGTGCGGTGGCGGGGTGCTGTGGCACCGGGACAAGGCCTACAAGAACGCGATCACCAACGAGCTCTACGTCGAGCTGAACGTGGCGCTGCACAACAGGATTCCCGGGGACACGACCTACTTGCAGCGGGCTCGCGACGGGTGGGCGTGGTTCGAGGGCAGCGGCATGATCGGGGAGGGCGGGCTGGTCAACGACGGGCTCACCGGGGAGTGCGCGAACAACGGCGACACGGCGTGGACGTACAACCAGGGCGTGCTGCTGGGCGGGTTGGTGGAGCTGCACCGCGCCACCGGGGACGCGGCGCTGCTGGAGCGGGCGCGGGCGCTCGCCGACGCCTCGACCGGCTCGGCCTACCTGAACCCGGACGGGATCCTGCGCGAGCCGGTCGAGGGTGACGACTGCGATGGTGACGGGGCTTCGTTCAAGGGGCCGTACGTGCGCGGGCTGGGCGTGCTGAACGCGGAGCTGGCCGACCACCCGTACACCGGTTACCTGGCGCGGCAGGCGGATGCGGCCCACGCCCGCGACCGCGACGAGCAGGACTCGTACGGTCCGCACTGGAACGGGCCGTGGGTGGAGCCGGGTGTCGGGCACGGTTGCCAGCACAGCGCGCTGGACCTGCTCAACGCCGCCGGCCGCACCTGAGCATCCGATCGTGAGCAGGTGAGTGGCCCGTTCGCCCGGTGGGACTGGGCGGGTGGGCCACTCACCTGGTGGTGAGGGTGATGGCGTCGAGGACTGCGGTGTCCGCGCGTTCCGGGACGGTGGTGGTGGCCAGCAGGGTGCCGCCGGGTTCGGTCCAGATGCGGGTGCGGAGGGTCTCGCCGGGGTGGACGACGCCGGCGAAGCGGGCGCCGAAGGTGGCGACCCGGTCGACCTCGCCGCCGAGCGCGGTGTCCACGATGGACTTGCACACCACGCCGTAGGTGCACAGGCCGTGCAGGATCGGTCGCTCGAACCCGGCGGCCGCGGCGAACGCGGGATCGGCGTGCAGCGGGTTCCGGTCGCCGCAGAGCCGGTACAGCAGCGCCTGCCGCGGTTCGGTGCGGGAGTCGACCACCAGGTCCGGTTCCCGCCGCGGGAGTTCGACGCGCGGGGCGGAACCGCGGTGCCCGCCGAAGCCGCCCTCACCGCGGGCGAAGATCATCGAGCGGGCGGAGCACAGCGGCCCGTCGGCGTCGGTGAGCACGGTCTCCTGCACGATCACCGCGGCCTTGCCCTTGTCCAGCACGTCGACGATGCGGGTGGTGGCGCGGGCGCCGCCGGAGACCGGCAGCGGGCGGTGCGGGGTGATCTGCTGCGAGCCGTGCAGCACCTTCGCCAGGTCCACCTCGATGCCGGGGAAGGACAGCGCGGGTGGTTCGAACTGGCGCAGGTTCGGCGCCACCACCGCGAAGGTGGGCAGCACGTGCAGGTCCTGCTCGTAGGCGTAGCGCAGTTCGCCCGGGTCGGTCGGCGGGTCTCCGGCGCCGAGCGCCAGGTGGTAGAGCAGCACGTCGGATTCGGTCCAGGTGACGTCCTGGTCGGCGACGGTGGCTCCGATGGCCAGGTCCGGGTCGATGGGCATGCGGCTCCTTCACTCGTAGCTGACGTGGACCTCGTCGGTGACCGGGAACGACTGGCAGGCCAGCACGATCCCGTCGTCGAGGTCTTGCTGCTCCAGGATGTCGTTGCGCTCCATGCTGACCTCCCCGGCGGTGATGCGGCAGGCGCAGGCGCTGCACGCGCCCTGCCTGCAGGAGAACGGGGCATCGATGCCGCGGTCCAGCAGCAGGTCCAGCAGCCGCTGCCGCCGGGGCCAGTCCAGGCGGTGCCGGTCGCCGTCGATCTCCACGTGCGCGGTGGCCGATCCTCCCGCGGCGTCTTCCGCCGCGGTCGGCGGGTCCTGCTCGAAGGGGTTGGCGGTCAGCGAGTGGAAGCGCTCCACGTGCAGCCGCCCGGGGGCGGTGGCGAGGGCTTCGGTGGCGACGTCCATGAACGCGTTCGGGCCGCAGAGGAAGACCTCGCGGTCGGCGAACGGTGCGGTGAGCGCGCGCAGCGCCGCGGCGTCGGGCAGGCCCTGCACGGTCTCCAGCCAGTGCAGCACCACGAGCCGTTCCGGGTGTTCGGCGGCGAGGTGCCGCAGCGCTTCGGCGAAGATCACCGAGCGTTCGTCCCGGTTGGCGTAGAGCAGCGCGATCCGGCCGATCCCGGCGGTGAGCGCGGAGCGCGCGATGGACATGATCGGGGTGATGCCGCTGCCGCCGGCCAGCAATAGGAAGTCGGCGTCCAGCGACTTCGGGCTGAAGCCGCCGTCGGGCGCCAGCACGTCCAGCACCGTTCCGGCGGTGACGTGGTCGCACAGCCAGTTGGAGCCGCGGCCGTCGGGCACGCGTTTGACGGTGACCTGCAGGGCGGCGCCGGTGTGCGGGGAGCTCGACAGCGAGTAGCAGCGGGCGAGGGAGCCGCCGTGCTCGTCCGGCACCCGCAGGGTGAGGAACTGCCCCGGCCGGTAGGAGAAGTCGTCCCCGGGGTCGGCGAACACGAGGGAGCGGGCGTCCGGGGACTCCTCGACGACCTCGTCGACCTTGAGCCGGTGGATCATGGCGCCTCCCGATCGTGGCGCAGCCGCGCGCCGATGCTGTCCTCCAGGTCGGGGCAGCCGGGGACGTGCGCGGTGCTGCCGCCGCGGGCGGCGTCGGCGAGCGCGGGGCAGTCCTGGGCGGCGCGGCGGGTCCACTGCACGCTGGTGTGGGCGGGGCTGTTCTTCTTGGCCAGCACGCAGGTTCCGCATCGGTCGCAGCGCACCGGTCGCAGGCCGCCTTCGAGCTGTTCGCGGCGGTCGGCGGCGGTGCGCTCGTGCAGCGCGGCGTCGCCAGCGGGTGCTTTGGCCCAGTCCGGCGGGTTCACGGGGAGTCCGCCCGGCGGGCCAGGTTGTCGGCGACCTCCTGCTCCCAGGCGATGTTCGCGCGGGTGGTGTCCACTTCGAACTCGAAGCGGCCGGTCATGTCCTCGGTGAGGTCGGCGACGTCGGTGTAGAACTGCTCGTACCAGCGGCGCAGCTGGTAGACGGGGCCGTCCTCCTCGCACAGCAGCGGGTTGTCGATGCGGGTCTTGTTGCGCCAGATCTCCACGTCCTGCAGGAATCCGACGCTGGTGCCCTTGGCGATCTTGGCGGCCATCGCGTCGGCCTGCTCGTCGTCGAGGCCGGGCAGCTTCTTGGCCAGCACGCCCCACTGCAGCACGAAGGAGTTCGCGGTCACCGGGTAGTGGCAGTTGATCAGGATGGTCTCGACGGTGGTGCCGCGGTGCTGGTTCCACAGCCGGTCGATCATGTACGAGGGCCCGTAGTAGGAGGCTTCGGAGACGCCGAGGTTGTCCTCGCCGGAGTAGTTGGAGCGGGAGCCGACGTCGGGCCGGCCCTTGGTGTTGAGGTACTGGGTGGCGACGTGCCCGTCGAAGACGTTCTTGAAGTAGGTGGGGAAGGCGAAGTGCACGTAGAAGAAGTGCGCCATGTCCACCACGTTGTCCACGATCTCGCGGCAGTGCGAGCCTTCGATGAACACCGAGTCCCAGGTCCAGCTGCTCCACTCCGGGTCGCCGACCTCGGGGAGTTCGGGGATGGCGACCTCGTCGGTGGGTGCGGAGCCCTCGGGGTCGTGCCAGACGAACAGCTGCCCGTTGCGCTCCAGGCAGGTCCAGGCCTGGGTGCGGGCGCGCAGCGGGATGCGCTTGGCGTAGGGGATGCCGACGCAGCGGCCTTCGCCGGACCAGCGCCAGTCGTGGAACGGGCAGGCGACGGCGTCGCCCTTGATGCTGCCCTGGCTGAGGTCGCCGCCCATGTGCCTGCAGTAGGCGTCGAGGACGTGCAGCGCGCCGTCGCCTGCTTGGAAGACGACGAGCTTGCCGCCGAAGGCTTCGACGGGGTGCGGTCTGCCGTCCTTGAAGGTCTCGGCGAGGCCGAGGCAGTGCCAGCCGCGGGCGAACCTGGTGGGCGGGGTTCCGACGTCGATGGTGCGCACGTCGTCGTTCGGCGTCATCGCTGGCTCCTCCGTTCACCCCGGTCGGGGTTCGCAGCGGGTTCGGGTGCCGCGCCTGCCATGTGCAGCGCGGCGAGGTGGCCGAAGGTCATGGCCGGGCCGAGAGTGGCGCCCGGTCCGGCGTAGGTGCGGCCCATCGCGGCGGCGGCGGTGTTGCCCGCCGCGTAGAGGCCGGGGATCGGTGCGTCGTCGGTGCGCAGCACGCGGGCACGGGCGTCGGTGCGCAGCCCGCCCTTGGTGCCGAGGTCGCCGGGCACGATGCGCACCGCGTAGTACGGGGCGGTGGTCAGCTCCGCCAGGCAAGGGTTGGGCCGGTTGGTGGGGTCGCCGTAGTAGCGGTCGTAGGCGCTGCGGCCGCGGCCGAAGTCGGTGTCCTCGCCGGTGCGGGCGTGCGCGTTGAACCGTTCGACGGTGCCGCGCAGCGGTTCGGCGGGGACGTCGATGGCGGCGGCGAGTTCGGCGAGGGTGTCGGCGCGGTGGACGGCTCCGGCGTCGTACCAGCGGCGGGGGAACGGGTGGCGTGGGCCGAGCCCGGCGAACGGGTAGCGGTTCCGGTAGCGCTGGTCGGCGATCAGCCAGGTCGGGATGTTGCGGGCGGGTCCGTCGCCGGGCCCGTACATGGCGTGCACGGCGTCCACGTAGGGCGCGGCCTCGTTGACGAACCGCTCGCCGTCGCCGTTGACCAGGAGGCAGCCGGGCAGGGTGCGTTCGGCGAGGCAGAACCAGGGGCCGCCGGTGAGCGGGATCGACGGTCCCCACCAGGCGTCGTCCATCAGGTCGACGTCGGCGCCGATGCGCTGGGCGGCGCGGATCGCGTCGCCGGTGTTGGCGGCGGCGCCGACGGTCCAGTCGGCGCCGATGGGGGCGCGCTGGTGGCGTCGGCGCATTTCGGCGTCGCGTTCGAAGCCGCCCGCGGCCAGCAGCACGCCGCGGCGCGCGCGCAGCGCGACCTCCGCGCCGTCGCGGCGCACCAGCACGCCGGTGACGCGGCCGTCCTCGTGCAGCAGGTCGAGCAGCGGGGTGTTCAGCCACAGCGGCACGCCCTGGTCGCGGAGTCCGGCGCGCAGGGCGGCGGCGAGCGCTTGCCCGCGCACCAGCAGCCGTTTGCGCAGCAGGGTGGCGAGCAGGTAGCGGGTGCCGACGCGCAGGGCGCGCAGCACGCCGCGGGGGTGCCGGGCGACGAGGTTGAGCCGGCGGAAGTCGGCTTGGGTGACGGCGAAGTTCGGCGGTGCCTTGGTGAAGTCCGGTTCCAGCCGGTCGAGCTCGTCGCCGAGGAGGCGGCCGTCGAGGGGTTTCGGTTCGACGGATCTGCCTTCGGCCCGTCCGCCGGGGGCTTCGGGGTAGTAGTCGGAGTAGCCGGGGACCCAGCGCAGCCGCAACGGGGTGGCGGCGAGGACCTCGTCGAGCATCGCGGGCCCGTGGTCGAGGAACGCGCGGCGCAGTTCGGCGGGGGCGGTGTCGCCGACGATGTGGTCCAGGTAGGCCGCGGCCCGCTCGGGGGTGTCGTCGTGGCGGGCGAGCACCGCGTTGCCCGGCAGCCACAGGCCGCCGCCGGAGCGCGCGGTGGATCCGCCGTAGCGGGCGGCCTTCTCCACCAGCACCGCGCGCAGGCCGGCCCGCGCGGCGGTGATCGCCGCGGTCATCCCGGCCGCGCCGCTGCCTACGACCACGACGTCGAACCGCTCGTCGGGTGTCGGGACGGGTGCGCTCATGCCACCTCCATCGCTCGCAATACTGAAACAGGTTATAGTTTTAGTCGACATGGCGCTACGGTGACGACCTGGAACATGAACGTGCAGTCGAGTGGCTGATGCAGAACCTGTTTCACTCGGAGGGTGCCGTGGGCGAGGAGATCGAGGCGGACGTGGTCGTCGTGGGGTTCGGCGTCGCGGGCGCCTGCGCCGCGCTCGAAGCCGCCGAGGCCGGTGCCGAGGTCGTCGTGCTCGACCGGTTCGGCGGGGGCGGCACCAGCAGGCTCTCCGGCGGCATCGTCTACGCCGGGGGCGGCACCCGCCCGCAGCGCGCCGCGGGCGTCACCGACTCGGTCGAGGACGTCCACGCCTACCTGCGCGCCGAGGTCGGCGACGCGGTGTCCCCGGCGACGCTGCGCCGCTTCTGCGCGGGTGGCCCCGAGATGATCGACTGGCTGGAAGCCAGGGGAGTGCGCTTCGGCGACGCCCTCGCGCCGTACAAGACCTCCTACCCGAGCCGCCGCCACCACCTGTACTACTCCGGCAGCGAGGCCGCGGGCGGCTTCCGCGACCTCGCCCGGCCCGCACCGCGCGGGCACCGGCCGGTGGGGCGCGGCACCTCCGGGAAGGTGCTGCACACCGCGCTGGCCCGAGCGGTGCGCGCCGCCGGGGTGCGGATCCTCGACCAGACCCGCGTCACCGGGCTGATCCGCGACGGCGGCGAGGTGCGCGGCGTCGAGTGCGCCACCCTGCGCACCGCGGCCCGGCCCGCGCGGGCGCTGCACCGGACCGCTGCGCGGCTGGCCGCGAAACCCGGCATCTACCTGCCCGCCCTGGCCCGGCGGTTGCACGCGGTCGCCGAACGGGTCGAACGCCGCCGCGCCGTGCCGCTGCGGATCCGCGCCCGTCGCGGGGTGGTGCTCGCCGCGGGCGGGTTCATCGCCGACCGGGAACTGCTGCGCCACCACGCGCCGCGCCACCGCGGCGGGCTGCCGCTGGGCACCCGCGCCGACGACGGCAGCGGCATCCGGCTCGGCCGGTCCGCGGGTGGCACCACCGCCAAGCTCGGCAACGTCTCGGTGTGGCGGTTCATCACCCCGCCCAGCGAGTTCCTGCACGGCGTGCTCGTCGACGAGCACGGGAAGCGGGTCTGCGACGAATCCCGCTACGGCGCCGCGCTGGGCGATGCGCTGGTCCACCACCACGGCGGGCGCGGCTGGCTGCTCATCGACGCCGAGACCCGGCGCCGCGCGCTGCGCTCGCTGCCCCGGCAGACCGTGTGGTTCCAGCTGCTGCAGGCGCTGCACCTGCTGCACCGCCGAGCGGTGACCGCCCCGACGATCACCGAGGTCGCCGAGCTCGCCGGCATCGACCCGGCCGGGCTCGCCGCCACCGCCCACGCCCACGACACCGCCGCGCCCGGCGCGGACCCGGTGGGCAAACCCGCCGAGTTCGTGCGGCCGCTGCGCACGCCGCCGTACACGCTGCTGGACCTGTCGATCCGGCCCAGCGCCGCCTACCCGTGCCCGATGCTCACCCTCGGCGGGCTGCGCGTCGACGAGGACACCGGTGCGGTGCTCGACGAGCGGGATCGGCCGGTGCCCGGGCTGCACGCCGCGGGGCGCACCGCGGTGGGGCTGTGCTCGAACTCCTACGTCAGCGGGCTCTCGCTGGCCGACTGCGTGTTCTCCGGGCGGCGCGCGGGGCACTGGCTGGCGCCCGGTGGAGGAGGGGAACGTGCTCACGGATGACCAGCGCGAGGACCTGGCGGCGCGACTGCGGCGGGCCGAGCGGGACCGGGCCCCGATCCCGCCGCTGACCGACTCGCACCCGCTGCTGACCGCGGAGGACGCCTACGAGATCCAGCTCGGCAACATCCGGCGGCGACTGCCCGGCACCGAGGTCGTGGGGCACAAGGTGGGCCTGTCCTCCCCGGTGATGCAGGCGATGATGGGCGTCGACGAACCCGACTACGGCCACCTGCTCGCCGACATGCGCCTCGACCCGGACGTGCCGGTGGCGGTGCGGCGCTACTGCTTCCCGCGGGTGGAGGTGGAGGTCGGGTTCCTGCTCGGCGTCGACCTGCCCGGCCACGGCTGCACCGAACGCGACGTGCTGGCCGGGACCGCGGCGCTGGTGCCCGCGATCGAGCTGATCGACAGCCGCATCGCGGACTGGCGCATCCGGCTGGCCGACACCATCGCCGACAACGCCTCCTCCGCCGGATTCGTGCTGGGGGAGCAGCGGATTCCGCCGGATTCGGTCGATCCGCGGGCCATCGACGCGGTGCTGCACCGGGACGGGGAACGCATCGCGGAGGGCCGGTCGGACGCGGTGCTCGGCGATCCGGTGCGGGCGGTGGCGTGGCTGGCGCGCAAGGTCGCCGGGTTCGGGGTGCGGCTGCGCGCCGGGCACGTGGTGCTGCCCGGTTCCTGCACCCGTGCGGTGGACGTGGGGGCGGGGGCGGCCTTCGCGGCCGAGTTCAGCACCGGCGGGCGGCGGCTCGGCGCCGCGTCGGTGACGTTCCGATGACGCTTCGAGGAGCTCGATGATGAGTACGGGCAAGGCGACCGCGGCGATCGTGGGGTCCGGCAACATCGGCACCGACCTGCTGCACAAGCTGCACCGGTCCCCGCTGCTGGCGCCCCGCTGGATGGCGGGCATCGACCCGGGCAGCGCGGGGCTGCGGCGGGCCCGCGAGCTCGGGGTGGCCGCCGACGCGGGCGGGGTGGACTGGCTGCTGGCCCAGGACGAGCGCCCCGACGTGGTGTTCGAGGTGACCTCCGCGGCCGTGCACCGCGCGAACGCGCCCCGCTACGCCGAAGCCGGGATCCGGGCCGTGGACCTCACCCCGGCGGCGGTGGGCCCGGCGGTGGTGCCGCCGGTGAACCTCGGCGAGCACCTGGCGGCACCCGACCTGAACCTGATCACCTGCGGCGGGCAGGCCACGATCCCGCTGGTGCACGCCGTCTCCCGTGCCGCCCCGGTGCGCTACGCGGAGATCGTCGCCTCGGTCGCGTCGGTGTCGGCGGGTCCGGGCACGCGGGCGAACATCGACGAGTTCACCCGCACCACCGCCCGCGGGATCGAGCGCATCGGCGGCGCCGCGCGGGGCAAGGCGATCATCGTGCTCAACCCCGCCGACCCGCCGATGATCATGCGGGACACCGTGTTCTGCGCGGTGCCACCGGATTCCGACCGGGACGCGATCAGCGGCTCGCTGCACCGGATGGTCGCCGAGATCGCCGGCTACGTGCCCGGCTACCGGCTGCTGGGCGAGCCGCAGTTCGACCTGCTCGGCGACGACCTGCGGGTCGGGGTGTTCGTCGAGGTCGAAGGCGCCGGTGACTTCCTCCCGCCCTACGCGGGGAACCTGGACATCATGACCGCCGCGGCGGTGCGGGTGGGCGAGCGGCTCGTCCGCGCGGGCCGCCCGGCCGACGCGGAGGAGCGGATCTCGTGACCGAGCTGCCCAGGACGTTCTCCGACGAGCTGGACGTGCGCATCACCGACACCTCGTTGCGCGACGGTTCGCACCACAAGCGGCACCGGTTCACCGCCGAGGAGGTGCGCGCGATCGTGACCGCGCTCGACGGCGCCGGAGTGCCGGTGATCGAGGTGAGCCACGGCGACGGGCTCGGCGGTTCCTCGTTCACCTACGGCTTCTCCACTACCCCCGAGCAGGAGCTGATCGCGCTCGCCGCCCGCACCGCCCGCCGGGCGAAGATCGCGTTCCTGGTGCTGCCCGGCGTCGGCGTGCTCGACGACATCGCCGCCGCCCAGGACGGCGGTGCGCAGGTGTGCCGGATCGCCACGCACTGCACCGAGGCCGACGTGTCGGTGCAGCACTTCCGGCTGGCCCGGGAACGCGGCCTGGAGACCGTCGGGTTCCTGATGATGGCGCATTCCCGGCCACCGGAGGAGCTGGCCGCGCAGGCCCGGATCATGGTGGACGCGGGCTGCCAGTGCGTGCACGTGGTGGATTCGGCCGGGGCGCTGGTGCTGGAGCAGGTCGCCGACCGGGTCGCGGCGATCGCCGCCGAGGTCGGCGCGGAGGCGCAGGTCGGGTTCCACGGGCACGAGAACCTGGGCGTGGCGGTGGCGAACTCGGTGGCCGCGGCGCGGGCGGGCGCGGTGCAGATCGACGGCAGCGCCCGCCGGTTCGGCGCCGGGGCGGGCAACACGCCGGTGGAGGCGTTCGTCGGGGTGTGCGACAAGCTGGGCATCCGCACCGGCGTGGACTTCTTCGCGATCGCCGACGCCGCCGAGGACGTGGTGCGCCCGGCGATGCCGCAGGAGTGCCTGCTGGACCGCGCCGCGCTGATGATGGGCTACGCCGGGGTGTATTCGAGCTTCCTGCGGCACGCGGAGGTGCAGGCCGAGCGCTACGGGGTGGACGCGGCGGCGCTGCTGGTGCGGGCGGGGGAGCGGAAGCTCGTCGGCGGGCAGGAAGACCAGCTGATCGCGCTCGCGCTGGAGCTGCGGGCGGCAGCGGAGTCCGATGTGGACGGTGCCCGATCCTCGACATGAACGAGAACGTGTTCTAGTATCGGCGAGTGGTGCGCGAGCCGTGCTGGAAACGGGTTCAGCACCACGAGTCGAGCCACCGGCGGAACAAGTTCCACGACGTGCCCGCGGGCGCGGGAACGGGAGCGCGTAATGAGCGAGCAGGACGGGCGGCGGATCGTCGACGAGGTGCGCGGGCTGCTGCCGGGGCTGCGGGAACGCGCGCAGAAGGCCGAGGACGCCCGCCGCATCCCCGAGGAGACCGTCGAGGAGCTCCAGCGCACCGGGTTCTTCCGGATGCTGCAACCCGCCCGCTACGACGGCGTCGAAGCCCACCCGGTCGACTTCTACCGCGCCGTCCGGCTGCTCGGCAGCGCCTGCGGCTCCACCGGCTGGGTCGCCTCCATCCTCGGCGTGCACCCCTGGCACCTCGCGCTGTTCCCGCAGCAGGCGCAGGACGAGGTGTGGGCCGAGGACCCGAGCACGCTGGTGTCCTCCTCCTACGCGCCGATGGGCCGGGCGACCGTCGTCGACGGCGGCTACCGGCTGTCCGGGCGCTGGAGCTTCTCCTCCGGCTGCGACCACGCGAGCTGGGCGTTCGTCGGCGGGCCCGCCCACGACGCGGCGGGCGAGGTGGTGGACTTCTGCACCTACCTGGTGCCGTTGGGCGACTACCGCGTCGACGACGTGTGGGACACCGTGGGCCTGCGCGGCAGCGGCAGCAACGACGTCGTCGTGGACGACGTGTTCGTGCCCGCGCACCGCGCGCTGAGCTTCCTGGCCATGTCCGAGGGCCGCTGCCCCGGCCACGAGATCAACACCGGCCCGCTGTACCGGCTGCCGTGGGGCACCGTGCACCCCACCACCATCACCGCGCCCATCATCGGCATGGCCCAGGGCGCCTACGACGCGCACGTCGAGCACCAGGGAGCACGGGTCCGCGCCGCCTACGCCGGCGAGAAGTCCAAGGAGGACCCGTTCGCGAAGGTGCGCATCGCCGAGGCCGCCAGCGAGATCGACGCCGCCTGGCTGCAGCTCAGCGGCAACATCGCCGAGGAGTACGAGCTCGTCGCCGCCGGCGAGCAGGTGCCGATGGCGCTGCGGCTGCGCGCCCGCCGCGACCAGGTCCGCGCCACCACCCGCTGCATCGAGGCGATCGACCGGCTCTTCGAGAACTCCGGCGGGCGGGCGCTGGCCACCGGCACCCCCATCCAGCGGTTCTGGCGGGACGCGCACGCCGGGCGGGTGCACGCCGCCAACGACCCGGAACGCGCGTACACGATGTTCGGCACCGGCGAATTCGGCCTGCCGATCAAGGATTCGATGGTGTGAGGGGAGAAACCGTGGGCACCGCAGCGGAAACCGAGCTCGACGAGCACTCCACCGGCCGCACCGCAGAACTCCCGTCCGGGCTGCGGCTGCACTACCACGAGGCGGGCGCCGAGCACGCCGACGCGGTGGTGCTGCTGCACGGCGGCGGCCCCGGCGCCTCCGCGTGGAGCAACTTCAGCCGCAACGTCCCCGTGCTCGCCCGGCACTTCCGCACCATCGCCGTGGACCAGCCCGGTTTCGGCCGTTCCGGCAAGCCCACCGAGCACGGCCAGTACTTCACCCACAGCGCCACCGCCCTGCACGAGCTGTTCGACGTGCTCGGGCTGGGACGCGCGCACCTGCTGGGCAACTCGCTCGGCGGCGGGACCGCCGTCCGCTTCGCGCTGGAGCACCCGGACCGGGCCGGGCGGCTGGTGCTGATGGGCCCGGGCGGGCTGAGCCTGAACCTGTTCGCCCCCGACCCCACCGAAGGCGTGCGGCGGCTCGCCGAGTTCGCCGCCCCGCCGGGGCCGAGCAAGCAGAAGCTCGAAGCGTTCCTGCGCACCATGGTGCACGACCAGTCGCTGATCACCGACGAGCTGCTGGAGCAGCGCTACGCGGCCGCCGCCGACCCGGAGTCGCTGGCCGCGATGCGCGCGATGGGCGAGTCGTTCCGCCGCGCCGAGACCGTCGAGCAGGGCCTGCTGTGGCGGGAGGCCCACCGGCTGCGGCAGCGGGTGCTGCTGGTGTGGGGACGCGAGGACCGGGTGAACCCGCTGGACGGGGCGCTGCTGGCGCTGAAGCTGATCCCGCGCGCGCAGCTGCACGTCTTCGGCGGCTGCGGGCACTGGGCGCAGCTGGAGAAGTTCGCCGAGTTCAACCGGCTCGTCCAGGACTTCTTGCTGGACTGACGATCGAGGGAGTGCGCGATGGGCATCCGCTCGCTGGGATACCTGCGGATCGAGGCCACCGACGTCGAGGCGTGGCGGGTGTTCGGCACCAAGGTCCTCGGCATGATCGAGGGCGACGGGCCCGACCCGGACGCGGTGTACTTCCGGATGGACGACTTCCCGGCCCGGCTGGTGATCGTCCCCGGGGAGGCCGACCGGCTCGCCCAGACCGGCTGGGAGGCCGCGAACGAAGCGGAAGTCGCCGAGGTGGCGCGGAACCTGGACGCCGCCGGGGTGTCCTGGAAGGCCGGGGACGCCGCCGACCTCGCCGACCGGCGGGTGTGCGGGCTGATCCGCTTCGAGGACCCCTCCGGAAACACCCAGGAGGTCTTCCACGGCGCCGAACTGCGGCACCGCCGCGTGGTCAGCCCCTACGGGCACCGGTTCGTCACCGAGGAGCAGGGGCTCGGGCACGTGGTGCTGTCCACCCACGACGACGCGGCGGCGCTGCACTTCTACCGCGACGTGCTGGGTCTCCGGCTGCGCGACTCGATGCGGCTCGCCCCCGAACTCGTCGGCAGGCCGGCCGACGGGGAACCGGCGTGGCTGCGGTTCTTCGGCTGCAACCCGCGCCACCACAGCCTGGCGTTCCTGCCGATGCCCACGCCCAGCGGCATCGTCCACCTCATGGTGGAGGTCGCCGACGTGGACGACGTGGGCCTGGCGCTGGACCGCGCGCAGCGGCGGAAGGTGCCGCTGTCGGCGACGCTGGGCAGGCACGTCAACGACCTGATGCTGTCGTTCTACCTGCGCTCGCCGGGCGGCTTCGACGTCGAGTTCGGCTGCGAGGGCAGGCAGGTCGCCGACGAGGACTGGATCGCCCGGGAGAGCACCGCGGTCAGCCTGTGGGGCCACGACTTCAGCGTCGGGGCCCGCGGATGACGCAGGCCGGACCAGACCAGGCGAGCTTCCGGCGCGTCCTCGGCCGGTTCTGCACCGGGGTCACCGTGGTCGCCGGGATGGACGGCGCCCGGCCGGTCGGCTTCACCTGCCAGTCGTTCGCGGCGCTGTCGCTGGACCCGCCGCTGGTGCTGTTCTGCCCCGGGCGCGGCTCCCGGACCTGGCCGCTGCTGGCGGCGTCCGGGCGGTTCTGCGTGAACGTGCTCGCCGACCGGCAGGAAGCGGTGAGCACCGCGTTCGGCCGCGGTGGTGCGGACAAGTTCGCCGAGGTCGGCTGGCACCCGGCGCCCTCGGGGGCCCCGGTGCTCGACGACGTGCTGGCGTGGGCGGACTGCGCCGTCGACGCGGTCCACGAGGCGGGCGACCACTACGTCGTCATCGGCCGGGTGCACGCCCTCGGCGAGGGAGACCCGCGCCGCCCGCTGCTGTTCTACCGCGGCGGCTACGCGAACGTGGAGGAACCGCCGCCGCCCCTGATCTGGCCCCGCGAGGACGACTGGCTCTGACGAAGCCGCCCGCTCGACGCCGCCCGCGGGGTAGGTTGCCGGAAGCCGACCTGGGGAGGCGCCGATGACCGGCACACCGGAACCGCTCACCGGGGTGGGCAGCACCGCCGTGGGCGTCGCGCTCATCCGCGCACGCGAGACCGACCGAGAAGATCGCCTGATCGCGGACCCCTACGCGCGCGCGTCCGCCGCCGCCGCCGAAACCGCATTCCGCAGCGCACCCGACGGCGCGCGGACCTGGGAACGGCTGCAAGGCCTGGTCGAGAGCTTCCACGACGGCCGCGTCGTCGCCACCCGCCACTTCGACGAGCAGCTGTCGGCCGCCGTCGGAGCGGGCTGTACCCAGGTCGTCGACGTCGGAGCCGGGCTGAGCACGCGGGCGCTGCGGCTCCCGCTGCCCGCGCACGTGGCGTGCTTCGAACTGGACTCGCCCGCGATGTTCGCGTTCAAGGAACCGGTGCTGCGCGACCACCCCGCGCGCCCGAGGTCCGCCGCGCAGCGCACCACCGTGCCCACCGACCTGCGCGGGAACTGGGCGGCCGACCTCACCGCAGCCGGCTTCGACCCCGCCCGCCGCACCGCGTGGCTGGAGGAGGGCGTGCTCGCCTACCTCCCGCCCGCCGACGCCACCGCGGTGCTGGACACCATCACCGAGCTCAGCGCACCCGGCAGCAGGCTCGTGAAGACCGCGATCGCCGCACCGGACGACGAGACCTACCGGCGGATGCGCGAGTTCGTCGGCCGCGGCGCGGCGCCCAGCGCCGGCGAATCCGGCGTCGACCAGGACAACGCCCACCGGCTCGGCGACCGCGGCTGGCGAGTGGAATTCCACCGGCACCACGACCTCGCGCGGCGGTGGGGTCGCGCCGCACCCGAGGCGGACTCCGGTGGCTACGCGAGCGGGGTCCGCCTGCCCGGGTGAGTGCCCTGTCTCTGAACTCGCGCGGCGGTTCGTGTCGGTGTCCTGTCAGCGGCGAAGCCGCTGAGCAGCGACCACCCGAGCAGCCGGCACCGCCGCGGGTTCTCAGCGGCTTCCTCGCGAGGACAGCGATGTCGCCGTGTGTTGGACATACATCAGACATCGATCCCGCAGCGAGGAAGCCGCTGAGGTTCCGCTACCCGAGCCCTACGCGGCAGAACAGGCAGTGAGTCACCGCAGGTCGGGTTTGCGGACCTTGCCGGTGGGGGTGCGGGGGAGTGCGGCGCGGAACTCGACGTGGCGGGGGAGCTTGAAGTTGGCGAGGTGCTCGCGGCAGTGGGCCAGGACCTCGTCGGCGGTGAGCCGGTGGCCGGGGGCGGCGACCACGTAGGCCTTCCCGACCTCGCCGAGGCGGGCATCGGGCACGCCGACCACCGCGGTCTCGGTTACGCCGGGCAGCCGCGCGATCGCCTGCTCGACCTCGGCCGGGTACACGTTGAACCCGCCGCAGACGTACATGTCCTTGAGCCGGTCGGTGATGGTGAGCCTGCCCGCGCGGTCCACCCGGCCGAGGTCGCCGGTGTGCAGCCAGCCGTCCGCGTCGACGGCGGCGCGGGTCTGCGCCGGTTCGTCCCGGTAGCCGAGCATCGTGTTCGGGCCGCGCAGCAGCACCTCGCCGACCTCGCCGGTGGGCAGGGGGCGGCCGTCGGCGCCCGCGATGCGCAGTTCGAAGCCGGCGGTGGGGCGCCCGCAGGTGGTGGCGACCACCGCGTCGTCGTCCTCCGGGCGGCACATGGTCGCGACCACGGCCTCGGTCAGTCCGTAGGCGGTGAGCACGGTGTCGAAGCTGAGCTCCCGCTGCATCCGCTCCACCAGCACCCGCGGCACCGAGGCCGCACCGGTGACGGCCAGCCGCAGGCTGGAGAGGTCGTGCTCGGCGCGCGCCGGATCGTCCAAGATGGACTGGTAGACGGTGGGCGGCCCGGGCAGCACGGTGATCCGCTCGCGGTGCACCAGTTCCAGCACCGCGCGGGTGTCGAACACCGGCACCGGCACGATCGCCGCCCCGCGCAGCAGGCACACCAGGATGCCCGCCTTGTAGCCGAAGCTGTGGAAGAACGGGTTCACCACCAGGTACCGGTCCGCCTCGTCGACGCGCCCGCAGGTCGCCCACGCGTCGGCGACGGCGAGGGCCTGGCGGTGCGCGCTGAGCACGCCCTTGCTGCGCCCGGTGGTCCCGGAGGTGTAGAGCAGGTCGCTGGGATCGGTGCCGCGCACCCGGGCGGCGGCCTCGTCCACCCGGTCGGCCGGGAGCGAGCGGCCACCGGCCTCGGCCCAGTCCGCGCAGCGCGGCAGCGGTGCCGCGGCGCCCTCCACCGGGATGCGCAGGACCGTGCGCAGCGCGGGCAGGCCGGGCACCGGGGTGCCGGTCGGCTCACCTCCCTGCGCGCGCAGCTCCCGCAGCCGGTCCCGCCCGAGGAAGGTGTCGGCCACCACCAGTGCGCTCGCCGAGCTGCGCACCAGCACGTCGCGGGTCTCGGCCGGGGTGAACCGGGTGTTGATCGGCACCAGCACCGCGCCCACGTGCAGCGCGGCCAGCGCCGCCACCACCCAGTGCCCGGTGTTCGGCGAGTTCAGCGCCACCCGGTCCCCGGCCCGGACGCCTTCGGCGAGCAGGAAACCCGCCAGCTCGCGGACCTGCTCGCGCAGCTCCCGGAAGGTCAGCCGCAGCACCGGGTCGACGACGGCGGAGCGCTCGGCGAACCGCTCGGCGGCGAGGTCGAGGGCGGCGGGCACCGTCTCCGGGACGTCCACGGCCTCAGATCCGCTCGATGATGGTCCCGGTGGACAGGGCGCCGCCCGCGCACATCGTGATCAGCGCGGTGCTCGCGTCCCGCCGTTCCAGCTCGTGCAGTGCACTGGTGATCAGCCGAGCTCCGGTGGCGCCGACCGGGTGGCCCAGCGCGATCGCGCCGCCGTTGACGTTCACCCGCTCCAGGTCGGGCCGGTGCACCGCGGCCCAGGACAGCACGACGGAGGCGAACGCCTCGTTCACCTCGAACAGGTCGATGTCGCCGATCTTCATCCCGGACCGCTCCAGCACCCTCGCGGTGGCCTGCACCGGCCCGTCCAGGTGGTAGTACGGCTCGGCGCCGACGAGGCACTGCGCGACGATCCGGGCCCGCGGGCGCAGGCCGAGCGCGGCGGCCCGGTCGGCGTCGGCGAGCAGCACCGCGGCGGCGCCGTCGGAGATCTGCGAGGCCGTGCCCGCGGTGTGGAATCCGGCGTCCAGCACGGGTTTCAGCCCGGCGAGCGCTTCCGCGCTGGTCTCGCGCAGTCCCTCGTCCCGGGTGACCAGGTGGGTGCCGCCGTCGGGGGCGGGGGCGCGGGTCGGCACGGTCTCGCGGGCGAACCGGCCTTCGTCCCAGGCGGCGCGGGCGAGCCGTTGCGAGCGCAGCCCGAACAGGTCCACCTCGGCGCGGTCCAGGCCGCGCCGTTCGGCGATGCGGTCGGCGGCCAGGTACTGGTTCGGCAGGTCGAGGTCCCAGCTGTCGGGGCGCGGCCGTCCCGCCTCGGTGCCGAGGTTGGCGCCCAGCGGCACCCGGCTCATCGCCTCCACGCCGCAGGCGATGCCGACGTCCACGGCGCCGGTGCTGATCAGCCCGGCGACCAGGTGCGCGGCCTGCTGGGCCGAGCCGCACTGGGCGTCGACGGTGGTGCAGCCGGTCGTCTCGGGCAGGCCCGCGTGCAGCCAGGAGGTGCGGGTGATGTTGCCGGCCTGCGCGCCCGCCTGGGTGACGCAGCCGCCGATGACCTGCTCGACGAGTTCCGGGGCGAGGCCGGCCCGGTCGAGCAGGCCGCGCTGGGCGACCCCGAGCAGTTCCGCGGGGTGCAGGCCGGAGAGCGCGCCCCGGCGCCTGCCGATCGGAGTGCGTGCCGCGTCCACGATCACCGGAGTGCCCACCGTTCGTCTCCTCTCGGCATGAACGACCGGAAGTTTCAATGTAGAACTTGTTCTCGTTATAGACAAGGTCGTGCCGCGGGGTCGCGTCGGCGCGGGGAGAATCCGGACCCAGCGCGTGATCATCACTGTTACGGGGGTTTACTAACCAGATCGGATGTGGTTCGGTTCACATAGAACAAGTTCTCTTTCGTGGACTCGTGTCTCCGTGCGGCCCGCAGGAGGTTGCCAGTGGTCTGCCCCCACATCCCGCCCGGCTTCGACTTCACCGACCCCGACCTCTACGCCGAACGGCTGCCCATGCGCGAGTTCGCCGAACTCCGGCGCACCGCACCGGTGTGGTGGAACCCGCTGCCCCGCGGCAAGGCCGGCTACGACGACGAGGGCTACTGGGTGGTGAGCAGGCACGCCGAGGTCAAGGAGGTCTCGCGCCGCAGCGACGTGTACTCCTCCTGGGAGAACACCGCGATCACCCGCTTCACCTCCGAGATGAACCGCGAGCAGATCGAGATGCAGCGGTTGATCCTGCTCAACATGGACCCGCCCGAGCACACCAAGCTGCGCGGCATCGTCGCCCGCGGCTTCACCCCGCGCGCCATCAACGGCCTCCGCGACGCGCTGCGGGAACGCGCCGAACGCATCGTCGAGACCGCGTTCACCGGCAGCACCGGCGACTTCGTCACCGACGTCGCCTGCGAACTCCCGCTGCAGGCCATCGCCGAACTGCTCGGTGTGCCGCAGGAGCACCGCAAGAACATCTTCGACTGGTCCAACCAGATGATCGCCTACGACGACCCCGAGTACTCCATCGACCCGGCCGCCGCCGCCACCGAACTGCTCGGCTACAGCATGGGCATGGCCGAGCAGCGCCGCGGCTGCCCGATGGACGACATCGTCACCAAGCTCGTGCAGGCCGACGTGGACGGGCACGCGCTCAGCGACGACGAGTTCGGCTTCTTCGTGCTGCTGCTCGCGGTCGCGGGCAACGAGACCACCCGCAACGCCATCACCCACGGCATGCTCGCCATGCTCGACCACCCCGAGCAGTGGGAGCTGTTCAAGGAGCAGCGCCCCGCCACCACCGCCGACGAGATCGTGCGCTGGGCGACCCCGGTGATGTCCTTCCAGCGCACCGCGCTCGCCGACACCGAGCTGAACGGGGTGGCGATCGGGCGCGGCGAGCGGGTCGCGATGTTCTACAGCTCCGCCAACTTCGACCCCGAGGTCTTCGACGAACCGGAGCGCTTCGACATCACCCGCGACCCCAACCCGCACGTCGGGTTCGGCGGCACCGGCGCGCACTACTGCCTCGGGGCGAACCTGGCCCGGCTGGAGATCGACCTCATCTTCCAGGCCATCGCCGACCGGATGCCCGGCATCGCCAAGGCCGGCGAACCCCGCCGCCTGCGCTCCGGCTGGCTCAACGGCATCAAGGAACTCCAAGTCCGCTACCGCTGACCCACCCCGCCGCAGACGAACCAGCTATCCCCCGAACCCCCGGCGGGCGGCTTCGATGGCCGCTAGGTGGGTGTGGGTCCAGTCGCACATCCCGTGCACCACCTGCCGCAACGCCCGCCCCGGTTCGGTGAGCTCGTAGTCCACCCGCGGCGGCACCACCGGGTGCACGGTGCGTTCCAGCAGGCCGTTGCGCTCCAGCATCCGCAGGTTCTGGGTGAGCATCTTGTGGCTGATGCCGTCGATCCGCCCGCGCAGCTCGCTGAAGCGCAGGCTGCCCTCTCCGAGCAGGTCGATGATGAGGAACGCCCACTTGTTGGCGACCTCGGTGAAGATCTCCCGCGCGAGCGAGTCGGCGCGCCGCAGGTCCGCCTCGTCCCCGAGCGGGCTGGTGAAGTTCTCGGTTCCCATCAGGTTCCTCGGTTACGGAAAAGTGCGTTCTTCCACGTCACGCGGCACTCTCCTACGGTTTCCCGGTAACCACAAGAGAGCACGGAGGTGCACGATGGCCATCACGCTGGTGAACCCGGACGGGCTGCCGGAGGTCGAGCTGTACCGGCAGGTGTCGGTCGCCACCGGGTCGAAGCTGGTGTTCGTGGCCGGGCAGGTCGCCCGCGACGAGCACGGGAACCCGGTCGGGACGGGCGATGTCGCCGCGCAGGTCGAGCAGGTCTACCTCAACGTCGCCACCGCGCTGGCGGCGGCGGGCGCCTCGTTCGCGGACGTGGCGAAGCTGACCGCCTACCTGGTGGACTGGACGCCGGAGAAGTTCGAGCAGTTCATGGCGGGGCGGGCGCGGGCGAGCGCGAAGCTGGGCGGGGCCGCGCTGCCCCCGTTCACCGGCATCGGGGTGGCCGCCCTAGCAGAACCGGACATGCTCATAGAACTAGAAGCAACGGCAGTCCTCGACTGAAACGGCTGTCTCATCACTTCTGTTGCGGGGCGGGGCGGGTGGCGGAACCTCAGCGGGATTCTCGCTGCGGGATCTTTTTCCCAAGTGGCTCCGCCACGAGGGAAAAAGCTGTCCTCGCGAGAATCCCGCTGAGAACCCGCGGGTGGTCTTGTTGCTTTGGTGGTCGTTGGCTCAGCGGCTGCGCCGCTGACAGGCAATGGACTGCGAGGCGGTTGGGGGGTTCAGGGGTTCGGGGTGAGGGTTGCCATTGCTCGGTCGAATTCCCAGAAGGCTCGCATCGAGATGAGCAGACCGCTGTCGTCCACGCGGTAGAGGAAGACGCCGTCGGCGTCCATCGTCGCGCCGTCGGGGAGGTGGGTGCGGATGCGGCCGGTGTTGGCGACCTCCGAGCCGGCGGCGAACGAGTCGTGCACGTGGAAGTGCAGGCTCGCCGCCCCCGCGATCACCGAGTCCCAGAACGCGCCGATCGCCGCCGTGCCCCGATGTCCCTGCCCGGACGGGTCCAGCGGGGACGGGCCGACCGGGTCCTGCACCAGCGCGTCCGCGGCGAACAGCGCCAGCCAATCCGCCTTCGCGCCGCGCGCCACCGCCGCCATCGAGGCCCGCGCCGCCCGCCGCGCCGGGTGCTCCGCCTCCGTCGCGTCCCACCGCACCGAACCGCGCCTCGTCGCCTCCGGGCCGCTCATCCGGCCGCCAACGGACGGATGACCTGCTCGGCGAAGCGCTCCAGCGAGTCCCGCTTCACCGCGAGGTCCGCGTCGAAACCGTGGCCGTCGAGCACCCACGGCACCACGATCGCATCGGTCACGCCCGCCGCCGCCTGCTCCCGGTAGCCGTCCGCGCCGAACCGGTCCACGCACACCGCCTGGATCTCGAAGGGCTCCGCCTCGCGGCCGAACTCCGCGCGCAGCTCGGCGAGCCGGGCGATGGTGGTGCGCAGCTCGGAGATCCGCATCATCGCCGAGGACCAGCCGTCACCGCGCGACGCCGCCCGCCGCAGCGCCCGCTCGGTGTGCCCGCCCACGTAGATCGGCACCGGCCGGCCGGGGGCGGGGGACATGCGCAACCGGCCGAAGTCGAAGAACTCGCCGTGGTGCTCCACCATCCCGCCGCCGAGCACCAGCCGCAGCACGTCGATCGCCTCGTCCACCCGCGCACCGCGCCGCTCGAACGGCGCCCCGCACCACTCGAACTCCTCCGGCGTCCAGCCGATGCCGACGCCCAAGCCGAACCGGTCCCCGGTCAGCGCCGCCACCGACGCCACCTGCCGCGCCAGCAGCAGCGGATTCCGCGGCCCCAGCTTCAGCACCGAGGTGTAGAACCGCAGCCGCTCGGTCACCGCGCCCATCGCCGCGGCCGCCACCAGCGGATCGGTCCACGGCGTCTCCTCGGTCCACATCCGCTCGCCGTCGGGGGTGTACGGGTAGTCGGCGGCGACGTGCTCGGAGTAGAACAGCGAGTCCGGCAGCGCGATCGCGGCGAACCCGGCCTCCTCCGCCGCGCGCGCCAGCGCGGTCAGCTCCGGCAGCGGGCACATGGCCACGGACAACGTGAACTCCATCAGCGCTCCCCGGGCCGCGCGGCGCCCACGACCCACATCGAGAAGTATTGCGAGCCCCCGCCGTAGGCGTGCCCGAGCGCGGTGCGCGCCCCGTCCACCTGGTGCTCGCCCGCCCGGCCCATCACCTGCATCGCCGCCTCGGCGAACCGCAGCATCCCGGAGGCGCCGATCGGGTTCGACGACAGCACACCACCGGACGGGTTCACCGGCAGCCTGCCGCCGATCGCGGTCTCGCCCGCCTCGGTGAGCTTCCAGCCCTCGCCTTCGGCGGCGAAACCCAGGTTCTCCAGCCACATCGGCTCGAACCAGGAGAACGGCACGTAGAGCTCGGCGACGTCCACTTCGGACATCGGATCGTTGATGCCGCCCTGCGCCCAGAGCGCCGCCGCCGCGTCCCGCCCGGCCTGCGGGCTCACCTGGTCGCGGCCGGCGAACGTGGTCGGCTCGGTGCGCATCGCGGTGGCGTGGATCCACGCCACCGGGCGGCCGGTGGCCGCAGCGGCGTGCTCGTCGCCGAGCACCATCGCGCACGCCCCGTCCGAGGACGGGCAGGTCTCGTCGTAGCGGATCGGGTCCCACAGCATCTGCGAGGCCAGCACCGACTCCACCGTCAAGTCCGCCTGCCGCACGTGCGCCCACGGGTTGCGGCTGCCGTTGCGCCGGTCCTTCACCGCCACCATCGCCCCGATGTGCGGCGGGGCGCCGGAACGGCGGATGTAGGAGCGCACGTGCGGGGCGAAGTAGCCGCCCGCGCCCGCGCCCACCGGCATCGAGAACGGCGGCATGATCGACAGCGCCCACATGGCGTTCGACTCGGACTGCTTCTCGAACGCCACCGCCAGCACCCGGCGGTGCACCCCGGCCTGCACCAGGCTCGCCGCCACGTTCGCCGTCGAGCCGCCCACGGAACCGGCGGTGTGCACCCGCAGCAGCGGTTTCCCGGTGGCGCCCAACGCATCGGCGAGCACCAGCTCCGGCATCATCACGCCCTCGAATAGGTCGGGGGCCTTGCCGACGACGACCGCGTCCACCTCGTCCCAGCCGACCTCGGCGTCGGCCATCGCCCGGTCCACCGCCTCCCGGCACAACCCGGCCATCGACACGTCGGTGCGGCGGCTGGCGTGCCGGGTCTGGCCGGTTCCGAGCACCGCGGCGATCTGCTTGCCCATCAGCCCTCCATCACGCACACGAGGTTCTGCTGCAACGCGGGTCCGCTGGTGGCGTGCGCGAGGACCTTTCCCGCCTCGCCCGACCACACCCGCCGCGCCGCCTCGCCGATCCGGGTGAGCCCGGCGGCGAACATCGGATTGCCGCACAACGCCCCGCCCGAGGGGTTGATCCGCACCGACCCGTCGAGGCCGAGGGCGTCGCGCAGCAGCAGCTCCTGGTGGGTGAACGGCGCGTGCAGCTCGGCGAGCTCGACGCCCTCGGCGCCCGCTGCCCGCCCCGCGTCCGCGGTGGACGGTGAAGCGGTGAGGTCCCGGCCGCCCAGCTCGGCCGACTCGATGCGGTGTTCCACCCCGGTGATCCACGCCGGGCGGTCCCGCAGTTCCCGGGCCCGCCCCGCGCTCGCCAGCAGCACCGCCGAGGCTCCGTCGGTGATCGGCGCGCAGTCGTGCGCGCGCAGCGGATCCGCCAGGTACGGCCGCGCCAGCAGCTCCGCGACCAGCACCCGGCCGGACAGCTGCGCGTGCGGGTTCTGCTCGGCGTCGGCGCGCGAGCGGGCCGCCACCTCCGCCATGTCCTGCTCGGCGAACGCCCCGGACTCGAGGCCGAGCCGCGCCTGCAACCCGGCGACGCCCACCGAGTCCGGCCACAGCGGCGCGGCGAAGTACGGATCCAGCTGCATCGCCAGCACCCGCCGCAGCTCACCCGCCGAGGACTTGCCGAAGCCGTACACCAGCGCCGTGTCCACCTCGCCGGTGCGGATCTTCACCCACGCCTCGTACAGCGCCCACGCCGCGTCCATCTCCACGTGCGACTCGTTGATCGGCGGGAACGCGCCGATCGCGTCGATCGCCGCGATGAACGAGAACGCCCGGCCCGCCAGGTAGTCCGACGAACCCGAGCACCAGAAGCCCACGTCCTCCGTGCGCATCCCAGTGCCGGAGAGCAGTTCCTCGAACACCGGCACCAGCATCTCCACGCCGTTCGTGGTGCCGCTGGTGGCGCGGACGTTCGGCGCCTGGGCGAAACCCACGACGGCCACATCGCTGTCGGTCATGCGCGCTCCCAACGCCGGCGGGCGGTCACAGGTGGTGGGCGTAGGACTCGTACGGCGCGTCCGGTTCGCCGGACGGGCGGAAGTGGTCGATGTTGCGCAGCGTCGTGTCCCACTCGGCGCGCGGCTTCCACTCGGCCCGCACCCGCATGCCCATCCGGACCTCCTCGGCCGCGCAGCCCAGCACCAGGTGCAGGAACGCGATGTCCGCACCGTCGAGCAGCACGTAGGCCGCGACGTAGGGCGGGGTGATGCGCTGGCCCAGGAACGGGACGTTGACGATGCAGAACGTCGTGACGATCCCGGTGTCCGGCAGCTCCACCTCCTGCTCGGTGGGCACGCCGTCGGTGGGGCAGGCGCCGCGCGGCGGGATGTAGACCTTGCGGCAGGCCGGGCACCGCTGGCCCAGCAACCGGCCCTCGGCGAGGCCGCGCAGGTAGCGGCTCTCCTCCGGGGAGGCGGAATGCCGGTAGTGCAGGTGGATCGGGGTGGTCAGCAGCTGCACGGGTTCGAGGCCGGAGTCGTCCCGCGGTGCGGCGGAGGTGGTGTCGCCGGGCGCACCGGCATCATCGGGCGAATCGGCGTCGCCGGGGGAATCGGGACCGTCGGGAACCGGGTCGAAGCAGGCGATGTCCCGGATGCCGCCGACCCGTTCCGCCGCCCACCGCGCCCGCACCCGCATCCCGGTGCGCATCCGGTCCGCCGAACCGGCGTCCACCGCGTGCAGCAGCGCGGTGTCCGCCCCGTCCAGCCGCACCAGCGCCCAGGCGAACCCGTGCGGCAGCGGCTGGCCTTCGAGCGGTTCCGGGATCCACGACCAGCTGCGCACCGTCCCGGTGTCGCCGACCTCGACGAACTCGTCGAGCGGGGCGGCGGTGACCGGGTCGTGCTCGACGGCGGGCACGTGCACCCGGCCGTCCGAGCCGCGCACCCCGGTGATCCGCCGCTGCCGCAACCCGGCGGCGAAGCGGCCGAGCACGGGGCCCGGCGAACGGGTGTAGTCGAAGCCGACTTCGAGCGGGGCGCTGAGCGGTTCCGCGATCTCGGTCACGCGATGAAGTGAAACATGTTCTCGCCAAGGCGGCAATGCTCGGCGCACGATGGGGACACCCGCGGCCACCCGGCCGCACCCCGACGCGAGGAGGCCCGCCGTGCGGCTCGGACTGCAACTCGGATATTGGGGCGCGGCGCCCCCGGCGGACGCCCCGGCACTGGTCGCCGCCGCGGAATCCGCCGGTTTCGACGGGGTTTTCGCCGCCGAGTCCTGGGGTTCCGATGCGTTCACCCCGCTGGCCTGGTGGGGCAGCGCCACCAGCCGGGTGCGGCTGGGCACCTCGGTGGCGCAGTTGTCCGCGCGGTCTCCGGCGGCCTGCGCGATGCACGCGCTCACCCTCGACCACCTCTCCGGCGGTCGCCACGTGCTCGGGCTCGGGGTGTCCGGGCCGCAGGTCGTGGAGGGCTGGTACGGCGCGCCGTTCGGGAAACCCCTGGCGCGCACCAGGGAATACGTCGACGTGGTGCGCCAGGTGCTGGCCCGCGAGGCGCCGGTGCGCAACAACGGCCCGCACTACCCGCTGCCCGCCACCGGCCCGGGCGCGCTCGGGCTCGGCAAGGCGCTGCGGCCGATCACCCACCCGCTGCGCGCCGACCTGCCGATCTGGCTCGGCGCCGAGGGCCCGCGCAACGTGGCGCAGACCGCGGAGATCGCCGACGGCTGGATCGCGGTGTACTTCTCGCCGCGCGCCGCCCCGCTCTACCAGCAGTGGCTCGCCGACGGCTTCGCCCGGCCCGGGGCGCGGCGGGACCGCGCCGGGTTCGAGGTCGCCGCCACCTGCCAGGTCGTGGTCACCGACGATCCGGCCGCGGCGAAGGAGCAGGTCAAGCCGTCGCTGGCGCTCTACATCGGCGGCATGGGCGCGACCCGGATGAACTTCCACGCCGACCTGTTCCGGCGGATGGGCTACGCCGCCGCGGTCGAGGAGATCACCGCGCACTTCCAGGCCGGGCGCCGCGCCGAGGCCGTCGCCGCGGTGCCGGACGAGCTCGTCGACGACGTCGCGATCATCGGCGACCGCGAGCAGGTCCGCGCCGGGGTCCGCGCCTGGCGGCGGGCCGGGGTGGACGTGCTGCTGGTGGGCTGCCGGGACGTCGCGCAGCTGCACGCGGTGGCGGACGCGGTGCTCGGCGCGGACGACGAGCCCTTGCCGTCGAAGTGAAACGCGTTCTAGCTTGGTGGGAACCGCCGGACCCCGGGGACAGGAGTGCGCCGTGACCGACATCGGACTCTGGAACATCGCCGCCGAACATCCCGGCCGCACCGCGCTGATCACCCCCGACGAACGGGAGATCGGCTACGGCGAACTCGCCGCCGAGGCCGACCGGCTCGGCCGCGGCTGGCAGGCGATGGGCCTCGAACCGGGCGACAGCGTGGTGCTGCTGCTGCCGAACGGACCCGAGCTGCTCGCCGCCTACTTCGCCGCGCTGCAGACCGGGCTGTACGTGGTCACGGTGAACTGGCACCTCGTCGGCGCCGAGATCGCCTACATCCTCGGCGACAGCGGGGCGAAGGCGTTCCTCGCGCACGAGCGCTTCGCCGCGGCCGCCACCGATGCCGCCGACCGCGCCGAGCTGGACGAGCACCGCCGGTTCGCCGTCGGCGAGGTCCCCGGGTTCCGGCCGCTGGCCGAGCTCGGCGCCGGCGAGCCCGCGACCCGCCCGGACGTGCGCACCGCGGGCTCGCCGATGCTCTACACCTCCGGCACCACGGGCAGGCCCAAGGGCGTCCGCCGGGCGCTGACCGGCGCCGATCCCGACCAGGTCCCGGTGTACTCGCAGTGGTTCTTCGGCATCTTCGGGCTGGAACCGTTCGACGGGCACGTGCACCTGTGCGGCTCGCCGCTGTACCACACCGCGGTGCTCAACTTCGCGAGCATTTCCCTGCAGCTGGGCCATCCGGTGGTGCTGGTGGACCGGTGGGACCCGGAACGGATGCTCGCGCTCGTCGAGCGGCACCGGGTGACGCACACGCACGTGGTGCCGACCCAGTTCCACCGGCTGCTGGCGCTGCCCGAGCAGGTGCGGGAGCGCTACGACGTCTCCTCGATGCGCGTCGCCATCCACGGAGCCGCGCCTTGCCCGATCGAGGTGAAGCAGCGGATGCTCGACTGGTGGGGCCCGGTGGTCGTCGAGTACTACGCGGCCACCGAGGGCGGCGGCACCGTGATCCCCGCCGCCGAGTGGCTGCGCAAACCCGGTTCGGTCGGCCGGGCCTGGCCCGGGTCGGTGGTGCGGGTGCTCGACGACGACGGCGCGGAGCTGCCGCCGGGGGAGGTCGGGACCGTGTACATGCGGATGGGCACCTCCAGCTTCGAGTACCACCAGGCCCCGGAGAAGACCCGCGAGGGACGCGTCGGCGACCTGTTCACCCTCGGCGACGTCGGGTACCTCGACGAGGACGGGTACCTGTACCTGCGGGACCGCAAGAGCGACCTGATCATCTCGGGCGGGGTGAACATCTACCCGGCGGAGATCGAGAACGCGCTCTCGGTGCACCCGAAGGTCGCCGACGTCGCCGTGTTCGGCGTGCCGCACGAGGACTGGGGCGAGCAGGTGAAGGCCGTCGTGCAGCCCGCGCCCGGCATCGCGGGGGAGGCGGCGCTCACCGCGGAACTGCTGGAGTTCGCCGCGGACCGCATCGCCGGGTTCAAGTTGCCGCGCATCGTCGACTACACCGACGAACTACCGCGCGACCCCAACGGCAAGCTCTACAAGCGCAAGCTCAAGTCCTGACCGCACCCGTCCGGACGGTTCAGGTGAACGGCTCCGCCCGATCGGACGGGCCGTTCACCCGGCGGTCATTCGCCGCGGAAGCGGGGCGTGCGCTTCTCCGCGAAGGCGCGGGGGCCCTCCTTCGCGTCGGCGCTGCGGAAGACCTCCAGGCCCAGCCGGGTGTCGACCTGGAAGGCCTCCTGCTCCGGCATGCCTTCGGTCTCGCGCATGGTGCGCAGGATCGCGCGCACCGCCAGCGGCCCGTTCGCGGCCACGAGCTCGGCGAGCTCCAGCGCGGTCGGCAGCGCCTCGCCGTCCGGCACCACCCGGCCGATCAGGCCGATCTCCGCGGCCTCCTCGGCGCTGAGGTGCCTGCCGGTCAGCAGGATCTCGGCGGCCCGCGCGTAGGGGATCTGCCGCGGCAGCCGCACCGCGGACCCGCCGAGCGGGAACAGGCCCCACCGGCACTCCGAGACGCCGAACCGCGCGCTGCGGCCCGCGATCCGGATGTCGGTGGCCTGCAGGATCTCGGTGCCGCCCGCGACGGCCGGGCCTTCGACGGCGGCGATGAGCGGTTTGGTGAGCCTGCGGCCCTTCAGCAGCGGTTCGATCACCGACAGGTCGCGGCCCGCCGTGGTGTCGCCGGGGTGGCTGCTGGTCATGGCCTTGAGGTCCGCGCCGGCGCAGAACGCGCCGCCCGCGCCGGTGAGCACGCAGGCGCGGATGCCGGGATCGGCGTCCACCTCGTCCCAGGCGCGCTGCATGATCGCCATCATCTCGGCGGACAGCGCGTTGCGGGCCTCGGGCCGGTTGAGCGTCACGACCAGCACCGGACCGCGCCGGTCCACCAGGCAGTGCGGGGATGTTCCGGACATGCGTTCCTCCGGGGGTGCGAGCGGGAAAGCCTTGCAGGGAAACGTGAACCGATCGGCCCGTTGCCTCGAACGATAACATGTTCTAATTTCGATCGGGTGGCACACAACATCGCGGATCTCTTCGAGCACGCCGTCGACCTGACACCCGAGCGCGTCGCCGTGATCTGCGGCGAGCACCGGGCCACCTTCGCCGAACTGGAACGCCGATCGAACCGGCTCGCCCACCACTGGGCCGCCCGCGGGCTGGGCCGGGGCTCGCACATCGGGGTGCACACCCGCAACCGCATCGAAGCCCTCGAAGCCATGCTGGCCGCGTACAAGCTGCGCGCGGTCGCGGTCAACGTCAACTACCGCTACGTGGCGGGAGAACTGCGCTACCTCTACGCGGACGCCGACCTCGTCGCGCTGGTGCACGAACGCCGCTACGCCGACCGGGTGGCGCAGGCGCTGCCGCCGGGGCTGCGGCACGTGCTCGTCCTGGAGGACGGCAGCGACCTGGACTGCGAGGCGACCCCCTACGAGACCGCCCTCGCCGAGGGCTCCGACGAGCGCGACTTCCCGGCCCGCTCCGACGACGACCTGTTCCTGCTCTACACCGGCGGCACCACCGGCGACCCGAAGGGCGTGATGTGGCGCCACGAGGACGTCTGGCGCACCCTCGGCGGCGGCATCGACTTCATGACCGGCGAACCGATGGCCGACGAGTGGCAGCAGGCCCGCGACGGCGCCACGAACGGCGGGCTGGTGCGCTTGCCGGCCGCCCCGTTCATCCACGGCGCCGCGCAGTGGGCCGCCTTCGGGAACCTGTTCGCCTGCAGCCCCGTCGTGATCGTCCCCGAGTTCGACCCGCACGAGATCTGGCGCGCCGTCGAACGCCACGGCGTGCACGTCCTGGCCATCACCGGCGACGCGATGGCCCGGCCGCTGATCGAAGCGCTGCACGAGGGCGAGCACGACGTGTCCTCGCTGGTCGCGATCTCCAGCAGCGCCGCGCTGTTCTCCCCGTCGGTGCAGCGCCAGTACCTCGACGCGCTGCCCGGCGTGCTGCTCACCGACTCCATCGGCAGCTCCGAGACCGGGTTCAGCGGCATCGGCGTGCTCAGCGCGGACACCTCGACCACCGGCGGGCCCCGGGTGAACGCCGACGCGGCGACCGCGATCATCGGCCGGGACGGGACGCTGCTGCCGCCGGACTCGACCGAGGTCGGGCTGCTCGCCCGCTCCGGGCACGTGCCGCTGGGCTACTACAAGGACCCGGACAAGACCGGCGCGGTGTTCGTGGAGATCGACGGCACCCGCTACGTGGTGCCCGGCGACTACGCCCGCTACGAAGCCGACGGCACCGTCACCATGCTCGGCCGCGGCTCGATGTCGGTGAACACCGGCGGCGAGAAGGTCTACCCCGAAGAGGTCGAGGGCGTGCTCAAGGCCCATCCCGCCGTGTTCGACGCGCTCGTGTTCGGCGTCCCCGACGAGCGGCTCGGGCAGTGCGTGGCCGCCGTCGTGCAGACCCGCGACGGGGCCGCGCCCGCCTGGGACGACCTGGACCGGCACGCGCGCGAGCACATCGCCGGGTACAAGGTGCCGCGCAAGCTGTGGCTGGCGGGGGAGGTGCGCCGCTCGCCCAGCGGCAAGCCGGACTACCGGTGGGCCCGCGGGTTCGCCGAGCGGTTCCGGCCGAGCTGCGCCCGCTCCGGCAGAACTCCCGCCGCAGCAGCCGAATCCGGCCCGCAGCGCACCGCCGCCGAGAAGTCCGACCCACCCGCCGACGACCCCGGCTCCGCCGCGCGGGACGCGGCCGAAAGGACCTCCTGATGCGCACCGACCTCTGCGACCGGCTCGGCATCGAGCACCCGATCGTCGCCTTCACCCCGTCCGAGCACGTCGCCGCCGCCGTCAGCCGCGCGGGCGGGCTGGGGGTGCTCGGCTGCGTGCGGTTCAACGACGCCGCCGAGCTCGACGCGGTCCTGGACTGGATGGACCGCAACACCGGCGACCGCCCGTACGGCGTGGACGTGGTGATGCCCTCCACCGTGCCCACCGAGGGGTCCGATGTGGACTTGGCGGCGATGGTGCCGCAGCAGCACCGGGATTTCGTGCGCCGCACCCTCGACCGGCTCGGCGTGCCGGAGCTGCCCGCCGGGCAGGAGACCGGGGACGCGGTGCTCGGCTGGCTGCACTCGGTGGCCCGCTCGCACGTGGACGTGGCGCTGCGGCACCCGGTCGCGCTCATCGCCAACGCGCTCGGTTCCCCGCCGCCGGACGTGATCGGCCGGGCCCACGAGCGCGGCGTGCAGGTCGCGGCGCTCGCCGGCAAGGCCGAGCACGCCCGCAGGCACGTCGAACAGGGCGTGGACCTGGTCGTGGCGCAGGGCCACGAGGCGGGCGGGCACACCGGCGAGATCGCCACCATGGTGCTGGTGCCGGAGATCGTGGACGCCGTCGGCGACCGCGCGCCGGTGCTCGCCGCGGGCGGCATCGGCTCCGGGCGCCAGATCGCGGCCGCGCTTGCCCTGGGCGCGAGCGGGGCGTGGATGGGTTCGTACTGGCTGGCGACCCGCGAGTACGCGCAGACCACCGGCGGCTCGGCGATGCAGCGGGCGCTGGTCGCCGCTGGTTCCGCGGACACGGTGCGCACCCGCATCTACACCGGCAAACCGGCGCGGCTGCTCAAGACCCGTTGGACCGAGGCGTGGAGCGAACCGGACGCGCCCGAGCCGCTGCCGATGCCGCTGCAGAACATCCTGGTCAGCGAGGCGCACCAGCGGATCAGCGCGGCCGAGGACCCGGAGGTGGTCTCGATGCCGGTGGGGCAGGTCGTGGGCCGGATGAACGCGGTGCGCGGCGTGGAGGAGCTGATGGGCGAGCTGCTCCGCGAGGCCGACGACACCCTCGCCCGCCTGGGCCGCCTGCGCTGACGCCCGTCGTCCGGGGCGGGCGGCGGGTGCTCGGCGCGCGACTTGACACGCAGGGCCTTTATCGATGATCGTGATATCGATGAACGATAAAGGAGACGATGTGCGGTACTCGGCGTCGACCAGGATCTCGGTGACCCTCTCGACGGTGCTCGCGGCGGGCAGCGCGGTGCTGTTCGCGGGGATGCTCGCCCGGCACGCGACCGACGACGGGGAGATCTGCGCCTTCACCGACAGCTGGGCGAACCTCGAACTCGCCGATCCGCCCGCCGCGGCCGCCGGGGTGCGCGTCGGCGGCAGCGGCGTCGTCCGGTTCTGCCTGCAGGACCCCGACGCGGTGCAGCGGATGTGGGACCTGGGGGTGCGGCTGCCGGGCTACCTGTTCGCGGCGGTGGCGCTGCTGCTGCTCACCGCGCTGCTGCGGACCGCGGTGCGCCACGGCGCGTTCACCGACCCGGTACCGCGCCGGATGACCGCGCTCGGCTGGTTCCTGGTGCTCGGCGGCCCGGTCGCCGCCGCGGTGACCGGGTGGTCGCGGCAGGCCCTGGTCGCGAGCACGGTCCCGGCGGCCACCCCGCCCGACGTGTTCGGCGGCGGCCAGCCGTGGCAGGCGATGAGCGGAAACCCGTTCCCGTGGTTCGCGGTGCTGGCCGGGCTCGCCGCCTTGATCTTCTCCCGGATCATGCGGGAAGCCGTGCGGATGCGCGAGGACCTGGCGGGGACGGTGTGACCGCCGACGACGAGCCGCACGGCGTCCGCGTGCACCTGGACCGGCTGCTGGCCGAGCGGGACATGACCCTGACCGAGCTCGGCGACCGGGTCGGCATCACCCTCGCGAACCTGTCGATCCTGAAGAACCAGCGGGCCAGGGCGATCCGGTTCTCCACGCTGGCCAAGATCTGCGCGGTGCTCGACTGCCAGCCCGGGGACCTGCTCAGCTTCGAGGAACCGGACGCGTAGCGCGGCCGTCCAGCTCGGCCGCCCGCTCCGGGGGCAGGGCCTCGTAGACCGGGTCCGGCCCGGGGCGCCACCACACCGGGTCCGGGCAGTTCCAGCGCTGGGCGGCGAGTTCGCGCTTGAGCACCTTGTGCGTGCCGGTGCGCGGCAGCTCCGCGGCGATCCGGACGAACCGCGGCAGCTGCTTCGGACCCAGATCCGGTTGCGCGGCCAGGAAATCACCGAGGTCGTCGAGCTCGTCGGCGAGCACCAGCGCCGCCATCACCTGGTCGCCGACCGCCGGGTCCGGCACCGCGTACACCGCGGCGTGCGCGATCGCCGGATGCCGCAGCAGCACCCGCTCGATCGGCGCGGCACCCAGGTTCTCCCCGCCGACGCGCAGCCATTCCGCGGAACGGCCCGCGAAGTAGCAGAACCCGTCCGCGTCGAGGTAGCCGAGGTCGCCGGACCGGTACATGCCGCCGCGCATCCGCTGCGCGTCGTCCTCCGGCGCGCCGTAGTAGCCGGCGAACCAGCCGGCGCCCGCGGTGTTGACCAGTTCGCCGACCGCCTCGTCCGGGTTGGCGAGCCGTCCGTCCCGGTCGAAGACCGCCACCGCGCACCGCCGCCCGGTGTCCGGGTGCAGCACCGCCACCCCGGGGCCGGGCCTGCCGAGCGAACCGGGTGGCGCGTCCGGGGTGCGGGCGATGGCGATGCCGCCTTCGGTGGAGCCGAACCCGTCCACCACCCGGCAGCCGAAGCGCTCCGCGAACCGCGCCAGGTCCCGCTCGGCGCCCTCGTTGCCGTAGGCGATCCGCAGCGGGTTGTCCGCGTCGTCCGGCCGCGGCGGGGTGGCCAGCACGTACGACAGGGGCGTGCCGACGTAGTTCGCGTAGGTGGCGCCGAACCGGCGCACGTCGGGCAGGAACTCCGACGCGGAGAACCGGCGCCGCAACGAGATCGCCGCGCCCGCCGCCAGGCCCACCGCCCACCCGGCGAACAGCGCGTTCGAGTGGAACAGCGGCATCGACACGTACGTGCCGTCCCGCCCGCCCAGCCGGAACCGGTCGGCGAGCATCCGGCCCGGGAACGCGACCTTGCCGTGCGTGCAGCGCACCGCCTTCGGCTCGCCGCCGGTGCCGGAGGTGAACAGCAGCGCGAACAGGTCGTCCGGGGTGGCGGGCACCGGGTCGAGCGGGGCGCCGCGGTGCCCGGCCAGCGCCCGCTCCCACTCCGGGGAGCCGAGCACCAGCACCTCGGCGTCGAGCTCGGCGCCGTCCAGCAGCGGGGCGTGCCGCGGCTCGGTCAGCACCAACGCGCAGTCCGCGAGCCGCACGTCCCGGGCCAGCGCCGCGCCCCGCCGGCCCGGGTTGAGCCCCGCCAGCACTGTGCCGGACAGCGCGGCCGCGCCCAGCAGGAAGGAGAACTCCGGCACGTTGTCCAGCAGCACCCCGACGTGCGGCGGCCCGTCGGCGGGCAGCAGCGCGCGGAGCAGGGCGGCGAGTTCGGCGCTGCGCCGCACGTGCTCGGCCCAGCTCCACTCCCGGTCCTCGAAGCGCAGTCCCGGCCGCGGGTCGTCGGCCCGCGCCAGCAGCAGCTCGGTCACCGTCGGAGTCCGCTCAACCATGCCCGCTCCTCCCGTCGCTTCGATTTCCCACTTGTGTTGCGTAGCACTGGGGTGGCGGAACCTCAGCGGCTTCCTCGCTGCCCGCTTTTCGGTGTGGCCGCGATTTCTGATGTATGTCAAACACACGGCGAAATCGCTGTCCTCGCGAGGAAGCCGCTGAGAACCCGCGGGTGGTCTTGTTGCTCTGGTGGTCGCTGCTCAGCGGCTTCGCCGCTGACAAGAAAACGGCAAGGCCCAGTGGGCGCTACGCAACACGAGTGGAAGACAAGCCAGTCAGTCCAAGGAGATTTCGTCGGTGGCCAGCGCCGCGCCGATGCGGTGCAGCTGCGCGGTGGCGCCGCCGAGGGCGAACTCGCGGCGCTTGGCTGCGGTGAAGTAGCGGTGCAGGTCGTGGTCCAGGTCGATGCCCGTGCCGCCGTGCACGTGGACCGCGGTATGCGCCACGCGGTGCCCGGCTTCGGCGGCCCAGAACTTCGCGACGGCCACCTCGGCGGCGCACGGCAGGTCCTGCGCGGCCCGGTACGCGGCCTGCCACAGCGTGAGCCGGACGGCCTCCACGTCGACGTAGGCGTCGGCGAGCCGCTGCGAGACCGCCTGGAAGGTGCCGATCGGGCGGTCGAACTGGACGCGTTCGCGGGCGTGCGCGGCGGTGAGCTCCAGCGCCCGCTCCAGCACGCCGAGCTGTTCGGCGCACGCCCCGAGCGCGTACCGGTCGGCGAGCCACCGCGCGACCTCGGCGCCGCCGAGCAGCCGGTCCGCGTCGAGCGCGACCGCCGCCAGCTCCAGCACCGCTTCCGCGTCCCCGTCCACGACCTGCTGCGCCCGCACCGAGACGCCCGGGTCGGCGGCGGCGACCACGAACACCCGGGTGCCGTCCGGGGTCGTGGCGGGGACGAGGAACGCGTCGGCGACCGTCCCGGCGGGCACCGCGACCTTCGCGCCGTGCAGCACCCACCGCTCGTCCGCCCGTTCGGCGCGGGTCGCGGGCGGGTCCGGAACGGGTTCGGCGCCTTCGGCGAACGCGGCGGTGAGCACGAGCTCGCCGCCGCCCGCGGGCCGCGCCCAGCGCTCGCACTGCTGCTCGTCGCCGAACCGGGCGAGCGCACCCGCCCCGGCGACCAGGGACGCCAGGTACGGCACCGGGGCGACGGCGCGGCCCAGTTCCACCAGCACCGCGCACTGCTCCAGCGGTCCGCAGCCCCCGCCGCCGAGGGAATCGGGCAGCCCGGCGCCGAGCACGCCCGCCTTCGCCAATTCCGCCCACAGCGCGCGGTCGAAGCGCTCCGGCCCGGATTCCACTTCGCGCAACCGCTCGGTGGTGACCCGGTCGGTCGTGATCCGGCGGGTCAGCTCGGTGAGGTCCTGCTGCTGCTCAGTGGGGGTGAAGTCCATCGCGGTGCTCCTCTGCGAGTGGTGGGTTCCGGCGCTCGTCACCGGCGGGCGCGCGGCAGGCCGAGGCCCGCGGTGGCGACGATGTCGCGCTGCACCTCGTTGGTGCCGCCGCCGAAGGTGAGGATCAGCGCGGCCCGGTGCATCCGCTCGACCCGGCCGCGCAGCGCCGCACCCGGCGAGCCGCCGCGCACGTGCCCCGCGGGCCCGAGCACCTCCATCAGCAGCCGGTAGGCCTCGATCGCTAGCTCGGTGCCGTAGACCTTCGTCGCCGATGCCGCGGCGGGCGCCGGTTCCCGCTCGGCGGTCCAGGCGATCTTCCAGTTCATCAGCTTGAGCACCTCGGCCCCCGCGTGCACCCGCGCCAGGTGCGAGCGCACCCACTCCTGGTCGAGCACCCGGCGCCCGTCGGCGAGTTCGGTGCGCCGCGCCCACTCCCGCACCTGCCCGAGCGCCGCGATGATCGGGGCCGCGGAGGTCAGGGCGACCCGTTCGTGGTTGAGCTGGTTGGTGATCAGCGGCCACCCGCCGTTCTCGGCGCCGACCAGCGCGCTCACCGGCACCCGCACGTCCTCGTAGTAGGTGGCGCTGGTGGTGGGCCCGGCGACGGTGCGCACCGGGGTCCAGGAGAAGCCGGGGGAGTCGGTCGGCACGACCAGCACGCTGAGGCCCTCGTGCTTGCGGGCGTCCGGGTCGGTGCGGCAGGCCAGCCAGATGTGGTCGGCGTACTGCACCAGGCTCGTCCACATCTTCTGCCCGTTGATCACGTAGTGGTCGCCGTCGCGCACCGCGGTGGTGCGCAGCGAGGCGAGATCGGTCCCCGCCTCGGGTTCGGAGTAGCCGATGGCGAAGTGCAGTTCGCCCGAAGCGATGCCCGGCAGGTACCGGGCGCGCTGCTCCGGGGTGCCGTAGCGCATGATCGTCGGGGCGATGCTGTTGAGCGTCAGGAACGGCACCGGGACGCCGGCCACGGCCGCCTCGTCGGTGAAGATGAGCTGTTCCAGCATGGTGCCGCCGTGGCCGCCGTGTTCGCGGGGCCAGCCGAGGGTGAGCCAGCCGTCGGCGCCGAGCCTGCGCACGACCCGCTCGTAGGCCCCGCCGTCGCCGTAGTCGCCGTCGCCGGTCAGTTCGGCGCGCAGCTCGTCGGTCATCAGGTCCGCGAAGTAGTCGCGCAGCCGTTGCCGCAGCCGCTGCTGCTCGGGGGTGAAGCCGATGTGCATGGGGCCTCCTGGCGCGAGCGATGCACGGTTCGAGTGCAACGTGTTGCAGTGACCATAGACCGGCGGGCGCTCGCGGGTCGACCTTCCTCCTACCGGTCGTCATCCATCGATTCCGGAGGTCCCGGTCGGTTAGCGTGGAACGCGTTCTAGGTTCGGAACCTCGCCGGGGCGGGGCGCGCTGGTCCGCTCGGGTGATCCGGCGGCCGGACGGTGTCCCGGGGCGGGTGCGGCTCGTTGTCCTCGCAGGAGGCCGGTGCCGATCCGTCGCGCGGACAGGGGTCCACGAGTGCGGAGGTGGTCATGGAGATCGGCGTGCGACCGGAGCTGTGCGAGGCTAACGGGGTCTGCGCCGGGCTCGCTCCGGAGGTCTTCGAGCTGGACGAGGACGAGCGGCTACACGTCCACCGCCCCGTCCCCGCCGAACGGGTAGAACGTGTTACCAAAGCGGTGCAGCTGTGCCCCAAAGGGGCGTTGTACTTCGTTGAGGGGCCGGATGAACTCGGGTCTTGAGCAGAACGGTAACAAGTTCTACCGTGTGGCGCAGGCAACGGTCCGCTCCGGCGGGCGTGGACGCGACGAGGGGACAGGACCGTGGAAGCAGCGGTGCTCGATCAGATCGGCGACGACCGGCTCCACGTCCGCGCGGACGCGGCCGTGGTGGCTCCCGGGCCAGGTGAAGTGCACGTGCGGATCCGCGCGGCCGGCATCTGCCACAGCGACCTGTCCGCGATGAACGGCACGCTTCCCGCGCTCGCCCCCGGCGTGATGGGCCACGAAGGCGCGGGGGAAGTGCTCGCCGTCGGCGACCAGGTGACCGACCTGGTGCCCGGCGACCACGTCACCATCACCTTCGTCCCGCCCTGCGGGACCTGCCGGGAATGCCTGCACGGCCAGCCGCACCTGTGTGCGGTGCACACCGTCGCCGCGTTCACCTCGCCGCGCTTCGAGGTCGGCTCCCAGCCGGTCTTCGGCTTCGCCGGCTGCGGCACCTTCGCCGAGGAGCTGGTGCTGCCCCGCGCCGGGGCGATCAAGGTCGAGCCGGACGTGCCGTTCGAGGTGGCCGCGCTGCTGGGCTGCGGGGTGCTGACCGGCGTGGGTGCGGTGCTCAACACCGCCCGGATCGAACCGGGCGCCACCGTCGCCGTCATCGGCTGCGGCGGCGTCGGGATCTCGGTGGTCCAGGGGGCGCGGCTGGCCGGGGCGACCACGATCGTCGCGGTGGACCCGGTGGTCGGCAAGCACGCCGGGGCTCGCCGGTTCGGCGCGACGCACACCGCCACCCCCGACGGCTTCGACGAGCTCAAGCAGGAGCTCACCGGCGGCGCCGGGTTCGACTGCGCCATCGAGGTCGTGGGGCTGGCGGGCACCATCCGCGCCGCCTACGACGCCACCCGCCGCGGCGGCAGCACCGTCATCGTCGGCGCGGGCGGGGCGGAGCAGAAGGTCGAGTTCACCGCGCAGGAGCTGTTCCTCAACGAGCGCAGGATCCTGCCGTCCTTCTACGGCTCGGCCGACCCGCGCCGGGACATCGACCGGATGCTGCGGTTCTGGCGCGCCGGGCTGCTCGACCTGGAGGGCATGGTCAGCAGGCGGCTGCCGCTGTCCGAGATCAACGACGGGCTGGCCGCGCTGCAGGGCGGCGATGCCGCGCTGGTGCGCCAGATCGTCACCTTCGACTAGACCGCCGACCGGCCGGGCCGCCGACCGGCCGGGCCGCCGACCGGCCGGGCCGCCGACCGGCCGGGCCGCCGACCGGCCGGGCCGCCGACCGGCCGGGCGACCGACCGGCTGAGCCACTGATCTGCCGGGCCACTGACCGGTTTCGCCACCGAGCGGCCCGGCCACCGATCACCGGAGCATCCGACCTGAGGAGTCCACTGTGGAGCAGAGTCCGGAGCTGCGGCTGGACGGGCGGGTCGCCGTGGTCACCGGCGCGGGCGCCGGGCTCGGCCGGGCCGAGGCGCTCGCGCTCGCCGGAGCGGGGGCGAGCCTCGTGCTCAACGACGTCTCCGCCGCCGCCGACGACGTCGCCGCCGAGATCACCAAAGCGGGCGGCCGGGCCGTCGCGGTGCGCGGCGACGTGGCCGAGCGGGACACCGCGGACGGGCTGCTGGCCGCCGCGCTGGAGCACTTCGGCGGCCTGCACGTGGTGGTGAACAACGCGGGCGTGCTGCGCGACCGGATGGTGTTCGGCATGTCCGACCAGGACTGGGACGAGGTGGTCCGGGTGCACCTGCGCGGCCACTTCCTGCTCACCCGGGCCGCCACCGCGCACTGGCGCCGGCTGTGCAAGGAGACCGGCGCCGAGGTCGGCGCCCGGATCGTGAACACCGCTTCCGAGGCGTTCCTGCTCGGGTCCGGCGGCCAGCCGAACTACGCGGCCGCGAAGGCCGGGATCGCCGCGCTCACCGTCTCCACCGCCCGCGCCACCGCCCGCTACGGAGTGCGCGCCAACGCGATCTGCCCGCGCGCCCGCACCGCCATGACCGAGGACGTCTTCGGCCCGGCGCCGGACGACGGCGTGGACCCGCTGTCCACCGAGCACGTCGCACCGTTCGTCGCCTACCTGGCGGCCCCGGCCGCCGGCGCCGTCAACGGCCAGGTGTTCGTGGTGCACGGCGGGAAGGTGGCGCTGATGGCCCCGCCGACGATCGAGCGCCGCTTCGACGCCGCCGGACCCACCTGGACCACCGAGGAGCTGCACCGGGCCGTCGGCGGCCACTTCGCCGACCGCGCGGGCGGCATGTTCACCAGCGACGACCTGCTGTCGCTGGGCTAGGCCCCGAAGCACGCCCGACCGCTCGACCAGGAGGAGTGACCAGGATGTCGCTGACCGTGCAGAAGCACCGCGAGCGGATCGGGCTGCCGGACGGCTCGCTGCTCGTCGACGGCGAGCGGCGCCAGGCCCGCTCCGGTCGCACCTGGACCCACCGCCATCCCGCCACCCAGGAGGAGATCGGGACGTTCCCGGTCGCCGGTGCCGAGGACGTGGACGACGCGGTCCGCGCCGCCCGCCGCGCCTTCGACGAGGGGGAATGGCCGGGACTGCCGGTCGGCCGCCGCGCCCGGTTGCTGCACCGCTACGCCGAATCGCTGCGGGAGCACGCCGAGGAGCTGCGCGGGCTGCAGGCGCTGGACAACGGGGTGCCGCTGTCGTTCGGCACCGTCTACGCCGGTTCCGTGGACGTCGCCGCCGACGTCTTCGACCACCACGCCGGGTGGATCGACAAGGCCGGTGGCGAGACGCTGCCGCCGTACCAGGGCGGCGACCACCTGGCGATGACGCTGCGCGAACCGATCGGCGTGGTCGCCGCGATCCTGCCGTGGAACGCGCCGTTCCTGCTGTTCGCGCAGAAGGTCGCGCCCGCGCTCGCCGCCGGGTGCACCGTGGTGCTGAAACCGTCCGAGCACGCGACGTTCTCGGTGCTGCGGATGGTGGAGCTGCTCGTCGAGGCCGGGCTGCCCGGCGGGGCGCTCAACGTCGTCACCGGCACCGGGGAGACCACCGGCGAAGCGCTCATCACCCACCCGGCGGTGGACAAGGTCAGCTTCACCGGCAGCCGCGAGGTCGGGCGGCGCATCGTCGAGGCCTCGGCACCCACCTTCAAGCGCGTCTCGCTGGAACTCGGCGGCAAGAGCCCCGCGCTGGTGTTCCCGGACGCCGACGCCGGGATGGCGGGCATGACCGCGATGGGCATGGTGACCCTGGGGCTGTCCGGGCAGGCGTGCGTCGCGCACACCAGGGCGCTGGTGCACCGCGACGTCTACGAGGAATTCCTCGGCGCGGCCGAGCTGATCGCCGCCTCGGTCACCTACGGCGACCCGTTCGACCCGGGCGTGCTCTCCAGCCCGCTGATCAACGAGCGGCAGCTGGAACGGGTGCTGGACCTGGTGGGGCGGGCGGAGCGGGACGGCGCCCGGCTGGTCACCGGCGGGGTCCGCGCCGACGGCGAGCTGGCCGCCGGGAACTTCGTCACCCCCGCGATCTTCGCCGACGTGGACAACGGGATGGAGATCGCCCGCCAGGAGGTGTTCGGCCCGGTGCTGTCGGTGGTGCCGTTCACCGACGAGGACGAGGCGGTGCGGCTGGCCAACGACACCGAGTACGGGCTCGGCGCGGGCGTGTTCACCGCCGACGCCGCGCGGGCGTTCCGCGTCGCGCGGAAGCTGCGCGCCGGCACGGTCGGCATCAACGGGTTCCAGGTCGAACCGCACCTGCCGTTCGGCGGGTACAAGCAGTCCGGGCTGGGCCGCGAAGGCGGCCGGAGCGCCTACGAGGCCTACACCGAGCTGAAGTCGGTGCTGCTGCCGCTGACCGACGAGCTGATGTGAGGTGGCCGGGTTGCGCGGCAAGGTCGCGATCATCACCGGGGCGGCGGGTGGCCAAGGCGCGGCGGCGGCGCGGCGCCTCGTCGCGGACGGCGCGCGGGTGCTGCTCGGCGACGTCGCCGACGAGGCGGGGCGGGCGCTGGCCGCCGAGCTCGGGGCGGACGCCCGGTTCCGGCACCTCGACGTCACCGACGAGGCCGCGTGGGACGGTGCCGTCGCGGCCGCCGAGGACGCGTTCGGCCCGGTCGACGTGCTGGTGAACAACGCGGGCGTGCTGCACCTGGCGCCGCTGGCCGAGACCGAGCCCGCCGACTTCGAGCGGGTGGTGCGGGTCAACCAGTTCGGCGCCTTCCTCGGCATGCGGGCGGTGCAGCGGTCGATGCGCGACGGCGGTTCCATCATCAACGTGTCCTCTGTGGAGGGACTGGCCGGGATGGCCGGTTCGATCGCCTACTCGGCCAGCAAGTTCGCGGTGCGCGGCATGACGAAGGTGGCCGCGCTGGAGCTCGGCCACCGCGGCATCCGGGTCAACTCGGTGCACCCCGGCGTGATCGACACCGCGATGGTGCGCGCGCAGGTGGGCGCCGCGCTGGACGACTTCGCCGCCGCCCGGCTCGCCCTCGGCCGCGTCGGGCGGCCCGAGGAGGTCGCGAACCTGGTGGCGTTCCTGGCGAGCGACGACAGCTCTTACTGCACCGGCGCCGAGTTCGTCGCGGACGGAGGTGCCACCGCAACGCATTCCCTGGCCAGATGACCCCGCCGCCGGGCCCGCCGGGTCGGGCACCGGCGGGGACCGAGCAGGTCGCCCGCGGCGCCGCCGCGGGCCGGACCCGGCGCGAGCGCGACGACGAGGTGGTGCAGCGATGGGCGTCGAAGTGGTGCGGTGCCGCCGCGCGGGCGGGGAGTCGCCGTGAACTCGCCCGGCTCCAGCCACCGCGTCCCCGCGAGCGCCGCGTTCGCCCAGGTCGGCAGGCTCGCCACGCTGTCCTGGGAAGTGCTGCGCGCCGTGCCCAGACGCCCGTTCCAGGTGCGGGAGTGGGTGCAGCAGGCGTGGCTGTTCGCGAGCGTCACCATCCTGCCGACCGCGCTGGTGGCCATCCCGTTCGGCGCGGTGATCGCCATGCAGCTCGGGTCGCTGACCCAGCAGATCGGCGCCCAGTCGTTCACCGGCGCGGCCAGCGCGCTGTCCATCCTGCAGCAGGCCAGCCCGTTGATCACCGCGCTGCTGGTGGCCGGGGCGGGCGGTTCGGCGGTGTGCGCGGACATCGGCGCCCGCACCATCCGCGAGGAGATCGACGCGATGGAAGTGCTCGGCGTCTCCGTGGTGCACCGGCTGATCGTGCCGCGCGTGCTCGGCGCCGTGTTCGTCGCGCTGCTGCTCAACGGGCTGGTCAGCGTGGTGGGCGTGGCCGGCGGCTACTTCTTCAACGTGGTGCTGCAGGGCGGCACGCCCGGCGCCTACCTGGCCAGCTTCAACGCGCTCGCGCAGCTGCCGGACCTCTACGTCAGCGAGCTCAAGGCGCTGATCTACGGGTTCGTGGCCGGGGTGGTCGCCGCCTACCGGGGCCTGCACCCGGCCGGCGGGCCGAAGGGCGTGGGCGACGCGGTGAACCAGGCCGTGGTGATCACCTTCCTGCTGCTGTTCGCGATCAACCTGGTGATCACCGGGATCTACCTGCAACTCGTTCCGCCGAAGGAGTTGTGATGGTCGCGACCGAGCAGTACCTGCCGCCGCCGACGCCGTGGCGGCGCCGGTTCGCGCTGCTGTTCTCCCGCCTCGGCGACGCGCTCGCCGGGCTCGGGTGGCAGCTGGCGTTCTACCTGCGGGCGCTGGCGCTGGCGCCGCTGACGTTGCGCAAGTACCCGCGGGAGACGGGGCGGCTGCTCACCGAGGTGATGTTCGGCAGCGGCGCGCTCGCCGTCATCGGCGGCACGCTCGGCGTGATGATCGGGATGACGGTGTGCACCGGGGCGATCGTCGGGTTGCAGGGCTACTCCTCGCTGGACCAGCTCGGCACCTCCGCGCTGACCGGGTTCATCGCCGCCTACTTCGACACCCGCGAGGTCGCGCCGCTGTCGGCGGGCCTGGCGTTGTCGGCGACGGTCGGCTGCGGGTTCACCGCGCAGCTCGGCGCGATGCGCATCTCCGACGAGATCGACGCGCTCGAAGTGATGGGCGTGCGCACCGTGCCCTACCTGGTGACCAGCCGGGTGCTGGCCGGGCTCGCGGCGGTGATCCCGCTGTACGTGGTGGGGCTGCTCGGTTCCTACTTCGCGTCGCGGCAGATCACCGTGTGGTTCTACGGGCAGTCGGCGGGCACCTACGACCACTACTTCCACCTGTTCCTGCCGCCGCAGGACGTGCTGTGGTCGTTCGGGAAGGTGCTGGTGTTCAGCCTCGTGGTGATCTTGACGCACTGCTACTACGGCTACACCGCGCGCGGCGGGCCCGCGGGCGTGGGCATCGCGGTCGGGCGGGCGGTGCGCACCTCGATCGTGCTGGTGGCGGTGCTGGACTTCTTCCTGAGCCTGGCGATCTGGGGTTCGACCACGACCGTGCGGATCGCCGGATGAGGCGGGCGCGGCGGGACCGGCGCGGGCACCAGCTGCTGGGGCTGGTGTTCCTGCTGGTGTCCGCGCTGTTCTTCACCTGCATGATCGGCTTCTACCGGAAGTCGTTCACGCCGGTGGTGCCGGTCGTGCTGCACACCGACCGGGCGGGCAACGAGCTGCGCGCCGGATCGGACGTGAAGGTGCGCGGCGTGCTCGTCGGCGAGGTGCGCGCGGTGCGCCCCGGACCGGACCGCGCCGAGCTGGACCTGGCGCTGCGCCCGGAGATGGCCGAGCTGATCCCCGCCGACGCCACCGCGCGGCTGCTGCCGAAGACGCTGTTCGGGGAGCGGTACGTGTCCCTCGCGCACACCGGCCCGGGCACCGGCCCGCACCTGGTCGCGGGGGACGTGATCGGGCAGGACCGCAGCTCCGCCGCCATCGAGGTGGAACGCGTCCTCGACGACCTGCTGCCGCTGCTGCAGGCGGTGCAGCCGCAGCAGCTCGCGGCCACGCTGAACGCCGTGTCGCAGGCGCTGGACGGGCGCGGCGAGCAGCTCGGCACGACGCTGCGCGACCTCGACGGCTACCTCGGCCGGTTCAACCCGTCGCTGCCGCGGCTGCGGTCGGTGCTGGGCCGCGTCGACGACGTCGCCCGCACCTACCACGAGGCGGCACCCGACCTGCTGCGCGCGATGCGGGACCTCACCACCACCAGCGGCACGATCGCACAACGGCGCGACGCGTTCGAGCACGTCTGGAAGACCACCGCCGTCACCGCGGAGAACGCGACCCGGTTCCTGGACGCCAACGGGGACAACCTGATCCGGCTCGCCGCCGATTCGCGGTCCACGGTGGACCTGCTCGCCCGGTACGCGCCGCAGTACGGCTGCGTGCTCGACCAGCTCACCCGCAGCATCCCCATCGCCGAGCGGGCGTTCGGCGCGGGTGACGCGAACCCGATGCAGAAGGTCACCATCGAGATCACCGGCAGCCGCGGGAAGTACCTGCCCGGCATCGACTCGCCCCGCTACGAGGACACCCGCGGCCCGCGCTGCTACCCGTGGGTCGAACCGCCGGACCGCTTCCCGCAGTACCCGCCCGGCGGGCCGCTGCGCGACGGCTCCACCCACCCGCCGCCGCCGAACTGCCCGGGGGAGCAGCAGCCCGCCGCCACCAGCGCGCAGTCCGCGGACGGGCCGCTGGTGAACTCGCCCGCCGAACGCGACCTGGTCGCCGCGCTGCTCGCGCCCGAGCTGCACCGCACCCCGGGCGACGTGCCGGACTGGAGCAGCGTGCTCGTCGGACCCGTCTACCGCGGAGCGGAGGTGACCCTGCGATGAGGGCCGGACTCGCCGCACCGCTGGTCAAGCTGTCGTTGTTCACGCTTGTCACCGGGCTGCTCACCGGGCTGCTCGCGATGACCATCGCGGCCTCCGACGTCGGGTCCACCACCGGCTACGCCGCCGAGTTCGACGACGCCTCCGGGCTCGGCGAAGGCGACGAGGTCCGCATCGCCGGGGTGCGGGTCGGGCAGGTCACCTCGCTGGAGGTGGTCGACGGCCGCCGCGCGCTGGCCCGGTTCCAGGTGGACGCGGCGCGGCGGCTGCCCGCGGACGCCATCGCCACCGTCAAGTACCGCAACCTCGCCGGGCAGCGCTACCTCGCGCTCGACGCGGCCCTCGACCCCGGCGAAGCCGTGCTGCCCGCCGACGCGGTGCTGCCCGTCGCCCAGACCCGGCCGGCGCTGAACCTCACCGCGCTGTTCAACGGGTTCCAGCCGCTGCTGCGCGCCCTCGAACCGGGTGACGTCAACCGGCTCTCCGGCGAGCTCGTCCAGGTGCTGCAAGGGGAAGGCGGCACCGTGCAGAGCATCCTCGCGCACACCGCGTCGCTGACCGGGACGCTCGCCGAGAAGGACCAGGTGATCGGGCAGGTCATCGACAACCTCAACGCCGTGCTCGCCCAGGTCGGCGCCCGCGGACCGGAACTCGCCGGGCTCGTCGACGCGCTGCAACGCCTCGTCAGCGGCTTCGCCGCACAGCGCGAACCCGTCGGTGACGCGGTCGCCGCCCTCGACGAGCTCACCGGCACCACCGCGGGGCTGCTGCGCGACGTCCGGCCGCCGCTGCGCGAGGACGTGGCCGCGCTCGGCGACCTGTCGGCGAACCTGAACGCCGGGCTGCCGCAGCTGGAGCACGACCTGCGGACGCTGCCGGGCCGGCTCGACTCGCTGACCCGCACGGTGAGCTACGGCAGCTGGTTCAACTTCTACCTGTGCCGCCTCACCGGAACCATCGGCATCTCCGGGCTCGACGTGCGAGCCCAGGTGCTGCCGCTGCCCCCGACCCGGATGCCCGAGAGGTGCCGCCCATGAGCACCGCGCTGCGCGACCGCGACCAGGCCACCGTCGGCGTCGTCGCCCTCGGGCTGCTGACCGCCGTGACGCTGCTGGCGTTCTTCGCGAACGACCTGCCGCTGCTCGGCGGCGGCACCACCTACTCGGCGCAGTTCACCGAATCCGCCGGGCTCGGCGCGGGCGACGACGTGGAGGTCGCCGGCGTCCGCGTCGGCGAGGTCACCGAGGTGGGCCTCGACGGGAACAGGGTGCTGGTGCGGTTCCGCGTCGAGGACGTGCCCGTCGGAGACCGCAGCACGGTGTCCATCCAGCTGAAGACCTTGCTGGGCGCGAAGAACCTGGCGCTGCGCCCCGGCGGCGCGCACCCGCAGGACCCGGACCGCACCATCCCCGACGCCCGCACCGAGGTGCCCTTCGACATCCCCGATGCCCTCGACCAGGTCGCCCGCAGCACCGGCCGGGTCGACACCGACCAGCTCGCCCGCAGCTTCCAGGTCCTGTCCGAGAGCCTGCGCGGCGGGGAGCAGCACCTCGGCGGCGCCGTGGACGGGCTCGCCGCCCTGTCCCGCACCATCGCCTCCCGCGACGAGCAGCTCGCCGACCTGCTGCACCACGCCGCCGACGTCAGCGGCATCGCCGCCGACCGCGACGCGCAGGTCGCCCGGCTCGTCGGCGACGGGAACCTGCTGCTCGGCGAACTCCAACGCCGCCGCGACGCCATCGGCTCGCTGCTGCGCGGCACCCAGGAGGTCTCCGCGCAGCTGCGCGGGCTCGTCGCCGACAACCAGCAGCGGCTGAACCCGGCGCTGCGCGAGCTGCAGCAGGTCACCGCCATGCTGCAGCGCAACCAGGACCAGGTGGCGGCCACCATCGCCGCGCTGCGGCCCTACGTGACCGGGTTCAACAACACCGTCGGCAACGGGCGCTGGTTCGACGGCTACCTGTGCGGGCTGGTGCCGCCGACCGTGGACGCCGGCCCGCTGCAGATCAACCCGCACGGCTGCGACCTCCGCGGAGGTGGACGATGAACCGGAGACCGGCGACGGCGCTGCTCGCCTTCGGCTGCGTGCTGGTGCTGCTGCTCAGCGGCGCGCTGTGGTGGGTGCTGCGCGACCCGGGCACCCGCATCACCGCCTACTTCGAGCGGGCCGTGGGCCTGTACCCGCAGTCGTCGGTGCGGGTGCTGGGCGTCGAGGTCGGCCGCGTCACCTCGGTGCGGCCCGAAGGCGGCCGGGTGCGGGTGGAGCTGAGCGTGGACCGCGAGCTCCGCGTCCCCGCCGCGGCGGGCGCGGTGGTGGTGGCCCCGAGCCTCGTCAGCGACCGGTACGTGCAGCTCACCCCCGCTTACGAGGGCGGCCCGGAGCTGGCCCCCGGCGCGGTGCTCGGCACCGACCGCACGATGGTCCCCGCCGACCTCGACGACCTGTACCGCAGCGCCAACGCGCTCACCGAAGCCCTCGGGCCGGACGGCGCCAACCGGGACGGGGCGCTGTCGGACCTGCTCGGCACCGCCGCGGCGAACCTCGACGGCAACGGGGCGAAGCTGAACGAGACGGTGCGGCGGCTCGGCGAACTGTCGGCCACCCTCGACGGCTCGCACGACGACCTGTTCGCCACCGTCGACCACCTCAACGAGTTCACCGCGACGCTGGCCGCCAACGACGCGCAGGTGCGGGACTTCCACACCCGGCTCGCCGACGTCTCCGGGTTCCTCGCCGACGAGCGGCAGCAGACCGCCGCCGCGCTGAGCTCGCTGACGGCCGCGCTCACCGACCTCGACGGGTTCGTGCGGGACAACCGGGAATCGGTGACCGCCAACGTGGACCAGCTCGCCGACGTGACCAGGGCGCTGGTGGAGCAGCGGGAAACGCTCGGCGAAGTCCTCGACATCGCCCCGACCGGGATGAGCAACTTCATCAACGCCTACGACGCCGCCTCCGGCACCGTCGCGGTCCGCGCCAACATCAACGAGCTGACGTTCCCGCCGGTGCTGTTGGTGTGCAAGCTGCTGGAATCCGCCGCGCCCGCGCAGGTTCCGCCGGAGCTGGGGCGGACCTGCGCGGGGCTGGCCGGGGTGCTCGACGGTGCCGTCCCGCTGCCCTCGCCCGGGGAAGCGGTGGACCACCTCTCCCGCGGGGAGCTCCCGCCGCTGCCGCTCGGCCTCGGTGGCCCGTGATGCGCCGGGCGCTCGGCTGCTGCGCGCTGCTGCTGGTCACCGGGTGCGGCGCCTCGGTGCAGGACGCGCCGCTGCCCGGCGGCGCCGACCTCGGCGACCACCCGTACGAGGTGCGGGTGCGGTTCGCCGACGTCCTCGACCTGGTGCCGCAAGCCGGGGTGAAGGTGGACGACGTGCCGGTCGGGAAGGTCCGCGGCATCGGGCTCGCCCCCGACAACGCGACCGCCGTGGTCACGCTCGTCGTCAACGGGGACGTGCGGCTGCCCGCCAACGCCGAAGCGCGGCTGCGGCAATCCAGCCTGCTGGGGGAGAAGTTCGTCGAGCTCGCCCGGCCCGCCGAACCCGCGGGCGGCCCGCTGCGCGACGGCGCGGAGATCCCGCTGGAGCGCACCGACCGCAACCCGCAGGTCGAAGAGGTGCTCGGCGCGCTGTCCCTGCTGCTCAACGGCGGCGGCGTCGCGCAGCTCAACGGCATCGTCGAGGAACTGGACCGCGCGCTCGGCGGCAACGAACCGCAGGTGCGCTCGCTGCTGTCCCGAGTGGACGAAGCGGTGTCCCGGCTGGACGAGCAGAAGCAGGACATCACCCGCGCGCTCGACGGGCTGAACCGGCTCTCCGCCGACCTGCGCGGACAGCTCGACGACCTCACCACCGGCCTGGACGGGCTCGAACCCGGACTGCGCGTCCTGGAGCGGCAGCGCGGCGACCTGGTGCGAATGCTGCGGGCCCTCGACCGGTTCTCCCAGGTCGCGGTGCGCACGGCCGACGCGAGCCGGGACGACCTGGTCGCCGACCTCGACGCGCTCGCGCCGACGCTGCGCGAACTCGCGAAGGCGGGCACCGACCTGCCGAAGGCCATCGGCTACCTGGCCAGCTACCCGTTCCCGGAGAACGCGATGGTCCCGCTCAAGGGCGATTTCGTGAACGTCGACGTGGACCTCGACCTGGACCTGACCAGCGTCCTCGGCAACCTGTCGAACAGCAGCGGGCCGCTGTTGCCGCTGCCCGGGATCTCCGACTCGGGCGCACCGCTACCGCTCGGGGGGCCGTGATGTTCAGCAGGGCCACGACGATCCGGCTGGGGCTGTTCCTGCTCATCGCCGTCGTCGGCATCGGGTTCACCGGCGCCCGCTACGCGGGACTGGACCGGTTGGTCGGGGCGGGCGGCTACGCCGTCGTGGTGGAGGTGCCCGACACCGGTGGGGTGTTCACCAACTCGGAGGTCACCTACCGGGGAGTGGCCGTCGGGCGGGTCACCGGGGTGCGGCTCACCGACCGCGGAGCGGCGCTGGACCTGCACATCGACTCCGCCGCCCCGCCGATCCCCGCGGACGCGCGCGCGGCGGCGGCGAACCGCTCGGCGGTGGGGGAGCAGTACCTCGACCTGCGGCCCGACGACGAGCACGGACCGGTGCTGCGGGACGGGTCGGTGATCCCCGCCGAGCGCGCCGAACTGCCACCCCCGCCGGAATCGCTGCTGCTGAACCTGGACCGGCTCGTCGCGGACGTGCCGCTGGACGCGCTGCGCACCGTCGTCGAGGAATCCGGCACCGCGCTGCAGGGCACCGGGCCGCACCTGCAGCGGATGCTGGACAGCACCGGATCGCTCATCGCCGCCGCCGACCGCAACCTGCCGAGCACCACCGCGCTGCTGGCGAACTCCGACGTGGTGCTGCGCACCCAGCAGCAGCAATCCGGGCAGATCATCGAGTTCAGCCGCGGCCTGCGCCAGGTCGCCGAACAGCTGCGCGCCTCCGACCCGGACCTGCGGCGGCTCGCCGACGTCGCCCCGCCGGCCGCCGAACAGCTCGACGGCCTGCTGCGCGACAGCGGCACCGGTCTCGCCGCGACCACCGCGAACCTGCTCACCACCGCGCGGCTGCTCGACGTCCGCGGCCCGGCGCTGGAGAACGTGCTGGTGGCGATGCCGATGATGTCGGCCGCCAGCCACAGCGCGCAGGACGGCGACGGGCGCGGGCACCTGGGCGTGGTGCTCAACTTCTTCAACCCGCTGGCCTGCGAGAAGGGCTACGAGGGAACCGAACGCCGCCCCGGCGACGACATCACGCCGATCCCGGCGAACCCGGACATCCGGTGCGCCGAACCGCCGGACGGCCCCACCAACGTCCGCGGCTCCGCCAACGTTCCCCGCGCCCCCGTTCCCGACGCGGTCCCGGTGCCGGCCACCGCCCCGCCCCTCCCGCTGCCTCCGCGGTGATGAGCTTGTCGGTGGCACCCGGGTGGCGGAACCCCGGCGGCTCCGCCGCCGGCAGGAGAACGGCACGACCTGCCGGGCGGGTTCACGGGCCCGCGATGCGGTGGTGGAGCGCTTCGAGGCGGCGGCGGTGGCTGCGGGGGGTGCCGAAGAGGTGCGCGGCGCCGTGGGCTCGTTTCAGGTGCAGGTGCGCCTCGTGCTCCCAGGTGATCCCGAGGCCGCCGTGCAGCTGGATGCCCTCGGCCGCCACGTCCTGGTAGGTCTCGCAGCACAGCGACTTGGCCATCGCCGCCCACGCGGACCCGCGCTCGTCGCGGGTGCCGACCGCCCAGCTCGCCGCGTACGACAGCGAGCGCGCCGACTCCACCGCCACGTAGAGGTCGGCGAGCCGGTGCTTGATCGCCTGGAACGAGCCGATCGGCCTGCCGAACTGCACCCGGGTCTGCACGTAGCCGACGATCTCGCCGAGCCACCGGTCCGCGGCGCCCACGCACTCGGCCGCCAGCAGCACCGCCGCCGCGTCCCGGCAGCGCGCCAGCACCGGCCCGGCCGGCCCGATCGGCGCGGCCGGCGCCGCGGACAGCTCCAGCGCGCACATCGGCCGGGTCGGGTCCACGACCGGGTGCGGCAGCACCGCTGCCGGCTCCGCCGCCGCCTCGAACAGCGCGGGCCCGTCCGGGGCGGTCGCGACGACCAGGAACGCGTCCGCCCGCGCGCCGTCGAGCACGAAGCTCTTGCGCCCGTCCAGCCGCCACGTGCCCGCGTCGAGCCGCGCGGTGGTGGCGAATCCCGTGTCCTGCCACCAGTTCTCCGGTTCGGCCCACGCGAGCGCCACCAGCCGGTCGGCGGCGGCGATACCCGGCAGCAGCCGTTCCGCGGCCGCCGAGTCGCCCGCGGTCAGCAGCGCTTCGACGGCGAGCGCGGTGCCGCCGACGAACGGGGACGGCACGAGCCTGCGGCCCAGTTCCTCGGCGACGAGGCAGCTCTCGACGAGGGTGGCGCCGCTGCCGCCGTGCTCCTCGGGGACGGTGAGCCCGGCCGCGCCGATCTCCGCGCCGAGCCGCCGCCACAGCTCCGGGTCGTGCCCGAGCGGGGCGGGCGCCGGTGGCGGCGCGGGCACGTGCGGGCCGCCGTCCTGGTCCAGCAGGGCGCGGACGGTCAGCCGGAGGTCCTCCTGCTGCGCGCTGAACGCGAAGTGCACTTTTCCTTCCTCTCCCCGCTTCTGCTGCCGGGTGCTCGGGTGGCGGAACCTCAGCGGCCCCCTCGCTGCGGGATCGATGTCACCGGTGGCTCCGCCACAGGAGAAATCGCTGTCCTCGCGAGGGAACCGCTGAGAACCCGCGGGTGGTCGGCTTGCTCTGGTGCTCGCCGTTCAGCGGCTGCGCCGCTGACGGGGAACCGACGGGACCACCCCGTCTCGTGGCAGGAGTTCAACTGCAGGTTCCGATGTCGGCCGTGCTCCCGGCCGCTAGGGCGTCGGCGATCCGTCGGCGGTGCCAGGCGGGGTCGCCCCAGGCCGCGCGCAGTGCGGTGACCTTCAACGTCCAGAGGTGCAGCGGGTGTTCGGCGGTGTAGCCGATCGCGCCGTGCACCTGCAGCGCGGTGCGCGCGGCCAGGTGCGCGGCCTCGGCCGCGGCGAGCTTCGCGGCGGACGCGTCGCGCGCCGCGTGCGCCGCACCGGCGTCCAGCGACAGGCACGCCCCGTGCAGCAGCGGCCGGGCGAACTCCAGCCGCAGCGCCACGTCCGCCAGGTGGTGCTTGACGGCCTGGAAGCTCCCGACGGGCCTGCCGAACTGGTGGCGGTCCCGCACGTGCCGCACCGAGTCGTCCAGCAACCGCCGCCCCGCACCCAGCAGCTGCGCCGCGCACCCCAGCACCCCGGCGTCGAACGCGGCGGCCGGACGCGCCCCGGCCACCGCGGTGCCGGCCGCCCCGAGCGCCCACAGCCGCCGCACCGGATCGACCGACCGCTCCGGCGCACCGACCGGGTCCGCGCGGAGGACCCGCGTCCCGGCGCAGCGGTAGGTGGCCGCGGCCACGTCGGCGTCCAGCGCGCGCGGCACGAGCTCGTCGAACGCGACCGCCAGCACCGCCCGCCCGGCGGCGAGCTCCGGCAGCCGGTGCTGATCGGCGCTGCCCGCAAGCAGCGCGGGGGCGACCGCGACGGTCTCCACCACCGGCCCGGGCAGCCCCGCGTACCCGAACTCCTCCAGGCACACCGCGGTCTCCACCGCGCCCAGCCCGAGCCCGCCGAACTCGCCGGGCACCGCGACCCCGCACGCGCCCAGTTCGCCCAGTCGCGCCCAGCAGCGCCACCACGGCGCCGCGTCCCCGTCCGACCAGGCCCGTGCCAGCGCGGTTCCGCCGACATCGGCCAGCAGTGCGCGCAACGACTCGGCCATGTCCTGCTGCGCGGTGGTGCGGGTGAACCTCATCGCGGCTCCCGGGGCAGGCCGAGCAGCCGCTCGGCGACGACGTTGCGCTGGATCTCGTTGGTGCCCGCGTAGATCGGTCCGGCCAGCGCGAACAGGTGCCCCTCGGCCCAGGCACCGCCGTCCGGTGCGCCCGGGGAGTCGGCGGCGAGCTCCCCGTCCGGGCCGAGCAGGTCCAGCGCCGTCTCGTGCAGCGCGATGTCCAGCTCGGACCAGAACAGCTTGGTGAGGCTCGCCTCCGCGCCGATCCGCGCGCCGCCCAGCACCTTCGTCACCGTCTCGAACGTCGCCAGCCGGTAGGCCTGCGCGCCGAGCCACGCGGCCACCACCCCGTCCCGCGCCTCCCGGTCCGCGCCGCGCTCCCGCCACACCCGCACCAGCCGGCGGGCCGCCGCCAGGAACCGGCCGGGGCTGCGCAGCGACAGGCCGCGTTCGCTGCTCGCGGTGCTCATCGCCACCCGCCAGCCCTCGCCGACACCGCCGAGCACGTCCTCGTCCGGCACGAACACCTCGTCCAGGAAGATCTCCGCGAACGCGGGCTTCCCGTCCAGCCGGGGGATCGGGCGCACCACGACGCCTTCGGCGTCCAGCGGGAACAGGAAGTAGGTGAGCCCGCGGTGCCGCTGCGCGTCCGGGTCGCTGCGGAACAGCCCGAACGCGCGGTCGGCGAACGCGGCCCGCGAACTCCACGTCTTCTGCCCGGACAACCGCCAGCCGCCCGGCACCCGGTGGGCCCGGCTGCGGATTCCGGCGAGGTCGCTGCCCGCCTCGGGTTCGGACCATGCCTGCGCCCAGATCTCCTCCCCGGACGCCATCCGGGGCAGGTAGCGCTCGCGCTGCCGCGGCGTGCCGTGCTCGAACATCGTCGGCGCCAGCAGGAAGATCCCGTTCTGCCCGACCCGGCCCGGCGCCCCGGCCGCGTGGTACTCCTCCTCGAACAGCAGCCAGCGCACCAGGGACGCGTCGCGGCCGCCGAACTCCACCGGCCAGGACACCACCGACAGCCGCGCCGCGTGCAGGGCGCGCTCCCACTCGCGGTGCGCGGCGAAACCGCGCTCGGTCTCCAGCGACGGCAGCGGTTCCGGGGCAGGTTGGCCGCGAGCCACGCCCGCACCTCGTCGCGGAACGCCAGGTCCTCGGCTGCGAACGTCAGGTCCACGGCGTCCTCCGGTTCAGCGGGGCGGGCCGTCGTCGGCGGCCCGCTTCATGCCCTTCGCGTCCATGCCGGCCAGCGAGTCGCCGCCGACCTCGGCGTTGTGTGCGTGCGCCAGGTGGTGCAACCCGAACGCCGAATCGAGGCCGCTGTGCCTGCCCATCAGGTCCTCGGCCTGGTTGACGGCCTTCTTCGCCAGCGCCAGCCCGAACCGGGGCATCGCCGCCACCTCGGCGGCCAGCGCCAGCGAGGTCTCGGCGAGCCGGTCGCGGGGCACCACCTCGGTGACCATGCCGATCTCGTGCGCCCGCCGCGCGCTCAGCCGCCTGCCGGTGAACAGCAGCTCTTTCGCCACCCGCGGTCCCAGCACCCACGGGTGCACGAAGTACTCGACGCCCGGAATCCCCATCCGCACCACCGGATCGGCGAAGAACGCGTCCTCGGCGGCCACGACCAGGTCGCACACCCACGCCAGCATCAGCCCGCCCGCGACGCACGCGCCCTGCACGCTCGCGACCACCGGCTTCGGCATCTCCCGCCAGCGGCGGCACATGCCCAGGTACACCTCCTGCTCGCGGGCGAAGCGGGACTCCCCGCCGGACCGGCCGACGTGGCCCCACCACAGCCCGGCGCGGCGTTCGAAGTCCACGTCCGCGTCCCGGCCGGGGGAGCCGATGTCGTGGCCCGCGGAGAAGTGCTCGCCCGCCCCGGCCAGCACGATCGCCCCGACCTCGTCGTCGGCGCAGGCCCGGTAGAACGCGTCGTCGAGCGCGTAGGTCATCGCGGAGTTCTGCGCGTTGCGATACCGCGGCCGGTTCATCGTCACCACGGCGGTCCGCTCGACCCGCTCGTAGCGCACCACCGGTTCGTCGTCGGCCATCGTCTGCTCCTCGTCGCGGGAGTCGCCCGGCCACCCGAGGCTAGCCGACACTAGCAAGTGCTTGGTAGGGGTTGATTTTCCCGACCGCTGCTGGAGAATCCGAATCGCGACCCGGTGGAAGGCGGTGCTCGGATGGACCTCACCGACAGCCCGGCCGAAGCGGCGTTCCGCCGCGAGGTCCGCGACTGGCTCGGCGACCACCTCACCGGCGAGTTCGCCGACGCCCGCGGGCTCGGCGGCCCGGGCAGCGAGCACGAGGCGTTCGAGGTCCGGCTGGCCTGGGACCGGCTGCTCGCCGACGGCGGCTGGACCTGCCTGGGCTGGCCGGTGGAGCACGGCGGGCGCGGCGCCTCCACCGCGCAGCAGGTGATCTTCCACGAGGAGTACGCGCGGGCCGCGGCGCCGGTGCGCGTCGGCCACGTCGGCGAAGAGCTGCTCGGGCCCACGCTGATCGCCTTCGGCACCGAGCAGCAGCGCCGCCGGTTCCTGCCGGAGATCGTGGCGGTCCGCGAGCTGTGGTGCCAGGGCTACTCCGAACCCTCGGCCGGCTCCGACCTGGCGAACGTGTCCACCCGGGCGCGGCGCGACGGGCCGGACTGGGTGATCGACGGGCAGAAGACGTGGACCTCGCTGGCGCACCAGGCGGACTGGTGCTTCCTGCTCGCCCGCACCGGGCCGCCGGGGCAGCGCCACCGCGGGCTGTCCTGCCTGCTGGTGCCGATGGACCGGCCGGGCGTCGAGGTGCGGCCCATCGTGCAGCTCACCGGCACCTCCGAGTTCAACGAGGTGTTCTTCGACGGCGCCCGCACCGCCGCCGAGCACGTCGTCGGCGAGGCCGGCGACGGCTGGCGGGTCGCCATGGGCACCCTCGGCTTCGAACGCGGCGTCGGCACCATCGACCAGCAGGTGGTGTTCCGGCGCGAACTGGAACGCATCACCGAACTCGCCCGCACCGGCGGCGCCCTGGACGACCCGGTGCTGCGCGACAAGATCACCCGGGCGTGGATCGGGCTGGAGGTCATGCGGTTCACCGCGCTGCGCACCCTCACCGGCGTCGCCGAGGGCACGGCCGGGCCGGAGGCATCCATCGCGAAGCTGCACTGGGCGACCTTCCACCGCGGCCTCGGTGAACTGGCGGTGGAGGTCGCCGGAGCCTGCGGGCTGGTCGCCGCCGGAGCGCCCTACGAGCTCGACGAGGGGCAGCGGCTGTTCCTGTTCTCCCGCGCCGACACGATCTACGGCGGCTCCAACGAGATCCAGCGCACCATCATCGCCGAGCGGGTGCTCGGCCTGCCGAAGGAGGCCCGGCCGTGACCGCTCCCGCCGAACCCGCCCCGCACGCGCTGCTGACCGGCCGGACCGCGCTCGTCACCGCCGCCGCGGGAACGGGGATCGGCGCGGCCACCGCCCGCCGGATGCTGCGCGAAGGCGCCCGGGTCGTGCTCAGCGACCGGCACGAGCGGCGGCTGGAGGCCACTCGCGCCGAACTCGCCGAGCTGCCGGGCGCGCGGGTGCTCGCCGTGCCCTGCGACGTCACCGACGAGCGGCAGGTGGCGGACCTGTTCGCCGCCGCCACCGCCGAGTTCGGCCGGCTCGACGTGGTCGTCAACAACGCCGGGCTCGGCGGCACGGCCGCCATCCAGGACATGACCGATGAGCAGTGGGACGGCGTCCTCGACGTCACCCTCAACGGCACGTTCCGCTGCACCCGCGCCGCGATCCGGCACTTCCGGGACGCCGGCGGCGGGGGAGCGGTGGTGAACAACGCCTCGGTGGTCGGCTGGCGGGCGCAGGCCGGGCAGGCGCACTACGCGGCCGCGAAGGCCGGGGTGATGGCGCTGACCCGGTGCGCGGCCCTCGACGCCGCCGAGTTCGGCGTCCGGGTCAACGCGGTGGCGCCGAGCCTGGTGCTGCACCCGCACCTGGCGAAGGTCACCTCCGCGCCGCTGCTGGCCGAACTCGAATCCCGCGAGGCGTTCGGCCGCTCCGCCGAGCCCTGGGAGGTCGCGAACACCATCGTCTTCCTCGCCTCCGACTACGCCACCTACCTGACCGGAGAGGTCCTCTCGGTCAGCAGCCAGCACCCCTGAGACCCGGTGAACGAGCACCGCCCCGGGGTGGTGAGAGGATGGTGGGATGGTGGGAAGCAAGCGCTCGGCCGGGGACGTGGCGACGACCGGGTCGCGGCGGCGGGCGGAACTGCTCGCGATCGCCGCCGACCTGTTCGCGCGGCGCGGCTTCGTGGTCACCACCGTCCGCGAGATCGCCGACGCCGCCGGCATCCTGTCCGGCAGCCTCTACCACCACTTCGACTCCAAGGAGTCGATGGTCGACGAGATCCTCCGCGAATTTCTCGGCTACCAGCAGGAGCTCTACGCCGAGGTGCTGCGCGAGGAGCACGACCCGCGCACCACCATCACCGAGCTGGTGCGGTGCTCGTTCCAGGCGATGGACCGGTACCGCTCGGCGGTGACGATCTACCAGAACGAGGCGAAGCACCTGGCGCAGTTCGACCGCTTCGCCTACCTGCGCCGGGCGGGCAACGACTTCGAGCGCACCTGGACCAAGGTGCTGCAGCAGGGGCAGCGGGACGGCGTGTTCCGCGACGACCTGCACGTCAAGATCGCCTACCGGTTCATCCGGGACACGGTGTGGACCACGGTGCACTGGTACAACCCGCGCGGCAGGCTGAACGCCCAGGTGATCGCCGACCAGCACGTGACGCTGCTGTGCGAGGGGATCATGGCGCCGCGGGCGTGACCCGCGCGGCGGTCTCGCCGAGCACGCGGGCGGCGTCCGCGACGATCCGCGCCACCAGCTCCGCGCAGCCGGGCAGCTCGTCGAGCGCGCCGACCACCTGCCCGGCGGGCAGCACCCCGGCGTCGGTGTCGCCGCGCACCAGGCCCGCCTCGATCAGCGCGGGCGTGTTGGCGGCCAGCAGCACCGCGCTCCACGGCATCTCGCGGCGGCGCCGCATCGACCGGCCTTCGGCGAGCATCGCGCGCCAGGTCAGCCCGCTGCTCGCCTTGAACGCCGCCGCCCGCCGCAACGCGCCGGGCAGCCGCCGCCACCGGGATTCGGCGGTGTCGGTGAGCGCGCTGCGCAGCATCCGGTGCGGCATCCCGTCCACCCGCGCGGTCACCAGCGCTTCGTGCGCGCCCGCGGCGAGGTAGCGCCGCTTCACCTCGTCCGGCACCGGGCTGTCCCGGGTGAGCAGGAACCGGGTGCCCATGCCGATCCCGGCCGCGCCGTAGCAGAGCGCGGCGGCCAGCCCGCGACCGTCGAAGAACCCGCCCGCGGCGATCACCGGCAGGTCCACCGCGTCGAGCACCTGCGGCAGCAGCACGGTGGTGGCGACCGGGCCGGTGTGCCCGCCGCCCTCGCCGCCCTGCACCAGCACCGCGTCCGCGCCCCACGCCGCGACCTTCTCGGCGTGCCTGCGCGCCCCGACGGAGGGGATCACCACGATGCCCGCGTCCTTGAGCTTGCCGACGAGCCGTTCGGCGGGCAGCAGCGCGAACGAGGCGACCGGGACCCGTTCGCGGATCAGCAGGTCCACCCGCTGCTCGGCGTCGGCGGCATCGGCGCGCAGGTTCACCCCGAACGGCCGGTCGGTGCGCTCCCGCACCTCCCGGATCGAGGCCGCCAGCCGCTCGTGGCTCATCGTGGCGGAGGCGAGGATGCCGAGCGCACCCGCCTCCGCGGTCGCCGACACGAGCCGCGGTCCCGCGACCCAGCCCATCCCGGTCTGCACGATCGGGTGGCGCACCCCGGTCAACCGGCACAGCGCGGTGTCCAGCCGCGGCGCGCTCACGCGGGCACCTCCCGGTACCGCAGCCCGTCCGGGTCCAGCCTGCCGCGGATCAGCGCCAGCTCCTCGGCCGACGGCAGCCGGGTCTCGGCGACCGCCGAGGTGTCCAGCTCGAACCCGGTGCGCTCCTGGACTTCGCGCACGGTCACGCCCGGGTGCACCGAGCGCAGCCGCATCGTCCGGTCCGGCCCGGCGAAGTCGAGCACCGCGAGGTCGGTGACCACCACCCGCACGTCGTGGAACCGGCCGGCGGCACCGGTGGCCCGGTCGTGCCCGACACCGCAGACCAGGTCGACGCGTTCCACGAAGGTCCGCACGCCGTGCTTCGGCACCCAGTAGTTCGTGACGTGGTTGACGCTGTTGCCCGGCGCCCCGCGCACCCCGATCAGCTGCACCTTCGGCCGCTCCCACGGCCCGATCCGGGAGATGTTCTGGTTGCCGTGCCGGTCGATCTGGGTGGCGCCCATCATCACCCGCCTGCGCCCGCCCGCGAGCAGGTCGAGGACCCGGCGGTACGGCATCCAGCCCTCGGCCGTGGCCGCTTCGGACTCGCGGCCCAGCGGGGGCGGTTCGGCCAGCAGCACCGCCTCCCCGTCGGTGAGCAGCAGATCCGGTGCCGTGGTCAGCCGGGCCAGCCGGGCGCCGAGCGCGGGGATCAGCCCGAACGGGGAGGCCAGCACCTCCCCGGCGTCGTCCCAGCTGTCGGCGCAGGCCGTGGCGCACACCTCCGCCCTGGTCGCGTCCATCACCCGTTCACCTCCCGCGCCGCGTCCACCGCGGCCTGGTAGGACCGTTCGTCCCCGGCGAGGAATTCGTCGTGGAACGCCTGCCAGCTCGCCGCGTCGGCGGCGGCCGCGGCGTAGCGGCGCTGGAACGCCTCGTCCCGCTCGTGGTCCGGGGTGCAGGAGGTGAAGTGCGCGCCGCGCGGGGTCTCCGCGACCGCGTCCACGTGCGTGCGGTCCAGCAGCAGCGACTGCACCGGCCCGCCTCGCAGCAGCTCCTCGGTCGGCACCACCCGCTCGCAGCTGAGGTAGCCGTGGTCGGCGGCGGCGCACATCAGGTCGTCGAAGTACGGGTCGGGCCCGAGGTACTGGGCGTTGCCGTGCCGGTCGGCGCGGTTGAGGTGCACCAGCGCGGCGTCCAGCCGCAGTGCGGGCATCGCCAGCAGCTCCTCGCCGTCCGGGTAGGGGGAGCGCACGGTGCGCAGCTCCGGGTCGAGCGCGGGCACGTCGGAGCCGAGCCCCGCGCGGGTCGGCAGGAACGGCAGCCGCGCGGCCGCGGCGCGCAGGCCCGCCAGCACCATGCCCTCGTCGTACTCGGCGACCGCGAGCTCCCCGCGCTGGCGCGCCGCCCGGAAGTGCGGGTCCAGCGGGATCGAGTCCAGCGACACGAACCCGTGCACCACCTTCCGCAGCCTGCCCGCGGCGGCCAGCAGACCGACGTCCGGGCCGCCGTAGGAGACCAGCGTCAGATCGCGCACCTCGGTGCGCAGGATCGCCCGCACCAGCGCCATCGGTTTGCGCCGGGAACCCCAGCCGCCGATGCCGATGGTCATCCCGCTGCGCAGCCGCCCCGCGATCTCGTCGGGGCTCACCAGCTTGTCCCGCACCGCCCTCACCCTCCCCGCCGGGAGTCGCCGTGCACGAACTCCTCCCGTGCCCGGTCGGACACCCCGCTGAGGTTGAGCTCGAAGGTGAAACCCTGCTCGAACCGGTAGCTGCGGTGCACGTCCACCGGGTCGATGCCGTTGAGCGATTCCTTGGCCTTGCGGATCACCAGCGGGTCCTTCGCGGCGATCTCGCCGGCGAGTTCCAGCGCCGCCGCGGGCAGCCGCGCGGGTTCGACGACGTCCCACACCGAGCCGAAGCCGGCGAGCTGCCGCGCCGTGGCGGTGCGCCCGGTGTAGAACATGGCGCGCGCGAAGTGCGGGGGCACCAGCCGGGACAGGTGGGTGGCGGCGCCGAGCGCGCCCCGGTCCACCTCCGGCAGCCCGAAGTAGGCGTCCTCGCTCGCCAGCACCACGTCCGAGTTGCCGACCAGCCCGATGCCGCCGCCCAGGCAGAACCCGTGCACGGCGCTGATCACCGGTACCGGGCACTCGTAGACCTCGCGGAAGGCCTCGTAGCAGCCGCGGTTGACCTCGATCAGCTTGCCGTGCCCGGGGTCGGCGGCGAGTTCCTTGATGTCCACGCCCGCGTTGAACCCGCGGCCCTCGGCCCGCAGCACGAGCACCCGGACGCCGGGGTCGGCGCCCTGCGCGCGGACGGCTTCGGCGAGGTCGAACCAGCCCCGCGCGGGGAGGGCGTTCACCGGTGGGTGGTCGACGGTCAGCACCGCGATTCCGTTGTCGTGGCGGTGGATCCGGACTGTCATGGCATCACCGAACCTAGCACTTGTTAGGTTGTTGCTGGTACGGTAGCAACCGCCGCGAAGTCCTCGCCAGAGGCGGAGCGGAACCGGATTTCCCCGCAGCGGCAACGAATTCCGGAGGAGTCCCATGAGCGTCGAGATCGACCTGTCCGGCCGGGTGGCGCTGGTGACCGGCGGAACCCGCGGCATCGGCGCGGGCATCGCGGCGGTGCTGCGGCGGGCGGGCGCGCGGGTGTGGGTCTGCTCCCGGAACCCACCGGAGGCGCCACCGGAGGCCGAGTTCCGGGCGGCCGACGTGCGCGACCCGGACCAGGTGGACGAGCTGATCGCGGCGATCGTGCGCGCGGAGGGCCGGCTCGACGTGCTGGTGAACAACGCCGGTGGCGCGCCGCCCGCGGACACCGCCACCGCCTCGCCGCGGTTCCACGCGAAGGTCGTCGAGCTGAACCTGCTGGCACCGCTGCTGGTCAGCCAGCGGGCGTGGCCGGCGCTGCGGGAGACCGGCGGCTCCATCACCATGATCAGCAGCGTGGCGGCGCGGCGGCCCGCGCCCACCATCGCCGCCTACGCGGCCGCGAAGGCCGGGCTGGAGAACCTGACCCGCACGCTTTCGCTGGAGTTCGCGCCCGCGGTGCGGGTGAACGCGGTCGCGGTGGGCGTGGCGAGCACCGAGAACTTCGCCGAGCACTTCGGTGCCACGGCGCGGGATTCCGGCTTCGCGGAAGGGATTCCGCTGGGCCGCCCGGCGGAACCGGAGGAGGTCGGCGCGCTGTGCGCGTTCCTCGCCTCACCGCTGGCGGGCTACCTGACCGGGGACGTGCTGTCCGTGCACGGCGGCGGTGAGCCGCACCCGAACCTGGCGCGGCTGGCCGAGCGGTTCCAGGCGCCGGGCTGATCGGCGCCCGACGACGAGCAGGAGGTGGCCGTGACGGGAATCTGCGCGGGCAGGGTGGTCGTGGTGACCGGTGCGGCGCGCGGCCTCGGTCGCGCCCACGCGCTGGAGTTCGCCCGCCAGGGCGCGTCGGTGGTGGTCAACGACATCGGAGTCGGCCTCGACGGCGGTGGTGGGGACGCCGCGGCCGCCGACGCGGTCGTCGCGGAGATCCGGGCCGCCGGAGGCGAGGCCGTCGCCGACGGGTCCGACGTGGCCGACTGGGCGCAGGCCGAACGGCTGGTGGCGCGCGCGGTGGCGACCTTCGGGCGGCTGGACGTGCTGGTGAACAACGCGGGCTTCGTGCGGGACCGGATGCTGGTGAACCTCGCCGAGCAGGAGTGGGACGAGGTGCTGCGCGTCCACCTCAAGGGCCACGCCGCGACGATGCGGCACGCGGCCGCGCACTGGCGGGACCGGGCGAAGGCGGGGGAGCGGGTGGACGCGCGCATCGTGAACACCTGCTCCGGCGCGGGCCTGCTCGGCAGCGTCGGGCAGGGCAACTACGCGGCGGCGAAGGCGGGCATCGCCGCGCTGACGGTGAACGCCGCCGCCGAGCTCGGCCGCTACGGCGTCACCGCGAACGCGATCGCCCCGGCGGCGCGCACCCGGATGACCGAGCAGGTGTTCGCCGCGGACATGGCCCGCCCGGACGGGGGAGGTTTCGACGCGATGGCGCCGGAGAACGTCTCCCCGCTGGTGGTGTGGCTCGGCAGCGCCGAATCGGCCGCCGTCACCGGACGCGTCTTCGAGGTGCGGGGCGGCGAGGTGCGGCTGATGACCGGCTGGCGCCACGGCGCCGGCGACGACGCGGGCCGCCGCCGCGATCCGGCGGAACTCGGCGCGGTGGTGCACGACCTGCTGCGCCGCGACCCCGAACCGGAACCGGTCTACGGGGCGTGAATCCGAACAGGGCCGCAACGACGGGAGCGAGATGACCGAGGCGTACATCGTCGACGCGCTGCGCACACCGGTGGGCAAGCGCGGCGGCGGGCTCAGCGGGGTGCACCCGGCGGACCTGTCCGCGCACGTGCTCCGCGCGCTGGTGGAGCGCACCGGCGCGGATCCGGCCGCGGTGGACGACGTGGTGTGGGGCTGCGTGGACGCCGTCGGCGCGCAGGCCGGCAACATCGCCCGCACCGGCTGGCTCGCCGCCGGCTTCCCGGAGCACGTGCCGGGCGTGACGATCGACCGGCAGTGCGGTTCTTCGCAGCAGGCGGTGCACTTCGCGGCGCAGGCGGTGCTCAGCGGGACCGCGGACGTGGTGGTGGCGGGCGGGGTGGCGAACATGAGCGCCATCCCGATCGGCAGCGCGCTGCGCGCCGCAGACGGGCTGGACTTCCCCGTCGCCTACGGACCGGACTCGGGTTCGCACGGCTGGCAGCGGCGCTACGGCGACGCCGAGGTCACCCAGTTCCAGGGCGCCGAGCTCATCGCCCGCCGCTGGGGCGTCTCGCGCGCGGACATGGAGGAGTTCGCGCTGCGCAGCCACCGCCGCGCGATCGCCGCGATCGACGAGGGCCGCTTCGACGCCGAGCTGGTGCCGGTCGCCGGGGTGGAGCGCGACGAGGGGCCCCGCCGCGACACCGGGCCGGAGAAGCTGGCCGCGCTCCGGCCGCTGCGGCCGGACGGGCTGCTCACCGCCGGGGTGTCCAGCCAGCTCTCCGACGGCGCCTCGGCGCTGCTGGTGGCCTCGGAGCGGGCGGTGGCCGCGCACGGCTGGCGCCCGCGGGCCCGCATCCACCACCTGAGCGTGCGGGGCGACGACCCGGTGCTGATGCTGTCCGCGCCGATCGAGGCCACCCGGCACGCGCTGCGGAAGGCGGGGCTGTCCGCGTCCGACCTGGACGTGGTGGAGATCAACGAGGCGTTCGCGAGCGTGGTGCTGGCCTGGCAGCGGGAGATCGACGTGGATCCGGCGGTGGTCAACCCGAACGGCGGCGCGATCGCGCTCGGGCATCCGCTGGGCGCGACCGGGACGAAGCTGATGGCGACGATGCTGGGCGAGCTGGAGCGCACCGGTGGCCGCTACGGCCTGCAGACGATGTGCGAGGGCGGCGGCACCGCGAACGTCACCGTCCTCGAACGGCTCGCGGGCTAGCGCCGGCCGGGGCCACGTGGCGCGGATCACCGATCGGATGTCAGGATTCCTGCTCGGCGGAGCCATCGCTGGTCGGCCGGGTGCGGGCGGGGCCGCGCGCCCGTCCGGAGGGCGCTGAGCCGGTCCGGACCGTGTTCCGGAGTCCGCCCAGGAGGTGTGTTCTAGACCGCACGTGACCTTCTGAGGACATTTCACGTTTACCTTGCCAGGGGCGAGGTCGTCATCCGGGAGGTTCGGTTGGTGGAAGTGGACGTGGCGCGCGGGCGGCACGAGTGGATCGAACCCGGGGCGTTCGAGGTCGCGCCCGGGGTGCACCGGATCCCGCTGCCCATGCCCGGCGACGGGCTGCGCGCGGTCAACGTCTACGCCCTGGAGGACGACGACGGGCTGGCGCTCGTCGACGCCGGGTGGGCGCTGCCGGAGGCCCGCGAAGCGCTGGAGCGCGGCCTCGGGCTGCTGGGCCGCGAGCTCGCCGACGTGCGCCGCTTCCTGGTCACCCACCTGCACCGGGACCACTACACCCTCGCGGTGCGGCTGCGCGCCGAGACCGGCGCCACCATCGCCCTCGGCTCGGGAGAGCGCCCCTCGCTGGAGGCGCTGCTGGACGGCACCGCGGACCGGCAGCTCGGCAAGCTGGAACGCGCCGGTGCGCACGAGCTCGCCGCGATGGTGCGCGACGCGCTCGCCGGCGACGGCGGCGGACCGGAGCAGGACTACGAGCAGCCCGACGAGTGGCTCGACGACGGCGCCGAGGTCCGGGTCGGTTCCCGGACGCTGCGCGTGCTGGAGACCCCCGGCCACACCCGCGGGCACGTCGTGTTCGTCGACGCGGCGAACGGGCTGCTGTTCGCCGGGGACCACGTGCTGCCGCACATCACGCCGTCCATCGGGCTGGAGGCCGCCCGCACCCCGCTGCCGCTCGGTGACTACCTGAGCTCGCTGCGGCTGGTCGGCGAGCTGCCGGACCTGCGGCTGCTGCCCGCGCACGGGCCGGTCACCGGCAGCGCGCACGCCAGGGTCGCCGAACTCCTCGACCACCACGAGCGGCGGCTGGACCAGACCGAGGCCGCGGTGCTCGCTGGCGCGGCCACCGGTTTCGAGACCGCGAGCGCGCTCGGCTGGACCCGCCGGGAGCGGGCCTTCGCCGACCTGGACGAGTTCAACCGGATCCTGGCCGTCGGCGAGACCCTGGCGCACCTGGACGTGCTGGTGGAGCGCGGCCGCCTGCGCCGGTCCACATCGGACGGTGTCGACCGCTACCGGCAGGCCTGATGGGAAGGCGGCACAGCGCGCGCCGGGTTTCAGCGCAGCAGCAGGCGAACCGTGAGCTCCAGCCGGTTCGCCACGTCGGTCGCCGAGGCGCGGCGGGTCACCCAGGCGACCAGGTTGGACAGCCACACGTCCGCGATCACGCGGGCGATCGCGCGCTGCTCGTCGGTCGGCTCCTCGTCGCCGGTGGTCATCGCCCCGCTGAACAGCGCCTCGGTCAGCGCGCCGACCGCGTCGACCTCGTTGGCCGCCGAGGTGTCGGCGAACATGAACGCCCGCGTCATCGCCTCGGTCAGCTGCGGGTTGCGCTGCATGGTGCGGGTCGTGCGGGACAGCACGTGCAGCACCCGGTCGTACGGGGTGTCGCCGGGGATCTTGCTGCGGTCCAGCCGGTCCAGCGACCGCTCGAACTCGCGGGCCAGGCCGGTCACCAGCAGGTGGATCTTGGACGGGAAGTACCGGTAGAGCGTTCCCAGCGCCACGTCGGCCTTCTCGGCCACCGCGCGCATCTGCACGGCCTCGTAGCCTCCCTTGCCCGCGAGGGCGATGGTGGCGTCGATGATCCGCTTGCGACGCGCGTTCTGCGCCGCCGAGCCGCCCTGGTCGTCGGCCAGCAGGCTGGCCGCGCTGCTCGCGGCACCGCGTCGCGGCATGGCGTTCATGAGGTCGGTCCTCTCGTGCGTCGGTCTCGCTGCGCCGCCCGCGCGGGCGGCGTCCCTCCCGGCGGGGCTGCGCCGGCCTCATGCCTGGATGAGAACATGTTCCACTCTACCCGTTGCGTGCCGCGGCGGCCCTGCGAGGTGAATTCGTGCGAGTAGCGCTGCTGTCGTACCGGAGCAAGCCGCACTGCGGCGGGCAAGGCGTCTACGTCCGGAACCTGAGCCGCGAACTGGTCGGGCTCGGCCACCGCGTCGAGGTGTTCTCCGGCCCGCCGTACCCGGACCTGGACCCGGGCGTGGAGCTGACCCGGGTGCCGAGCCTGGACCTCTACCGGGAACCCGACCCGTTCCGCACCCCGCACTGGCGGGAGCTGCGCGACCTCACCGACGTGCTGGAGGTCGCGACCATGTGGTCGGCCGGCTTCCCGGAACCGCTCACCTTCAGCCTGCGCGCGGCGAAGCTGCTGCGGGCGCGGGCCGGCGAGTTCGACGTGGTGCACGACAACCAGTGCCTCGGCTACGGGCTGCTGGGGCTGCGCCGCGCCGGGCTGCCGCTGGTGGCGACCGTGCACCACCCGATCACCCACGACCGCAGGCTGGAGCTGGCCGCCGCCGAGGGCTGGCGGCGGTTCGGGGTGCGCCGCTGGTACGGGTTCCTGCGGATGCAGGGCCGGGTGGCGCGGCGGATCCCCGAACTGCTCACCGTCTCGGAATCCTCGGCCCGCGACATCGTCGAGGACTTCGGCGTGGACCCGGGACGGCTGCGGGTGGTGCCGCTCGGCGTGGACCACGAGGTCTTCCGGCCGCCGGAGCGCCCGCGGGTGCCCGGCCGGATCGTCGCGATGGCCAGCGCGGACACCCCGCTCAAGGGCGTCGGCACGCTGCTGGAGGCGGTGGCGAAGCTGCGCACCGAGCGCGAGGTGGAACTCGTTCTCGTCGCCTCGCCGACCCCGGGCGGGCCGACCGAGCGGCTCATCGACGAGCTGGACATCTCCGGCGCTGTCCGCACCGTCAGCGGCATCAGTGACGAGGAGCTCGCCGAGCTGGTCGGCTCCGCCGAGATCGCCTGCGTTCCGTCGCTCTACGAGGGCTTCTCGCTGCCCACGGTGGAGGCGATGTCCTGCGGCACCCCGCTGGTCGCCAGCCGCGCGGGCGCGATCCCGGAGGTCGCCGGACCGGACGGGGAGTGCGCCGACCTGGTGCCACCCGGGGACGCCGAAGCGCTCGCCGGGGCGCTCGGCGCGCTGCTGGACGACCCGGAGCGCAGGCGGCGGATGGGCGAGAACGGCAGGCAGCGGGTGCTGCGCGAGTACAGCTGGGCGTCGGTGGCCGCGGCCACCGCGGAACGGTATGCCGAAGCGGAGGCGGAAATGGTGGGCGAGCGGTGCTGACGGTGGATTTCGACCTGCTCGGCGTGCGGGCGGGGCAGCGGGTGCTGGACCTCGGGTGCGGTGCCGGACGGCACTCCTTCGAGTACCTGCGGCGCGGCGCGAACGTGGTGGCCTTCGACCAGGACACCGAGGCGCTGGCCGAGGTGGAGACGATGTTCGGCGCGATGGCCGCCGCCGGTGAGGTGCCGGAGGGGGCGTCGGCGACGACGGTCAGCGGGGACGCGCTCGGCCTGCCGTTCCCGGACGACCACTTCGACCAGGTCATCGCCTCCGAGATCATGGAGCACATCCCGGAGGACGAGAAGGCCATGCGCGAACTGGTGCGCGTGGTGCGACCCGGCGGCCGCGTCGTGGTGACGGTCCCGCGGCAGTGGCCGGAGCGGATCTGCTGGGCGCTGTCCGACGAGTACCACCAGGTCGAGGGCGGGCACGTGCGCATCTACCGGCGCGAGCAGCTGATCGGCCGGTTGCGGGAGGCGGGGCTGCGCGAGGTGCACCACCACCACGCGCACGCGCTGCACTCGCCGTACTGGTGGCTCAAGTGCGCGGTGGGCGTGGAGAACGGGGACCACCCGCTGCCGAAGCTGTACCACAAGCTGCTGGTGTGGGACCTGATGAAGAAGCCGTGGCTGACCCGGACCGTCGAGTCCGCGCTGAACCCGGTGCTCGGCAAGAGCCTGGCGGTGTACCTGTACAAACCGGAGGTCGTGGGTGCCTGAACTGCCGGCCGTCGACGGGGTGGTCTCCGCGCCGCAGGTGCTGGCGACCGCGCGGTCCATCGCCGCGGTGCAGCTGCGTTCCGGCGCGGTGCCGTGGTTCCCCGGCGGGCACGTGGATCCGTGGGACCACGTCGAGTCGGCGATGGCCCTGTCGGCGGCCGGCCTGGTCGCCGAGGCGGAACGTGCCTACGAGTGGCTGCGCGCGACGCAGCGCTCGGACGGGTCCTGGCCGCTGCAGGTGCGGGACGACGTGGTGGAGGACGCCGCCTCGGACACCAACTTCTGCGCCTACCCGGCGGTCGGCGTCTGGCACCACGTCACGACCACCGGTGACGAGGGCTTCGCCGAGCGGATGTGGCCGGTGGTGCGGCGGGCGATCGACTTCGTGCTGGGCCTGCAGCAGGCCAGGGGCGAGGTCGCCTGGGCCCGGGGCACCGGCGGCGAGGTCGCGGGGGAGGCGCTGCTGGCGGGCAGCGCCAGCATCCACCACAGCCTGGTGTGCGCGTTGGCGCTGGCCGACCACCTCGGCGTCGCGCAGCCGGACTGGGAGGTGGCGCTGGAACGGCTGGCGCACGCGCTGCGCCACCACCCGGAGGCGTTCGCGGCGAAGGACCGCTACGCGATGGACTGGTACTACCCGGTGCTGGGCGGGCCGCTGCGCGACGCCGCCGGGCACGACCGGATCCTGCGGCGCTGGGCGGACTTCTTCGTCGACGGGCTCGGCGTGCGGTGCGTGGACGACAACCCGTGGGTGACGGGTGCGGAGACCTGCGAGCTGGTGCTGAGCCTGGAGCTGCTGGGGCGGCGGGAGCAGGCGGTCGAGGCGTTGGCCGCGATGCAGCACCTGCGCGAGGAGGACGGTTCGTACTGGACCGGCCTGGTCTACTCCGACGGCAAGCGGTGGCCGGTGGAGCGCACCACGTGGACGGGTGCGGCGGTGGTGCTGGCCGCGGACGCGCTGTCCCGGGCGACCCCGGGCGCCGCGATCTTCCACACCGCCCGGCCCGGCCCGCCGACCGGCGCCCGCCCGGTGGACGACGCCTGCGGCTGCCCCGCGCGGCTCTCGGAGCTGGTCACCGACTGATCGGGCCCGGCGGCCCACCCGCCCGTTCTCGCCGGGCCGGTGGGCCGTTCGGCCGAGGTCAGAGGGCGCCGGGTTCGCCCGCGGTGCGTTCCAGCACGCGCAGCGAGCCGACCTGGCGGACCTCCCGGAAGTTCCCGCCGTCGAGGGCGCGGCGGTAGATCCGGTACGGCGCCTGCCCGCCGTCGGCCGGGTCCGGGAACACGTCGTGGATGACCAGCGCCCCGCCGCGCGCGACCCACGGCGCCCAGCCCTCGAAGTCGGTGTTCGCCGCCTCGTCGGTGTGCCCGCCGTCGATGAACAGCAGGTTCAGCGGGCTGCGCCAGAACGAGGACGTGGCGCGGGAGCTGCCGACGATCGCGACCACCTCGTCCTCCAGGCCGGCGTCGGCGATCGTGCGGCGGAACACCCCGAGCGTGTCGAGTTTGCCGACCTGCGGGTCCACCAGCTCCGGATCGTGGTACTCCCAGCCGGGCTGGTGCTCCTCGGAGCCGCGGTGGTGGTCGACGGTGACGACGCGGCCGCCGGTAGCGCGGGCCGCCGCGCCCAGGTAGATCGTCGACTTCCCGCAGTAGGACCCGACCTCGACGGCCAGCCCGGTGCCGAGGAAGTCGAGGGCGGCGCGGTGCAGCGCGAGCCCTTCGTCGGCGGGCATGAAGCCGATCGCCCGCTCGGCCTTGGCCGCGAGTTCGGGCGGCAGGCTGGGGGTTCCGGTCGTCGCGGTCGGTGTCACGTGAGTCCTTTCGGGTCCGGCTGTCCCGCCGAGCCTACGCAGGAACACCCCGAATCAGGTAGAACGTGTTCTACCTAGTCTCCGGCGTGGGAGGGCGCGATGCCGATCGCGAGCACCGAACTGCAGCGCGACGTGCGGGAGTCGATCCGGGCGTGGGCCGACCGGCTCGACGGCACCGACGAGGTGCGGGCCCGCGAGGAACCCGGCACCCGGTGGGAACCGGGCCGCGGCTGGGCGGAATTGGCCGAGCTGGGCGTGTTCGCCATCGCGGTGCCGGAGCGCAACGGTGGCGCGGGCGGCGGGATGGCCGATCTGGCGGCGGCGCTGGAACCGGTGGCCGAGGCGCTGCCGCCCGGGCCGATCGCCTCGACCTGCGCGGCCGGCGTGCTGCTCGGCCGTGGTGGAGATCTCCCCGCCGTGCTGCCGGAACTGGCCGCGGGTGCGCTCCCGGTCGCCGTCGCGGCCGGCCCCGGAGGGCTGGTCGCCGAAACCGGGCCGCGCGGCGGGCTGCTCGTGTCCGGCGTGGTCGATCCGGTGCCGTCCGCGCCGGACGCCGCGCGCCTGCTGCTCGCCGCGCGCGGTCCGGACGGGCGGGACGCGTGGTTCCTGCTCGACGCGGCCCGCGCCCGGATCGAACCGCGCCGCGCGCTGGACTTCTCCCGCTCGCTGGGCCGGATCGAGCTCTCCGGCGTCGAGGTCGGCGCGGAGTCGCTGCTGCCCGGGCTGGGCACTGCGGAGGTGCGCGACGTGCTGGTGACCCTCGCGGCGGCCGAGGCCTCCGGGGTCGCCGGGTGGTGCCTGCGCACGGCGGTGGCGCACGCCCGCACCCGCGAGCAGTTCGGCCGGGTGATCGGGAGCTTCCAGGCCGTCAAGCACCTGTGCGCCGAGATGCTGTGCCGCGCCGAGCAGGTCGCCGCGCTGGCCTGGGACGCGGCCCGCGCGCTGGACGAGGACCCCGGCCAGCACCCGCTCGCGGCCGCGGCGGCCGGGGCGATCGCGCTGGACGCGGCGGTGGACACCGCGAAGGACTGCGTGCAGGTGCTCGGCGGCATCGGCTTCACCTGGGAGCACGACGCGCACCTGCACCTGCGGCGCGCGGTGGCCCTGCGGCAGTGGCTCGGCGGGGGAGGGGCGTGGCGGCGGCGCACCGCCGAGCTCGCCCTGGGTGGTGCCCGCCGCGGGCTCGGCGCGGGCGGCGAGCTGCCCGCGGCGGTGCGGGAGCGGCGGGCGGAAGTGCGCGCCACCACCCGGGAACTGGCGCGGACTCCGGCCGGTGAGCAGCGGGCGCGGCTGGTCGACACCGGCTACCTCGCGCCGCACTGGCCGCGCCCGCACGGCCTCGACGCGGGCCCCGGCCTGCAGCTGCTGATCGACGAGGAGCTGCGGGCCGCCGGGGTGGTCCGCCCGGACCTGGTGATCGGCGGCTGGGCGGTGCCGACGCTGCTCGGGCACGGCACGGCCGAGCAGTGCGCGCGGTTCGTGCGGCCCACCGCGCTCGGCGAGATCACCTGGTGCCAGCTGTTCAGCGAACCCGGGGCGGGCTCCGACCTGGCCGGGCTGCGCACCCGTGCCGAACGGGTGCCCGGCGGGTGGCGGCTGCACGGGCAGAAGGTGTGGACGTCGATGGCCCGCGAGGCGCACTGGGCGATCTGCCTGGCCCGCACCGACCCGGACGTGCCGAAGCACCGCGGCATCACCTACTTCCTGGTGGACATGGCGGCCGAGGGCATCGACGTGCGCCCGCTGCGGGAGATCACCGGCGAGTCGGTGTTCAACGAGGTGTTCCTGGACGGCGTGTTCGTGCCCGACGAGCAGGTGGTGGGCGAACCGGGCGAGGGCTGGCGGCTGGCGCGCACCACGCTGTCCGGCGAGCGGGTCGCGATGGGCGGTGGTTCGGCGCTGGGCGCGGACGTGGAAGCGCTGCTGGCGGTGGCGCGGGAGGCGGACGATCCCGGGCTGGACCGGGTGGGCGCGCGGGTGGCGGAGGGCCTGTCGGTGTCGCTGCTGCGTTCGCGGGCGACGCTGCTGAGCCTGGAAGGCCGCGATCCGGGCGCGCAGGCGAGCGTGGAGAAGCTGGTCGGGGTGCGGCACCGCCAGCAGGTCGCGGAGACGGCCTTGGAACTGCTCGGACCGGAGGGCGCGGCGGCCGACGGTGCGGCGGCGGGACCGGCGCGGGAGTTCCTGCTCAGCCGGTGCCTGAGCATCGCAGGCGGCACCACGCAGGTGCTGCGCACGGTCGCGGCCGAGCAGATCCTGGGCCTGCCGCGGAGCTGAACCCTTGCGCCGGGACCACCCGTGCGGCTAGAACTAGAACAAGTTCCATTCATGGTCCGGGCTGGGCGACGCGGGGAGCCGATGTGGATTTCGCGCTCGACGACACGCATCAACCGTTGCGGGAGCTGGCGAACGACGTCCTCGTCCGCGAACGCGATCGGAGCCGGAACGCGCCGGACGGCGACGGATCCGGAACGGGTTCTCACACCTGGAAGGCGCTGGCCGCCGCCGGACTGCTCTCGCTGGCCGTCCCGGAACGCCTCGGCGGCGCCGGGCTCGGCCCGCTGGCCACCGCCGTGCTGCTCACCGAGATCGGCAGGCACGCGGCCCCCGTCCCGGCGCTGGCGACCACGGCGTTCGGCGTGCTGCCGGTGGCCCGGCACGGCACCCCCGCCCAGCAGGACCGGCTGCTCGGCGAGGTCGGATCCGGGCAGGTGCTCACCGCCGCGCTCGGCGAACCCTCCGCGCCGCTGACCCCCGCACCCCGCACCTCGGCCCGGCCGGACGGCGCCGAGCTGGTCGTCACCGGCACCAAGACCGACGTGCCCGCGGCCGCCGCGGCCCGCGAGATCCTGGTCCCGGTCACCGTCGAAGGAGGTGGGATCGCCGTCGCGCTGCTGCGGCCCGACGCGCCCGGCGTCGAGCTGGAACCCACCTCGACCTCCGGTGGCACCGCGTGGACGACGCGCTTCGCGCAGGCGCGCGGCGAACGGCTCGGCGGCGCGGACGCGCTGCCCGACCTGCTGCGGTGCGCCCGCGCCGGGATCTGCGCGCTCGGCGACGGCGCCCTCGCGGGCGCGCTCGCGCTCACCACCGAGCACGTGCGCACCCGCACCCAGTTCGGCCGGCCGCTCGCGGCGTTCCAAGCCGTCGCCGGGCAGATCGCCGACGTGCACATCGCCGCCCGCACCCTGCACCTCGCGGTGCTCGCGGCCTGCTGGCGGCTCGACGAGCGGCGACCCGCCGACGAGGACCTGGCGGTCGCCGCGCTGTGGCTCACCGAGCAGGCCCCGGCCGCGCTGCACACCTGCCACCACCTGCACGGCGGGATCGGGCTCGACGTCACCTACCCGTTGCACCGGCACCACTCGCTGGTGAAGGACCTGACCAGGCTGCTGGGCGGCTCCGGGAGCGCGGTGGACGCGCTCGCCGACCGGCTCGCGCGGCGGTGAGGAGCACCCGTGTTCATCGACTGCACCGAGCAGCAGCAGGCGCTGCGCGCCGAACTGCGCAGCTACTTCAGCGGCCTGCTCAGCGAGGAGGAACGCGCCGAACTCGGCACCGAGCGGCACGGCGCGGTGTACCGCGAAGTCGTGCGGCGGATGGGCCGCGACGGGTGGCTCGGCGTCGGCTGGCCCGTGGAGTACGGCGGCCGCGGGTTCGGCCCGGTGGCCCAGCACATCTTCGCCAGCGAGGCGGCGCGCGCCGACGTGCAGCTGCCCTCGGTGACGCTGCAGACGGTGGGCCCGACGCTGCTGGCGCACGGCACGCCCGAGCAGAAGGCCCACTTCCTGCCCAAGATCCTCGCCGGGGAGCTGCACTTCGCCATCGGCTACACCGAACCGGAGGCGGGCACCGACCTGGCCGCGCTGCGCACCCGCGCCGTGCGCGACGGCGACCACTACGTGGTGGACGGCCAGAAGATCTTCACCACCGGCGCGCACGACGCCGACCACATCTGGCTGGCCTGCCGCACCGACCCGGACGCGCCGAAGCACCGGGGGATCTCGATCCTCATCGTGGACACCACCGACCCCGGCTACTCGTGGACGCCGATCATCACCTGCGACGGGGCGCACCACGTCAACGCCACCTACTTCACCGGGGTGCGGGTGCCGGTGTCGCGGCTCGTGGGGGAGCAGGACCGCGGCTGGCAGCTGATCACCACCCAGCTCAACCACGAGCGGGTCATGCTCGGGCCCGCCGGGCGCATCGACGGGATGGCCGCGCGCGTCCGGGACTGGGCCGCCGCGCGCCGCGACCCGGACGGCACCCCGCTGGTGGAGCTGCCGGACGTGCGGCGCGCGCTGGCGCTCGCGCACGCCTGCACCCGGGTCAACGAGCTGCTGAACTGGCAGGTCGCCGCGGGCGGGCCGGTGGCGGCGGCGGACGCCTCGACGACGAAGGTGCTCACCTCCGAGCGCATCCAATCCCTGGGCCGGCTGTTCGAGGAGGTGGTGGCCCGGCACGGCGACGCCGCCGACCCCGGCACCGGGCGGCTGCTGGACTGGCTGGACGTGCAGGGCAAGCGGAACTTGGTGCTCACCTTCGGCGGCGGCGTCAACGAGGTCCAGCGGGAGCTGATCGCCACGGCCGGTCTCGGACTGCCCAGGGTTCCGCGGTGAGCGGCACGGGCCCGCCGCGACCGGTGCTGACCGGCTTCGCCGTGGCGGGGCGCGGGGATCGGGGACGGGCGCTGGAGCGGAGGGAGCGGTGATGGGCGTGCAGGTGGAGCGGGACGCCGATGCGGAGATCCGGGCGGTGGCCGAGCGGATCCGGGCGGCGGGGGAGTCGGGGCCGCGGCTCGCCCGCGATCCGGTGAACCAACCGATGATCAACAACTGGGTGGAGGCGCTGGGCGACGAGAACCCCGTCTACGCCGACGAATCCGCGGCCACCGCCTCCGTCCACGGTGGACTCGTCGCCCCGCCCGCGATGGCGCAGGTGTGGACGATGCCCGGGCTGCGCCCCGACTTCGACACCGACGATCCGCTGCACGCGATGATGACCGCGCTGGACGAGCGCGGTTTCACCTCGGTGGTCGCGACGAACAGCGAGCAGACCTACCACCGGTACCTGCGCCACGGCGAGCGGATCGGCGTCACCACCCGGCTCGAATCGGTGGTCGGCCCCAAGCGGACCGGCCTCGGCGACGGCTGGTTCGTCACCACCCGCAGCACCTGGTACTCCGGGGCGGAACCGGTCGCGGAGATGATGTTCCGGGTGCTGAAGTTCCGGCCGCCGCAGGGGGAACCGGCCGCTCCGGCGGCCGAACCGGAACCGGCGCCGGCGATCCTGCCCGCGATCAGCCGGGACACCGCGTACTTCTGGGCCGGCACCGCCGAGCGGGAGCTCCGGATCCAGCGCTGCGGCGGTTGCGGCCTGCTGCGCCACCCGCCGGGCCCGATGTGCCCGGAGTGCGGCGCCACCTCGCCGACGCACCTGGTCGCCGCCGGGCTCGGCGAGGTGTACAGCTACGTGGTGCACCACCACCCGCCGCTACCGGGCAAGACGCTGCCGCTGGTGATCGCGCTGGTGGAACTGGACGAAGGGGTGCGGATGCTCGGCGAGCTGCACGGCGTCGAACCGGACCGGGTCGAGATCGGCCTGCGGGTCCAGGTGGACTACCGGGCCGAAGGGGAGATCACCACGCCGTTCTGGCGGCCGGCCGGAGGTGCCGCATGACCACGTTGCCGCGCACGCGCACCGCCCCGGAGGTGCGGGTGGGGGAGTCGCTGCCGGAGGTACGGATCGAGATGACGCCGACCTTCATCGTCAGCAGCGCGCTCGCCACCCGCGACTTCCAGGACGTGCACCACGACCGCGACCGGGCGCAGGCCGGGGGATCCGCGGACATCTTCGTCAACATCCTCACCAGCACCGGGCTCGCGCAGCGCTACGTCACCGACTGGGCGGGCCCGGAGGCGCTGGTGCGCGGCGTGTCGGTGCGGCTCGGCGCACCCTGCTACGCGCACGACACCTTGGCGCTGTTCGGGCAGGTGCTGTCCCGCGCCGACGACGGCGAGTTCGAGGTGGAGGTGCTGGGCCGCAACGGACTCGGCGAACACCTGCGCGGCACCGTCCGGGTCGCGCTGCCGGAGGGGGCATCATGAGCTTCGCGGGACGGACCGCCATCGCCGGGATCGGCGCCACCGAGTTCTCCAAGGACTCCGGCCGCAGCGAACTCCAGCTGGCCGCCGAGGCGGTCCGCGCCGCGGTCACCGACGCCGGGCTCGAACCGTCCGATGTGGATGGTCTGGTGACGTTCACGATGGACGAGAACACCGAGATCGCGGTGGCGCGCGAACTGGGCGTGCCCGAACTGCGGTTCTTCAGCCGGGTGCACTACGGCGGCGGTGCCGCCTGCGCCACCGTGCAGCAGGCCGCGCTCGCCGTCTCGGCCGGGATCGCGGACGTGGTGGTGTGCTACCGGGCGTTCAACGAGCGCTCCGGGCACCGGTTCGGGCAGGTGCAGGCCGCTGCGGCCGCCGCCCCCACCTCGTCCGGGGTGGACAACGGCTGGAGCTACCCCGTCGGGCTCGGCACGCCGGGTGCGCAGGTCGCCATGTTCGCCCGCCGCTACCTGCACGAGTACGGCGCCACCAGCGAGGACTTCGGCCGGGTCGCGGTCGTCGACCGCGCGCACGCCGCCACCAACCCGAACGCCTGGTTCCACGGGCGCCCCATCACCCTCGCCGAGCACCAGGCGTCCCGGTGGATCACCGAACCGCTGCACCTGCTGGACTGCTGCCAGGAGAGCGACGGCGGGGTGGCGCTCGTCGTGGTCAGCGCCGAACGGGCCCGGGACCTGCCGCACCCGCCCGCCGTGGTCGCCGCCGCCGCGCAGGGCAGCGGGCCGGACCAGTTCACCATGACCAGCTACTACCGGGACGAGCTCGCCGCGCTCCCGGAGATGGGGCTGGTCGCCCGCCAGCTGTGGCGGCAGGCCGGGATCGGGCCGCAGGACGTGCGGATGGCGGTGCTCTACGACCACTTCACGCCGTTCGTGCTGGTGCAGCTCGAAGAACTCGGCTTCTGCGGGCGCGGCGAGGCGCGGCACTTCATCGCCGACGGCGGCATCGGGCTGGACGGGCGGTTGCCGATCAACACCCACGGCGGGCAGCTCGGCGAGGCGTACGTGCACGGCATGAACGGCATCGCCGAGGCGGTCCGCCAGCTCCGCGGCACCGCCGCCAACCAGCTCGCCGACGTCCCCAACGTCCTCGTCACCGCCGGAACCGGGGTCCCCACCAGCGGCCTCGTCCTCACCACCCCCTGACCCGCCCCAAACCCCGCCCCAGGTGAGTGACCCCTTCGCCCAGCCTCGTCGGCCCAACGGACCACTCACCTGCCGCCGCCACCCTGGTAGCTCTCGGGGAGGTGAGTGGGCCGTTGGACTGTGGTGCGTGGGCGGGTGGGGCACTCACCTTCGGTGAGCGGGTGCGGGTGCTCGGGATCAGCGCGGCAGGCGGGCGATGGCGGTGATGATGAGGCCGTCGTCGGCGAGCCAGCGCCCGGAGAACGACGTGAGCGGCTCGCCCTCCACCTCCGGCCCGGTCTTCAGCAGCCGCGCGGCGAACGTCCCGTCCCGGTCGAGGGTGAGGTCGGCGTCCTCGAACCCCAGCCACTCCCGCGCGATCGGGAACCACGCCTTGTACACGGATTCCTTGGCGCTGAACAGGATCCGGTCCCAGTGCACGGACGGGTCCGCAGTGGACAGCGCCTGGATCCGCGGCCGTTCGGCCGGCAGCGTCACCGCGTTGAGCACCCCGTCCGGCAGCGCGTCGTGCGGTTCGGCGTCGATGCCGACGGTGAGCACCGACTCCCGCAGGCCCACCACGGCGGCCCGGTAGCCGGCGCAGTGCGTCATGCTGCCCACCACCCCGTCCGGCCAGCCGGGTGCGCCCCGCTCGCCGGGCAGCAGCGGTGCGGCGGGCACGCCGATCTTCGCGAGGGCGGCGCGGGCGCAGTGCCGCGCGGTGGTGAACTCGCGGCGCCGCTTGTCCACGGCGCGCGCGATGACCGCCGCCTCCTCGTCGAACAGCCAGGCGTCCGGCGGGTCGGTGCGGGTCTCCTCCCAGGCGAGTTCGCCGGGCAGCAGGCGTTCGATCACGACGTCTCCTCCGGGAAGACCAGGCGCAGCGGATCGTCCGGCAGCCCGTGCCGCTTCCACTCGCGCGGGTAGCCCACCGACACCTCCTGGAACCGCACGCCGTCGTGCCAGGTGGTGCGCGGGATGTGCAGGTGCCCGTAGACGACCGCGGCCGCCCGGTGCCGCAGGTGCCAGTCGGCGGTGTGTACCGTGCCGCACCACTGCGCGAACTGCGGGTACCAGAGCACGTCGGTGGGTTCGCGCACCAGCGGGTAGTGGTTCACCAGCACCGTCGGCAGTTCCGGGTCGCACTCGGCGAGCCGGCGCTCGCTGTAGGACAGCCGGGCCCGGCACCAGTCGTCGCGGGTCGGGTGCGGATCGGGGTGCAGCAGGAACTCGTCGCTGCACACCACGCCCGACTCGTGCGCGACCGCCAGCGCCTCCTCCTTCGTGGAGGTCCCGGCGGGGCGGAACGTGTAGTCGTAGAGCACGAACAGCGGCGCGATCGTCACCGGCCCGCCGCGCCCGGTCCACACCGGGAACTCGTCCTCCGGCGTGACGACGCCGAGTTCGCGGCAGCGGCGCACCAGTTCCAGGTAGCGGGCTTCGCCGCGCAGCTGCAGCGGGTCCTGCTTCGGCGTCCACAGCTCGTGGTTGCCGGGAACCCAGATGACCTTCGCGAACCGCTCGGCGAGCATGCCCAGCGCCCAGGAGATGTCCTCGGACAGCTCGCCCACGTCGCCCGCGACGATCAGCCAGTCCTCGTCGGTGCGGGGCCGCAGCCCGCGCGCGATGTCCTTGTTCTCGGCCATCGCGACGTGCAGATCGCTGACGGCCAGCAGTTCGCCGGAGCTCATGATGCGGCGATCATATCCGAGCCGCGCGGCCCGCCCGCCCGTTCCGCGGGCCTTCTAGGGGTTCTCCTGCCCGTCCGATCGCCGGTGCGGGGGGCTGCCCGGCGGAGTCCCACCATCCGAGAGGTCAATCCTGTCGTGCCGGGTTGGGTTTACAGCGGGCGCGGCGCGTGGCTACCGTGATCGCATGGCCCGGACGTCGACGCTCACCACGCGCGGATACGTGGATTTCGCCCGAGTGTCCTCCGCGCTCTGTAGCGCCTGAGCCCTTCCTCCCGCCCGGCCCCGGGCACTCCGCACCGCACGGCCGCTCCCGAACCGGAGCGCCCGGTACCGCGTCGACGCCGACGCGCCCTCGAACTCCGCCGCACCGCGCCGAACCCGGCCGGTGCCGCCTCCCCGCATGCCAGTGGAGCGTGACGATGACCTTGCCAGCGCCCGAGAGCGCCCGATCCGACACCGGCCCCGGCCCCGGCCCCGGCGCGATACCCGTCACGACGGTGCGCACCGATCGGGCCAAGGGGGAGCAGCGGCTGCCCCGCTGGCTGGTCAAGACCTTCAGCCCGATCGGGCTGATCGTGCTGTGGCAGGTGCTCAGCTCCACCGGTGTCCTCGACGACGACACGCTCGCCTCCCCGGGCACGGTCGCCGCCACCGCCTGGGAGATGTGGCAGGAGGGCCGGTTGCAGGACGCGGTGCTCGCCTCGGTGCAGCGCGTCGCGGTCGGCCTCGTCTTCGGCCTGGTCGCCGCCGTCGTGCTCGCGACCCTCTCCGGGCTGTTCCGGCGCGGGGAGGACATCGCCGACGCCCCGATGCAGATGTTGCGCACCGTGCCGGTGATCGGCCTCATCCCGCTGCTGATCATCTGGTTCGGGATCGGGGAGACGCCGAAGATCGTGCTCATCGCGCTCGCGGTGACCTTCCCGCTGTACATGAACATCTTCGGCGGCATCCGCAACGTGGACGCCGGGCTGGTCGAAGCGGCCAAGACCCTCGGGCTCGGCTGGTTCGCCCAGGTGCGGCACGTGATCCTGCCTGCGGCGATGCCGAACGCGCTGGTGGGGCTGCGGTTCTCGCTCGGCTCGGCGTGGCTGGCGCTGGTGTTCGGCGAGACGATCAACGCGACGGCCGGCATCGGCTACGAGATGAACATGGCCCGCGAGTTCTTCCAGACCGACGTGATCGTCGTGTGCCTGGTGCTCTACGCCCTGCTCGGCCTGGTGGCCGACTTCCTCGTCCGACTTCTCGAAAGGACCATGCTGGCATGGCGACCGGCTTTCCGCGGAGCGTGACCGAATCCGCACCCGACACCGACCAGGTGACCCCCGAGCCCACCGGCGTCGCGGTGGCCACCGCGCCCGCCGAGTCGGCGGCCTCCGTGCGCGGGCTCACCAAGAGCTTCGGCGACCGCACCGTGCTCGACGGCCTGGACCTGGACATCGAACCCGGCCAGTTCGTCGCTCTGCTCGGCCCCAGCGGCTGCGGCAAGAGCACCCTGCTGCGCATCCTCGCCGACCTCGACCACGAGATCAGCGGCGAGGTGCGGGTCGCCCAGCGGCGCGCCGTCGCCTTCCAAGCGCCGCGGCTGCTGCCGTGGAAGCGGGTGTGGCGCAACGTGGTCCTCGGCCTGCGCGGCAGGCCGGACCGGGCCAAGGCCGTGGCGGCGCTGGAGGAGGTGGGCCTCGGGCACCGGGTCGACGAGTGGCCGAAGGTGCTCTCCGGCGGCGAGGCGCAGCGCGCGTCGCTGGCCCGCGCCCTGGTGCGGGAACCGGACCTGCTGCTGCTCGACGAACCGTTCTCCGCGCTCGACGCGCTCACCCGGATCAAGGTGCAGGCGCTGGTGGGGGAGCTGTGGCAGCGGCACGGCTGCGCGATCCTGCTCGTCACCCACGACGTGGAGGAGGCGCTGCTGCTCGCCGACCGGGTGCTGGTGCTCGACGGCGGCGGCATCGTGCACGACCAGCTCGTCGAGCACCCCCGCCCGCGCGACGTGGCCGCGCCCGCGTTCGTCGCCCAGCGCGCCGAACTCCTCTCGTGGCTCGGCGTGCACTGACCGACCCCCTCCCCGCGGCGCGCTCCTCCGCCGCTCCACCCCGGCCCCGCGGGCCCCGGGAACCGAGACAGGAAGTGCCTGACCATGAGTGTGGAAATCGTCGGCATGATCGGCGCCCAGCACGTCTCCGAGATCCACCCGGCGAGCGGCCCCGCCGTGGACCCGGCGTTCCTGCGCCGCTTCGCCCGCGCCCACGAGGACGGCGGCTTCGACCGGGTCCTCATCGGCCACGGCTCCGGATCCCCGGACGGCACCCAGCTGGCCGCGCACGTCGCCGCGCACACCGACCGGCTCGGGCTGCTCATCGCGCACCGGCCCGGATTCGTGGCACCCACGCTGGCCGCGCGGACCTTCGCCACGCTGGACGCGCTGTCCGGCGGGCGGATCGCGGTGCACGTCATCTCCGGCGGCAGCGACGCCGACCAACGCCGCGACGGCGACCACCTGGACAAGGAGCAGCGCTACGCGCGCACCGACGAGTACCTGGAGGTGCTCGAGCGGGCGTGGACCGAGGACGGGCCGATCGACCACGACGGGCCGAACTACCGGATCGAGGACTTCAGCACCGCGGTGAAACCCGTGCAGCGGCCCCGGATCCCGCTGTACTTCGGCGGTTCCTCCGCGGCGGCCTACCGGGTCGGCGGCAAGCACGCCGACGTGTTCGCGCTGTGGGGCGAGCCGCTGGCCGAGACCGCCGAGCAGATCGCCTCCGTCCGCGCCGCCGCGCGGGCCGCCGGACGCACCGACGTGCCCGGCATCAGCGTGTCGTTCCGGCCCATCCTCGGCGCCACCGAGGAACTCGCCTGGGAGCGCGCGCACTCCGTGCTGGACCGGATCCGGGCCGCTCGCGGCGGGTTCGGCTCCTTCACCGGGCCGAAGACGCTGGGCAAGGACTCGGAGGTCGCCAACGTCGGCTCGCAGCGCCTGCTGGCAGCGGCCGCCAAGGGCGAGCTGCACGACCGGGCGCTGTGGACCCCGACCTCGCAGGCCACCAACGCGGCCGGGAACTCCACCGCGCTCGTCGGCACCGCCGAGACCGTCGCGAAGGCGCTCGCCGACTACGTGGACATCGGGGTGACCACGCTGCTCATCCGCGGCTACGACCCGCTGGACGACGCCATCGACTACGGCCGGGAGCTCATCCCCGCCGTCCGCGAAGAAGTGGCGCGCCGCGCGGGCGCCGCCGAGCGGACACCGGCGTGAGCGCGCCGGACCGCCGGGTCGCCCGGGGGTGCATGATGCCGGGCACGGAACGAATGGAGTCGAGATGACCCGCAGCTGGGTGCCGGAGACCGTTTCGCGGGGCCACGTCGTGGTGCTGCACGGGCGGGGCGAACACCCCGGCCTGTACGAGCGGTTCGGCCGCAGGCTCGCCGTCGACGGCTACACCGTCGTCGTCCCGGACCTCGGCACCGCACCGGCCGACTGGTTCGACGGGGCGGGCGACACCGCCCGCATCCTCGTCGGCACCGACACCGGTGCGCTGCGCGCCTGGGAGACCGCGCTGGAGACCGAGGTGGACGGGCTGGTGCTGGCGGGCACCCCGCTGGCCGCGGCGCCCGGTGCGCCCGCCGGGCGCGAGGACGAGATCGCCGCCCGCACCTCCTGCCCGATCCACCGCGAGCGGCTCAGCGCCGACCCGGACTTCCACTGGGGCGAGCTCGACGCGGGCACCGCCGAACCGCCGCAGCGGCTCCCGGACGTGCCGGTGCTGCTGCTGCACGGCGATGCCGACGCCATCGCGCCCGTCGACCCGGTCACCCGGCTCGGCGCCGCGCACCCGCAGGCCAGCACCGCGGTGTTCAAGGACGGCGTGCACGACGTGCTCAACGACAAGGTGCACCGCAGCGTCGCCGCCCGGATCGTGCTGTTCTGCGAGGAGATCGCCAAGGGCGCCGTGGTGCTGCCGGAGGTGGCCGCGACCAGGAGCACCCGGGTGCGCCGCGCCGCGCCCGTGCACATCTCCGCGCGCGTCGACTACTCGGTGCGCGCCCTGGTGGAGCTGGCGAGCAGCGGCAGGCAGCAGACCTGCGAATCGATGGCCCGCACCCAGGGGATCCCGCTGAACTCGCTGGTGAACCTGATGGTGGAGCTGCGCCGCGGCGGCCTCGTGCACAGCCAGCGCGGCTGCGAAGGCGGCTACTGGCCGGCGCGGGACGCCGCGGAGATCACCCTCGCCGACGTGGTCCGCGTCGTCGAAGGCGCGGTGACCTCCCGGCACGACGACGCCGAGCGGGACGCGGTGTGGACGCGGCTCGGCGGCGCCGTCGCGGACTTCCTCGAACGGATCACCATCGCCGACCTGGCCGCCGAACAGCGCGCGGCGGCCTGACCCAGAACGGAGCAGTTCCATGGCGGACGCATTCCACCCCGACCTGACCTCGAAGGTCGACCCCGCGGAGAAGCAGTCGCTGCGCTCCCGGCTGCACCACATCCGCGGCAGCGAGCTGGACGGGGGCACCGCGCAGACCGAGGGCATGCAGCGGTTCGCGGCGATCAGCGGCGACACCGTCGGCTCCGAGCGGATCTGGACCGGCGAGACGCACGTGGCGCCCGCGACGGCCTCCGACAACCACCACCACGGCGAGTCGGAGACCGCGATCTACGTGGTCAGCGGCCACCCCCGGTTCGTCTTCCACGACGGCACCGAGGAGGTGCGGATCGAGACCGAGCCCGGCGACTACATCTTCGTGCCGCCGTACGTGCCGCACCGCGAGGAGAATCCGGACCCGGAGCACAAGGCCGTCGTGGTGATCTCCCGGAGCACCCAGGAGGCCATAGTCGTCAACCTCCCGGAGCTCTACGCGCTCTGACGGATTGGTTTTCTGCTTCTGCTGCGTCGTGGTGGGGCGGCGGAACCTCAGCGGGAGTCTCGCTGCGGGATCGTTTTCACCGGTGGCTCCGCCACAGGCGAAAACGCTGTCCTCGCGAGACTCCCGCTGAGAACCCGCGGGTGGTCCGGCTGCGTGCGTGGTCGCTGCTCATCGGCTTCGCCGCTGACGGGGAACGGACATGACCTACCTGGCGGGCTGGTGGAGTGATCGACCGGGTGGGTGGCCCGAGGGCCCGAGCTGGCCGCCCACCTCGCCCGGAGTGGGGTGTGGGGTGGAGCACTCCGGGCGGTTGGATAGAGTTCTGCGCCTGTATCCAGGTGCACCCCTGCGGCCGGATGCTCCTAGTCGGGGATCGGGCAGCCGATGCTGGTGGCCGCGCGACGGAAGGATCTCGTTGGCCACCCCGCTACGCAGCCCCCGGTTACCCGGGCCCAGGCAGGCCGCACTCACCCGCTACCTCGCCACCGCGCAGCGCTGGTTCGCGCGGCTGCGCGCCCACGTGCTGGTCCGGCCGCGGCCGGTCATCGCCGCCGGTGCGGTGGCGCTGCTGGTCTCGCTGGTGGCGCTGTTCCTGATGAGCCGCGCCGGGCTGGGGCACGGCGCGGGCGTCGACTACCAGGTGTACCGCTGGGCGGTGCACACCTGGCTCAGCGGCGGGGACATCACGGTCGGCGGTCCGATGACGAGCGCCGACCGGATCCTGCCGTGGGTGTACCCGCCGTTCGCGCTGCTGCCGCTGGCGGTGCCGTCGGTGCTGCCGTACGTGGCGGGGCTGTGGCTGCTCTACCTGACGGACCTGGTCGCGATCGGCGTGGTGCTGTACCTGGTGGCGCGGCGGACGTGGCCGCACCTGGGCCGGGAGAGCGCGGCCGCGGTGGCCGCGATCGGCCTGCCGGGCACGCTGCTGCTGGAACCGGTGTACGCGTCGTTCGGGCTGGGCCAGGTCAACGTGCTGCTGATGGGGCTGGTGGCGGTGGACTGCCTGACCGAGCACCCGCGCTGGCCGCGGGGCCTGCTGGTCGGCCTGGCCGCCGCGATCAAGCTGACGCCGGCCGCGTTCCTGCTGTTTTTCCTGGTGCGCAAGGAGTACCGGGCGGCCGCGGTCGCCGCGATCACCGCCGCCGCCGGGACCTGCTTCGGGTTCGTGCTGAACCGCTCGGCGTCGATGGACTACTGGTTCGGCACCGGTCCGGCCGCGGGCGTCAGCGGTTCCTCGTACCACACCAACCAGTCGATCATGGGCGCGTTGTCCCGGCTGGACCTGCCCGCGTTGACCGAGCACGCGCTGTGGGCGCTGTGCGCGCTGGTGCTGACGCTGGTGGCGGTGCGGGTGCTGCGCACGGCGGAGGTGGCTCCGGCGCTGCTGGCGACGGCACTGCTGGCGCTGCTGGTCTCGCCGACGTCCTGGTCGGACCACTGGGTGTGGGTGGCGCCGGGCGTGCTCGTCGCGGCCGGCACGGCGTTGCGCAGGCGCAGCCGCGGCTGGCTGGTGTCGGCGGGCGTGCTCGTGCTGGCCGCCTTCGTCACCACGTTCCGGATGTTCCCGGCCAATGGGAACTGGAATGCGCTACAGCACCTGTTCGGCAATTCCTATCTGCTGATCGGAATCGCAATGCTTCTGCTGCTGTCGCGTTACGCGGAACCGGCGCCCGCGGTGACCGGAGACCCGTCCCGCGATTGACCGTCCGGCCGGGAATTGCGAATCGTGACGGTGTGGAGCCGGGCCATTCCGCACCGCTGCCCCGGGCGCCCGGACTCGGGTCCGCTGCGTGCGCGCCGGGTGCGCGGCCGCTCGCGGAGCGCGATCGGCGGCGCCGGGACCGCCTGCGGGAGCCGGTGGCCGTCCCGTCGTCGCCGGTCGGCGGCGTGATGTCCGAATGGAACGTTTCATCCGGAGCCCGGATTCGGCGCATGGCACGGGAATCTGGTCTCGGCGCTGCGTCATCCGTGTGAATTCGGGGCGGCGGCGGGGGAAGCCGGGGTTCCACAGAGGACGGTCTCGATGGGGTTCGAGTCAGGCAACCCTTCCCGGGCTGTGTGCTGCATCACGCTCGAACCGGACTGGACCGAAAAAGCCGTCGTGATCAGGCGCAACGCCTGCCCGTGAGCCCTGGAGCCCGGTTCCCGCGGGCGCCGCCGCTGGTCAGGGGGTTGATCGAAGGTGACCTGCGGTTGACCGCCCGAAGGCGGCCGGTTCCACGCTCCGGGACGCCGCCATGTGATTTTCATCCGTGTTACTCAGGCGTAGCCGTGGGCCCGATCCGTCTGTACAGTGCCCGGAACTGACCGACGATGCAACGGCGCATCCTTTTGTCAGTGCCCGAAAGGTTTTCGCGGATCGCTTGCGAGTGCTCACAATTCCCTCGCCGCGATCCGGGCCTGGCGACGGGAGGATCGATGCCGGATTCCCAGTATTTGAGAAATGAGGCGCAACGTCGCGCCGCCGAGCGGGGTCTGTACGACCCGGCTCACGACCACGACGCCTGCGGAGTGGCGTTCGTGGCCGACATGCACGGGCGGCGCAGCCATGCACTGGTGCAGAACGCCCTCACGGCATTGCGCAACCTGGAGCACCGGGGCGCCAAGGGCGCCGACCCGGAGACGGGGGACGGCGTCGGCGTGCTGACGCAGGTCCCCGACGAGTTCTTCCGCGCCGTGGTCCCGTTCGACCTGCCCGAAGCGGGCGGTTACGCGGCCGGGACGGCCTTCCTGCCCGCCGACGCCGACGAGGCGCGGGAGGCGGCCGGGATCGTCGAGCGGATCGTCGCCGAGGAGGGCCTCACCCTGCTCGGCTGGCGCGAGGTGCCGATCGAGCCGGAGCACGCCGGGCGGGCCGCCCGCGAGGTGATGCCGAGCTTCCGCCAGCTGTTCATCGGGCACGGCAGCGACGGAGCCGAGTCCGAATCGGCCCTCCAGTTCGAACGCCGCGCGTTCTGCGTGCGCAAGCGCGCCGAGCACGAGGCCGCGGTGTACTTCCCGAGCCTGTCGGCGCGGACCTTCGTCTACAAGGGAATGCTCAGCGAGACCCAGCTGGGCGCGTTCTACCCGGACCTGGCCGACGAGCGGTTCACCAGCGCCATCGGCCTGGTGCACTCGCGGTTCTCCACGAACACGTTCCCGTCGTGGCCGCTGGCGCACCCGTACCGGTTCATCGCGCACAACGGCGAGATCAACACGATGAAGGGGAACCGGAACTGGATGCGGACCCGCGAGAGCATGCTCGCGACCGACCTCATCCCCGGTGACCTGCAGCGGCTGTACCCGATCGCGACGCCGGACGGCAGCGACTCGGCCACCTTCGACGAGGTGCTGGAGCTGCTGCACCTGGGCGGGCGGTCGCTGCCGCACTCGGTGCTGATGATGATCCCGGAGGCGTGGGAGAACCACGCCGAGATGGACCCGCAGCGCCGCGCGTTCTACGAGTTCCACAACTACCTGATGGAACCCTGGGACGGCCCCGCGCTGGTGGCGTTCACCGACGGCACCCAGATCGGCGCGGTGCTGGACCGCAACGGGCTGCGCCCCGGCCGCTACTGGGTGACCGACGACGGCCTCGTCGTGCTGGCCAGCGAGGTCGGCGTGCTCGAACTGGACCCGGCGCGCGTGGTGCGCAAGGGCCGGTTGCAGCCGGGCCGCATGTTCCTGGTCGACACCGGTGCCGGGCGCATCGTCGACGACGAGGAGATCAAGGGCGAACTCGCGGCCGCGCACCCGTACCAGCAGTGGCTGGACGAGGGCGTGGTGCACCTGGGCGACCTGCCGGACCGCGACCGCGAGGTCCCCTCGCACGCGTCGCTGGTGCACGGCCAGCAGGTGTTCGGCTACACGCAGGAAGAGCTGAACGTGCTGCTCAAGCCGATGGCCGCCGGTGGGGCGGAGCCGATCGGCTCGATGGGCAACGACGTGCCGTTCGCGGCGTTCTCGAAGCGCCCGCGGCAGCTGTTCGACTACTTCACGCAGCTGTTCGCGCAGGTCACGAACCCGCCGCTGGACGCCATCCGCGAGGAGTTGGTGACCTCGCTGGCGACGCACGTCGGGCCCGAGCACAACCTGCTCGACCACGACCCGGACGCCTGCAAGCAGCTGGTGCTGCCGTTCCCGGTGCTGGACAACGACCAGCTCGCCAAGATCGTGCACATCGACGACGACGGCGACCGCCCCGGCCTGAAGCCCGCGATCATCTCCAGCACCTACCCGGTGCGCGGCGGTGGCGAGGCGCTGCGGGAGCGGCTCGACGAGATCTGCGCCGAGGTGTCCGCCGCGGTCGCCGAGGGCGCGCACGTGCTGGTGCTGTCCGACCGGGCCGCCGACGCCGAGCACGCGCCGATCCCGTCGCTGCTGGCGACCGGCGCGGTGCACCACCACCTGGTGCGGGAGAAGACCCGCACCCACGTCGGCCTGGTGATCGAGGCCGGTGACGTGCGCGAGGTGCACCACGTCGCGCTGCTGATCGGCTACGGCGCCGCGGCCGTCAACCCGTACCTGGCGATGGCCAGCGTCGAGGACCTGGTGCACAACGGCGTGCTCCAGGGACTCGACCCGGCGCAGGCCACCGGGAACCTGATCAAGGCGCTCGGCAAGGGCGTGCGCAAGACGATGTCGAAGATGGGCGTGTCCACGGTGGCCTCCTACACCGGCGCGCAGATCTTCGAGGCGATCGGGCTCGGTGCCGAGGTCATCGACCGATGTTTCGCCGGCACCACCTCGCGGCTCGGCGGGGTCGGCTTCGACCTGCTGGCCAAGGAGGTCGCCGAGCGGCACCGCCGCGCCTACCCGGACGACGGCGTGCAGGCCCCGCACCGCACCTTGCAGGTGGGCGGTGAGTACCAGTGGCGGCGCGAGGGCGACCCGCACCTGTTCAACCCGCGCACCGTGTTCAAGCTGCAGCACTCCACGCGGTCCGGCCGCTACGAGGTCTTCAAGGAGTACACGAAGGCCGTCGACGACCAGTCGCGCGACCTGATGACGCTGCGCGGTCTGTTCAAGTTCCGCGAGGACGCCCGGCGGCCGGTGCCGATCGAGGAGGTCGAGCCAGTCGAGTCGATCGTGAAGCGGTTCGCCACCGGCGCCATCTCCTACGGTTCGATCTCGCAGGAGATGCACGAGACCCTCGCGATCGCGATGAACCGCCTCGGCGGGAAGTCCAACACCGGCGAGGGCGGTGAGGACGCCGACCGGTTCACCCCGGACGCCAACGGCGACTCGCGCCGCTCGGCGATCAAGCAGGTCGCCTCCGGACGGTTCGGCGTCACCAGCGAGTACCTGGTCAACGCCGACGACATCCAGATCAAGATGGCGCAGGGCGCGAAGCCCGGCGAGGGCGGGCAGCTGCCCGGTCACAAGGTGTACCCGTGGGTGGGCAAGACCCGGCACTCCACGCCGGGCGTGGGGCTGATCTCCCCGCCGCCGCACCACGACATCTACTCCATCGAGGACCTCGCGCAGCTGATCCACGACCTGAAGAACGCCAACCCGAAGGCGCGGATCCACGTCAAGCTGGTCAGCGAGGTCGGCGTCGGCACGGTCGCGGCGGGCGTGAGCAAGGCGCACGCGGACGTGGTGCTGATCTCCGGGCACGACGGCGGCACCGGCGCCTCCCCGCTGTCCTCGATCAAGCACGCGGGCGGCCCGTGGGAGCTGGGGCTGGCCGAGACGCAGCAGACGCTGCTGGCCAACGACCTGCGCGACCGGATCGTGGTGCAGACCGACGGGCAGCTCAAGACCGGCCGCGACGTGGTGATCGCGGCGCTGCTGGGCGCGGAGGAGTTCGGCTTCGCCACCGCCCCGCTGGTCGTGTCCGGCTGCATCATGATGCGGGTGTGCCACCTGGACACCTGCCCGGTGGGCGTGGCCACCCAGAACCCGCAGCTGCGGGCGAAGTTCGACGGCAAGGCCGAGTACGTGGTGAACTTCTTCGAGTTCATCGCCCAGGAAGTGCGGGAGTACTTGGCGGAACTCGGCTTCCGGTCCATCGAGGAGGCCGTCGGGCACGCCGAGCTGATCGACACCGACGACGCGGTGCGGCACTGGAAGACCGAGGAGCTGGACCTCTCGGCGATCACCCACGTGCCGGAGCTCGCGGCGGGCGCGGCGCTGCACAACACCACCACCCAGGACCACGGCCTGGACAAGGCCCTGGACCACACGCTGATCCAGCTCAGCGAGGGTGCGCTGAAGGACGCGACACCGGTGCGGCTGGAGCTGCCGGTGCGCAACGTCAACCGCACGGTGGGCACCATGCTCGGCCACGAGCTGACCCGCCGGTGGGGCGGCGAGGGGTTGCCGGACGACACGATCGACGTGACGTTCACCGGTTCGGCCGGGCAGAGCTTCGGGGCGTTCGTGCCGCGGGGCATCACGCTGCGGCTGCTCGGCGACGGCAACGACTACGTCGGCAAGGGCCTGTCGGGCGGGCGGATCGTGGTGCGCCCACCGGAGGGCGCGGCCTACACCGCCGAGGACAACGTGATCGCGGGCAACGTGCTGCTCTACGGCGCGACGTCCGGTGAGCTGTTCGTGCGCGGCGTGGTGGGCGAGCGGTTCTGCGTGCGGAACTCGGGCGCGATCGCCGTCGTCGAGGGCATCGGCGACCACGGCTGCGAGTACATGACCGGAGGCCGCGCGGTGGTCCTCGGCGGCACCGGCCGCAACTTCGCGGCCGGCATGTCCGGCGGCATCGCCTACGTGCTGGACCTGCGGGAGGAGCGGGTCAACCCGGAGATGGTGGACCTCGATCCGCTGGACGAGGCCGACCGGGAATTCCTGCACGACCGGGTCCGCAGGCACCACGAGCAGACGGCGTCGCAGGTGGCGGCGGAGCTGCTGGCGGACTGGGACCGGTCGGTGGCGCGCTTCGCGAAGGTCATGCCGCGCGACTTCAAGCGCGTGCTGGCCGCGCAGACCGCCGCCGAGCGCGACGGCCGCGACGTTGACCAGGCGATCATGGAGGCGGCTCATGGCTGACCCGAAGGGCTTCATCACCACGGCGCGCCAGACGCCCGAGCGCCGCCCCGTGGACATCCGGATCAAGGACTGGCGCGAGGTCTACCTGGACTTCGAGCCGGGCCGGGTCAAGGAGCAGGCGGGCCGCTGCATGGACTGCGGCATCCCGTTCTGCCACAACGGTTGTCCGCTGGGCAACCTGATCCCGGAGTGGAACGACCTCACCTGGCGCGACGACTGGAGCGAGGCGATCGAGCGGCTGCACGCCACGAACAACTTCCCGGAGTTCACCGGGACGTTGTGCCCCGCCCCGTGCGAGGCGGCGTGCGTCGTCGGCATCAACTCCGATCCGGTGACGATCAAGCAGGTCGAGATCGAGATCATCGACCGGGCCTGGGCCGAGGGCCGGGTGCCGCCGCAGCCGCCCGCGTCGAAGACCGGCAAGAAGGTCGCGGTGATCGGGTCGGGTCCGTCCGGCCTGGCCGCCGCCCAGCAGCTGACCCGCGCGGGCCACGACGTGGTGGTCTACGAGCGGGCGGACCGCATCGGCGGGCTGCTGCGCTACGGGATCCCCGAGTTCAAGATGGAGAAGCGGCGCCTGGACCGCAGGCTCGGGCAGCTGCGGGCCGAGGGCACCGAGTTCCGCACCGGCGTGCACGTCGGCGTGGACGTGTCGGTGGAGCAGCTGAAGGCGGACTACGACGCGGTGGTCCTCGCCGGCGGCGCCACCGCGGCCCGGGACCTGCCGATCACCGGCCGCGAGGCGGTCGGGGTGCACCAGGCGATGGAGTACCTGCCGCTGGCAAACAAGGTGCAGGAAGGCGACTTGCCGTCCTCGCCGATCGACGCCGCGGGCAAGGACGTCGTGGTGATCGGCGGTGGTGACACCGGTGCGGACTGCGTCGGCACCGCGCACCGCCAGGGCGCGAAGTCGGTCACCCAGCTGGAGATCATGCCGACGCCGCCGTCCGCGCGGCCGGACAGCCAGCCGTGGCCGACGTACCCGATGACGTTCAAGGTGACCTCGGCGCACGAGGAGGGCGGGGAGCGGCTGTTCTCCGTCAACACCCAGGAGTTCCTCGCCGACGAGAACGGGAACCTGCGCGCGCTGCGGCTCGCGGAGGTGCGCCGCGAGGACGGGCGCTTCGTGCCGGTCGAGGGCACCGAGCGGGAGCTGCCGTGCCAGCTGGCGTTCCTGGCGATGGGCTTCGTCGGCCCGGAGAAGGAGGGCCTGCTCACCGACCTCGGCGTGGAGCTCGACGAGCGAGGCAACGTCGCCCGCGACTCGGACTTCATGACCACTGTGGACGGTGTGTTCACGGCCGGTGACATGGGACGCGGCCAGTCGCTGATCGTGTGGGCGATCTCCGAGGGCCGGTCCGCGGCCGCCGGGGTGGACCGCTACCTGACGGGCCGGGACGTGCTACCCGCCCCGATCGCCCCGACGGACCGCCCGCTGGTCTGATCGAGCGCGTCGCGAAGCGCCCCGGGACCACGTCCCGGGGCGCTTCGCTCGTTGCGGAGCATGGGGGTGGCGGAACCTCAGCGGTTCCCTCGCTGCGGGATCGTTTTCACAGGTGGCTCCGCCACAGGAGAAAACGCTGTCCTCGCGAGGAAACCGCTGAGAACCCGCGGGTGGTCGAGCTGCGTGCGTGGTCGCTGCTCAGCGGCTTCGCCGCTGACAGGAAGGAGCCATGGCCCGCCGGGCGGGTTCGGTGACGGGCGGTCAGGCGCGGCGGCCCAGCAGGGCGAGGAGTTGCACTGCGGGATCGGTGCTGTCGGTGGGGATCGGCGGGTCGATGATGCCGAGGGCCGCCATCCGGTCGGCGTTGGGGCGCGCGTAGGCGAGGCCGAGTTCGACCGCGGCCGGGTCGAGGCCCTCGGGCTGCCCGGTGGCGTGTGCCAGGTCCCAGCCGTGCACGGTGAGGTCGATGAGCATCTGCTCCGCGTAGGTGGTCATCGGCGCTTCGCCGAAGGAGAACCGGGCGCTCCCGGTCAGGTCGGCGACCTCCCACGCCGCGCGGGAGGCGCTCGCGGCCTCGTCCCACGCGCGTGCCGGGTCGTCGCCGAGCAGGTCGCCGTCGTAGCGGTCGCCGACCTGCTCCATGGTCTCGCCGGCGAGCAGGTGCGGCGCCCAGCGGTGTTCGCCGACGAGGTGGCCGACGAGGTCGCGGACGGTCCAGGCGGTGCACGGCGTCGGACCGCGCCACTGGTGGTCCTCGATCGCGTGCACCCGAGCGCCGAAGCGCTGCAGGGCGCCGGGGATCAACTGCTGAGCTGGTGTCGGCATGCCGGAACGCTACTCCGCGATCATGTTCCCGCCCGGGCGAGCCGGGTCGCCGTCCGGTTCGTCCGGCCTCGTCCGGGCAGCGGCGCGGATCACACCGCCCGCTCAAGGCTGGGTGTCGTCGCAGGTCAACGGCTCGCTGTCGCGCTCCGTGCTGCGCCGTGAAAGTAATTGGTTGCGGAAAACACCTTTTTTCGGCGCTGCGTTCGGAGGACCATGGGCTAGGTCGATCGGGCGCGGCGGGTATGGGCCGGTCCGGGCAAGCAGCATCCCGAGGGGAACATGAGCAAGCACTTCGCGTTCGTCAGCATGACCGCGCACGGACACGTCAACCCGACGCTGCCGCTGGTGGAGGAGCTCGTCCGCCGCGGCCACCGCGTCACCTACGCCATCGGTCCCGAATTCCACGACGCCGTCCAGGCCGCCGGTGCCACGCTGTTCGACACCGGCACCGTGATGCCCGAGATGCCCACCAACTTCGCCAAGTTCACGCCCGAGGCCATGGCCCCGATGCTGGAGTTCCGCATCGAGGACATCCAGCGGTCGTTCCCGAAGCTCGTCGAGCACTTCGGCCAGGACCTGCCGGATGCGGTGTGCTTCGACCAGGCCGAGGCGACCGGTCCGATGCTCGCCGAGAAGCTGGACGTGCCCGAGGTGGCGCTCATCCCGCATTTCGCGGGCAACGAGCACTTCTCGCTGCGCGACGTGATGATGCAGAAGGACCAGGAGAACCCCTTCGACCCGAACCACCCGATCCTGCAGGACTTCGCGAAGCGGATGAAGGAGCTGACCACCGAGTTCGGCGTCACCTTCGACCCGTCCTCGTTCGGCCAGGCGAAGCCGTCGCCGCTGAACCTGGTGTTCCTGCCGAAGAAGTTCCAGCTGCACGCGGAGACCTTCGACGACCGCTTCGAGTTCATCGGCCCGTCCGTCGGGCAGCGCGGTGTCGTCGACTGGAAGCCGAAGCACGGCGACCAACCGCTGCTGTTCATCTCGCTGGGCACCGTGTTCAACCAGCGCCCCGAGTTCTTCCGGCTGTGCATCGAGGCGTTCCGCGACTCCGACTGGCAGGTCGCCATGTCCATCGGCAAGGTCGTGGACGAGGCCGACCTGGGCGAGATCCCGGAGAACTTCGAGGTGCGCAAGAGCTTCCCGCAGCCCGCCGTGCTGCAGCACGCCACCGCGTTCCTCACCCACACCGGCATGAACTCGACGATGGAGACGCTGTACTACGGCGTGCCGCCGATCGCGTTCCCGCAGATGCCGGAGCAGGAGGCCAACGCCGACCGCGCCCAGGAGCTCGGGCTCGGCAAGCGGCTGGTGGCCGACGACGTCACCCCGGAGCTACTGCGGTCCACAGTGGACGAGGTCGCCGCGGACGAGCAGATCCGCGCCAACCTCGCCGAGATGCGCGAAGCCGTCCTCACCAGCGGCGGAGCCCCCGCGGGCGCCGACGCCCTGGAACGCTTCCTCTCCTGACCCCTTCGAGGTGAGTGGCCCATCCGCCCATCCCACGTGGGCGAACGGGCCACTCACCTGTCCGGAGCTCAGGTGAGTGTCCCGTTCGCCCGTGCTGCGTGGGCGGGTTGGCCACTCACCTGGGTCGATCAGGTGGGGTAGTGGTCGGATTTGAGGGCGGCGAGGAAGGTCGTGAAGGCGGAGCGTTCGAAGAGCAGTGGGGTTCCGGTCGGGTTCTTGCTGTCGCGGATGGCGGCGCGGGCAGGGACGTTGAGGGCGACCTCGACGCAGGTGCCGCTCCCGCCGCCGCTGTAGCTGCTCTTGCGGAACTCAAAGATCATGTTCGTACCTCTTTGCGTAGCGGGTGAGGAGGTCGTTCGATTCCGAGGCGTCGAGCGCCAAGCGGTCGAGGTTCACGAGAACCCGTTGGTACAGCTCGATGGCCTGCTCTTCGATGAACACCCCGCTTCCGGCGTTCTCCTGGTAGACGACGTGGTGGCTGCCGAGGTCGTACAAGGTGAACGGGCCTTCGCAGCCCCAATACGCTCCCGACGAGAACGGGACCACCCGTACCTCCAACCCCGGCCGCTGGACCGTCTCCACCAACTTTCGCAGCTGATCGGTCATTGTTCGAGGATCGGCACCCACTCGGCGGCGCAGCGCCGCTTCGTCGATGAACGCGCGGTAGTCCGACAACGCCGGGCGGTTCAGCGCTGATTGGCGCGCAATCCTGGTGCGGGCCGCTCGATCCCGTGATGCCGTTCCCAGCGGCGACGTCCCGATCAGGTCGCGAGCGTAGGCGGAAGTCTGGAGCAGCCCGGGAACCACCGAGATCTGGAAATCGGAGATCGAACGGGCCTCGCTCTCGTACGCCGCGATCGCGCTGAGCTGTTGCTCCATTGCGGGACCGATCTCCACCCAGGTTCCGGCGCCTTCACCCGCGAGGCGCAGCAGGCGTTGTTTGGCGGGTCCGGTGATGGCTAGGGCGGTGAGGATGGAGGCGGCTTCGCCGACGTCCGCGCGGCGTGCGCCCGTCTCGATGCGGGACAGGGTGGATCGGGATATGTCCGTCGCCGCCGCCAACGTCTCCAAGGTCCATTCGAGTGAATCTCGGGCTCGGCGCATCTCAGCTCCGATCGCCCTTGCCTGGGAACCGGCGAACTTCGGCACTGCTGACCTCCCTCGGCGACCCGGTCGCGCGTGCAACCCCTGAACGTGTCGTGTGATCTGTGATTTCCCCGGCCGGTTCCGGCGTTGCTACGTTCCCGGCGTTCGAGAAGCGGTGATCGTATCCGCGGCGCATCCCCCCGATCGGGCGATATGTCCACAGTGGAAACGGTGCGTCGGTGTCCAGCTGAGGAGAAATGTGGAATCGACGAGCAGGACCACCCCGACGATCGAGGAGTTCCGGCGGGAGCTGGGGGAGTTGGTGGCCGCGCACCGGCCGCGGTTGTTCGCGGTGTGCGAGGAGATCGGGGTGCGGGAGGACGGGTTCGTGCGGTGCTGGGGGCTCGACTTCGGAGACGCGGCCGAGGTGTTCGCAGCCGAGGACGGGCGCGGACGCGCGCGGTTCCGGTCCGTCGACGCCGCCGTCGCCCACCTGGCCCGGCACGACCAGGTGCACCTGATCTGGGCGGACGAACTGCCCGCCCAGTCCGGTCCGGCGAAGTGAACGGACCGTTCGACCAACGGCATGGGACGAACGGTCCGTTCACCCGGAACGAACACCGCCTCCGAGCGCGGGTGAACGGACCGTTCGGCCAAGTAGAGGGGACGAACGGTCCGTTCACTCCAGCAACAGGTGAGATCGTCTCGGTTTTCGGGTGGGTGAACGGACCGCTTGTCCGATAGAGCTGGACGAACGGTCCGTTCACTCGGGAGCCGGGGGCGGTGCCAGGCGGACCAGCGCCGGGCGCAGCAGGTGGCCGTGCACGCGGTAGCCGGGCCGCAGCACCTCGGCGACCACTGCCTCTGCCTCGGGAGCGCGGCGCAGCGGGACGACGGTGGACGGTTCGGCCGGCGCCACCGCCTCGTGCACGGCCGGGTCGAACGGCTCGCCCAGCGGGTCGAACCGGTGCAGGCCTTCGGCGGCGAGGGTGTGCTGCAGCTGCTCGTGCACCGGGCCCAGCGCCTCCGGGTGGTGCCGGGCGCCGATCTCCACCGCGTCCACCACCGGCAGCAGCTGGGTGAGCACGCCCTCGGCGGCCCGGTCCAGGTGCGTGGTCTGCTCCCGCAGCATCCGCTTGCGGTAGTTGTCGAACTCGGCCGTCACCCGGCGCAGCATCTCCAGGTGCGCGTCCCGCTCACCGCGCAGCCGGGTGATCTGCTCCGCCGGGTCCGGTTCGGGCGGGGGTCGTTCGGGCTCGTCGGCGGCGGGGGAGGGCGCGACGTGCGGTCGGCCGCCGCGCGGTTCCGCGGGCACCGGCAACGAGTTGCGGCGATCGTCGTCCATCGCTCACCTCCGGTCCTCCGGGTCGTCGACGACCTCCGCGTCCACCACGTCGTCGTCCCCCGACCCGGAACCGCCGGCCCCCGAACCGCCCGACCCCGAGCCACCGGACCCGGAACCGCCCACGTCCGCGCCACCCGCGCCTGCCGCGCCCGCCGACGGGCCCGCACCGCCTCCGGCGTTGCCGTAGATCGCCTGGCCCAGCTCCTGCGACTCGGACGCCAGCTTGTCCACCGCCGTCCGGATCGCCGACACGTCCTGCCCGCGCAGCGCCTCGTTCGCCTCGCCGATCGACGACCGCACCCGCTCCTTCAGCTCCGCGGGCAGCTTGTCGTCGTTGTCGGTGAGGACCTTCTCCGTCTGGTAGACGAGGGTTTCGGCCTGGTTGCGGGTCTCCGCCTCCTCGCGGCGGTTGCGGTCCTCGTCGGCGTGCGCCTCGGCGTCCGAGACCATCCGGTCGATGTCCTCCTTCGGCAGCGCCGAACCGCCGGAGATCTGGATGGACTGCTCCTTGCCGGTGCCGAGGTCCTTCGCGTTGACGTGCACGATGCCGTTCGCGTCGATGTCGAACGACACCTCGATCTGCGGCACCCCGCGCGGCGCCGGCGGCAGGCCCGTCAGGTCGAAGCTGCCCAGCTTCTTGTTGTGCGCCGCGATCTCCCGCTCGCCCTGGAACACCTGGATCTGCACCGAAGGCTGGTTGTCGTCCGCCGTCGTGAACGTCTCCGAACGCTTCGTCGGGATCGTGGTGTTCCGCTCGATCAGCTTCGTCATGATCCCGCCCTTGGTCTCGATGCCCAAGGACAGCGGTGTCACGTCCAGCAGCAGGACGTCCTTCACCTCGCCGCGCAGCACCCCCGCCTGCAACGCGGCGCCGACCGCCACCACCTCGTCCGGGTTCACGCCCTTGTGCGGTTCCTTGCCGCCGGTCAGCTCCTTCACCAGCTCCGTCACCGCGGGCATCCGCGTGGAACCGCCCACCAGCACCACGTGGTCCACGTCCTGCACCGAGATCCCCGCGTCCCGCACCGCGTTCTCGAACGGCTTGCGGGTGCGCTCCAGCAGGTCCGAGGTGATGCGCTGGAACTCCGCGCGGGACAGCGTCTCGTCCAGGAACATCGGGTTCTTCTCGGAATCCACCGTGATGTACGGCAGGTTGATGTTCGTCGTCGAAGAGCTCGACAGCTCGATCTTGGCCTTCTCCGCGGCCTCCTTGATGCGTTGCAAGGCCATCTTGTCCTTCGTCAGGTCGATGCCCGAGGACGCCTTGAACTTCTCCACCAGCCAGTCCACGATCCGCTGGTCCCAGTCATCGCCGCCCAGGTCCGTGTCACCCGAGGTCGCCTTCACCTCGACCAGGCCCTCGCCGACGTCCAGCAGCGACACGTCGAACGTCCCGCCACCGAGGTCGAACACCAGGATCGTCTGCTCCTTCTCGCCCTTCTCCAGCCCGTAGGCGAGCGCGGCGGCGGTGGGCTCGTTGATGATGCGCAGCACGTTCAGCCCGGCGATCTGCCCGGCCTCCTTCGTCGTCTGCCGCTGCGCGTCGTCGAAGTACGCCGGGACCGTGATCACCGCATCGGTCACGTCCTCGCCCAGGTAGGTCTCCGCGTCGCGCTTCAACTTCATCAGCACGCGGGCGCTGATCTCCTGCGCCGTGTAGTCCTTCTCGTCGATCGTTGTCTTCCAGTCGGTGCCCATGTGCCGCTTCACCGACCGGATCGTGCGATCGACGTTCGTGACCGCCTGGTTCTTCGCGGGCTGGCCGGTCAGCAGCTCACCGCTGCGGGCGAACGCCACCACCGACGGTGTCGTGCGCGCGCCCTCCGAGTTCGCGATGACGGTCGCCTCGCCGCCCTCCAGCACCGCCACCACGGAGTTCGTCGTGCCCAGGTCGATGCCCACCGCTCGCCCCATTGCGCCCTCCTCGCTCGGTTGCGCCGCAGCCCGGCCGCGCGGCGCCACCACGTGGCTCCCAGGACCCAGCGTCAGACGTCGCCGCGGCACATCGGTAGGGGACAACGTCCCGGGCCGAACCCCGAGACGAGCTCACCGGCCGGCGTCGGCCAGCTCCAGCAGGCGGGTCACCGTCGACCAGTTCCGGGAGGTCGCGCGCAGGCCGAGTCGCCGCTCCCACCAGGACTGCGGCACCCGCGAGTTCCGCACGCCCTCCGGGCACCACACGTAGACCTCGCGCTCGCCGAACCGCACCACGTCCGGCGCGCAGCCCGCCACGTCCAGCTCCGCCAGCGCCGCCGGATCGGGGCGGGCGGACAGGAAGGTCACCAGGTACTGCGCCGGGACGCTCGCCACCTCGCCCAGCGGATCGGCCGCCACCACCGCCGCCAGCTCGTCGCGGGTGCGCACCAGCACCGGCACCTCGAACCCGAACTCCGCGGCGAGGTCCGCCGCCACCAGCCGCTCCGACTCGACCGCCGGGCAGGGCGCGGTGAACACCGCGTTGCCGCTCTGCAGCAGCGTGGCGACCTCGCCGAAACCCCGCCCGGACAGCACCTCCCGCCACCGCGCCATCGGAATCCTGTTGTGCCCGCCCACGTTCACCCCGCGGAGCAGGGCGACCTGCCGGTGCCGCACCGCGCACCCCCTCTCGTCCGCGACACAGCATGCCCGCCACCACCGACGATCCCGGCGCGCGTGGGAGCATCGCGAGGTGGCCGACCGCACAGTGACCCGCAGCGGTCTGCCTTGACCGTTTTTTCGCGAGCGAGTAACACTGCCAGGGAGAACGCCACCGCCAGGCGGCGCGGAGCAGGAGGAGAGCAGCACGTGAGCGAGAGCGTCCGCACCGAATTCGGCGACGGCATCGCCGTCATCACCATCGACCGGCCCGAAGCCCGCAACGCCGTCGACGCCTCCGTCGCCGAAGGCATCGCCGCCGCCGTCGACGAACTCGAATCCCGCAGCGACCTCGTCCTCGGCATCATCACCGGCGCCGGCGGCACGTTCTGCGCGGGCATGGACCTCAAGGCCTTCACCCGCGGCGAACGGCCGCACGTGCCCGGCCGCGGCTTCGGCGGCCTCACCGAGCGGCCGCCGGCCAAGCCGCTCATCGCCGCCGTCGAAGGCTGGGCGCTGGCCGGGGGCTGCGAACTCGCGCTGTCCGCCGACCTCGTCGTCGCCTCCCGCGAAGCGAAGTTCGGGCTGCCCGAGGTCAAGCGCGGACTCGTCGCCGCCGCGGGCGGACTGCTGCGGCTGCCGAAGGCGCTGCCGTACCAGCTGGCCATGGAGATCGCGCTCACCGGCGACCCGCTCACCGCCGAGAAGGCGCACGCCCACGGCCTCGTCAACAGCCTCACCGAACCCGGCGGCGCCCTCGACGGTGCTAAGGAGCTCGCCGCGCGCGTCGCCGCCAACGGGCCGCTCGCCGTGCGCGCCACCAAGCAGATCGTCTCCGGCGCGCTGCGCTGGACCGACGCCGACGCCTTCGCCGAACAGGCCGAGATCGCCGGGCCCGTGTTCGGCTCCGCCGACGCGCAGGAAGGCGCCCGCGCGTTCGCGGAGAAGCGCGCCCCCGTGTGGCGCGGCGAGTGACCGCGGCGCACCACCGGAACGACCAGGAGACACCCGTCATCAGCGAATACCGCCAGTCCGACGCCGAACGCGAGCCCGACGGCTCCGGCGAGGACCACGCCCAGGACCGGGCCCGCGCCGCGCGCGAACTCGGCGACGCGCTGCGCGAACTCGTCCAGGCCGCCGCCGGCACCGAGGTGGACGCCGCCACGCTGCGCAAGACCGCCGACCAGGCCCGCGACCTCGTCGGCCCGCTCACCGAAGCGAGCCGCACCCGGCACGTGCCGCCGACGCTCGACGACGCCAAACCCGGCAGGCGGATGTACAACCCCGCCAGCGGGCCCGGAAACCCGATCGCACCACCGATGCGGGTGCGGGTCGCCGACGGCGTCGCCACCGGCACCTGCACGCTCGGGCTCGCCTACGAAGGCCCGCACAGCTACACCCACGGCGGGATCAGCGCCATGCTCGTCGACCAGATCCTCGGGCACGCGCACGCCGCCCAGGGCCGCCCCGGCATGACCGTGTCGCTGTCGCTGCGCTACCGCAGGCCGGTGCCGCTGGAAACCCCGCTGCGGCTCACCGCCTGGGTGCCGGAGGACTCGATCACCGATCGGTGCACCGGGCCGAAGGCCACCATCACCACCGAGGACGAACCGGACCGGCTCCTCGTGGAAGCCAGCGGGATCTTCGTGATCCCCACCGCCGAGCAGGCCGAGCGCATCTTCGGCGACAACCCGCCGCCGCGGTGGTCCGAGAAGTAGCTCCCGCGGGTGGACGGCCCGCCCGATGCGCGAGCGGGCCGCCCGCCCGGATCAGGTGTCGGGGAGCTCGCCGTCCGCGCGGGCGGTGCGCAGCCTCGTCTTGAGGATCTTGCCGCTCGGGTTGCGCGGCAGCTCCGCGATCACCGAGATGTGGCGGGGGCGCTTGTAGCCGGCCAGGTGCTCGCGGCAGTAGGCCTCCACGTCCGCGGCCGTCGGCGGATCCGCCGGGTCGCGGGCGACCAGCACCGCCAGCGGGGTCTCGCCCCACTTCTCGTCCGGCACGCCGATCAGCGCCACCTCGCCGACCTTCGGGTGCCCGGCCAGCACGTCCTCCACCTCGGCGCAGTAGATGTTCTCCCCGCCCGAGATGATCATGTCCTTCTTGCGGTCGACGACGAAGTAGTAGCCGTCCTCGTCCTCCCGCACCAGGTCACCGGAGTGGAACCAGCCGCCCGCGAACGCGTCCGCGGTCTCCGCCGGTTTGCCCCAGTAGCCCTGCATCACCGTCGGGCCGCGGTACACGATCTCGCCGACCTCGCCGCGCGGCACGTCGTTCATCTCCTCGTCCACCACGCGGACCTCGACGTTGAGCATCGGCGTGCCCACCGAACCGATCTTGCGCAGCGCGTCCTCGCCGCGCAGCAGCGTCGTCACCGGACTGCACTCGGTCTGGCCGAACGAGGTCACCACCTCCGCGTCCGGGAACACCTCGATCAGGCGGCGCAGCAGCGGGGTCGACGCGGGCGCCGCACCCCACGACAACCGGTGCAGCGCCGACCAATCACGCTCGGCCACGCCCGGCACCGAGCAGATCGCCTGCCACTGCGCCGGAACGAAGAAGCAGTCCGTGACGCGCTCCCGCTCCAGCACGTCCACCACCTCCGCCGGATCGAACCGGCCCGAACGGGAGAGCACCGTGCAGCCCCCCAGCAGCACGTTCGGCAGCATCGTGGACACCCCGGCGATGTGGAACAGCGGCGCGCCCGAGATCCCCACCCGCTCCCCGGCGGGCGTGCCCAGGTGCGCCATCATGCTGAACGAGTGCAGCAGCAGGTTGTGGTGCGTCAGCACCGCGCCCTTCGGGCGGCCCGTCGTGCCCGAGGTGTACATGATGAACGCGGGCGATTGTTCGTCTACGTCGACACCGGGCGAGACCGGATCGGCCGCCGCCAGCGCCTCCTCGTAGCCCTCCGCGCCGGTGTCCGCCTCGCCGATCACCAGGACGGTGCGCACCTCCGGCGCCTGCTCGCGGGCTTTCGCCAGCACCGGGGCCAGCGCCGCGTCCACCACCACCGCGACCGCGCCGCTGTCGGTCAGCGCGTACGCCACCTCGTCGGCCACCAGCCGGAAGTTGATCGGCACGCAGATCGCGCCGAGCCTGCCGCACGCGTGGTAGGCCTCCACCACCTCGATGCCGTTCAAGCCCAGCACCGCGACCCGGTCGCCCGCCGACACCCCGCGCGCCAGCAGCGCATTCGCCAGCCTGCTCAGCCGCTCGTCGAGCTCGCGGTACGTGCGGCCCGCGTCGCCGAAGCGCAGCGCCACCGCGTCGGGGATCTTCCGGGCGTGCCGCGCGATCTGGTCGCTGCTGGTCATACCGGTACCGGTGGGGCGTGTGCTGTGCATCGGCGAGTCCTCGGCGTTGACGACGGGTCCGGGTGACGTGGAGGACAACGAGCCGCGGCCCCGAAATGTGTCGCCGGCCCCGCGGACTGGAGTGAACGGACCGTTCGTCCCATCTAGTTGGACCAACGGTCCGTTCACTCGGGCCTGGCGGGCGGGGTGAGCGGGCCGCTCGTCCGATCTGGTCGGTTCAACGGTCCGCCCACCCCGGTTCGCGGCGGGTTCTTGCGGGCGGTGCGCCGGGTGCCGTAGAAAACGGTCATTGCTGACTGGTCGGGGCCCGGGTGGTCCCGCCGGGACGAGGAGGAGCGCATGGACATCACCGGCGGCGTCGCAGTCATCACCGGAGGAGCGTCCGGGCTCGGGTTGGCCACCGCGAAGCGGCTGGTCGCGGCCGGTGGCAGCGTCGTGCTGCTGGACCTGCCCACCTCGGCGGGCGAGCAGGTCGCCGCCGACCTCGGCGAGCGGGCCCGGTTCGCCGCGGCCGACGTGACCGACGAGGACCAGGTCGCCGCGGCGCTCGACGCCGCCCGGGAGCTCGGGCCGCTGCGGGTGGTCGTGAACTGCGCGGGCCTCGGCAACGCGCTGCGGGTGGTGAGCCGCAAGCACGGCGCGTTCCCGCTCGCCGCGTTCACGAAGATCATCAACATCAACCTGATCGGCACCTTCAACGTGCTGCGCCTCGGTGCCGAACGGATGATCACCCACGAGCCGGTGGGGGAGGAGCGCGGCGTCATCATCAACACCGCCTCCGCCGCCGCCTTCGACGGCCAGGTCGGGCAGGCCGCCTACTCCGCGTCCAAGGGCGGCGTCGTCGGGATGACCCTGCCGATCGCCCGCGACCTCGCCGAGCACCGCATCCGGGTGGTCACCATCGCACCCGGCCTGTTCAACACCCCGCTGCTGGCCGGTGCCTCCGAGGAGGTCAAGGCGTCGCTGGGCGAACAGGTCCCGCACCCCTCGCGGCTCGGCGAACCCGACGAGTTCGGCGCGCTCGCCGAGCACATCGTCGCCAACCCGATGCTCAACGGCGAGGTCATCCGCCTCGACGGCGCCATCCGCATGGCCCCGCGCTGAGCGTCCGGTGGTGCGTGATCGCGGCGGGTGTGCTGCGGGCTCTCGGATGAGAGGGTCTCAGCACGCAGCGTCGAAGGTCGGGTCGCGCCACCCGGACGTACGGCCCGGCCGAGTCGTGCGGGACCACCCGGCGCCGCACGGCGAGCTACGAGCCGGAGGAGCCGCCATGACCGGTGATCAGAACCCGCGCCACGGACTCGCGCGCACCATGAGCGCGCTCGCCCGGAACCTGGAAGCGGAATCGAGCGAGGAGGAGACCTTGGCCGGCATCGTGCGGTCCGCCGTCGGGACGGTGCCCGGGGTCCTCTCCGGCGGGATCACGCAGGTGCACCGGCGGAAGGTGCGGGCGCGGGTGCCGACGGAAGAACTGGTGCGGCTGTGCGACGGGGCGCAGCAGGAGCTGGGCGAAGGGCCGTGCCTGGACGCCATCTGGGAGCACGAGACCGTGCTGGTGGACGATTTCGCGACGGAGACCCGCTGGCCGCGCTTCGCGGAACGGGCGCACCGGCTCGGGGTGAGCAGCCTGATCTCGTTCCGGTTGTTCGTGCAGCAGGACACCCTGGGAGCGTTGAACCTCTACGGCGGCCACGACGTCCGCTTCGGCGAGGAGAGCCGCCTCATCGGTGAGATCTTCGCGGCGCACGCCGCGTTGGCGCTCTCCGGTGCGCGAGAACAGCGCCAGCTCGGCGAAGCGGTGGCGTCGCGGGACGGGATCGGCCAGGCGAAGGGGCTGCTGATGGCCCAGTACGGCATCTCCGGTCAGCGGGCGTTCGACCTGCTGGTGCGGGCGTCGAAGGAGGCCAACATCAAGCTGACCGAAGTGGCCGCCTGGGTGGTGCGCGAGCACGAGAACCCCGGCGGTGCCCCCCGCCCCGCGACCGGCTCGGACCGCCCCGAGCGGTGATCGCGCCCGGCCTCGGTCAGTCCTCGTCGTCCAGCAACCGGTGGGCCAGGTCCTTCCACAGCGCCAGGTGCGGGTCGGTGGCGGGGGAGCGGTCCTCGAAGGCGTAGGGCATCGCCGCGCCGCGCATGCTGGTGAACAGCAGCTCCCGCAGCAGCTCGTACCGCGGGTGCGCGCGCACCGCGGGGCCCCAGATCCCGTCGGTGGCCTCCCGGATCGCGGCGCGCAGCCCGCGCTCCTCCGGCAGCAGCGCCGCGGCCAGCGCCGGGTTGGTGCGCGCGGCCGTCCACAGCTCGATCGCCGCCCAGAAGTGCGGTTCCTGGAACGTCGCCCACAGCAGTTCGATGCACCGGTCCACCCGCGCGGGCCCGTCCGGTTCGTCGGCGAGCTTGTGCTCGGCGTGCACGCTGGTCTGCGCGAGCCGCGTGTTCGCCAGGTGCTGCGCGGCCGCCACCAGCAGTCCGTCCCGGGACGGGAAGTGGTGCAGCAGCCGCCCGCGCGACACTCCGGCCTTCGCCTGGATCACCAAGGTGGAGGCGCCCGCGTAGCCGTGCTCGATGAGGCAGTCCACGGCGGCGTCGAGGATCAGCGCTCTGCTGTCGGCGGTGCGCTCCTCGCGGGTGCGCGGTGCGCCGGGAGCCGTCGTCTTAGCCGTGTCGGACCGAACCACCCGGTCAGCGTACCCGGCCCGGAAAACCTCCCGGCAGGGAAGCAGTCGGCATTGACCGTCGTGGTGCGGCGGTGCCAGGCTCGGGCCGGGCCCGGTGCCCGCACCGGGTTCCGCCGTGGCCTCCGCCGCTTCGCCGGGCGGCGGAGGCCCGCGGCGTGGCCGAGGTTCGAGGAGGAACCGCCATGTACCCAGGTGCCCACGCCGCGACCGACCCGGACCGGCCCGCCGTGATCATGGCGGGATCGGGCGAGCGGTTGACCTACGGGGAGCTGGAGGAGCGGTCGATCCGGCTGGCGCACGCGCTGCGCGAGGCCGGGCTGCGCCGCGGCGACGTGGTGGCGCTGCTGACCGACAACACCCCGCCCGCGTTCGAGGTGTACTGGGCCGCGGTGCGCTCCGGGCTCTACGTCACCGCCGTCAACAGCCACCTCACCCCGGCCGAGATCGCCTACGTCGTCGAGGATTCCGGCGCGGGCGCGCTCGTGGTGTCCGCCGCCCTGGCCGCGGCAGCCGCCGAGGTGGCCGCGCTGGTGCCGGGACTGCGGGTGCGACTCGCCTTCGGCGGCGAGGTCGCCGGGTTCGCCGACTACGAGGCCGCGCTGGCCCGCTGCTCGCCGCGGCCGCCTGCGGACCAGCCGCGCGGCGCGGACATGCTGTACTCGTCCGGAACCACCGGGCGCCCCAAGGGGATCCGCCCGGAACTGCCCGACCGGCAGGTGCACGAGGAAGGCGACGTGCTCACCCCGGTCGTCGCGCGGCTGTACGGGATCGGGCCCGGTTCGCGGTACCTCTCGCCCGCGCCGATCTACCACGCGGCGCCGCTGCGCTACTGCGCGTCCACGCACGCGCTCGGCGGGACCGTGGTGCTGATGGAGAAGTTCGACCCGGAACTGGCGTTGCGCTCGATCGAACGCCACCACGTCACGCACAGCCAGTGGGTACCGACGATGTTCGTGCGGATGCTGAAGCTGCCCGCGCAGGTGCGCAACCGCTACGACCTCTCCAGCCACCGCGTCGCGGTGCACGCGGCCGCGCCGTGCCCGGCCGAGGTGAAGCAGGCGATGATCGAGTGGTGGGGGCCGATCCTGCTGGAGTACTACTCCTCGACCGAGGGCATCGGCATGACGTTCATCGATTCCGCGCAGTGGCAGCGGAAACCCGGTTCGGTGGGGCGCGCGGTGCTCGGTGAGCTGCGGATCTGCGCGGACGACGGCCGCGAGCTGCCGCCCGGCGAGGTCGGCACCGTGTACTTCTCCCGCGAGGAGCAGTCCTTCGAGTACTGGGGCGACGCCGAGAAGACCCGGTCCGCGCGGCACCCGGAGCACCCGGCCTGGGCGACGGTCGGCGACGTCGGCTACCTGGACGACGAGGGCTTCCTGTTCCTCACCGACCGCAAGGCTTTCATGATCATCTCGGGTGGGGTGAACATCTACCCGCAGGAGGTCGAGGACCTGCTGGCGCTGCACCCGCGCATCGCCGACGTGGCGGTGATCGGCGTGCCCGACGCGGAGATGGGCGAGTCGGTGAAGGCCGTGGTGCAGCCCGCGGCCGGTGCGGAACCGGGCCCGGAGCTGGAGCGGGAGCTGCTGGAGTACGTGCGCGCCCGGATCGCGCACTACAAGGCGCCCAGCAGCGTCGACTTCCTCGCCGAACTGCCCCGCACGCCGACCGGGAAGCTCGTGAAGGGCGCCCTGAAATCCCGGTACGCGTCCGCGTGACCGTCACGCGGAACCGGTCGACCTCGTTGACGGTCAGAGTTGACCGTTTTTCTCGGTGGGAGGAACACCATGCGTGACGCGGTGATCGTGGAAGCCGTCCGCACCCCCGTCGGCAAGCGCGGTGGCGCGCTGTCCGGAGTGCACCCCGTCGACCTGTCCGCCCAGGTCCTCGAAGGACTCGTCGGCCGGGCCGGCCTCGACCCCGGCGAAGTCGACGACGTCATCTGGGGCTGCGTCGGCCAGGTCGGCGAGCAGACCCTCGACATCGCCCGCAACGCCGTGCTCGCCGCGGGCTGGCCCGACACCGTCACCGGCGTCACCGTCGACCGCCAGTGCGGCTCCTCGCAGCAGTCCGCGCACTTCGCCGCCGCCGGGCTCATCGCCGGGCACTACGACGTCGTCATCGCGGGCGGCGTCGAATCCATGAGCCGCGTCCCGATGGGCAGCGCCGCCCAGGGCGCCGACCCCTTCGGGACCCGACTGCTCGACCGCTACCTGGGTGACCCGCCGAACCAGGGCATCGGCGCCGAGATGATCGCCGAACGCTGGGGGCTCAGCCGCACCCGGCTCGACGAGTTCAGCCTCGCCTCGCACGAGAAGGCCGCCGCCGCGCAGGACTCCGGCGCCTTCGACGGCCAGATCCTGCCCATCACCGCACCCGACGGCACCGTCGTCGACCGCGACGAGGGAATCCGCCGCGGCGGCACCACCGACAAGCTCGCCGGGCTCAAGCCGGCCTTCCGCGAGGACGGCGTCATCACCGCCGCCAACAGCTCCCAGATCAGCGATGGTTCCGCCGCGCTGCTCATGACCACCAGCGAGAAGGCCGCCCAGCTCGGACTCCGCCCCCTCGCCCGCGTGCACACCGCCTCGCTCGCCGGGGGCGACCCGGTCATCATGCTCACCGCGCCCATCCCCGCCACCCGCAAAGCCCTGCGGCGCAGCGGGATCGAGCTCGACCGGATCGGCGCCTTCGAAGTCAACGAGGCCTTCGCACCCGTCCCGCTCGCCTGGCTCGCCGAGATCGGCGCCGACCCGAAGACCCTCAACCCGCTCGGCGGCGCCATCGCCCTCGGCCACCCCCTCGGCGCCAGCGGCGCGCGGATCATGACCACCCTCGTCCACCACCTGCGGGACACCGGAACGCGGTACGGGTTGCAGACCATGTGCGAAGGAGGCGGCCAGGCCAACGCGACGATCCTGGAGCTGGTCTGAGGTCCCACCGGCCGTCCGCCCGCTTCCGCCGCGCAGCACCGGGGTGAGCGGGTCCCCCGCTGCCCGTTCCCCCGGTGCGGCCGCGATTTCTGCCGCACGTCCAGGCGCGGCGGCCTCGCCGTCCTCGCGGGGGAACCGCTGCGAACCCGCGCCACCGGAGCCCCGGCCGTGCTCGTCCCGTTCGTCCGGAGGTGCCCGGCGCGGCGGCGGTTCGGGGGCTGGTCCCGAGACCGTTCAGTACCGCAGACTGGATCCGATCGTGGAATCGACCGGTCGGCGTGGACCGGGGAGGAGTCGCGGCATGGCGGATCGGGAGCGGTTGCTGGCAGGCCTGACCGGACCGGGCGGCGAGTTCGAACTGGTCGACGCCGAGGTGCGCGGCATCCCGATGCGGGTCTACGCGACCGGACCGCAGACCCTCCGCGACGTGCTGATCAGCACCGCCGCGCACGGCGACGCCGACTACCTGGTGTTCGGCGAGCAGCGGTGGAGCTACGCCGAACACCTGCGGACCGCCGCCGGGCTGGCCCGGAGCCTGCGCGCCGACTTCGGCCTCGACCCGGGCGACCGGGTCGCGATCGCGATGCGCAACTACCCGGAGTGGGCGCCGATCTTCTGGGCCGTGCAGGCCGCCGGACTCGTCGCGGTACCGCTGAACGCGTGGTGGACCGCGCCGGAACTGCGCTACGCGCTGGCCGATTCCGGGGCGCGCGTGCTGTTCGCCGACGCCGAACGGGTCGCCGAGCTCGCCCCCGACTTCGGCGACCTCGACGTCGTGCAGGTGCGCGGGGACGGCCCGCCCGCAGGGGTGCGCTGCTGGGCGGACCTGCTCACCGGCCTCGATCCGGTGGACTCGCTGCCGGACGTGGTGGTGGCACCGGACGACGACGCCACCATCATGTACACCTCCGGCACCACCGGGCGCCCCAAGGGCGCCGTCGCCAGCCACCGCAACCACTGCACGAACCTGTGGAACATGGCGCTCGGCCGCCGCGCCGGGCAGCTCGCCGCCGGTGTGGAACCCGGTCCCGACGCGCGGATCGGGGTGCTGCTGACCTTCCCGATCTTCCACATCGCCGGCCTGTCCGGGATGTGCTCGGCGACCCTCGCCGGGGCGAAGATCGCCACCCTGTACCGCTGGGACGCCGACGAGGCCATCGACCTGGTGCGGCGGGAACGGCTCACCACGCTGGCCGGCGTGCCCACCGTGCTGCGCGACCTCGCCCGGCACGCCGAAGGCGACCTGTCCACCGTGGAAGTGGTGAACATGGGCGGGGCGCCGATCCCGCCGGACCTGGTGGGGCTGGTGCACACCGCGTTCGCCCCGGACGTCGCCCCCGGCAACGGCTACGGGCTCACCGAGACCACCTCGGCGGTGGTGAACAACACCGGGCCCGAGTACGTCGAGCACCCCGACAGCGTCGGCCGCTGCGTCCCCGGCGCGCAGCTGCGCGTCGTCGACCCCGGCACCGAGCAGGACCTGCCCGACGGCGAGATCGGCGAGCTGTGGTTCCGCGGGCCCAACGTGGTGCGCGGCTACTGGAACGACCCGGAGTCCACCGCGGCCGCGTTCAGCGACGGCTGGTTCCGCACCGGCGACCTCGGGCACCGCACCGACGGACGGGTGCACGTGGTGGACCGGATCAAGGACATCGTCATCCGCGGCGGCGAGAACGTCTACTGCGCCGAAGTGGAGGCCGCGCTGTTCGAGCACCCCGACGTCGCCGACGCCGCCGTGGTCGGCGTGCCGCACCGCGAGCTCGGCGAGCAGGTCGCCGCCGTGGTCCGGCTGCACGACGGCGCGAAGGCCGGGGCGGACGAGCTCCGCGCCCACGTCGGCGAACGCCTCGCCGCGTTCAAGGTGCCCGAGCAGGTGCACCTGCGCACCGGGCCGCTCCCGCGCACCAGCACCGGCAAGGTCCTCAAGCGCGACCTCCGCCGCGAACTCGCCCCCTGACGTCCCCGGGCGGCCACCCGGGTCAGGCCATCGGCGGGAGGTCGGAGATCGGCGGGACGTCCCGGTCCACCTTGCCGACCGAGGCCGCGCCGCCCGGCGAACCGAGCTCGGTGAAGAACTCCGCGTTCGCCTGCGTGTAGGCGGCCTGCTCGTCCGGCACGTCGTCCTCGTAGTAGATCGCCTCCACCGGGCAGACGGGTTCGCAGGCGCCGCAGTCGATGCACTCGTCCGGATGGATGTAGAGCATCCGGCCGCCTTCGTAGATGCAGTCCACCGGGCACTCGTCCACGCAGGAGCGGTCCAGCACGTCCACGCACGGTTCGGTGATCACGTAGGTCAACGGGGCCTCCGAACATCGGTTCCACCTGGCGGCCTCCCCGGTGCCGGGCCCGCTCAAACCTCCGGCCCCGGTTCGACCCGGCCACGACCCCCACCCCGAAGAGATCACCAGGTGAGTGGCCCACTCGACCGACCAGAATGGGCTGATGGCCCACTCACCTCGGAGAGGTCACCAGGTGAGTGGCCTACTCGACCGACCAGAACGGGCTGGGGGTCCACTCACCTCGGAGTGGCCACCAGGTGAGTGGGCCGCTCGACCGGCCAGAACGGGCTGATGGCCCACTCACCTCGGAGAGGTCACCAGGTGAGTTGGCCGCTCGACCGACTTGGGTGGGTCAAGGGGTCGCCCGGGCCTGCCGAGCCGCCCCGACCAGCTCAGCCCGCATCCAGGTCCTCCAGCGCCGCCGAGATGGCCCGGTGGAACGTCGGGTAGGCCCAGATCTGCTGCCGCAGCACCGCCAGCGGCACCTCCGCGTGCACCGCCACCGACAGCGCCCCCAGTACCTCACCGCCGCCGGGGGCCACCGCCGTCGCCCCGACCAGCACGTCCCGGTCCGCGTCGGCCACCACCTTGACCAGACCGTCGTTGCCGGGGCCGTGGATGAAGCCGCGCGGCGTGGCGGGGAGCTGCGCGATGCCGGTGCGCACTCGGAACCCCCGCTCCAGCGCGGCGGATTCGGTGAGCCCGACCATGCCCACCTCCGGATCGGTGAACGTCACCGACGGCACCGCCCGGTAGTCGGCCGCGGGACCACCGGTGCCGAGCAGGTCGGCCGCCGCGATCGGCGCCTGGTGGACGGAGACGTGGGTGAACGCGCCGTGCCCGGTGACGTCACCGATCGCCCACACCCCGTCGGCGGCGCGCAACCGCCCGTCCACCGGGATCGTGCGGGCGTTCTCGTCGAGCCCGACCGCGCCGACGCCGAGCTCCGCCAGGTCGGTGCGCCGCCCGGTCGCCACCAGCAGCCGACGCACCCGCACCGGCTCGCCCCCGTCGAACTCGACGCGGAACAGGTCCCCGTCGTGCGAGACGCGCCGCACCGCCGTTCCGGTGCGCACGTCGACTCCCTCGGCGCGCAGCACCCGCTCCAGCACCGCGGAGGCCTCCGGTTCGGCCGGGCCGAGCACGCGTTCCCCGTTGTCGACGAGGGTGACGGCGCTGCCGAACCGCGCGAACACCTGGGTGAACTCCAACCCCACCGGCCCCGCGCCGAGCACCAGCAGCGAATCCGGCGCCTCCCGCGCCGCCACCGCCTCCCGGTTCGTCCAGTAGGGCGTGCCCGCGAGGCCCTCCACGGGCGGCACCACCGGCTCGGTGCCCGGGTTGAGCACGATCCCCCGGCGCGCGTGGAAGGTCCGCAGCTGCGCGCCGCCGGTCACCGTCACCTCGCCGGGAGCGGTGATGCGGCCGCGGCCGCGCACCAACCGGCCGCCAATCTTCTCGAACCGCTGCACCGCGGCCGTGTCGTCCCAGCCGGTCGTGGCCTCGTCCCGGATCCGGTCCGCGACCGGGGTGAAGTCGGGCCGCACCGTCGCGGAACCGGCCAGTTCCGGCACCCGGCGGGCCTCGCCGAGCGCGTCCGCGCCGCGCACCATCATCTTCGTCGGGATGCACGCGTAGTACGGGCACTCGCCGCCGACCAGCCGGGCCTCCACGGCCACCACGTCCAGCCCCGCCGTGGCCAAGCGCCCGGCGACGTCCTCCCCACCGGGTCCCATGCCGATCACGACCACGTCGACCTCTTCGGCTGCCATCCGTCGCTCCTCGTCCGCGTCGTCGTCCCGAGATCCGGCGTCCCGGTCACCTCTGCCGCCCCCAGCGCACCACTGCCGCGCCGCCGCCGCACGCGCCTCGCCGCTGTCCTGCGACGAGGCGCGCGGGTGGCTACAACGGAACCATGGCCGACACCGACACCACCGAACTCGCACCCGGGCAGAGCGTTCCGCGGGACAACGGCGAACGGCTGGGGCGGTCCGCCGCCGGGCACCTCGTCCAGCTGCGCCGCCGCGTCGCCGAACCCGGCTTCGTCGTCACCACCGCGGCCGAGGACCGCGACGCGGTGCTCACCACCGAGTGGGCGCACGCCAACGCCGCCTTCGACCGCCTCATGCGGGACGGCTGAGGCCGCGCTGCGCCGTTCGCCGCACCGCCGTGGGCGCCGTTCCGTGACCTGGGCGCAACCCAGGTGGAACAACCGGGGGGTGCACTGGGGTGCACGAACCTTGCCACGGTGCCCTCCAGAGGAGGCGGTGCAGCGATGATGACCTGTGCGAGTTGCCGCGAACCGATCCCGTCCTCCAGCCCGTCCGACGACTTCTGCCGCGAGCAGTGCCAGCTGTCCTGGTACGCCCGCCGCCTCAGCCCGGGGCTGGCCGGCACCGCGGTCGTCCCCGTTTCCCCGCTCGAACTGCGAGATCGACGCCACTCCGCCCCGGGCGCATAACGCCCGCTCGTGCCTATCCTGGTCGGTGCCCTGGTGTCCGCGGTGATCCACGAGGGAGGCCGGCGAGCGAGATGGCGATGCGCGTGTTCGTGGTCGACGACCACGAGGTGATCCGGCGGGGTGTGGCGGCCCTGGTGAAATCCGACCCCGAACTGGAGCTGATCGGCGAGGCGGCGTCTGCGACCGAGGCGCTGGCGCTGGTGCCGCAGCACGACCCGGACGTGGTGGTGCTCGACGTGCGGCTGCCCGACGGCAACGGCGTGGAGCTGTGCCGGGAACTGCGATCGCGGCAGCCGGGCCTGCGGTGCCTGATGCTCACCTCGTTCGACGACCACGAGGCGCTGCTGGACGCGATCCTGGCCGGGGCGTCGGGCTTCGTGCTCAAGGGCGTGGTGAGCGAGGAGCTGCTCAGCGCGCTGCGCACCGTCGGCTCCGGCCGCTCGCTGCTGAGCCCGAAGAAGACCGAGGCGATGCTGTCCTGGCTGCGCCGCGAGCAGGAGCGCGCCGACCCGCTGCGCGAGCTGACCTCGCGGGAGCGGGAGGTGCTGGAGCTCATCGGCGAAGGACTCACCAACCGCGAGATCTCGCAGCGGATGTACCTCGCCGAGAAGACCATCAAGAACTACGTGTCGCAGATGCTGGCGAAGCTGGCGATGCGCCACCGCAGCGAGGCCGCCGTGCTGGCCACCGAGCTGCGGCTGGACCGCGGCGCGCGCGGCAAGGGATGACCCGGTGACCGCCGACCCCGGGCGGGAGCGGCTGCTCGCCGGTCTGCGGGACCTGCGGGACGGCAACTTCCGCCGCAGGCTCGCGGTCGCCGGCCCGGACGCGGAGCTGGCCGCGGCGTTCAACGACCTCGCCGAGCGCAACCAGCGGCTCATCGCCGAACTGCGCCGGGTCACCGGCTCAACGTCGCGCGGGGAGTGGCCGCGCCCGGCGGCCGCGTTCGGCGGCACCGGCGGCTGGCGGGAGGCCGAACGGGCCGTGGAGGAACTGCTCGACTCGCTGCTGCGGCCCGTCGGCGAACTCAGCCGCGTCCTCGGCGCCGTCGCCGCCGGGGACCTGTCGCAGCGGATGCCGCGCCGCTCCGGGGAGCGGCTGCCCGGCGGGCTCGGCGACGTGGCCTCCCGGTTCAACGACCTGCTCGACCAGCTATCGCTGTTCGCCTCCGAGGTGACGCGGGTGGCGCGCGAGGTCGGCAGCGAGGGCAGGCTCGGCGGCCAGGCGCAGGTGCCCGGCGTGGCCGGGACGTGGCGCGGGCTGACCGACTCGGTGAACCTGATGGCCGACAACCTCACCGCGCAGGTCCGCAACATCTCGCAGGTCGCCGCGGCGGTGGCGCGCGGCGACCTCAGCCAGAAGATCGACGTGGACGCGCGCGGCGAGATCCTGGAGCTGAAGAACACGCTGAACACGATGGTGGACCAGCTCTCCGCGTTCGCCGACGAGGTCACCCGCGTCTCCCGGGAGGTCGGCACCGAGGGCAAGCTCGGCGGGCAGGCGCGGGTGCCGGGCGTCGGCGGCACCTGGAAGGACCTCACCGACAACGTCAACCTGATGGCGGACAACCTCACCGCGCAGGTCCGCAACATCGCCGCCGTCGCCTCCGCGGTCGCGGGCGGCGACCTGTCCAAGAAGATCACCGTGGAGACCAAGGGCGAGGTCGCCGCGCTGGCCGCGACGATCAACGGCATGGTCGAGACCCTCGGTTCCTTCGCCGAGCAGGTCACCCTGGTGGCCCGCGAGGTCGGCACCGAAGGCATCCTCGGCGGGCAGGCGCGGGTGCCGGGCGTCGCCGGGACGTGGAAGGACCTCACCGACAACGTCAACCTGATGGCCCGCAACCTGACCAACCAGGTGCGCAACATCGCCCAGGTCACCACCGCCGTCGCCGGGGGAGACCTGTCCAAGAAGATCGACGTGGACGCGCAGGGCGAGATCCTGGAGCTCAAGACCACGATCAACACGATGGTGGATCAGCTGTCCGGGTTCGCCTCCGAGGTGACGCGGGTGGCCCGCGAGGTCGGCACCGAGGGCAAGCTCGGCGGCCAGGCGGAGGTCGCCGACGTCTCCGGCACCTGGCGGCGGCTCACCGAGAGCGTGAACCGGCTCGCCGGGAACCTGACCACCCAGGTCCGGGCCATCGCCGGGGTCGCCAACGCCGTCACCAGCGGTGACCTCACCCGGCAGATCACCGTGGAGGCCAGCGGCGAGGTCGCCGAGCTCAAGGACGACATCAACGCGATGATCTCGAACCTGGCCGAGACCACCCGCACCAACGAGGAGCAGGACTGGCTCAAGACCCACCTCACCCGGCTGTCCGGCCTGATGCGCGGCCGTGCCGAGCTGCACTCCCTCGCCTCGCTGATCATGACCGAGCTGGTGCCGCTGGTCTCCGCGCAGTACGGCGCGTTCTACCTGGCGCTGCCCGGTTCGGACGGGGCGCCGGAGCTGACCCGCACCGCCGTCTACGGGCTCCCGCACGCGGGCACCCCGGAGCGCTTCGAGCTGGGGCAGTCGCTGGTCGGGCAGGCCGCCGCGGACCGCACCACGATCCTGGTGCGCGAAACCCCGCCGGAGTACCTGCGGATCAGCTCCGGGCTGGGCGCGGCGAAACCGGTCGGCGTGGTCGTGGTGCCGGTGCTGTTCGAGGACGAGGTGCTGGCCGTGCTGGAACTGGCCTCGGTGCACGAGTTCAGCGCGCTGCACCTGGACCTGCTGCAACGGCTGCAGGAGACCATCGGGGTGGAGGTCAACACGATCCTCGCCAACACCCGCACCGAGGAACTGCTGGCCGAATCGCAGCGCCTCGCCCGCGAGCTGCGGGCCCGGTCCGAGCAGCTGGAGCAGCAGCAGAACGAGCTGCAGCGCTCCAACTCGGAACTCGCCGAGAAGGCCGAGCAGCTGGCCGCCCGCAACCGGGACATCGAGATCAAGAACAGCGAGATCGAGCAGGCCCGCCAGCAGCTGGAGGAACGCGCGGGCGAGCTCTCCCAGGCCTCGGCGTACAAGTCGGAGTTCCTGGCGAACATGTCGCACGAGCTGCGCACCCCGCTGAACAGCTCGTTGCTGCTGGCGAAGCTGCTCGCCGACAACGTCGACGGCAACCTCACCTCGCAGCAGGTGGACCTGGCCCGCACCATCCACGCCGCGGGCAGCGACCTGCTGGCGCTGATCAACGACGTGCTGGATCTGTCCAAAGTGGAGGCGGGCCGGATGACGGTGCTGCCGGAGGACGTGCCGACCGCCGAACTGGTCCGGCACCTGGACGCCCAGTACCGGCCGGTCGCCGAGGACAAGGGGCTCGAATTCACCGCCGTGGCGGGGGATTCGGTGCCCGCGACGATCCGCACCGACCAGAGCAGGCTGGAGCAGATCCTGCGCAACCTGCTGTCGAACGCGGTGAAGTTCACCGAACGCGGCTCGGTGCGGTTGCGCATCGACCGGGACCGCGGCTCCGGGCAGGTCGCGTTCTCGGTCGCGGACACCGGGATCGGGGTGCCCGCGGGCAAGCTCGACCGGATCTTCGAGGCGTTCCAGCAGGGCGACGGGACGATCGTGCGCGAGTTCGGCGGCACCGGGCTGGGCCTGTCGATCAGCCGGGAGCTGACCGCGCTGCTCGGCGGGCGGCTCGCCGTGGACAGCGAACCGGGCCGCGGCAGCACGTTCACCCTGCTGCTGCCGCCGGAAGGCCCCGATGCCGAGCCGGACGCCGAGGACGACCCCGCGCCTCCGGCGGCGATCGCCGGGCTCACCGCCCCGCCGGTGGCCGAGCTCGCCCCGAGCAGCGCGGAGGTGCACTTCGACGTGGCCGCCGAAGGCATCGATCCACCGCTGCTGGACTGGGAATCCACCGCCTCGTTCGGCGAGCTCACCGGCGCGGAACCCGGCGAGGGGCGCGACGCGGTGCCGCGGTTCACCGGCCAGCGGGTGCTGGTGGTCGACGACGACCCGCGCAGCGTTTACGCGCTCACCGCCCTGCTGGAGCAGCGCGGCCTGCGGGTGGTGCACGCGGACAACGGGATCGCCGGGCTGGGTGCGCTGCAGGAGAACGAGGACGTGGCGATCGTGCTGATGGACGTGATGATGCCGGAGCTCGACGGGGATTCCACGATCCGAACCATCCGGCGGATCCCGCGGCACCGGGGCCTGCCGATCATCGCGGTGACGGCGAAGGCGATGCCGGGGGACCGGGAGCGCAGCCTCGAAGCCGGGGCGACCGAGTGCGTGACGAAACCGGTGGACGCGGAGCGGTTGCTGCGGCTGCTGGCCGAGCAGCTCGGGCTCGACCCGGGGCCGGGGTCCGGCCCGGGAGCCTGATCAGCGCTCGTCGTCGGTGGTGGGGAGCTCGGCGAGCTGTTCGCGCAGCCGCTGCGCCCAGACGAGGTCGCGGGCGAAGGTCGCGTCGAAGTGGTCGACGCCGTGCTGGTGCCGAGGTTCCGGTCCGGTGCTCATGGTGGGTCCAGCGGTTCGGGGTTCCGGGGGTCGGGGATTCCGGCCCCGCTCGGGGGACTGACGAGGCCGGAAACGTCCAGCGTAGGTGCCGTGGTCCCGGTACCGGGAACCGGGGTCGCGGGTGCTCGCGGGTGCGGCTCGGTGCGCGTTGCGCCGAACGAATGAAAGATGAACGCTGTTCACGTTTGATGGTTGTGGGTGGACCGCCCGGTTCGTAGCTTGTGGCGCATGATCCGCTCGCTCGGCGCCGCCTGCGCGCTGTCGCTGGTCGCGTTCCCGCTCCCGCTCGCGCACGCCGCACCGCCGCCCGCCGAGGTCGCCCGCGCCGCAGCGCTCGACGTGCCCCGCGCCGATGCACTCGCCGACGTCCCCGGCGCCGCAGCACCAGCGGACCCGCCCGGCGCCGCGGCGCCCGCCGACGCCGCCGCCCGCACCCTCACCCTCGTGCCGTCCGCGAACGGGGCGTCCTACCGCGACGGGCACGGCCGGGAGGTCGTGCTGCGCGGCTTCAACATTTCCGGCGAGGTCAAGCTCGCCGAGAACGGCAACCTGCCCTTCGCCGACACCGCGGACGCCCGCGAATCGGCCACCGCGCTGCGCGAGAGCACCGGCGCCAACGCCGTCCGCTTCCTGCTGTCCTGGGAGCGGGTGCAGCCCGCCCCGGACCGCATCGACCATGACTACCTGCGCCAGGTCACCGAGCAGATCGCCGCGTTCGCGGACGCCGGGTTCTGGGTGCTGCCCGACTACCACCAGGACCTCTACTCCCGGCACCTGTTCCGCCCGGACAGCTGGTACACCGGAGACGGCGCACCGGACTGGGTCGTCGACGGCGGCGACTACCCGCCGGAGAGCTGCGGGATCTGCGTCCACTGGGGGCAGAACATGATGAACAACCAGGCGGTGAAGCAGGCCAAGGCCGACTTCTGGCACGACCGCCGCATCCCCACGGAGGCAGGCCCGGTCGGTGTGCGGGAAGCGTTCCTGGACCAGGCCGAGATCACGCTGCGCCACCTGGCCACCCACCTCACCCCGGCCCAGTTCCAGCGCGTCCTGGGCTTCGACCCGATGAACGAGCCGCACGCCGGGGAGCTCGACGACGGCCAGGACGCCGCCGAATGGGAACGCGACCTGCTGTGGCCGTTCTTCGAGGAGTTCCGGGCCGCGATGGACCGCGCCGGCTGGCAGGACAAACCCGCCTACGTCGAACCCGCGCTGTTCTGGAACAACAACGTGCCGTTCGTGCGGGAGCCGGGCGGGTTCACCGAGCTCGACGCGCTCGGCACCCGGTACGTGTTCAACGCGCACTTCTACCACGCCCTCGCCCAATCCGGGCTGTACGGGAAGGCGCGGGACGGGGAGAACTCCGCGGACTTCGCCGAGATCCGGGACCGCGCCGCCGACCTCGGCACCACCGGGTTCGTCTCCGAGTTCGGGCATCCGCTCGGCGGGAACACCGCCGAGAAGTTCCCGACCGTCCTCAAAGGTCTCTACCAGGGCATGGACTCCCGGCTGCCCGGCGCGGACTGGTGGCAGCGGCCCGCCGAATCCGGACCGGTGCTCTCCGGAACCCAGTGGCAGTGGGACGTCTACCACGGCAGGCACCACGAGGAGATGAACGGGAACCCGGACAAGGTGCGGACCGATGCCGACGGGTGGAACGGCGAGGACTTCTCCGTGGTGCACCGCGACGACACCGGAACCCTGGGGCTGCGCGCCGATCCCCGTGTGCTGGACCGGGTGTACCCGCGCGCGGTGGACGGCAGCACGCTCGCGTTCAGCTACGAGGACCGCTCCCGCGACGGGGACACCACCCTCACCTGGAACCGGATCCCCGCCGAGCTGCCCGCGCTGCGCGAGGTCGTCGGCGACGGGCAGTTCGGCGTGCTCGTCTGGCGGGACGGGCCGGGCGCGGCGCCGACCGAACTGCACCTGCCGGCGACCTTCGGCGAGCGCGCCACCACCGTGCTCTCCGACCTCGACGCGGACGCCGTTCACCGCACGGAGGACTCCCGGCTGCTGCTGTCGGCGCCCGACGACCCGGGCGCGGTGCACGTCGCGCTCATCGCCAACGGCCCCGGCGCTCCCGCCCCCGACCGGCTCGCCGCGGCGCGGGCGGAACTCACCGGCTGGCTCCAGCACAACTTCCCCGGCTGAGCCGCGCGCCCGGCCGCGGACCCGCGTGCCGCGCGCCCGTGAGCCGCGTACCCGTGTGCCGCGTACGTGCGAGCCGCGCACCCGCGAGGTGCGCGGCCCGCCGCGGTCACGCCGCGCCGATCTCCGCGGCGATCGCCTTCCCGAGATCCGCGGTGCTCGCCGTCCCGCCCAGGTCCGGAGTGCGCACCGCGCCCGCCCCCAGCACCGACTCGATCGCCCGCACCACGTCCGCGGCAGCGTCCTGCTCGCCGAGGTGGTCCAGCATCATCGCCGCCGACCAGATCTGCCCGATCGGATTCGCCACCCCGCGCCCCGCGATGTCCGGCGCCGAACCGTGCACCGGCTCGAACGTCGACGGGAACCGCCGCTCCGGGTTGATGTTCCCCGACGGCGCCACGCCGATCGTGCCGGTCACCCCCGGCCCCAGGTCGGAGAGGATGTCGCCGAACAGGTTGCTCGCCACCACCACGTCGAACCGCTCCGGCGACATCACGAACCGGGCGCACAGGATGTCGATGTGGTCCTGGTCCACCGCCACCTGCGGGTGCTCCGCCGCGATCGCCCGGAACCGCTCGTCCCAGTACGGCATCGAGTGGTAGATCCCGTTCGACTTCGTCCCCGACGTGACGTGCGGTTTCCCGATCCGCTCGGCGAACTCGAAGGCGTAGCGCAGGATCCGGTCGGTGCCGTGCCGGGTGAACACCGCCGTCTGCAGCACCATCTCCGCCGGGGTGCCCTCGCCCTGGCGCCCGCCGAGCCGCGAGTACTCGCCCTCGGTGTTCTCCCGCACCACCCAGAAGTCGATGTCGCCAGGCGCCTTGTCCCGCACCGGAGGCGTCACCCCCGGCAACAGCCGCACCGGCCGCAGGTTCACGTACTGGTCGAACTCCCGGCGGATCGGCAGCAGCAGGCCCCACAGCGACACGTGGTCCGGCACGCCCGGGTAGCCGACCGCGCCGAGCAGGATCGAATCGTGGTCGCGCAGCCGGTCGATGCCGTCCGCCGGCATCATCCGGCCCGTCTCCCGGTAGGTCTCGCAACTCCAGTCGAAGTGCCGGTAGCGGAACTCGGTGCCGTGCTCGGCGCGCACCGCGTCGAGCACGCGCAGCGCCTCCGGCATCACCTCGGTACCGATGCCGTCACCCGGCAGGACCGCGATCTCGTAGCTGGACATGCCGCCATCCAACGCGGATCTCGCGGCGGCGTCCAGGACCGGCCGCGGATCCGGAGGAGAGGGAACGCCTATCAGCCCAGCGCCAGGTCTGCGAAGCGCTGCGCGGCTGGGGTGAGCGGCACCGGGCGGTGGACCAGCGGGATCCGCAGCTCCGCCGCCGGTGCCAGGTCGAGGGCGCGGGCACCGGCGGCCCGCGCGAACTCCGCCTTCCGCAACACCTGCCGCGCCGGTTCGAGCATCGCCCGGCCCGCCTCGGCGAGCCCCGCCCTCCTGCCCAGGCGGTGGAACAGCGCCACGTCCCGCTCCAGCGCCCGCGCCGCCTGCGACAGCGAGGGCTGCGCGACGTGCGGGCGCTCGGCGGCGCGGTTGAACCCGCCCTCGTCGACGATCGTGACGAAGTGCTCCAGCTGCCGCGCCTCCACCGTGCCTCCCGTGCCGGCCTGGTCCGTGCGCATCCTCCCGCCGGAGTGCGACCGCGGCGAGGACCGGTTACCAACGGAGGATGGACCCCGGTGCCGCACTGCGGGAGATCGCGTTCCTGCTGGAGCGCGCGGACGAGCCCGCGTTCCGGGTGCGCGCGTTCCGCCGCGCCGCCGACGTCGTCGCCCGGCACGACGACCTGGAGCAGCGCACCTCGGACGGGCGGCTGACCGAGCTGCCCGGCATCGGCCGCACCACCGCGGGCGTGATCGAGCAGGCGGTGCGCGGCCGCACCCCGGACTACCTCGCGCGGCTGCGCGCGGACGCGCCCGAACCGGGGGAGGGACGCGGGTTGCGGGCCAGGCTGCGCGGGGACTGCCACACCCACTCCGACTGGTCCGACGGCGGCAGCCCGGTCGCCGAGATGGCCCGCACCGCGCGGGACCTCGGGCACGAGTGGATCGCGCTCACCGACCACTCGCCGCGGTTGACCGTCGCGCGCGGGCTGAGCGCCGAGCGGCTGCGCGCCCAGCTGGAGCTGGTGGCCGAGCTGAACGTCGAGCTCGCCCCGTTCCGGATCCGCACCGGCATCGAGGTGGACGTCCTCGACGACGGCGCGCTCGACCAGGACCCGGGGCTGCTCGCCGAGCTGGACGTGGTGGTGGCGAGCGTGCACTCCAAGCTGCGGATGCCGCGTCGGGAGATGACCCGCCGGATGTGCGCGGCGGTCGTGCACCCGCGGGTGGACGTGCTGGGGCACTGCACCGGCCGGTTGCGCTCGAAGCGGCCGCCGTCGGAGTTCGACCCGGAGGAGGTGTTCCGCGCCTGCCGCGACCACGGCGTCGCCGTCGAGATCAATTCGCGGCCGGAGCGGCTGGATCCGCCGATGGAGCTGCTCGGGCGGGCCTTCGAGCTGGGCTGCGAGTTCGCGATCGACTCCGACGCGCACGCTCCGGGCCAGCTGGACTGGCAGATCCACGGGTGCGCCCGCGCCGAGCGCTGCGGCATCCCGGCGGAACGGATCGTCAACGCGGGCTGAGGTCGTGCCGAGGCGCTGGTCGGGCGGTTTCTCCCGGCGCTCGGCAGATGCTCGCTGCGGACCGGCCCGGCCGCGCCGCAGACCGTCCGTCCTCGCCGAGGAGTGCCCGGCCTGGCTGAGGAGCGCCCTGGCTCGCCGAGGAGTGCCCGGCCTCGCCGGCGGGCCGCCGACCTGGCCGCGGCCGGTCAGGCCACCTGGAACGAACGCTTGGCCAGGCCCATCCAGTAGCCGTCGATGAGCTGCTCCGGCGGCGCCTCCGGGTCGGTCGCGGCGCCGAGGGTGACGAACAGCGGCGCGAAGTGCTCGGCCGTCGGGTGCGCGTAGGGCATCCCGGGGGCGTGGTCGGCGTAGGCGGCCAGCTCGTCCACGGCGCCGCGGGCCAGCGCCTCCCCGGCCCACAGGTCGAACTCCTGCGACCAGGTGGGCGCGGCGGCGCGCGGGCTCGGGTCGGTGAGGAACGGCAGCCCGTGCGTGGTGAACCCGGAGCCGATGATCAGCACGCCGTCGTCGCGCAATGGCCGGAGCCTGCGCCCGATCTCCAGCAGGCGGGTCGGGTCCAGGGTGGGCAGCGACATCTGCAGCACCGGGACGTCGGCGTCCGGGTACATCACGGTCAGCGGGACGTACGCCCCGTGGTCGAGCCCGCGTCGTGGCAGGTGCGCGACCGGTTCGGCGTCCGGCATCAGGGCGGCGACCCGCGCGGCGAGCTCCGGGGCGCCCGGGCTGCGGTACTCGGTGCGGTAGTAGCGCTCGGCGAAGCCGGTGAAGTCGTAGGTCAGCGGCACCCCGGTGTCGGTGGCGCCGAGCATCAGCGGCGCGGACTCCCAGTGCGCGGAGATCACCAGGATGGCGCGCGGGTGCGGCAGGGCGGCGCTCCACCCGGCCAGCTGGCCGGTCCACAGCTCGTCGTCGACCAGCGGTGGCGCTCCGTGGCTGAGGTAGAGGGCAGGCATCGGCCCGGGGTGCGCTGCGGTCATCGCCTACTCCTTTGATTGAAGCTTCAAATATTAGGATAGGCAAAGCCGCAGGTCGACTCAACCGGTCTGGTTAGACTGGTCCGGTGGACGAGCCGCGCTGGTTGACCGACGAAGAGCAGCAGGCATGGCGCCAGCTCGCGATGCTCATGACCCTGCTGCCGCCCGCGCTCGACTCCCAGCTGCAGCGCGACTCCGGTGTCACGCACTTCGGCTACTGGGTGATGGCGATGCTCTCCGAACGCCCCGACCGGTCGCTGCGGATGAGCGACCTCGCCGCCCGCGCCAGCGCCTCGCCGTCCCGCGTCTCGCACGTGGTGGCGCGGCTGGAGAAGAACGGCTGGGTGCGCCGCGCCCGCTCGGACCGGGACGGCCGCAGCAACCTCGCCGAGCTCACCGATGCCGGGTACCGCAAGGTCGTCGAAGCCGCGCCCGGGCACGTCGAACGGGTCCGCGACCTGGTGCTCGACGCGCTCACCGGCCCGCAGGTCCAGCAGATGGGGGAGATCTGCGGCGCGATGCTCCGCCGCATCGACCCGGACGGCCACAGGGGTACCCGCCCCCTCACCGACTGACCGCGGAGGGCCTGCGCCCGAAGGACGCCGGAGCCTGCCGGCGGAAGATCGAAAATGCGTGGGTTCGGCTTGGCGGGCCGCAGGTTCTTGAGCACCTCGCGGTGGAGCTCCGTGGTGTTCGTTCGCGGCGGCCACCCGTTGCAGATGGCGGTGGCCGGGGTGGGGCCGGACGGAGACCTCGAACGAGCTTGAGGTGCGGGACCGGTCGCGGGCCGGAGTGATGCGCCCGCGGAGGCATCGTCGTCCGGCGCGTCGGGTGCGGGCGCGCGGGCCGCCGGGTTTCGGCGGGCCGCACGCCCGCGGTGGATCAGGTGGTCGAGGCGGCCTCCGCGGAATCGGCGAACTGGGTGCGGTACAGCTCCGCGTAGAGGCCGTCGCGGGCGAGCAGATCGGCATGGGTGCCCTGCTCGGCGATGCGGCCACCGGAGATCACCAGGATCCGGTCCGCCTCGCGGATCGTGGAGAGCCGGTGCGCGATCACCAACGCGGTCCGCCCGGCCAGCGCCGTGGACAGCGCCCGCTGCACCGCCGCCTCCGACTCCGAATCCAGGTGCGCGGTGGCCTCGTCCAGCACCACCACCGGCGGTGCCTTCAGCAGCAACCGCGCGATCGCCAGCCGCTGCTTTTCCCCGCCGGAGAGCCGGTAGCCGCGGTCGCCGACCACCGTGTCCAGCCCGTCCGGCAGGTCGGCCACCAGATCCTGCAGCTGCGCGGTGCGCAGCGCGGCCAGCAGGTCGGCGTCGGACGCCCCGGGCCGCGCGTAGGCCAGGTTCGCGCGGATCGTGTCGTGGAACAGGTGCGCGTCCTGGGTGACCACGCCGACCGTCGAGTACAGCGAACGCAGCGCCACGTCCCGCACGTCGTGCCCGCCGACCCGGACGCTGCCCGCGTCGACGTCATAGAGCCGTCCCGCGAGGTGCGTGATCGTCGTCTTCCCCGCGCCGGAATGCCCCACCAGGGCGATGGTCTGGCCCGGCTCGGCGCGGAAGCTGATGTCGTGCAGCACCTCGTGCGCCGGGGCGCTCTCCGGGCGCGCCACCGACTCCAGCGAGGCCAGCGACACCTCCGCGGAGGCCGGGTAGCGGAACGACACCCCGTCGAACTCGACGGCCGCCGGCTCGGTCCGGGAGTCGAGCACCACCGCGTCCGGCTTCTCCTCGACCATCGGCCGCAGGTCCAGCACCTCGAAGACCCGGTCGAAGCTGACCAGCGCCGTCATCACGTCCACGTGCACGTTGGACAGCGCGGTCAGCGGGCCGTAGAGCCTGCTCAGCAGCGTCGCCAGCGCCACCAGCGTGCCCAGCTCGAACGCCCCGGAGATCACCAGCCCGCCGCCGAGCCCGTACACCACGGCCGTGGCCAGCGAGGCCAGCAGGGTCAGCGCCACGAAGAACACCCGGCTGTACATCGCCGAGACCACGCCCAGGTCGCGGACCCGCGCCGCCCGGGAGGAGAACATCCCGGCCTCCTCGTCGGCCCGGCCGTAGAGCTTCGCCAGCATCGCGCCGCCGACGCCGAAGCGCTCCGTCATCAGCGAGCTCAGCTCGGCGTCGGTCTTCATCTGCTCGCGGGTGATCCGCTGCAACCGGCGGCCGACCCAGCGCACCGGCAGCAGGAACAGCGGCAGCAGCGCCAGCGCGATCAGCGTGATCTGCCAGGACAGCGTGAACATCGTCGCCAGCACCAGCACCAGGCTCAGCACGTTCGACACCACCGAGGACAGGGTGCTGGTCAGCGCGCGCTGGGCGCCGATCACGTCGGTGTTGAGCCTGCTGACCAGCGATCCGGTCTGCGCCCGCACGAAGAACGCGACCGGCATCCGCTGCACGTGGTCGAACACCTCGGAGCGCAGGTCGTAGATGAGGCCTTCGCCGAGCTTCGCGGAGTACCAGCGCTGCAGCAGCGACATCCCGGCCTCCAGCACCGCGACCAGGGCGACGGCCAGCGCCAGCCACAGCACCACGCCCGGGTTCCGCGGCAGGATGCCGTGGTCGATGATCGCCTTGAACAGTAGCGGGGTCACCACGCCGAGCACGGCGGCCGCGGCGACCAGCACCAGGAACGGGACGATGTCGCGCAGGTACGGGCGGGCGTAGCGCGCGATCCGCCTGGCGAGCCCGGGTGCCAGGCGCTGCCTGGTCACCGAGTCGTCGCTGGCGAAGGAGCGCATCGTCTCCCAGCTGGTCATGTGGTGGTTCCTCTCGGTGTGGCGGCTCCGCCGGCCGGTTCGGGTCGGTCGCGGAGCCGGTGCGGTGCGCGGCCGGTGCGGGCGGCGTCCTGGGACGGGACCGCGGTGCGGGCCGGGCGCGGCGCCGTTCGTGGTGGGTCGGCGCCGATCGTGCTAGTTCGCGTTAACTCGAAGTCAAACGCCCGGGAGCGGCCGGGTGTTCCGGAGCGCCCCGCCGCCGGTGCCGCGAGCGCCCGCTTTCGGAGGGGAAGTCGTTCCGCGTCAAGGGGTTTCCGACGCCGGACCACTGATGACCACTCGAACGAGCGAAGTCGGGTCGGCTTGATCACAGCGAACATCGCGCTTCTGGAGGATCTTGGCCCGGACCGGGAACGATTACGCTGTGTCCCGGGTTGGAAACGCTGCGGAGTCGTCGTCGCGAGGGTGTTTCCCGGGGGAAACCGAGTCACTGGGGTGTTCATGCCGATCCACGAGGGCGCGGTGAACGGCGGCCGGTCGCGCCGGCTGCCGCGAGCCGTCCTGACCACGTCACCGGACCCGCCGGACGAGGAAGGTCCGGACGCCCGGGCGCCGGATCCGCGCGCGGAACGCGCGTCCCGGGAACGGGCCACCCGCACCGGCCGCATCCCGCTGCGGCTGGCCGACCGCTACTTCCTGGTGGCGCACACTGGCACCGACCGGCTCGCCGCGCGGGTGGACCCCAAGCTGGTCGCGCTCGGTTGCGCGGGCGGCCTGCTCGCCGAACTGCTGCTGGAAGACGAGATCGGCGTGCTGCCCACCGTCCGCCCGGCGGGCAAGGGCATGCCGCCGGACTTCCTGTCCTGGTCGGTGCTGCGCGAGATCCGCTCCGAGCCGCAGCACTCGGTGCGCACCTGGATCCAGTACCTGTCCGGCACGGCGACCGAGAAGGTCCGCGCCCGCCTCACCATCATCGACGTGGTCCGCGAGGTGCCGGTCACCGCCGGGTGGCGCGCCGGGCCCGCGGTCGCCTGGCGCCCGGTCCGGCTCGACCAGCGCGACCCGGCGGAGGCGGTGGTGGACACGTTCGCGCACGAGGAATCCGCCGCGATCCGCTCCGGGATGATCACCGTCCCGGACGCCCAGGCCGAGGTCGCGCTGGCCCTGCTGGTCACCGGCACCGGCGTCACCGGCCGGCTCGGCCTGCCCCGCCCCGTGCAGCGCCGCGCGGAGCAGCGGGCCGAGCAGTGGCTGCCCCGGCTGCCCGCGGGCCTGCGCACCGTCGTCGCGGAGGTGACCGCCGCCCGCGAGCAGTGGGCCATGACCCCGCGGAGATGAACGCGGTACCCCGGAAGCGGATCCGCGGCCCGGCGCACCGACCCGACAGCGGGACCGCGGAGCCCGCACCGGCACCCGCACCGAGGCGGGGAGAGCACCCGCACGGCGGCAACGAGTTCCCCGCCGCGCCGGGGAAGGCCTGCACCGCTGCAGGCGAGTTCCCGGCCGCGGCAGCCGAGTTCCGCACCGCAGCGGCTCCGGTACCACGTCCGAACACCGGACGCCCGCGGGGCACCGCGGACGACCCGACCCACCCCGACCAGCGAGGAGAACCGACCGTGCCACCGTCCACCCTGCCCAGATCGGCGGAGCGATCACCCCGCCCGGGACCGGTGGCGAACTCGCTCGCCGCCTCCCGCCTCGGCATGTGGTCGATCATCTTCTTCACCGTCGCCGCGGCGGCCCCGGAGACCGTCGTCGGCGGGGGAGCGGTCAGCGGGTTCGCCGTCTCGGGCGTGAACGGCATCCCCGTCGGTTATCTGGCGGTCGCGGTCGTCCTCGGCCTGTTCGCCGTCGGCTACGTGGCGATGTCCCGGCACGTGGAGAACGCGGGGGCGTTCTACGCCTACATCGCGAAGGGGCTCGGCCGGACCAGCGGCACCGCAGCGGGCGGGGTCGCCGTGCTCGCCTACGCGATGGTGCAGGTCAGCCTGGTCGGCGGTTGCGGGGTGGGGGCGGCCGACTTCCTGCACCAGGCCGGTGGGCCCGCGCTGCCGTGGTGGGTGTTCTCCGGGGTGGGCACCGGGCTCGTCGCGGTGCTCGGGGTGCTGCGCATCGACGTCAACGGGCGCGTGCTGGGCGTGCTGCTGCTCGCCGAGATCGCGATGATCCTGCTCTACGACCTGGCGTTCGTCACCGACCCCGCCGAGCCGGGGGTCACGCTGACCACCTTGAACCCGCTGCAGCTGGGCACCGCCGCGGCCGGGGTGATCCTGGTGATCGCCTTCACCGGGTTCATCGGCTTCGAGAACTCCACGGTGCTCGCGGAGGAGGCCCGCGACCCGCGGACCGTCGGGCGCGCCACCTACCTGTCGCTGGCGCTGATCGGCGGGATCTACGGGCTCTCCACCTGGGCGCTGACCGTGGCCACCGGACCGGACCGGATCGTGGCCGCCGCCGGGGAGCACTCCACCGAGCTGATGTTCGTGCTCGCCGCCGAGCGGCTGCCGGCCGCGCTGGTCACGCTCGGGTCCGCGCTGTACGTGACGAGCCTGTTCGCGGGCATGCTGTCGTTCCACCACGTGTGTGCCCGCTACCTGTTCGCCCTCGGCCGGGAGGGCATCGGGCCGCGCGCGCTCGGGGTCACCAGCCCGCGCACCTCGGCGCCCACCGCGGGATCGGTGACGCAGAGCGTCATCACCGCGCTGGTGATCGCGCTGTTCGCGGTGACCGGGTGGGACCCGATCGTCCACCTGTTCTTCTGGGGTGCGTCCGGTGGAGCGCTCGGCGTGCTGTGCCTGGTCACCGCCACCTCGTTCGCCGTCGTCGGCTACTTCCTGCGGGTGCCGGGGCACGGGTGCGGGCGGTGGCGGACGTTGCTGGCGCCGGGCATCGCGGCGGTGGTGCTCACCGGGATCCTGGTCCTGACCCTGCACTCCTTCGGCACGGTGCTGGGCCTGCCGCCGGGTTCCGCGGCGGCGTGGGCGCTGCCCGGCGCGTACCTGGCGGTCGCGCTGGCCGGGTTCTGCTGGGGCGCGGTGCTGCGGGTGCGCCGGCCGGATGCCTACGCGCGGATCGGCATGGGAGCGCGATCCGCCACGATCGATCGAGCCGAGGAGCCGGGCGATGCGAACTGACCTCGACCTGCCCGTCCGGACGCTGGTCAGCGCGTTCGTCCACGACGCGGTCTCCTGCTGGCTGGTGCCCGATCCCGCGCGGCGCAGACCGCTGTACGAAGCGTGGTTCGAGCTGACCGTCGCGCACGCCGAACGCACGGGTGCCGTGGTCACCACGGGTTCGGCGGTGCAGGTGTGGTTCCGCGGCGACGGGCGGGAGCCGCCCAAGACGCTGGATGACGAGGGGGAACGGCGGCTCCACGAGCTGCTCGGGCCCTTCGCCGACCGGTTCGCGACCTTCGGCGAGCTCACCGGGGAGCGGCACCCGCTGGTCGCGCACTGGTACCTGTCGCTGATCGGCGTCCCGCCGCACCGGCAGCGCGCCGGAGCGGGCACGGCCGCGCTGGCCGCGAGCCTGCGCGAGTGCGACCGGGCCGGGCTGCCCACGTACCTGGAGGCGAGCAGCACCGCCAGCCGCGCGCTGTACCAGCGGCTGGGCTTCGCCGACCTGGGCACGCCGATCGAACTGCCCGGCGGTCCGCTGCTGCACCCGATGTGGCGAGCGGTGGCCGGTCGGTGAGGTGCGCCGGGGTCAGGTCTGGGACTCGGCCCCGACGTAGTCGAAGTCCCAGGTTCCGGTGTGCTTCGAGCCGGACCGCTCGTACACCAGCAGCGGCGGTGGTGCGGTCGCGCGGCGCTGCTCCGGGACGCGGACGGGCACGGTGATGCGCGGAACGGGGTGGCCGGTGGGATCGGCGGGGACGCTGACCTCGCGGCCGTCCTCGGGCCCGCCGCGCAACCGGGCGCGGACTTGATCCACTGCAGTGACTCCCTTCGCCGACTCCTGACGGCAACCGGTTCCGACTCCGGTCCGGCCCGTCCGGTTCCCGAACTCACCGGATCGAGGGATCTTCGGTTTCGGGGGCCGGGGGGTGGAGCGGGCCCGGCCGGGTGCCGCGCGGTCACCGTCGTCACCGGTGTGGTGACCGAGCGTACTCCGATCCGGTTGCCGGAGGGTTGCGATCCGGCGGCGGCCCCCGTGCCCGCGACGTCCGGTTTTCCCCATCGCCCGGGGGAAAACGCGCGGCGGTGCGGGATGCCGGGCGGTGGTCAGGTGTAGAGGGGCGCGAGCAGCGCGGCCGTCTCGACCAACCGGTCCGCGTGCGCCAGCAGCGCCTCCTTCGGGGTCTGGAAGGTGATCGTCGAGATGCTCACCCCGCCGACCGGCCGGCCCGCGCGGTCCAGCATCGGGGCGGCGAGGCAGCGGATGGTCGGCTCGTTCTCCTCGTCGTCGAGCGCGCAGCCGTCGGCCCGCACCCGGGCCAGCTCCTGCTCCAGCACGGCGGGATCGGTGGTGGTGCGCTCGGTGCGGGCGGTGAGGTCTCGCAGCAGCGGCGCCCGTTCGTCCGCGGGCAGGTGGGCGAGGACGGCCTTGCCGATGGCGGTGCAGTGCAGCGGCAGCACGCCGCCGATCCGGGACGCCATCCGGTACGGCCCGGGACTGTCCACCTTGCGCACGTAGATGGCGTGATCGCCGCTGCGCAGCGCCACGTGCACCGTCTGCTGGACCTCGGACTGGAACCGGCGCAGCACGGTGTCGCCGCCCGTGTCCTCGGCGGAGGCGATGGTGGCGGACAGCGCGTAGGCGCGGGGGCCGAGGCCGTAGGCGCCGTCGCCGTCGCTGACGACGTACCCGGCGCCGCTGAGCCCGCTGAGGATGCGGTGCGTGCTGGGTTTGGCGATGCCGGTGTCGGCGGCGATCTCGCCGAGCCGGTGCGGGCCGCCGGTGCGGGCCACTGCTTCGAGCACGCGCAGCGTGCGCAGTGCGCTGCCTTCGGTGGCGCCGGAGCTCATAGGTGCTGCACCGCTTCCTCGGCCGTTGATTTTCCGGTGATCTCCCCCTTACGCTACCGTTCGCATCAGCAGAACGGTATTCCGCGGAACGGAACGACTCCGTCGGGCGCGGGAACCGGGCGGCTCGAGGAGGAGCGATGACCGGGCGAACCGAGGCCGCGACCGGGGCGGCCCGCCCCCGCGGCCGCGCGCACAACCTGCGGTGGGGCATGGCGCTGCTGTGCTTCGTCGGCCTCTCGGTGAACTACGTGGACCGCTCCGCGCTGAGCGTGGCGCTGCCGTCGATGAACCACGACCTGGGCTTCGACCCGAGCGTGCAGGGGCTGGTGCTCGGCACGTTCTTCCTGGCGTACGCGGGTTTCCAGCTCCCCGCCGGCGCCCTCATCGACCGGATCGGGGCGAAGCGCGCGTTCGCGCTCGGCGCCCTGGTGTGGGGCGTGGCGACGATGCTCACCGGCCTGGTCACCGGGCTGCTGTCGTTGCTGGTGTTCCGCTTCCTGCTGGGCATCGGCGAGTCCACCGGCTACCCGGGTTCGGCGAAGGTCGTGTCCCGCTGGTTCCCGCGCCGCGAGCGCGCCTTCGCCAACAGCATCTGGGACAACGGCGCGCGGGCGGGCACCGCGGTGGCGCTGCCGGTGGTGACCGCGATCATCGCCTGGGAGGGCTGGCGGGCCGCGTTCCTCGTCGTCGGCGTCCTCGCCCTGCTGTGGGCGGGGTGGTGGTGGCTGTCCTACCACGAACCGGAGGACCACCCGCGGGTGACGGAGGAGGAGCTGGCCTACATCCGGGCGGGCGGCGCGCGCGAGGAGTCCACATCGGACGACGGGCCGAAGGTGCGCTGGCGCGACCTGTTCCGGTACCGCACGGTGTGGGCGATGATGCTGGGCTTCTTCTGCCTGAACTACATCATCTTCTTCTTCATCACCTGGTTCCCGAGCTACCTGGTGCAGGCGCGCGGTTTCGACCTGCTGGAGCTGGGCACGGTGGGTGCGATCCCCGGCGTGGTGGCGATCGGCGGCAGCCTGCTCGGCGGCTGGGCGTCGGATTCGCTGGTGCGGCGCGGCTGGAGCCTCACCCGGGCCCGCAAGACCTGCCTGATCCCGGGCATGCTGCTGAGTTCCGTGATCGCGCTGGCGGTGGTGGTGCCGAACGCGGCGACCGCGGTGGTGCTGCTGTCGATCTCCTACGCGAGCCTGGCGTTCAGCGCGGCGTCGGTGGCGTCGCTGCCCGCGGACGTGGCGCCGCAGCCCGGGCAGGTGTCCTCGCTGGCGGGCATCCAGAACTGCGCGTCGAACATCGCCGGGTTCGTCGGCCCGATCGTCACCGGCGTGCTGCAGACGGCGACCGGCGGATCGTTCGTGGCGCCGCTGGTGCTGTCCGGGGTGCTGGGCCTGGTGGGCGCGTTCTCCTACGGGGTGCTGATCCGCAAGGTGGAGCCGCTGCCGGTCCGCACGTGAGTCCGCGGCGGACTTCCCCGGACGGGGGCGCGGAAACGAGGAGCTGACGGAGTGGAGGAGTGGTGAGCGAACGAGCCGCCGTGCTGCACGGCGCCCGGGACCTGCGGGTGGAACAGGTGGAGCCGGAGCCGCTGCGGCCCGGTGCGGTGCGGGTGGCGGTGCGCGCCACCGGGTTGTGCGGCAGCGACCTGCACTACTACGCCGACGGCCGCAACGGGTCGAACGTGCTGCGCTCGCCCACGGTGCTGGGGCACGAGGCCTCCGGGGTGGTCGTCGAACTCGGCGAGGGCGTCGACGCGGGACTGCTCGGCGCATCCGTCGCGGTCGAACCGGCGCGCCCGTGCCGCCGCTGCCCGACCTGCGCGGCGGGCCGCTACAACCTGTGCCCGTCGGGGCGCTGCTTCGGTTCGCCGCCGGTGCACGGCACGATCCGCGGCACGCTGGTGGTGGACGCGGAACTGGTGCACCGGGTGCCAGCCGGGACCGATCCGGCGGTGGCCGCGCTGGTCGAACCCCTCGCGGTGGCCTGCTGGGCGGTGCGCCGCGCCGGGGTGTTCAGCGGCGCCTCGGTGCTGGTCACGGGAGCGGGTCCGATCGGGCAGCTCGCGGTCGCGGCGGCCCGCGCCGCCGGCGCCGCGCGGATCGTGCTCACCGACGTCGATCGGCGGCGGCTCGACCTCGCCGCCGGGGCCGGAGCGGACGAGGTGTTGGACACCGGCACCGTCCACCCCGAGCCGGGTGCCTTCGACCAGCAGCTGGAGTGCTCCGGTGCGCCGGAGGCGGTGCGCCTGGACGCGCTGGTTCCCGGCGGGGTCGTCGCCCTGGTCGGGATCCCCGCGAACCGGCCCGCGGCGCCCGACCTGCTGGCGGCGGCGCAGCGCTGGGAGATCGACGTGCGCGGCTGCTTCCGCTACGGACCGGGAGCGTTCGCCGCCGCCGCGGCGCTGCTGCGCTCCGGGCGGGCCGACCTGGAGCGGATGGTCACCGCCCGGTTCCCGCTCGCCGAAGCCGATCGGGCGCTGCGCACCGCACTGACCGAACGCGATCATCTGAAGATCGCCGTGCTCGCCGAGGAGACCCCGTGAAGATCACCGCCGCCGACGTCGTCGTCACCTGCCCCGGCCGCAACTACGTCACGCTGAAGATCACCACCGAGGACGGGCTGACCGGGCTCGGCGACGCCACGCTCAACGGGCGCGAGCTCGCCGTCGCCTCCTACCTGCGCGACCACGTGTGCCCGCTGCTGATCGGGCGGGATTCGGGGCGCATCAACGACATCTGGCAGTACCTGTACCGCGGTGCCTACTGGCGGCGCGGGCCGGTGACGATGACCGCGATCGCCGCCGTCGACGTCGCGCTGTGGGACCTGCTCGGCAAGGAGACCGGGCTGCCGGTGCACCGGTTGCTCGGCGGCGCCGCGCGCGAGGGCGTGATGATCTACGGGCACGCCAGCGGGCAGAGCGTCGAGGAGCTGCTCGACGACGTCGCCGCCTACCGGGAGCGCGGGTACCGGGCGATCCGGGTGCAGGCCGCCGTGCCCGGCCTGGAGAGCACCTACGGGCTGCACCACCCGGGGACCGGTTCCACCTACGAACCGGCGGACGCGGCGATGCCCTCGGACAACGTGTGGCACACCCCGGCGTACCTGGAGTTCGCGCCGGAGCTGATGCGCGCCGTGCGGGAGCGGTTCGGCTACGACTTCCACCTGCTGCACGACGTGCACCACCGGCTCTCGCCGCTGGAGGCCGCGCAGCTGGGCAAGTCGCTGGAGCCGTACCGGATGTTCTGGATCGAGGACCCCACCCCGGCCGAGGACCAGGAGGCGTTCCGCACGATCCGGCAGCACACCACCACCCCGATCGCGGTCGGCGAGGTGTTCAACTCGATCTGGGACTGCAAGCACCTGATCAGCGAGCGGTTGATCGACTACATCCGCACCTCGGTGTCGCACACCGGCGGGATCACCCACCTGCGGCAGGTGTTCGAGCTGGCGGCGCTGCACGGGGTGCGCACCGGTTCGCACGGCGCGGGTGACCTGTCGCCGGTGTCGTTCGCCGCCGCGCTGCACCTGGACCTGACGGTGCCGAACTTCGGCGTGCAGGAGTACATGGGTCACCTGGATCCGGCGGGTGAGGTGTTCAAGGTGAACTACTCGTTCCGGGACGGCTACATGCATCCCGGCGACGCCCCCGGCCTCGGCGTGGAGCTCGACGAGGAGGCCGCGGCCCGCTACCCGTACTCGCCGAAGTACCTGCCGGTGAACCGGTTGCGGGACGGCTCGATGCACGACTGGTGAGCGTGGTGGAATCGGTGATCACCCGGCGCCGCCGGGCGGGACGAGACGGGGAGGACCGGGCGTGATCCGGGTACTGGCCATCGGCGAATGCATGATCGAACTGACCCACCGGGAAGCGGACGTGCTGTCGCTGGGCTGCGCGGGGGACACGTTCAACACCGCGACCTACCTGTCCCGGCTCACCGGATCCGCGGAGCTGCAGGTGGACTACCTGACCCTGGTGGGGGACGACCACTACAGCGACCGGATCGTGGCGGCGATGCGCGCGGAGGGCGTCGGTACCGACCGGATCGGCCGGGTCGCCGGGGCGCAGCCGGGGCTGTACCTGGTGCGCACCGACGAGCACGGCGAGCGCTCGTTCACCTACTACCGCTCGCAGTCGGCGGCCCGCGGCCTGTTCGCCGACGGGGAACCGGATTTCGACGGCTACGACCTGGTGCACCTGTCGGCGATCAGCCTGCAGATCCTCGCGCCGCCCGCGCGGGAGCGGCTGCGCGCGGCGCTGCGGCGGTTCCGCGACGCCGGTGGCCGGGTGTCCTTCGACAGCAACTACCGGCCGGCCGGGTGGGACGGTGCCGCCGTGGCGGCCGAGCAGGTGCGGGAACTGTGGTCGCTGACGGCGATCGGGCTGCCCACGTTCTCCGACGAGCAGGCGCTGTTCGGCGACCCCACCGCGGAGTCCACAGTGGACAGGCTCCGGGCGGCCGGGGTGGCGGACGTCGCGGTCAAGGACGGTGCCGCGGGCTGCGTCGTCCTCGACGGCGAGCGGGTCGTGCGGGTGCCTGCCGTGCCGGTGGAGTCCGTGGTGGACTCGACCGCCGCCGGGGATGCGTTCGACGCCGGTTACCTCGCGGCTCGGCTCACCGGTGCCGATCCGGTCGCGGCGGCGCACCGCGCGCAGGAGCTGGCCGCCACGGTGATCCGGCACCGCGGCGCGATCGTCGCCGAGTCGGTGCTGCCCCGGCGGTCCGCGGCGCCGGTCGGGTGACCGCCGGTCGTTGAACTCGGTTTTGCGTCGTAGTCGGGTTGCCGAACCTCAGCGCCCGAACCCGCCCGGCGGGTCTTGTCGTTTTCTTGTCAGCGGCGAAGCCGCTGAGCAGCGACCACCAGAGCAACCGGACCACCCGCGGGTTCTCAGCGGTTCCCTCGCGAGGACAGCGATTTCCCTCGTGGCGGAGCCACTCGGGAAATCGATCCCGCAGCGAGGGAACCGCTGAGGTTCCGCCACCCCCGTGCCACGCAAAACGAGCGACAACACACCCGTGTAGAAAAGGCGCATGGGGACCACTCGTACGGCCGCGCTGCGCTTCCACTCCGACGCCGTGCGCGCGGAGACGCACGTCAACCTGTCCGCGGTCCGGGCCGACGGCCACCACCTGTGGGTCGGCGGCGACGAGACCGCCACGGTGGAGCGCTTCACCCGCACCGACGCACCGCGCCCCGAGTACGCCGAGCACGTCTCGTTCGACCTCACCGAGGTGCTGGACCTGCCCGGCGGCGCCGACGAGGAGGTCGACGTGGAGGGCCTGGCCCGCCGCGGCCCCTACCTGTGGGTCGTCGGTTCGCACAGCGCGAAGCGCAAGAAACCGAAGGCCCACCACTCGGACGCGAAGGCAGCCAAGCGCCTCGCCACCGTCGTACCGGAACCGGCTCGCCGTGTGCTGGCGCGGGTCGCGCTCTCCGACGGCGTCCCGGTGCGCCGCACCCGCGACGGGGCGCGCAGCGCGGCGCTCGGCGAACCGGGCCTGCGCGAGCTGCTGGCCGACGACCCGCACCTGGCGGCGTTCCTGCCGATCCCCGGCAAGGACAACGGTTTCGACGTCGAGGGCATCGCGGTGCACGGCGAGCCGGGGACGGAGCGGGTGCTGCTGGGCCTGCGCGGCCCGGTGCTGCGCGGCTGGGCGGTGGTGCTGCGGCTGGCGCCCCGCGAGGAGGACGGCGAGCTGGTGCTGCGCAAGGTCGACGGGCACCGGCGCTACGCCAAGCACTTCCTGGACCTCGACGGCCTCGGCGTCCGCGACCTGTGCCCGCACGGCGACGACCTGCTGGTGCTCGCCGGGCCGTCGATGGCGCTGTCCGGCCCGGTGCGGCTGTACCGCTGGCCCGGCGCCGCCCGCGCCGACCTGCCGGAGGTCGTGCGCCGCGACGAACTGGTCCGGGTGGCCGACCTGCCGCACGGCGAAGGCCGCGACCACGCCGAGGGCATCACCGTGCTGCCCGGCGGCGACCTCCTCGTCGTCCACGACAGCCCCGCCCCGGCGCGCCTGCCCGAACCCGGCACCGTCCTCGCCGACGTCCTCGCCCCGGACTGACCGGGCCTCAGAACCAGGCTTCGGCGAGGAGCTTCAGGGAGCGGAGGCGGTCGGCGGGGTCGTGGCAGTAGGTGACGGTGATGAGCTCGTCGGCGCCGGTGCGGGTCACCAGCTCCTCCAGCCGGCGCACCGCGGTCTCCGGGGAGCCGACGGCGTTGATGCCGAGCATCGCGTCGGCGAAGTGGCGTTCCCGGGCGTCGACCGCGTCGGGGTCCACCGGTGCTTCGAGGGCGCGCCGGTTTCCGCTGCGCACGTTGACGAACATGCGCTGCACCGTCGTCCACAGCCGTGCCGCCTCCTCGTCGGAAGGAGCGACCAGGACGTTCACGCCGATCATCAGGCGCGGCTCGGTGAGCTGCGCGGTCGGTGCCTCGGTGGAGAACGCGGAGCGGTACACCTCGACGATCTCGTCCAGGTCGGCGGGCGCGAAGTGCGAGGCGACCGCGAACGGCAGGCCCAGCTGCCCCGCGATGGACGCGCCGTTCACCGTGGATCCCAGCACCCACAGCGGGACGTGCGTCCCGGTCGCCGGCCCCGCGGTGACCGGTGCGCTGTGCCCGCGGCCTTCGTCGCCGAACCAGCCGGTGAGGTCGTAGATCGAGTTCGCGAAGCTCTGCGCGTCCGCCCCGGACCGGCTCAGCAGCTGGGCGGTGAGCTGGTCGGTGCCGGGCGCGCGGCCCAGCCCGAGGTCGATCCGCCCGGGGTGCAACTGGGCCAGGGTGCCGAACGACTCCGCCACCTGCAGCGGCGCGTGGTTGGGCAGCATGATGCCGCCGGAGCCGACGCGGATCCGCTCGGTGCGGTCGGCGGCCTGCGCGATGAGCAGCGCGGTCGCGGTGGCGCCGAGGTACGGGGTGTTGTGGTGCTCGGCGTACCACACCCGCGAGTAGCCGAGCTCGTCGGCGAGTTCGGCGGCCGCCATCGAGGAGGCGATCGCGTCGGCGATGGTGGAGCCCTCGCTGACGGAGACGAGGTCGAGGACGTCGAGCGGAACGTGCGGTGCGGTCACGAAGCCCCTCCGGGCGGGTCGGTTTCCAGGAATTCCTCGGCGATGGCCCGGTTGTAGCGGCTGACCATCTCGGACAGCAGCCGCAGGTCCTGCTCGCTCCAGCCGGAGAGCAGGGCCGCGGTGCGTTCGCGGCGGCGTTCGCACACCGCGCGCACCGCCGCCGCACCGGAACCGGTGATCGCCAGGACGCTGCGGCGGCGGTCGGCGCCGTCGGGGCTGCGGGTGAGGTGCCCGGCGCGTTCCGCGGCGAGCACCTGCCTGCCGGTCGTGGACGGGTCCAGGCCGAGCGCGGCGGCGAGCCCGCCGATGTCGGACGGGCCGCGCGCGATCAAGGTGCGCAGCAGCAGGTACCCGGCGCGGTCCACCTCCTGGTGGAGTTCGCCGCGGCGGCACAGCATCTCCAGGTTGCGCATCAGCACCGCGGTCTGGAACTCGACGGTGTCGATCGCGTCGCAGGTGGTGCCGTCCGGTTCGCTCGGTGGGCCCGGCTCGGGGAGCTCGGTGCCGGCCGCGGCGCGGGGGTGCTGCGCGTCGGTCACGGTCTCGTCCCTCCTCGGCGTTCCGGCGATACCGGTACGATACCGATATCGGGGCGAGGGATGCCGGGCAGGGCCGTTCGGGAGCCCCCGGTCCTCAGCCGATCACCGCGCGGTGGCCGCCGAACCGGGCGCCGAGCGCAGGTCCGCGCCGATCGCCCCGGTCGTCTCCAGCAGCGGCGGCAGCAGGTTCTCCCGCGCCTGTTCGGCCGTGGTGCGGCTGGCGTGCGAGGAGATGTTCGCCGCCGCCACCACCCGGTCCGCGCGGTCCCGGATCGGCGCGGCGATCGACCGCAGCCCCGCCTCCAGCTCCTGGTCCACCAGCGACCAGCCCTGCTCCCGGATCCGCGCCAGCTCGGCGCGCAGCTCCGCGGCGCTGCCCACGGTGTGCGGGCCCAGCGGGTCCAGCCGCACCCGCGCGAGGAAGTCGTCCAGCCGCTCGTCCGGCAGGTTCGCCAGCAGCACCCGGCCCATCGAGGTCGCGTACGCGGGGAACCGGGTGCCGATGTTGATCGACACGGTCATGATGCGGCTGGTGGGCACCCGGGCGATGTAGACGATGTCGTCGCCGTCGAGCACCGACACCGACGCCGATTCGTGCACCCGCGACACCAGGCGTTCCAGGTGCGGCTGAGCGATCTCCGGCAGCGACATGCTGGACAGGTAGGCGAAGCCCAGCTCCAGCACCCGCGGCGTCAGCGCGAACCGCCTGCCGTCCGTCCACACGTAGCCCAGCTGCACCAGGGTGTGCAGGAACCGGCGGGCGGCGGCGCGGGACAGGTCGGTGGCCCGCGCGACGTCGCTGAGCGTCATCTCCGGCCGCGTCTCGTCGAACGCGCGGATCACCGCGAGGCCGCGCGCCAGCGACTGCACGTACCCGCCGGATTCCGAAGCCGGTTCCATCGCTCTCCTCGCTCGTCCGGAGCGGCCCTCGCCCCCGGGCACCTACCGTTCCACATGCGACACCCGGGCCGCCCGCGGCACCCGTCAGCCGTCCTCGGCGGCGAGCACGTCCCGGGCGAGGGCGAAGGCGCGGTTCGCCTTCGGCACCCCGGCGTAGATCGCGACGTGCATCAGCACCTCGCGGATCTCCTCGGGGCTGACGCCGTTGCGGCGGGCGGCGCGCACGTGCATCGCGAACTCCTCCTCGCAGCCGGTCGCGGCGAGGATCGCCAGCGTCAGGCAACTGCGGGTCGGGCGCGGCACCCCGTCCCCGGCCCACAGCTCGCCCCACGCGTAGCGGGTGATGAAGTCCTGGAATCCGGCGGTGAACTCGGTCGTCGCCGCGACGGCGCGGTCCACGTGCGCGTCGCCGAGCACCGCGCGGCGCACCGCCATGCCCTCGGCGTGCCGGGTCGTGTCGTCGGTCATCGCGCGCTCCTCGTGAAGTGGTCCAGCAGCAGGGCGTTCACCGCGTCCGGCCGTTCCGCGACGGCCAGGTGCGAGGCGTCATCGAGGATCTCCAGGCGCGCACCGGGCACCGCGGCGGCGATGCGTTCGGCGTGCGGCGGGGGAGTGGCCGGGTCCTCGCGGCCGGCGAGCACCAGCGTCGGCGCGGTGATCCGCGGCAGGCCGTCCACCAGGTCCAGCTCGGCGATCGCCTCCGCGCAGCTCGCGTAGCCCTCGTCGTCGCAGGCGCTGAGCGCGGCGGCGAACGGCACCACCCCGTCCCCGCCGGCGAACGCGGGCGTGAACCAGCGCTCCAGGGAGCTCGCGACCATCGACGTGGTGCCCTCCCGCCGGGCCTGCGCGGCGCGGTCCCGCCACGCCTGGCGCGGGGTGAGCTCGGCGGAGGTGCAGATCAGCGCGAGCCGCCCGATCCGCTCCGGCGCGTGCTGGGCCAGCCACATGCCGGTCATGCCGCCCAGCGACACCCCCGCGAAGTGCGCGCGGGCCACGCCGAGCCGGTCCAGCAGCTCCAGCACGTCCGTGCCGAGCTCGCCGAGCCGGTACGGGCCGGGTGGTGCGGCGGTGCCCCCGTGCCCGCGCTGGTCGTAGCGCAGCACCCGGAAGTGCTCGGCGAGCACCGGCAGCTGCCCGTCCCAGAGCCCCAGGGCGGTGCCCAGCGAATTGGACAGCACCAGCACCTCGGCGCCGTCCGGTCCGGTCAGGTCGTGGTGCGGGATCATCGGTTCCCTCCGAGGTCGTGCCGGGCCAGGGCGCGGTCCACGAACGCCCCGGCCGATCCGAGGTGGTCGGCGGGCTCGGTCGCCGCGACGACCTCCGGTTCGGACAGCACCGCCCGCACCCGCTCGTCGGCGAGCAGCGCGGAGCGCAACGTGCCGCCGCGCTCGGCGACCCGCCCGCACAGCTCGGCGACCAGCTGCCGCGCCTCGGTGCCGCCCAGCGCGCCGCGCAGCGCGGCGGACGCGCTCTCGGCCATCACCAGCCCGGCGGTGAGCTCCACGTTCGCCGCCATCCGATCGGTGCGCACCCGCAGCCCGGCCAGCAGCCGCTCCGCGCCGGAGGAGGCGGCGGCGACCAGGCGCAGCAGTTCGGTCAGCGGTTCCCATTCGGCCTGCCAGGTCCCGGCGGCGCGCTCGTGCGGCTGCGGCATCGCCGCCAGCAGCGTCGCCACCAGGCCGGGCACCCGGTGCGCGGCGGCGGTGATCAGCACCGAACCCGCCGGGTTCTGCTTGTGCGGCATCGCCGAGGAACCGCCGGAGCTGCCCTCGGCGAGCTCGCCGACCTCGGTCTGCGCGTGCAGCTCCACGTCCAGCGCGATCTTGCCGAGTGCGCCCGCCGCGGTGCCCAGCGCGCCCGCCAGCTCGGCGACGCGGGTGCGGTCGGTGTGCCACGGCAGCACCGGTTCGGCCAGTCCCAGCTCGGCGGCGAGGTGCCCGAGCACGGCCGTGCCGCGGTCGCCGAGGGAACCGAGCGTTCCGGCGGGGCCGCCCAGCTGCACCGCGAGCCGCTCGGCGACCACCCGGTCCAGCGCGTCCGCTGACTCGTCCAGCGCGGTCAGCCAGCTCGCGCAGCGGCGGCCGAACGTCGTCGGCAACGCCTGCTGCAGCAGCGAGCGTCCGATCATGAGCGTGCCGCGGTGGTCCCGCGCCAGCTCGGCGCAGCGGTCGGCGGCGCCGCGCAGGTCGGCTAGCACCCCGCGCAGCGCGCGGCGGGCCACCAGCATCGCGGCCGTGTCCAGCACGTCCTGGCTGGTGGCGCCCACGTGCACGTGCGGGCGGTCCGCGGGCTCCACCAGGGCGGTCAAGTCCGCGACCAGCGCGATCACCGGGGTCGCCGAGCCGACGGCGCGGCGCGCGATCGACTCCAGGTCGAACTCCTCGGCCCGGCAGTGCGCCGCGATCCGCTCGGCCGCGTCCGGCGGGACCACCCCGGCGCGGGCCTGCGCGCGGACCAGGGCCGCCTCGAAGTCGAGCATCGCCTGCGCCCACGCCGCCGCGCCGGTGCGCCGTTCGGCGTCCGGCGTGCTGAACATCGGGGTGAACATCGCGGCCTCAGAGCTCGAAGAAGACGGTCTCGCCGTCGCCCTGGAGGCGGACGTCGAAGCGCAGCCCGTCCGGTTCGGCGACCGCGACCAGCGTGCCCCGGCGTTCCTCCTCCACGGTGGACAGCACGGGGTCGGCGGCGTTCGCGGCGGCCTCGTCGGGGAAGTACACCCGGGTCACCAGCCGCTGCAGCATGCCGCGCGCCAGCACCGTCACGTCCAGGTGCGGTGCTTCGGTGCGCCCGTCGGGCGTCGGCAGCGGGCCGGGTTTGACCGTGCGGAACCAGAAACCGCCACGCGGATCGGTGCCGCAGCGCCCGAATCCCTGGAACGAGCCCGCCGCGCCGCGCGGATCGGCGTGGTGGGCGAACCGGCCCCGCTCATCGGCCTGCCAGATCTCCAGCACCGCGTCCGGCACCGGCTCGCCCGCTCCGTCGAACACCGTTCCGCGCAGCAGGATCGCGCCGGGCGCGCCGGGCGCGACGACCTCGGGGCCGTCCGGCCACAGCAACCCGTCCGGCAGCGCGTAGAACGGTCCGACCGTCTGCGACGGCGTGGTGAGCGCACCCTGCTCCGGCATCAGTCGTCGTCCTCCTCGTCGTCCTCGAACGGGGTGGCGTGCGCGCCGCGCAGCACGATGTCGAACTTGTAGCTCAGCGCCCACTCCGGCACGGTGCTCGCCAGGTCGAACCGGCTGATCATGCGGTCCCGCGCCGCCGGGTCGCGCACCGAGTTGAAGATCGGGTCCTGGCCGAACAGCGGATCGCCCGGGAAGTACATCTGGGTGATCAACCGCTGGGTGAACGCCTGCCCGAACAGCGAGAAGTGCAGGTGCGCCGGCCGCCACGCGTTGTCGTGGTTGCGCCACGGGTAGGCGCCCGGCTTGATCGTCACGAACCGGTAGTGGCCGTCCGCGTCCGTCATCGCCCGCCCCACGCCGGTGAAGTTCGGGTCCAGCGGTGCCGGGTGCCGGTCGCCGGAGTGCAGGTAGCGGCCCGCCGAGTTCGCCTGCCACAGCTCCAGCAGCGTGTGCGGCACCGGTTTCCCGCCGGAGTCGAGTACCCGGCCGCTGACGACGATCCGCTCGCCCATCGGTTCGCCCGCGTGCCCGGCGGTCAGGTCGTGGTCGTGCTCGCCCACCCGGTCGTGGCCCAGCAGCGGGCCGGTGACCTCGGTGAGGTACTGCGGCAGCAGCCGCAGCGGCTGCTTCGGGTACCGCAGCGCCGAGGAGCGGTACTCGGCGCTGTCCAGCGGCGGGTGCGAGGCGGTGTCGGGCGGGTAGTGCGGCAGCAGCATGCTCATCGTCGGCTCCTCCTTCACGCCTGCAGGACCACGGCCAGGCCCTGCCCCACCCCGATGCAGATCGCCGCCAGCCCCCAGCCGCCACCCGCGGCCCGCAGCTGGTGCGCCAGGGTTCCCAGGATGCGCGCGCCCGACGCGCCCAGCGGGTGGCCGAGGGCGATGGCGCCGCCCTGCACGTTCACGATCTCCGGGTCCAGGTCCGGCCATTCGGCGAGGCAGGCCAGCGACTGCGCGGCGAACGCCTCGTTGAGCTCCACCGCGGTCAGGTCGCCCCAGCCGATGCCCGCGCGGCGCAGCGCGGTCTCCGCCGCCGCCACCGGGCCGATGCCGAACACGTCCGGATCCACCCCGGCGACGCCGCGCCCGGCGATCCGGGCCAGCGGGGTGACGCCCAGGTCGGCGGCGACCGCTTCGGAACCGATGAGCAGCGCGGCGGCGCCGTCGTTGAGCGGGGAGGAGTTGCCCGCGGTGACGGTGCCGCCGTCGCGGAACGCGGGCTTGAGCTTCGCCAGCTTCGCCACCGAGCTGTCCGCCCGCACGCCCTCGTCCGCGGTCAGCTCGGTGCCCGGCACGGGGACCACTTCGCGCTCGAACGCCCCGGCCTCCCACGCGGCGGCGGCGCGGCGGTGGCTGCGCACCGCGAACTCGTCCTGGGCCTCGCGGCCGATGCCGTAGCGTTCGGCGAGCAGTTCGGCGGAGGAACCGAGCCCGATGGTCCAGCGCTCCGGCATCGCCGGGTTCGTCATCCGCCAGCCGAGAGTGGTCGAGTGCAGCGTCTCGTGCCCGCGCGGGAAACCGCCCGCTGGTTTCTGCAGCACCCACGGCGCGCGGCTCATCGACTCGACGCCGCCGGCGATGGTCAGTTCGTGGTCGCCGGTCTCCACGGCCCGGCTGGCGCCGATGGCGGCCTCCAGCCCGGATCCGCACAGCCGGTTCACCGTGGCGCCCGGGACGCCGGTCGGCAGGCCCGCCAGCAGCGCCGCCATCCGCGCGACGTTGCGGTTGTCCTCCCCGGCGCCGTTGGCGTCGCCGAACGCGACGTCCTCGATGCGCGCCGGATCCAGCCCGGGGGAGCGGTCCACGAGGGTGCGCACCACGTGCGCGGCCAGGTCGTCCGGGCGCACCTCGGCGAGGCCCTTGCCGTAGCGGCCGAAGGGCGTGCGCACCGCGTCCAGGATGTGAGCGCCGTTGCTCATGCTTCTGCTCCGATCGTGGCCTTCAGTTCCCGCAGCACCCGCAGTTCGGTGTCGGTCGGGGGTTCCTGCACGGTGGGCGGGTCGGCGACTTCGAGGTTCCAGCCGGTGGCGGCCCGCACCTGCTCGACGGACACGCCGGGGCTCAGCCGGGTGAGGGTCAGCTCGCAGGTCCGCGGATCGGGTTCGAGCACGCCCAGGTCGGTGATCACCTTCACCGGGCCGCGCCCGCGCAGCCCCAGCCGCTCCCGGTCGCCCGCGCCGCGGCCGTAGCCGACGGAACTGATGAAGTCGACGGACTCCACGAAGCTGCGGGTGCTCTGGCGCATCACCACCAGCACCTCCTTGCAGGAGGCGGCGATCTCCGGGGCACCGCCCGCGCCGGGCAGCCGCACCTTCGGGTCCGCGTAGTCGTCCCCGATCACGGTCGAGTTGATGTTGCCGAACCGGTCGATCTGCGCGCCGCCGAGGAACCCGAAGTCGATGCGGCCCGGCTGCAACCAGTAGTTGAAGATCTCCGGCACGCTCACCACCGAGTCGGCCGTGTCGGCGAGCACCCCGTCGCCGATGGACAGCGGCAGCCGGTCCGGTTTCGCCCCGAGCGTGCCCGATTCGTAGATCAGCACCAGGTCGGGGGCGTGGGTGCGGCGGGCCAGGTTCGCGGCGGTGCTGGGCAGCCCGATGCCGACGAAGCAGGCGGCACCGTCGGTGAGCGAGCGCGCGGCCGCGACGCTCATCATCTCGTCGGCGGTGAACGTCATCGCGCGCTCCTCTCGACCAGGCCCTCGCGGTCCAGCCACGCCTCGAACTCGGCGCGGTCGCGAGAGATCGCGTCCCAGCGCCGGTAGTGGTCGTTGTCCCGTTCCGAGTAGCCCTGCGCGTAGGACGGGTGGGCGCCGCCGGGGACCTCGGCGACGGCGGTGACGGCCCACGTCGGCAGCACCACGGCGCCGGGCCGCGGGGTGAGCTCGTCGACGACCTCCTCGACGGTCACCAGGGAGCGCTTCGCGGCGAGCACGGTCTCCTTCTGCACCCCGGTGATGCCCCACAGCTGCACGTTGCCCTGCCGGTCGGCCTGCTGCGCGTGCACGATGCCGACGTCCGGGTTCAGCGCGGGTACCGCGGCCAGCTCCTCGCCGGTGAACGGGCAGGTGACGGTCTTGATGGAGTCGGTGTGCGCGGGCAGGTCGGTGCCGGTGTAGCCGCGCAGGATCGCGAACGGCAGCCCGGAGGCGCCCGCGGCGTAGCGGTTGGCCATGCCGGCGTGGCTGTGCTCCTCGATCTCCAGCGGCACCGGCCAGGAGTGCTGCACGGCGTCCCGGAACCGGTGCAGCGAACCGACTCCGGGGTTGCCGCCCCAGGAGAACACCAGCTTGCGCGCGCACCCGGCGCCGATGAGCTGGTCGTAGACGATGTCCGGCGTCATCCGGCACAGCACCAGGTCGCGCTTGCGCTGCCGGATGATCTCGTGCCCGGCGGCGACCGGGATGAGGTGGGTGAAGCCTTCGAGTGCGATCACGTCGCCGTCGGCGACCAACTCGGCGATCGCCTCGTCGAGGGCGAGGATGCGTGCCACCGATCCGCTCCGATCGTGCGCATAGTGAACATGTGTTCTTTGAGCGAACAGTAGTGCCGCCGCGACGACGCGGTCAAGCACCGCGCGGAGCAGTGGTGAACGGACCGTTCGACCAACGAGATGAGGCGAACGGTCCGTTCACTCCGAAGCCGAGGGGGCGGCGGGTCGTGGTCGCGGTCCGGGTTCCTGGCCTGGACGGTGGCCGGGTCGTTGCCGGCGAGCCTGGTGCCGCCGGCGGCGGTCGTCGCGGGGGCCGGGCACGGGCCGGCCTACGGCGGGGGCGACGGCCGCCGTGGAGGAGGTCGTGCCGCGGGGCGATCACCGGGGCGCCGTACCTCGCGTGCCACCTCGGCGCCGGGTCCCCGCCGGGCTCGTCGGCCTGGTGCCGCTGGAGCGCCCGCTGGGGATCGCGACGTCCTGGGTGGCGGTCGCGGCGCCGGTCCCGGTGGCCGGGCGGCCCAGGCCGCCGATCGAGGCGCCGCGGCCGGCTCCGCACCGGGCCGAGCACCGGCTGGACCGCGCGGGGCGCCCGAGGGTCAGAGGTAGCCGCTGTCCGGCAGGCCCTGGTGCGGGAGGCCGAGCACGGCGATCGCGGCGTTCGCCGCGGCCGCGGCCTGCTGGTGGCCCGTCTCGCCCCAGTTGAGCAGGTCGCCCGCCTTGCCCGGGTGCACCAGCAGCCGCAGGTAGGTGCGCCCGTTGTCCGGGTCCGGTTCCGGCGGGTGCACCCGGCTGATCTCGGCGACCATCCGCACCTGCGCGTACGGCGAGTGCCCGTCGTCGACGCACTGGTAGCCGAGGTAGTGCGGCTCGGCGATGTCGAGCGTGACCTCCTCGTAGGTCTCGCGCCGCAAGATGTCCACGTAGGCGGACTCGCCGGGCTCCGGTCGCCCGCCGGGCAGCGAGTGCTTCGCGCCGTCCACCCTGATCAGCACGCGCCCGTCCGGGGCGAACAGGAACCCGTAGACCTGGCGGACCGGTAGGCCTCCGGGCACGGCGCGGGTGTGCCAGGTGAACTTGGCCATGGCTGAATCCCCTTCCTGCCCCGGCGTCGGGCGCCGCGCGGTCGAACCGATCACGTTACCGCGCGGGGCCCGCGGAGTCCCGCTCCGCCGCGCGGAGATCCGCACGGGCGCCCGATCCGGTTACGATCATCCACTGTGGACGATGCCCGGCTGGTGGAACGGTGGCGGCATTCCGTTGACACCGTTCAGCCGATGCGGTCACGATGATCCCGTGCTCATCGCGACCAGCCTGACCCGCCGCCGCCACGTGGACTTCGTCCGCGTCGGTGCGCAGGGTTGTCGTCGCTGACCTGATGTCCTCGCCGCGACTCCGGCGGCATCAGCACTCCTCCCGGTGATCGTCCCGGTCGCGCCCACCGCGCACCCGGTTCGCGCCGCACCGCGGCCACCGGCACCTTCCCCCGCACCCGGCGGTGCGCGCCGTCCTGCGCGCGCACCGCCGGCACGACCTGTCCACGGGAGACGACCGTGTCCACCGACATCCCCGCCGCACCGCTGAAGTTCGCCTACTGGGTGCCCAACGTCAGCGGCGGCCTGGTCACCAGCACCATCGAACAGCGCACCGACTTCGGGTTCGAGTACAACAAGGAACTCGCGGTGCTCGCCGAGCGCAGCGGGTTCGAGTACGCGCTCAGCCAGGTCCGCTACGCCTCCAGCTACGGTGCCGCGCAGCAGCACGACCCGGCCGCGTTCAGCCTCGGCCTGCTGCTGGCCACCGAACGGCTCAAGCTCATCGTCGCCGCCCACCCCGGCCTGTGGCACCCGGCGATCCTCGCGAAGTTCGGCATCACCGCCGACATCCTGTCCCAGGGCCGGTTCGCGGTGAACATCGTCAGCGGCTGGTTCAAGGAGGAGTTCACCGGCCTCGGCGAACCCTGGCTGGAGCACGACGAGCGCTACCGGCGCACCGAGGAGTTCATCCGCGTGCTGCGCGGGCTGTGGACGCAGCCGAACTTCGAGCTGGCCGGCGACTTCTACCGCATCCGCGACTTCAGCCTGCGCCCGCAACCGTTCGAGGTGCCCGGGCGCCCGCACCCGGAGATCTTCCAGGGCGGCAACTCCTCCGCGGCGCGCACCCTCGCCGGACGCGTCTCGGACTGGTACTTCAGCAACGGCAAGGACTTCGACGGGTTCAGCGAGCAGGTCGCCGACGTCCGCGCCCAGGCCGCCGCCCACGGCCGCACCGTCCGCTTCGGCCTCAACGGCTTCCACATCGCCCGCGACACCGAGGCCGAGGCGAGGGCCGTGCTCAAGGAGATCGTGGACAAGGCTGACGTGGCCGCCGTCGAAGGGTTCCGCAAGTCCGTGCAGCAGGCCGGGAAGTCCACATCGGACGGCAAGGGCATGTGGGCGGACTCCGAATTCGCCGACCTCGTCCAGTACAACGACGGCTTCCGCACCGGCCTCATCGGCACTCCGGAGCAGATCGCGCACCGCATCATCGAGTACAAGAAGCGCGGCGCGGACCTGATCCTGCTCGGATTCCTGCACTACCTCGAAGACGTCGAGCACTTCGGCACCCACGTGCTGCCCATCGTCCGCGAACTCGAAGCGGACCTCGACCGCACCGGCGACCCCATCGGCGCCACCCGGTGACCACCCGCACCACCGCAACCCGAGGAGAACCGCTGTGAGCACCACCGAACCGACCACCACCCGCTGGGAACGACGACCCGACACCCCCGAGGGCTGGCTCGAACGCGCCCGCGACGTGGCCGCGCTGCTGGCCGTCGACGCCGTCGAGCGCGACCGCGCCGGCGCCACCCCGCACGCCGAAGTCCGGCTGCTCAAGGAATCCGGCCTGGTCCGGCTGCTCGGGCCCGTCGAGCACGGCGGGGGCGGTCAGCGCTGGGACACCGCCTACCGGGTGATCCGCGAGGTCGCCAAGGGCGACGGGTCCATCGGCCAGCTGCTCGGCTACCACTACCTGTGGGCGTGGGCGGTGCGGCTGGTCGGCACCGACGCGCAGATCGACGCCGTCGAGCAGCTCTACACCGAGAACGACCTGTTCTTCGGCGGGGCGGTGAACCCGCGCGACTCCGACGTGGTCATCACCGACGAGGGCGATGAGATCGTCTACACTGGGCGAAAGTCCTTCTCCACCGGCAGCAAGGTCTCCGACCTCACCGTGCTGGAGGGCGTCCTCGACGGCACCGACGACCACATCTTCGCCATCGTGCCCTCCGACCAGGAGGCCATCGTCTACGGCGACGACTGGGACAACCTCGGCCAGCGGCTCACCGAATCCGGCAGCGTCGAGATCCGCGGCGTGCGGGTGCCGTGGGAGTCGGCGGCGGGCTACGTGGACAAGCGGTTCCAGCCGCTGGTCTACAACACGCTGAACACGCCCACCATCCAGCTGGTGTTCACCAACTTCTACCTCGGCATCGCGCAGGGCGCCCTGGACGCCGCGACCGCCTACACCCGGGAGAAGACCCGGCCGTGGCCCTACGGCGGGGACGACAAGGACAGCGCCACCGAGGAGTTCTACGTCCTCGACACCTACGGCGACCTGCAGGCGAAGCTGTGGGCCGCGGAAGCGCTCGTGGACCGCGCCGGGCAGCGCATCGACGGGTTGCTGCACGCCGAACGGGACTCGGTGACCGCCGCGCAGCGCGGGCAGGCCGCCGTGCTCATCGCCGCCGCCAAGGAGCGGATCGTGCAGACCGGACTGGAGATCGCCACCCGGATCTACGAGGTGACCGGGGCCCGGGCGACCGCGAACTCCGCCGGCCTGGACATCTTCTGGCGCAACCTGCGCACCCACACGCTGCACGACCCGATCGCGTACAAGCGGGTCGAGGTGGGCCGCTACGCGCTGCTCGGCGAGATCCCGGAACCGACCTGGTACACGTGATCCGGTGCGCGCGACCCGCCCGGCGCCACCGGGCGGGTCGCGCCGCGCGTCAGCCGCCGAGCCAGGTGGCGACGAACTTCGCGACCCGGCTGACCCGCCGGACCTTCGGCCTGCCGCCCGCCACGCCGTGGATCTCCCACTCCTGGCCGCACTCCGGGCAGAACCACGGTCCCAGCCTGCTCGCGTCCGGCTCGCACGGGTGACCCCGCCGTCCTCGCCGCATCCCGCCGTCCCTTCCCCGCTCGCCGCGCGCCGCGGCCTCGCGGGCCACGGCGATGATCAGCACCGATGACACCACAGCGCGCCACCGGTGCGGAACAGTTCCCGGCCGTGGTCATCCGGCCGGGGGCGGGACCTTCGACCGTGTGACCCGCCGTATCCGGTTCGTACCGTCGAACAGGTGAGAACAGCTGGGGGCACCCGGCGCACGACGCCAGGACGGAGCCGGACCGACATGCGGCCACCACCAGCCACCGCCGGAGTCCGGATCAGCGGGCACCGCCGCCGGCCCTGCGCCGCCCGCCGCACCGCCCTTAGCCTGGGAGCGACGGTTTCTGGCGCGCCCGCACGCCGCGGGCGGAAGCGGGGGCTGCGAGATGGCACAACCGGACGAGGCGGGCACCGGCCCCGACGCGGGCGGCGCGACCCGCATCGCCCTCGTCGACGACCACGAGGTGGTGCGCCGCGGGATCGCCGACCTCCTGGAGGACGAGGACGACTTCACCATCGTCGCCGAGGTCGGCACCGTGCAGGAGGCCCTGGTGCGGCTGCCACCGGCCCGGCCCGACGTGGCGGTGCTCGACGTGCGGCTGCCCGACGGCAACGGCATCGAGCTGTGCCGCGAACTGCTCTCCCTGCTGCCCGGAGTGCGCTGCCTGGTGCTCACCTCGTTCTCCGACGACGAAGCCCTGCTGGACGCGATCATGGCCGGGGCGTCCGGGTACGTGCTCAAGCAGGTCCTCGGATCCGACCTGCGCTCCGCGATCCGGCAGGTCGCCGCCGGTCGTTCGCTGCTCGACGCGGCCACCACCTCCGCCGTGCTCGAACGGCAGCGGCGCAAGCACTCCCGGGAGGACCCGCTGCGGCGGCTCACCGAACAGGAACGGGCCGTGCTGGAGCTGATCGGCGCCGGGATGACCAACCGGCAGATCGCCGAGCGGATGTTCCTCGCCGAGAAGACCGTGAAGAACTACGTCTCGCAGCTGCTCTCGAAGCTCGGGATGCAACGCCGCACCCAAGCGGCGGTCCTGGCCACCGAACTCCGCTCTCGTCCTTCCTCCGGTTGACCTCGGGGTGCACGGCCCGGCGTTCGGCGGGCGCTTCCGGTCAGGCGGGGTCGTCGTGGGGGAGGGGGGCTCGCCAGGTGAGGCGGGTACCGCCGTCCTCGGGGGTGGTGAGTTCCAGGGTGCCTGCGAGCTGTTCGGCGCGGGCGCGGAGGTTGCGCAACCCGTTGCCGGGAGCTCCGCCGGCCGCGCCGCAGCCGTTGTCGACCACCTCGATGGTGAGCTCCGCGCCGGTGTCCACCGACACCGTGATCGCGGTGGCCCCGCCGTGGCGCAGCGCGTTCGCGACCGCCTCCCGCACCACCGCCTCCGCGTGCTCGAAGTGGCCGGCGGGCACCGCGGTGTCGATCGCACCGGACATCCGCACCGCCGGGGCGAACCCGGCGCCGCTGCTGGCGTCGGCGACGGTGTCCAGCAACCGGCGGCGCAGGCTCACCGGGTCGTCCGCGCCGGGCGAGGAGTGCAGGTCGAAGATGGCGGTGCGGATCTCGCGCACCGTGTCGTCGAGCTGCTGCACCGACTGCTGCACCCGCCGCCGCACGTCCGAGTCGGTCGCGCGGCGCAGCGTGCCCTGCAGGCTCAGCCCGGTCGCGAACAGCCGCTGGATCACGTGGTCGTGCAGGTCGCGGGCGATGCGGTCGCGCTCGCCGAACACGTCGAGCTGGCGCTGCGCGCGGTTCTTCGCCGCCAGCTCCAGCGCGATCGCCGTCTGGTCGGCGAAGGACGCCAGCAGCGGCACCTGGCCCGGCCCGAACGGTCTGCTCTCCTTGCGGCGCAACGCGATCACCGCGCCCGCGCCCGCCTCGCCCGAGTGCAGCGGCACGGCCAGCGCCGGGCCGTAGCCGGGCAGCACGTGGTTGAGCCCGCTGACCGGGGACGCGGACACGTCCGACTCCAGCACCGGCGTGTCGCCGGTGAGGCTGGCCAGCACCGGACCGTCGGTGCTCACCGGGATGCCCACCTCGATGTCCGCCTCCCCGGCGACGGCCTCGACCCGTGCCTGGCCGGTGGAGGTGCCCTGGCGGGCCAGCACGATCAGCGCGCAGTCGGCGCGGGAGATCTCCATGGCGCGCTGCGCGATGAGCCGCAGCCCGTCGGCGGTGCTCACCCCGGACAGCAGCTCGGTGGTGATCTCGCTGGAGGCCTGCAACCAGCGGTGCCGCAGCCGCGCCTGGTCGAACAGCCGCGCGTTCTCGATGGTCACCCCGGCGGCCGCGGCCAGCGCGCGCAGCACCACCTCGTCGTCCTGGCCGAACTCGCCGCCGTCGAGCTTCTCGGTGAGGTACAGGTTGCCGAACACCTCGTCGCGCACCCGGATGGGGATGGCGAGGAAGCCGCGCATCGGCGGGTGGTGCTGCGGGAAGCCGATCGACGCCGGGTGCTGGGTGAGGTCGCGCAGCCGCAGCGGGCGCGGATCCCGGGTGAGCTGCCCGAGCAGCCCGCGGCCCCGCGGCGTCGGCCCCATCCGGGCGACGGTGGCCTCGTCGATGCCGACGTGCACGAACTGGGTGAACTCGCCGTCCGGCCCGAGCACGCCCAGCGCGCCGTAGCGGGCCTGCACCAGCTCGGTGGCGGCGGTGACGATGCGGTGCAGGGTGGTGTCGAGCTCCAGCTCGGTGCCGATCGCGAGGACCGCGTCCAGCAGGTCCTGCATCCGGTCCCGGGTGCTGATCACCCTGGCCAGCCGCTCCTGCAGCTCGCCGAGCAGTTCGTCGAGGCGGAGGTCGCCCAACGTGGAGGCCACCTCTTGCAGCCGGTCGGTGACCGGGTCGTGGGAGGAGGCTTCGGACATCGCTGATCCATCGGTGTGCGGCGGGCCCGCCGAGGTGCTTCGGCGGGGCGTCGGTGCGGGAGCCGCCCGTTCCCGGCGCGGTCTCGGCCGGGTGCCGCCGGGGCTGCGGGCCGAACGCGGGCCGGGTCGTCGGGGCGGCGGCCGCGGGGTGCGGCCGTGCCCGTGGCGGACGTGCCGGTGCTCGCCGGTGCCGGGCCGCGTGCCGTCGGCGCGGGGTCGAGCGTGACCTGAGTGTGACCGAACGCCGCGGTGGTGGCGAGTCGTTCTCGGTCAGGTGCCGGGGGTTTCCGGGGGCGGGGCGAGCTCGCCGGTCTCGTCGGCGGCGAGCTTGGTGAGCAGCTGCCGGAGCCGGTCCGATTCCTCGGCGCTGAGCCGGTCCAGCGCGGTGCTGTTGATCTCGTCGGCGAGCGCGGTGGTCTCGCGCAGCACCCGCCTGCCCTCGTCGGTCAGCTCCAGCACGCGGCGCCTGCGGTCGTAGCGGTCGACGGTGCGCGCGACGAGCCCGCGCTGTTCGAGGCGGGCGAGCATCGCGGCGAGCGTCGCCTTGTCGATCGCGGCGCGCCTGCCCAGCGCGGCCTGTTCGATGCCGGGGGCCTCGTCGATGGCGGTGAGCGCGGCGTACTGCGGCTTGGTCAGCTGCGGGGATCGCGCCTGCCAGCGGGCGCCGTGGTCCTGCAGGACCCGGCGCATCAGGTGGAAGACGGCGCTTTCCAGCTGCACGACGCACTCCTCTTGCCGGTCCGGTGGGCTCGCATCCTACGAGATCGGTTCGGGCGGTGGGGCCGGAGCCGTCGCCGCGGTGACCGCGGCTGCGGGAGTGGTAGTGTGTGTACGAACGTTCGTCTACGAACTAAAGGAGGCGGGTGGCGGTGCGCCTGATCGTCGGGATGACCGGAGCCACCGGGGCGCCGCTGGGCGTGCGCCTGCTCGAAGCGCTGCGCGGCCTGCCCGAGGTCGAGACGCACCTGGTGCTGAGCCGCTGGGCCCGCACCACCGTCGAGCTCGAAACCGGCCGCAGCACCCGCGAGGTCGCCGAGCTCGCCGACGTGGTGCACGGGCCCGCCGAACAGGGCGCGTCCATCTCGTCCGGCTCGTTCCGCACCGACGGCATGATCGTCGTGCCGTGCAGCATGAAGACCCTCGCCGGCATCCGCACCGGCTACGCCGACGGGCTCATCGGACGTGCCGCCGACGTGGTGCTCAAGGAGCGGCGCAAGCTCGTGCTCGTCCCGCGGGAGACGCCGCTGAGCGAGATCCACCTGGAGAACATGCTCGCGCTCTCCCGGATGGGCGCCGTGCTGGTCCCGCCGATGCCCGCCTTCTACGACCACCCGCAGTCGGTGACCGATCTGCTCGACCACGTCGTGATGCGGGTCCTCGACCAGTTCGACCTGCCCGCGCCGGACACCCCTCGCTGGGGCGGTCTCCGCGCGGCCCGGGACGCATCGGCCGACCGATGACCAGTGAAGGAGGAGAAGTGGCCCACGACGACCTGCGGTCCTACCTGGATGCGCTCGACGAGGCGGGACAGCTGCTGCGGATCACCGAACAGGTCGATCCGGAACCGGACCTCGGCGCCGCCGCCAACGCCGTGTCCCGGCTCGGCGAGGGCGCGCCCGCGCTGCGGTTCGACGACGTCACCGGGTTCACCGACCCGCGCATCGTGCTCAACGCGCACGGGTCCTGGCCCAACCACGCCATCGCGATGGGGATGCCGCCGGAGACCTCCACCCGCGAGCAGGTGCAGGAGTTCATCCGGCGCTGGGAGGACTTCCCGGTCGCCCCCGAGCGCCGCGCCGACCCGCCGTTCCTGGCGAACTCCCGCGAAGGCGCCGAGGTCGACCTGTTCGAGGTGCTGCCGCTGTTCCGGCTCAACGACGGCGACGGCGGCTTCTACCTGGACAAGGCCGCCGTCGTCTCCCGCGACCCGGACGATCCGGAGAACTTCGCCAAGCAGAACGTCGGCGTCTACCGGATGGAGGTCAAGGGCCGGAACGAACTCGGCCTGCAACCGGTGCCGATGCACGACATCGCGCTGCACCTGGGCAAGGCCGAGGAGCGCGGCGAGGACCTGCCGGTCGCGATCGCGCTCGGCAACGACCCGATGATCACCATCGTCGGCGGCACCCCGCTCGGCTACGAGCAGTCCGAGTACGAGATGGCGGGCGCGCTGCGCGGGGCCCCGGCGCCGATCGCCACCGGGCCGCTGACCGGGTTCGACGTGCCGTGGGGCTGCGAGGTGCTGCTCGAAGGCGTGGTCGTCGGGCGGCGCCGCGAGGTCGAGGGGCCGTTCGGCGAGTTCACCGGGCACTACTCCGGCGGCCGGAACATGCCGGTGGTGCGCATCGACCGCATCTCCTTCCGCACCGACCCGATCTTCGAATCGCTGTACCTGGGCAAGCCGTGGACCGAGATCGACTACCTGATCGGCCCGGCCACCTGCGTGCCGCTCTACCAGCAGCTGCGCGCGGAGTTCCCCGAGGTGCAGGCGGTCAACGCGATGTACACGCACGGGCTGCTGGCGATCGTGTCCACCAAGAAGCGCTACGGCGGTTTCGCCCGCGCGGTGGGGCTGCGGGCGATGACGACGCCGCACGGCCTCGGCTACACCAAGGTCGTGATCGTCGTCGACGAGGACGTGGACCCGTTCGACCTGCCGCAGGTGATGTGGGCGCTGTCCACGAAGGTCAACCCGGCCGGGGACCTGGTGGTGCTGCCGAACATGTCGGTGGTGGGCCTCGATCCGGGGTCGCAGCCCGCGGGCATCAGCGACAAGCTGGTGATCGACGCGACGACGCCGGTGGCGCCGGACGCGCGCGGGCACTACGGCCAGCCGGTGCGGGACCTGCCCGAGACCGGGCGCTGGGTGGAGAAGCTGCGCGCCCTGCTGCGCGAGAACTGAACCGACGACGAGAGGAGAGCGCGATGTGCCCGCGTTGTGCCGCGACCGAGGTGACGCTGCAGGCCGTGTCGCCGGTCGCCGGGGTGTGGGAGGTGCGCCGCTGCGAGTGCTGCCACTACTTCTGGCGCAGCACCGAACCGGAGCGCCGCACCCGCCGCGAGTCCTACCCGGAGGCGTTCCGGATGACCCGCCAGGACGTCGAATCGGCGACCGAGATGCCCGCCGTCCCGCCGCTGCGGGGTGCGCCGTGAGCGGCCGGGCGCTGATGTGGGAGGTGCGGGCCGCGCCGGGCGCGCAGCCGGAGCTGCTGGCGTGGGTCCGGGAGCACGCGGTGCCCCGCTGCGGTGCGGTCGAGCTGTACCGCTCGGCCGAGGACCGCGTCGTGCTCATCGCGCACCACGACGCGGACCCGCCGCGGCTGCCGACCCCGCCGCCGCACCTGGTCGCGCGACCACCGCACCAGTGGACCTTCGACCGGGTCAGCTGACCTTCCGGCGCCCGCCCGGCCGAGTAGGTCGGGCGGGGCGGGTCAGCGGTGGGCGTCGGTGCAGGTGCACGGGTCCTGGCAGGCCTGCTGCACCCCGGGCAGCGGCATCGGCTCGACCGCGAGGCGGCGGCCGCCGACCGTGCACCAGGACAGCACGCCGCCGAGCGCGCACGCCCCGGCCGAGACCAGCATGGCGAACCCGAACCCGTCGGCGACGGTGTCCCCGGGCCCGGTCATCCCCGCGACCAGCGGCAGCACCGCCACCGCGACCAGCCCGGCGAGGCGGGAGATCGCGTTGTTCACCCCGGAGGCCACCCCGGCACGATCGGCGGTCACCGAGGCGAGCACCGCCGAGGTCAGCGGCGCCACCGTCACCGACAGGCCCAGCCCGAACACGAGCACCCCGGGCAGCACCCCGGTGAGGTAGGTCGAGCCCGGCTCCGCCCAGGTCAGCAGCGCCAGCCCCGCCGCGCATCCGAACGGCCCGATCGTCATCGGCAGCCGCGGCCCGGTGCGCTGCGCCAGCGCACCCATCCGCCCGGAGATCAGCAGCATGATCACGGTGATCGGCAGCGTCGCCACCCCCGCGCGCAGCGCCGAGTAGCCGAGGGTCTGCTGCAGCTGCAACGACAGCAGGAACAGCGCGCCGCTGAGCGCCGCGTACACGGTGAACGTGGTGAGGTTCGCCCCGGTGAACTGGCGGGAGGCGAACAGGTTCAGCGGCAGGATCGGGTTCCGCCCGCGGTGTTCGAGCAGCGGGAACGCGACCAGCCCGGCGACCCCGACGACCAGCGCGGCGGTGGTGACCGGGTTCCAGCCGCGCGCGGGCAGCTCGATCAGCGCGTAGATCGCCCCGGCCAGGCCGAGCGTGATCGTTGCGGCCCCGGCGAGGTCGGGCGAGCCGGGCCGCCCGCTGCGGGTCTCCGGCACGTGCCGGGCGGTGACGTGCAGGGCGAGCGCGGCCAGCGGCACGTTGATGAAGAACACCCAGCGCCAGGACGCCGCGTCCACCAGCCACCCGCCGATGAACGGCCCGAGCGCGGAGGACACCCCGGTCAGGCCGGCCCAGGTGCCCACCGCCCGGCCGCGGTCCTCGGACCGGATGGTGGAGTTGATCAGCGCGAGGCTGCCCGGCACGAGCAGCGCCCCGCCGACGCCCTGCAGCAGCCGTGCCACGATCAGCAGCTCCCCGCTGGGCGCGAGCCCGCAGCCTAGGGAGGCGAGGGTGAACACCACGAGCCCGATCTGGAACACCCGCCGCCGCCCGTAGCGGTCGCCGAGCGCCCCGCCGAGCAGCAGCAGCGCGCTCAGCGTGAGCAGGTACGCGTCCAGCACCCACTGCAGCACCGCGAACCCGCCGCCGGTGTCTCGGCCGATGGCGGGCAGCGCCACGTTCACCACCGACCCGTCCAGGAACGCCACGCCCGAGCCGAGGATGGTGCCCGCGATGATCCACCGGCCGGTGCGGCTCGCCAGCGGGATGGTGGCGGTGGGATTGCCGTCGGTGCTGGTCATGCGGTCCTCTCCGCGGCCGTCGTCCGGCCGACGCACCGAGGATAGGCGGCCGCGCCACCCCGGGCATCCGTCCACTGTGGAGTGTTGACGGCCGGTGCCGCGGTGCGTAGAACGAGAGCGGCAGACGACCGCGCTGGAGCAGCCGATGACCGGAATCCGCCCGGAACGCCTCCGCATCGACGGCCGCACCGGGCCGCTGCTCGGCGTCGACGACCGGCACCCGGTGCTCAGCTGGGGGTTCGCCGCGGAGGACGCGGAACCCGGCGGCCTGCAGACCGCCTTCCAGGTCGAGGTCACCGATCCGGACGGCCGGACCTGGTGGGACAGCGGCGTGGTCGAGTCCGGGCGCGCGCGGGTGCGCTGCGGCGGACCGGAACCCGCCGCGCGGCAGCGGTTGCGCTGGCGAGTGCGGGTCCGCGACGAGCACGAGCGCTGGTCCCCGTGGAGCGGGCGCTGCGAGTGGGAGCTCGGGCTGCTCACCCGCCGGGACTGGGGAACGGCGAGCTGGATCGCGCACCCGGACCGCGGACCCGGCGATCCGCTGCCGATCTTCGCGAAGGCGTTCACCACGTGCGGGCCGATCAGCGCCGCCCGGCTGCACCTGTGCGGGCTGGGCGTGCACGCCGCGACCCTCAACGGGCGGCCGGTGACCGACGAGGTGCTGGCCCCCGGGAACTCGAACTACCAGCGCTCCGCCGAACACCGGGTGCACGACGTGCGGGAACTCCTGCTGCCCGGGGCGAACGTGCTCGGCGTGGCGCTCGGCCACGGCACCGCGCACGTGCACCGGCACGGCACCCGCGGCGGCGCGCGCGACCCCTACTCGTGGTGGACCAGCACCGAACCGGCGCGCGGCGAGCTGCTGGTGCCCGCGCACCCCGGCGCCGACCGCATCCGCGTCCCGGATCCGGGTGGCCACCCCATCGGCGGGACCGTCACCATCGGCACCCGCGATCGTTGGGAGAGCAGGCAGGTCGTCGCCGCCGACGAGCACGGGCTGATCATCGCCCCGCCGCTGGAGCACCGGCACCCCGCGGGCGCACCCGTCGAAGGCTCCGGAGACCCGGTGGCGCAGTGGGAACCGACCGCCGGCGCCGCGGTGTCCCCGCGGCTGATCGCCCGCCTGGAGCTGACCGGGCCCGACGGGCGGCGCGACATCGTCAGCGGACCGGACTGGCGCACCGCGCTGGGGCCCGCGATCACCGACAACTGGTTCTCCGGCACCGACCACGACGCCCGCCGCGCCCAGCCCGGCTGGGACGAGCCCGGCGCCGACCACACCGCGGCCGCGACCCGCCGCGACGGCGAGCCGGCCGGGTGGGTCGACGCGATCCGCACCACGCCGCCGAACGGCGGCACCGAACTCGTGTGGCGCCGGGCGCAGCCGGTGCGGATCGTGCGCGAGTGGCGGCCGGTGCGGGTGCGCGAGCTCGAACCGGGACGCCGGGTGTTCGACCTGGGGCAGAACCTCGCGGGCTGGCCGCGGCTGCGGCTGCCCGAAGTGCCCGCGGGCACCGTCGTGGCCCTGCGGCCCGGTGAATCGCTGGCGCCGGACGGCTCCGTCGACCAGACCTCGATCCGCAACGACCGGCGTGGCACCGACGTGCTGCACACCTACACCGCCGCGGGCCTGCCCGGCGGGGAGACCTGGCAGCCCGCCTTCCAGTACTTCGCGATGCGCTTCGTGGAGGTCACCGCGCCACCCGAGGTGCGTCCCGAGGTCGTCGGGCTGCAACTGCGGGCCGACGCGCCGCGCGCCGGGTCGGTGCGCACCTCCGACGAGCGGGTGGACCGGCTGCACCGGATGGCGCACTTCTCCGTCGCCTCGAACCTGATGTCGGTGCTCACCGACTGCCCCGGCCGGGAGAAGCTGGCCTACGGCGCCGACTACACGCACCCGATGGGCGTGCTGTCCCGGCACTTCGACCTCGCGGCCTACCTGCCGACGATGCAGCGGCACCTCGCCGAAGGGCAGTCCGGGCGCGGGCCCGACGTGGGCAACGTGGCGCTGAAGGCGCCCGTCTACGACTGGGGCTACCGGGACCGGTTCGGCGACGAGGTCAACTGGGGCAACGCGATCGTGCTGGTGCCGTGGCTGCTGCACCGGCTCTACGACGACGCCGAGACGATGGCGCGGCACTACCCGGCCATGACGGCCTACCTGGACTACCTGCGGCGCCGCAAGGCGCACCGGCACCTGGTCGTCGGCGAGCTCGGCGACTGGGTGGCGGCGGAGGAGACCGCGGGAGAGCTCACCGGAACCTGGGGCTACCACGCCACCGCCCGCGCCGTGGCGGACGTGGCCGCGGCACTGGGGAACCCCGCGGACGCGCGCGAGTACGGCGCGCTGGCCGAGGACATCGCCCGCGCCTTCCACGAGCGGTTCTACCTGCCCGACCTCGGCTGCTACAGCGGCGACGGGACCGAGCGGGGCGCGACGCAGGCGGCGCAGGCGATGCCGCTGGACGCCGGGATCGTGCCCGTGCCGGAACGCCCGCGGGTGCTGGCCGCGCTGGTCGAACGCGTCCGCGCGTCCAGCGGCCCGCTGCTGCGCGCCGGGCACCTTGGACTCGGGCCGGTGGTGCGGGTGCTGCGCGACGCCGACCGCGACGAGCTGCTGTGGGAGGCGCTGCACCAGGACGCCGGTTACGGCGCGTTCTTCCGGGACACCCCGGCGAACCCGGGCGGGCTCAGCACGGTTCCGGAGCAGTGGGACCTGCGCAACTCGCTGAACCACATGATCTTGACCCAGCTCGACGAGTGGTTCCACACCGGACTCGCCGGCCTCGACCAGGCGCCGGGCTCCACCGGCTTCCGGCGGCTGCGCATCCGGCCCAAGGTCGTGGGCGACCTGCGCCGGGTCGAGGGCCACCACACCACCCCCGCGGGCCGGGTCGAGTCCCGCTGGTGCCGCGACGGGCGCGAGTTCACCCTCACCGTGCGGATCCCGCCGAACACCACCGCCGAGGTGCACGTGCCCGGCCGCACCGCCGGAGCGGACCTGGTCCGCGACGGGCACGGCGTGTTCGAGCTGGGGCCGGGGGAGCGCACGTTCCGCTCGACGCTGCCCCGCGCGGAGTCCCGAAACGACCGGTGAAGTTCGCGAACAATGCCGGAATCGGCGATTCGTCAAGGCTGGAAATGTGCCGGTGCGGTGGGAAAAATGCGATGTGGCGAGAAGTGGACACCGGGGTTCACCCGTCGATCCCACTTCGGCACGGTATGCATCAAGTCGGCCCCGACCAGCGGACAGAGGTGCGTGTGAGCGCGAGCAGAGCGGAGCCTGAATGTCCCGGCCCTGACGGGACGATCCCGGGCTGGACCCCCGAACCCGCTGAACTGTCCGATGTGGAATTGCTGCTGGACGGTGCCTTCGGTCCGTTGACCGGATTCCTCGGCGCCGCCGACGTCGACTCGGTGCGCACCCGGCGCCGGTTGCTGGACGGCACCCCGTGGCCCGCGCCGATCGTGCTGCCGGTGCCCGCCGACCTCGCCGACGCGCCCCGGATCGAGCTGCGCGACGCCGAAGGCGCCCCGGTCGCGGTGCTGCGCAACGACGATCCCTGGTCCGACGGCACCACCTGCTTCGCCGCCGGAGTGCTGCGCGCCGCGGCGGACCCCGCCGGAGCGCTGCGCCGGATGCGCCCGCCCGCCGCCGAGGTCCGCGCGGACCTGCCCGCCGGACCGGTGCTCGGCGTCGTCGCCGACGCCCCGCTGCACCACCGCGAACTCGCGCAGCTGCGCGAACTCGCCGCCGAGTTCGACGGGCACGTGCTGCTGCTGCCCCGGATGACCGGGCCGCGCCCGGAACTGCTGGTGCAGGCCCTGCTCGCCGCCCGCCCGCACCTGCCCGCGGGCACCGCGGTCGTGCCGGTCCCGCTGGCCCGCCGGCCCGACCCGAAGGCCGACGCGGCGCTGGCCGCGCAGGTCGCCGCCGCCTACGGCGCGACCCACCTGGTCACCGCGGACCCGGTCGAGGACTCGCCGATCACCGTGGTCGCTCCGCCCGAACTGGTCCGCGACTCCGCCGACGCCTGGATCCGCGCCGAGCGGGTCGAACCCGGCTGCGGGCGTGGCGGCCTGGGCGCCGAGGAGCTGCGCGCCCGCCTCGACGAGGGCGCCCCGTTGCCGTCCTGGTTCACCACTCCGGCGATCGCCGAACACCAGCGCAGGCTGCACCCGCCGCTGGCCGAACGCGGCTTCACCGTGCTGTTCACCGGCCTGTCCGGGGCGGGCAAGTCCACCCTGGCCCGCGCGCTGCGCGACGAGCTCAGCCAGCACGACCACCGGGCGGTGACGCTGCTGGACGGGGACGTGGTGCGCCGGACCCTCTGCGAAGGCCTCGGGTTCTCCGCCGCCGACCGCAGCCGCAACGTGCGCCGCATCGGGTTCGTCGCCTCCGAGGTCACCCGGCACGGCGGCGCGGCGATCTGCGCGCCCATCGCGCCCTACGCGGCCGACCGGGACGCGGTGCGCCGCATGGTGTCCGACTGCGGCGGGTTCCTGCTGGTGCACGTCGCCACCCCGCTCGGCGAGTGCGAACGCCGCGACCGCAAGGGCCTGTACCGCAAGGCGCGGGCCGGGGCGCTGCCCGAGTTCACCGGCGTGTCCGCGCCCTACGAGCCGCCCACCGACGCCGACCTGGCGCTGGACACCTCCGGGCTGTCCCAGGGCGAAGCCGTCGCCCGGGTCGTGGCGCTGCTGCGGGAACGGGGCTGGGTGCGCTCGTGGACCTCGGAGTGACCCTGACCGGTCTGCTGACCGGATCGCTGGTCGGCCTGACCGGGATGGGCGGCGGTGCCCTCACGATGCCGCTGCTGACCGTCGTGTTCGGCGTGCCGCCGCTGGCCGCGGTGTCCACCGACCTGGTGGCGGGCGCGGTGATGAAACCGGTGGGCGCGGCCGTGCACCTGCGGCGGCGCACCGCTCACCTGCCGACGGTGGGCCTGCTGTGCCTGGGCTCGCTGCCGTGCGCGCTGCTCGGCTCGCTGCTCGCGGGCCGGCTCGGCGCGGGCACCGGCGCGGTGCTCAAGGGGGTGAGCGCGGCCGCGGTGCTGCTCGCCGCGGTGACCCTGGTGGTGCGGATGCGCCTGGACCGCGGACGTCCGGCGTCCGGCGCGGCACCGCGGATCCGCCCGGTCCCCGCCGTGCTGCTGGGCGCGGCCGCCGGGTTCGTCGTCGGCACCACCTCGGTCGGTTCCGGGTCCATCGTCATCGTGTGCCTGCTGCTGCTGGACCGGGCGATGAGCTCGGCGCGGCTGGTCGGCACCGACCTGGTGCAGGCCGTGCCGCTGGTGCTGGTCGCCGCGCTGGGACATCTGCTGCACGGCCAGGTCGACCTCGGGTTGGTGGGCTCGCTGCTGGCCGGTTCGCTACCCGGGGTGCTCGCCGGATCACTGCTGTCGGCGCGCATCCCGGACCGGCCCGTCCGGGTGCTGCTGGGCGGCATGCTCGCCGCCAGCGGGGCGATGCTGGCCGGAACGGGGGCGGCGGTGGCGGCGGCGCTCGGCGTGCTGGTCGCGCTCGCCGCCGCGGCGGTGTCGTCCGGATGGTTCTCCCGCGGTCGGGCGTCGGCCCCGGCGGGGGAGCGGATCGATGCCGGCGCCGAAGGAGGAACCGGGTGAAGGCGGACGATCACGAGCTGGCCGCGCGGCTGGCGGACGAGGCCGGGCGGTGCCTGCTGGAGCTGCGCGCGCGTCGCCGGTCCGAAGTGGACGGCAAGGTGCTCGGTGACGAGGGCGACGCCGCCGCGCACGAACTGCTGCTGGCCGCGCTCGCCGAGCAGCGCCCGCAGGACGCGGTGCTCTCCGAGCACGGCACCGCGGGTCCCAAGCGCTCCGGCGGCGGCCGGGTGTGGATCGTGGATCCCCTCGACGGCACCAGGGAGTTCTCCGAACCGGACCGCCCCGACTGGGCCGTGCACGTGGCGCTCGCCGCGGAGCACCAGGTGCGGGCGGCCGCCGTGGCGCTGCCCGCCGCGGGCCTGGTGCTCGGCACCGGCAGCCCGCCGCGGGTCCCGGCCGCGCACGGCGGGCCGCCGCGCATCGCGGTGAGCCGCAGCCGCCCGCCGGAGTTCGTCGCCGCCGTCGCCGCCGCGCTCGGTGCCGAGACCGTCCCGATGGGCTCGGCAGGCGCCAAGATCAGCGCGGTGGTCCGCGGCGAGGTCGACGCCTACTTGCACGCGGGCGGCCAGTACGAGTGGGACAGCGCCGCCCCGATCGGCGTGGCCCGGGCCGCCGGGCTGCACACCAGCCGCCTCGACGGCTCGCCGCTCGTCTACGACCGACCCGACCCGTGGCTGCCGGACCTGCTGGTCTGCCGCCCCGAACTGGCCGAACCGCTGCTGGCGGCGGTGGCCGCCGCACCTGGAACACCTCCCGAGGGGAGCAGTTGATGCCCGCCCGACGCGCCCTGTCCCGCCTGGACGTCCTCGAATCCGAGGCGCTGCACCTGATCCGCGAGGTCGCCGCCGAGTTCGACCGGCCCGCGCTGCTGTTCTCCGGCGGCAAGGACTCCGCGGTGCTGCTGCGCCTGGCCGAGAAGGCGTTCTGGCCCGCCCCGATCCCGTTCCCGGTGCTGCACGTGGACACCGGCCACAACTTCGAGGAGGTGCTGGAGTTCCGGGACCGCCGCGCCGCCGAGCTCGGCGTGCGGCTGGTGGTCGCGTCCGTGCAGGACTCCATCGACGCGGGCCGCGTCGTCGAGCAGGAGGGCCGCGGTGCCAGCCGCAACCGGGCGCAGACGGTGACGCTGCTCGACGCCATCGCCGAGCACCGGTTCGACTCGCTGTTCGGCGGCGCCCGCCGCGACGAGGAACGTGCGCGTGCGAAGGAGCGGATGCTGTCCTTCCGCGACGCCTTCGGCCAGTGGGACCCGCGCAACCAGCGCCCCGAGCTGTGGAACCTCTACAACGGGCTGATCGGCCCGGGGGAGAACGTGCGCGCGTTCCCGCTGTCGAACTGGACCGAGCGCGACATCTGGACCTACGTCGACCAGGACGGCGTGGAGCTGCCCGCGCTGTACTTCGCGCACCGGCGGAAGGTCTTCGAACGCGACGGCATGTACCTCGCCGACAACCCGTTCGTGCACCGCGATCCGGACGAGGTGCTCACCGAGAAGTCCGTGCGGTTCCGCACCATCGGCGACATGACCTGCACCGGGGCGGTGCCGTCCACCGCGTCCACGGTCGCCGAGGTGATCGCCGAGATCGCCGCCACGAAGGTCACCGAACGCGGCCAGACCCGTGCCGACGACCGCGCGAGCGCGGCGTCCATGGAGGACCGCAAGCGAGAGGGGTACTTCTGATGAGCCTGCCCACCGATGCGGAGGAACGGAGCTTCGCCCCCGCCGACAGCCTGCTGCGGTTCGCCACCGCCGGGGCCGTCGACGACGGCAAGAGCACGTTGATCGGCAGGCTGCTGCACGACTCCCGCTCGCTGCTGGCCGACCAGCTGGAGATGCTGGAGCTGGTCGGCCGCGAGCGCGGCGACGACGGGCTGGACCTGGCGATGGTCACCGACGGCCTGCGCGCGGAGCGCGAGCAGGGCATCACGATCGACGTGGCGCACCGGTACTTCGAGACCGCGCACCGCGCGTTCATCATCGCCGACACGCCCGGGCACGCCCAGTACACCCGGAACATGGTCACCGGCGCCTCCACCGCGGACCTGGCGATCGTGCTGGTCGACGCCCGCAACGGGCTCACCGAGCAGAGCCGTAGGCACGCGGTGCTGGCCGGGCTGCTGCGGGTGCCGCGGCTGGTGCTGGCGGTGAACAAGATGGACCTGGTCGACCACGACCACGAGGTGTTCGCGGCGATCACCGCGGAGTTCGCCCGGTTCACCGCGGAGCTGGAGCTGCCCGAGGTCACCGCGATCCCGATCTCGGCGCTGCGCGGCGACAACGTGGTGCACCGCTCGGACCGGATGCCGTGGTACGAGGGCCCGTCGCTACTGGAGCACTTGGAGCGGGTGCACATCGAGGACGACCGGGCGGCCGGGGACTTCCGGCTGCCGGTGCAGTACGTGATCCGCGCCCCCGAGCGGGACTACCGGGGCTACGCGGGCCAGATCAGCGGTGGCTCGGTGCACGAGGACGCCGAGGTGCTGCACCTGCCCTCGGGCCTGCGCACCCGGGTGACCGCGGTGGACACCGCGGACGGCGCGCTCGCCGAGGCCAGGGCGCCGCAGTCGGTGTCGGTGCGGCTGGCCGACGAGATCGACGTGGGGCGCGGCGACCTGCTGTGCGCCCCGGACGCCCCGCCGGCAGCGGCGACCGAGCTGACCGCCCGGGTGTGCTGGATGGCGGCGAACCCGGTGCTGCGGCCCGGAACTCGGCTGCTGCTCAAGCACACCACGCGCACGGTCAAGGCCCTGGTCACCGCGGTGCACCACCGGGTGGACGTGACGACGCTGCACCGCGAACCGGCCGCGAAGCTGGGCCTCAACGACATCGGCGAGGTCGGCCTGCGGCTGGCGCAGCCGGTGTTCTGCGATCCCTACGAGCGCAACCGGCTCACCGGCGGCGGCCTGCTGGTCGACGAGGCCACGCACGCCACCGTCGGCGCCGTGATGATCACCGAAGCGCGGTGAGGACCCGGCGCCTCCAGGCGCCACCGGGAAGAGCGAGCACGACTAGGAGCAACACCATGGTCAAGATCATCGGAGCCGGTTTCGGCCGCACCGGGACCGCGTCGATGAAGGCGGCGCTGGAACACCTCGGCTTCGGGCCGTGCTACCACATGTTCGAGGTCATCGCGGAGCCCGAGCGGATGCGGGACTGGGCTCGCGCGCTGGACGGTCCGGTGGACTGGGACCAGGTCCTCGGCGGGTACCGGTCCACTGTGGACTGGCCGGGCTGCACGTTCTGGCGCGAGCTGGTGGAGGCCTACCCGGACGCGAAGGTCCTGCTCACCACCCGCGACCCGCAGCGCTGGTACGACAGCACCTACGACACCATCTACCAGTTCGTGCAGGACCCGCCGGGCGACTCGGACGACCCGTTCACCACGAAGCTGCGCCCCACCATCGAGCGGATGATCTGGAACGGCACCTTCGACGGCCGCTTCGAGGACCGCGCGCACGCCATCGAGGTGTTCGAGCGGCACAACGCCGAAGTCCGCGCCACCGTCCCCGCCGACCGGCTGCTGGAGTACCAGCCCGGCCAGGGCTGGGAGCCGCTGTGCGAGTTCCTCGACGTGCCGGTCCCGGCCGAGGACTTCCCGCACGTCAACGACAGCGCCTCCATCCGCGACCTCGCCGAGCAGGTCCGGAGCGAAGGGAAGTTCCCCTCCCCGTTCAGCAACGCCTGACCCGGCCCGCGGTGCCGCGGCACCGCGCCCGCGTCCCCCGAACCACTCCGAGGAGCCGACCGATGACGCCCCACCCGCGCGAGTTAGGCCGCCGCAGCGTGCTGCGGATGCTCGCCGCCGCCTCCGCCGTCCCCGCCCTGGTGAGCACCGGCACCGCCGCGACCGCCGCCGCAGCGGCCGCACCCGCGCCCCGCGCCGGGACGCGCGCCGGCCACACCTTCGTGAGCCGCCCCGACCTGAACCCGCCGCAGGTCGCCATCAGCACCCCCGCCGCCGGCGTCCGGCCCGGCCACGTGCTGCTCACCCCGGCCGGGGCGAACAAGCTCGACCCCGCGGCCGCCGCCCCGCGCGCCGACTTCCAGCCCGGCGCGCTGATCATGGACGACCTGGGGCAACCGGTGTGGTTCTCGCACCCCGCCGAGGGCGTCATCGCCGACATGCAGGTGCAGCAGTACCAGGAGAAACCGGTGCTGACCTTCTGGGAAGGCGCCATCCACGTCCCGCCGGGCTTCGGCACCGGGCAGTTCGCGATCGTCGACGAGAGCTACCAGCGCATCGCGACCGTGCGGCCCGCCAACGGCCTCGAAGGCGACATGCACGAGTTCGTGATCACCCCGCGCGGCACCGCGCTGATCATCGTCTACACCGAGGTCCGCGCCGACACCACGCCCGTCGGCGGCGCGGCGAACGCGAAGGTGCTCGAAGGCGTCGTGCAGGAGATCGACATCGCCGGCGGCGAGCTGCTGTTCGAGTGGCGCAGCCTGGAGCACGTCGCCATCGAGGAATCCTTCTACCCGGTACCCGCGGATCCGGAGGAGTGGTTCGACTACATCCACCTCAACGCGGTCTGCGAGGACGGCGACGCGCTGCTCGTCTCCGCCCGCTGCACGCACGCCGTCTACCGCATCGACCGCGGCACCGGCGAGGTCACCTGGCGGCTCAACGGCAAGAAGAGCGACTTCGAGATGGGGCCGGACGCCGCGTTCGCCTGGCAGCACGACTGCAGGCGCCGCGAGGACGGCACGATCACCCTGTTCGACAACGCCGCCGCCGCACCTGGCCGCGGGCGCTCCCGGGCGCTCGTGCTCGACGTCGACGAGCAGGCGCGCACCGCGACCGTGCGGCGCAGCCACGAGAGCCCGGAGGGGCTGCTCGCGCCGAACCAGGGCAACACCCAGCTGCTCGACGAGGACCACCTGTTCGTCGGCTGGGGCGGGGAGCCGTACTTCACCGAGTTCGACGCGGACGGCGAGGTGCTGTTCCACGGCAACTTCGTCGACTCCATCACCTCCTACCGCGCGTTCCGGTCCCCGTGGGTCGGCAGACCGCTCGACCGGCCCGCCGTGGCCGGGCAGGCCGGGGACGGCGTCACCAGCGTGTACGCCAGCTGGAACGGGGCCACCGAGGTCGCCGCGTGGCGGGTGCTGACCGGGCCGGACGAGGCGAACCTCGCGCCCGTGCAGGACGTGCCGCGCACCGGTTTCGAGACCCGGGTGGACGTGCCCGGCGCCGCCGCCTTCGTCGGCGTGCAGGCGCTCGACGCCCGGGGCGAGGTCCTCGGCGACTCCCCGGCGGCCGAAGTCGCCTGATCGCGCCAGGTGAACGGCCCGGTCGACCGCTCGACCGGGCCGTTCGGGACCGGTCCGCGCGGCGAACCGGGAAGCTAGGGTGCGCGGTGGTCCTCCGTCCGGTTCGCACGATCGTGAGCACGCCCATGCCGCACGCCCCGCAGGTCACCACGAACGAACGCCTCGTCGCGCTCGACTGCCTCGGCTGCGGGCGCTCGCACCCCGTCGGCGACCTGACCGCCGGCTGCCCGGACTGCCTGGTGCGCGGCACCCCGGCGAACCTGCGCTGCCGCTACGACGGGGACCCGTTCGGGCAGCTGCCGCTGCGCGGCGCCCGCACCCTCGGCGAAGGCGGCACCCCGCTGTTCCCGCTGCCCGCCGAGCTCGCCCGGACGGCGTCGAGGTGTGGGTGAAGAACGAGGCCGCGAACCCGACCGGTTCGCACAAGGACCGGTTCAGCTGGGGCGCGGTCGGCCGGGCCGCCGCGGCGGGCTGCGCGGGGGTCGTGGCCGCGTCCTCCGGCAACGCCGCGGTGTCGCTGGCCGCCTACGCCGCGCTCTACGGGCTGGAGTGCGACCTCGCCGTCACCACCGCCGTGCCCGCCCCGATCGTCGACGCGGTGCGCGCCACCGGCGCGCGGCTGCACGTGTTCGAGGACGCCGAGCAGCGCTGGGACTTCGTCCGCGACCGCGCCGCCGATCCGGGTCGGCTCGCGGTGACGAACTACGTGCGGCCCGCCGTGGGCAGCAGCCCGTTCGGCGTGGACGCGATGCGACCGCTCGGCTGGGAGGTGGTGGACGGCCTCGGCCGCGTCCCGGAGCACGTGCTGCTGCCGACCGCGCGCGGCGACCTCGCCTTCGGCGCGCACCTCGGGTTGCGGGAGGCGGCGCGGCGGCACGACCGGCCCGGCCCCCGGGTGCACCTGGTCGAACCGTTCCCGCGGCTGAGCGCGGTCCGCGCGGGCGCGGGCGTGCACGACTCCTTCCCGGGGACGGCCACCGGTGCCCCGTCGATCGGCGGCGGCTCCACCACGGTGCAAGCGCAGCGGGTGCTGGCGGAATCCGGGGGAGATCCGGTCGTCGCCGACAGGGCCGCAGCGGCCGCGGAACGGCTGGCGCGGCACGGGATCCTGCTCGAAGGGGCCAGCGCCCTGGTGCTCCCCGCGCTGCACCGGCTGCACGGATCCGGCCGCATCGCGCCGGGCGAGACCGCCGTCCTCGTCGCCACCGCCCACCCCTTCAAGGGGCTCTGACCGCCGGGGAACCGCGCCCCGTCAGGGCCGGGTGTAGACCCCGTGCGGGTACGGGTGGTAGCCCTTCGCACCGACCGCCCTGGTCAGCGGGCTGCGCACGTCCTCGTCCGCGCGCAGCAGGTCCAGCACGTGCCGGAAGTCCCACCGCGGCGTCCAGCCGAGGTCCGCACGGGCCCGGTCGTTGGCGTACACCCGGTCCAGCGAGGGGAACATCCGCCAGCCGCGCCGCGCGTACTCCGCCTCCTGGTCGGGGAACAGCCGCCGCACCACCTCGGGGGCGTCGGTCCGCAGCAGCGCCGCGTCCTGCGGGGAGAACGGGGGAGTGGCGCTGATGATGTAGCGGCCGAACCCGAGCTGCGGGGCCCGCGCCAGCGCCAGCCGGTGCGCGTCCACCGCGTCCTGCAGCTCCACCCGCCGGTACAGGTGCTCGTTGACCTTCGCGTTGAGCCCGTCGTAGGCGGTGCGGACGTCCTCGCGGTCGTCGTCCTCCGGGAAGAAGCGGGAGGTGCGCAGCACCACCACCGGCAGCCCGTGGTCGCGGTGCACCAGTTCGCAGACCTGCTCGGCGGCGATCTTGGTGACGCCGTAGACGTTGCGCGGCACCGGCACCACGTCCTCGGTGATCCACGTCGCGGGCTCGCCCGGTGCCGGGGTCAGCGCGCGGCCGAACGCGCTGGTGCTGCTGGTGAACACGAAGCTCCGCACCCCCGCGGCCACGGATTCCTCCAGCAGCGCGAGCGTCCCGCTGACGTTGGTGTCCACGAACGCCTGCCGGTCGTGCGAGCCGACGTGCGGCTTGTGCAGCGTCGCCGCGTGCAGCACGCCGGTGACTCCGTCCAGGCAGCGGCGCAGCAGCTCCCGATCGGTGATCGAGCCGGTGGCCGTGGTGAACCGGGACGGCAGCAGGTCCAGCCCCACCACGTCGCGGCCTTCGGCGCGCAGGCCGCGCACCAGCGCCTCCCCGAGGTGGCCTGCACTGCCGGTGACCAGGATCTTCTCGTCGTTCACGCGGGCCGACGCTACGGGTCCGCGTCGCGCGGGGAAAGCGGTTTTCGCGGCGCGGGCCGGAGCCCTCATTCGCGGACGATGACCACCGGGCACTTCGCGTGCACCGCGCAGCGCTGGCTCACCGAGCCCAGCAGCGTGCGGTAGAAGCCGCCGTGGCCGCGGCTGCCGACCACCAGCAGCTCCGCGCCGTCGGCGGCCTCCAGCAGCGCCTGCGCGGAGTGCCCGTGCACCACCACGCGCTCCACCGCGCTGCCCGGTCCGGTCACCGCGTCCACCGCGTCGTGCATGTTCCGCTCGGCGGCCTGCTGGAAGTCGTCCGGCGGCATCGGCCCGCCCTCCCAGCTGTAGAACGCCGGGTATTCCCAGGCGACCACGGCGCGCACCGCGGCGCCGGTGTGCTCGGCCTGCCGCATCGCCCAGCGCAGCGCCGCGCGGGACGGTTCGGACCCGTCGACACCCACGATGATCACGTTCTCGGTCGTGCTGTCCATGCGCCACCTCGTTGGTGTGGTCCGCCGCCCCGGCGGCGGAGGGACTCGCGCTCCGCGGCCCCCAGTGTGCGACGAACGGGCGGGCCGCCGGAACCCCGGCGCCTCCGGTCGAGCGGAACTCCTCCGGTTCGGAACGGAACTCTCCGTGTCGTGCTCGCCGATCAGGGGTCACCCGGCACGGTGGGTGAGGGTGAATTTCCCGCTGTGCAAGGGAAAAACGGGGGATCATCCGCACACGACCGGCGTCTTGCCGGGACGGGTGGGACGGGAGTTACCTCAAGGGGCACGTTTCACCGAGAGCAAGGGGGCGATCATGACCGCAGCCGAGAGTGGAACCACCGGCCGCTACCTGGTCCTGCTGGAGGACGACGCGACGGTGCTCGGTGCCCGGGAGCTCAACCGGCTCGCCGGTATCCGCACCGCCAGCACCGCCGACGCCGCGGGCGCCGCGCCCGGAGCGCTGTTCAGCGGCGCAGGCGGCGTCGTGCTGCACGAACTCGGCGTCGCGCTCGTCGACGCCGACCCGGAGCAGTTCACCGCGCTGCAGAACTCGGTGCGCGAACGCGGCACCCCGCTGGCGGCGATCGAAGCAGAGCGCCGGGTCTTCGCCATCGGATCCCCGCAACCCGCCGCCGACGCCGAAGTCACCTGGGGCCTGCGCGCCGTCCGGGCCGACCAGAGCACGCCCACCGGCAAGGGCATCCGGGTCGCCGTGCTCGACACCGGCTTCGACGAGCAGCACCCCGACTTCGCCGGCCGGGACGTCGTCACCGGGTCCTTCGTGGAGGGGCAGGACGCCCACGACGGGCACGGCCACGGCACGCACTGCATCGGCACCGCCTGCGGGCCGCGCAGCACCCAGTCCGGCCCGGGCTACGGCATCGCGTCCGAGGCGTCGATCTACGCGGGCAAGGTGCTCAGCGACGAGGGATCCGGCGGGGACAGCGGGATCCTGTCCGGCATCCAGTGGGCGATCTCCAACGGCTGCTCGGTGGTGTCGATGTCGCTGGGCGCGCCGACCGAACCGGGGCAGCCGTTCTCCGAAGCGTTCGAACGCGTGGCGCGGCGCGCCATCGAGCGCGGCACGCTCATCGTGGCCGCCGCGGGCAACGAGAGTCAGCGGTCGGCGGGAGCGATCGCGCCGGTCGGGCACCCGGCGAACTGCCCGTCGATCCTCGCCGTCGGCGCGGTGGACGAGCAGGGCGCGGTCGCCGACTTCTCCTCCGGCACGGTGGACCAGATCGGCCAGGTCGACGTGGTCGGGCCGGGGGTGGACGTGTACTCCAGCTGGCCGGGTCAGGAGCGCTACCGGAAGCTCAGCGGCACCAGCATGGCCACCCCGCACGTCGCGGGCGTCGCCGCGCTGCTCGCCCAGCAGTACCCGGAACGGGCGTGGGGCCTCTGGGCTCGCCTCGCGCAGAACGCCAAGCGCCTGCCGCTGCCGTCCACCGACATCGGCGCGGGCATCGTCCAGGCACCCTGAGCCCGGTTCCGCGGGTGGCGGGTGCGCTTCGCGCGCGCCCGCCACCCGCGCTGCCAGGTGTGCCCGTCCCCCGTTCCGGGTAGTCCGCGCGCAGCCGGTCAGGTCCGCCGCCCCCGCTGTCCCGCGGGGCGCCGGCGGCGGATCTTCCGGCAGGCGATCGGCCGGGGGGACGGAGATGAGCACAGGCGACGCAACCGGCGGTGGCCGGACCGGTCGAGAACCGGACCGGGCGGCGGCGGTCGACGAAGCGGTCCGCGCGCGCGAGGAGATGGGGGCGGCGCTGGACGGCGCCGACCGCGCGGTGGAACCCGCGTCGATCCCCGACGCCCGCACCGAACCCGGCGGCGAGCCGGGCGCGCTGTCCGCGCGGGACGCGCTGCTCGACGTGGCTGTCCGCGGGCACCGGCTGGCGCTGCTGCTGGACGGTCTCGCCCGTCGTTACGCCACGCCGGGAACCGCGCGGCCCACCGACGCGCACGTGGCCCTCGACCAGGCCGCGGCGGCCGCGGAGGACCTCGGCAACTGCGTCCAGGCCGCGGCCGCCGCCATCGCCGAGCAGCACGACGCGGAGCGGTGAACGCCCCGCCGCCGTGCTGCTCGGAGTCAGCCGCGGGACAACGCCTTCTCCAGCTCGGCCTTGCTCATCTTCGAACGGCCGCCGATCCCGGCCCGGCGCGCGTCCTGGTAGAGCTGCGCCTTGGTGCGGCCGAGCGGCCCGGTGCGGTTCCCGGAGCGCAGTCCGCCGCGGCGCTCCGGTGAGATGTCCTGCACCGAGGTCTTGCTGCGCCGCTTGGCCTGGCCCTGCTGCGCGCGTTCCTTGTTCACGGTGCGGGCGGCGATCTCCTCGGCCCGGCCTTCGCTGCTGCCGCGCCGTTCGGCGCCGTGCTTGATGTGCTCGTACTGGCGTTCCTGCTTGCGGTTCGCTCCGGCGGGCATGGTGCTCCTCCTCCGACGAGGCGGTGTTCCGGTTCCGCTCTACCCGCGCAGTGACGGCGGTACACCTCCGGAGGGGGACGGAATTCCCTTGCGCGTTCGGCGGAATCCGTTCCGCGACCGCGCGGGGAGCGGGCCGGCGGCGCCGCTCGGGACTACGCTGCACCGCTGACGAACGGGAGTGCGCATGGGTGAGCAGGGAGTGCGGTTTCCGCTCCGGCGGATCCGCTCGCCGCGCTGGGCGGAGCAGCCGGGCACCTGGCGGCAGGCGCGGCCGGAGCTGATCGCGGCCGCGCTGCGGCGCGCGCAGGCCCGGCCGTCGGGGAACTGGTTCGTGCTGGCCGGGAGCCGGGAGATCTCCGCGTCGCGGCCGTTCGGGCGCACGGTGGCCGGTGTGGAACTGGTGGCGTGGCGCGACGGATCAGGGGAGTTGCACGTCGGTCCCGGCGCCTGCCCGCACCTGGGCGCCCCGCTGCGGGAGGCGCGGCTGCACGAGGGACGGCTGGTGTGCCGCTGGCACGGGATGTGCCTGGGGGAGGGGACTGCGGGCTGGCGCACCTTCCCCGCGCACGACGACGGGGTGCTCGCCTGGGTCCGCTTGGACGCGGCCGGCGGGGAGGCACCGCTGCCCGCGCCCGTGCTGCCGACCCGGCCGCCGCCGGCGGGCAGCGTCGACGCGGTGGCCACCGCGGTGGGGGTGTGCGAGCCGCGGGACGTGGTGGCGAACCGGTTGGACCCGTGGCACGGCTCGTGGTTCCACCCGTACTCGTTCGCGAACCTGGAGGTGCTGCGCGAGCCGGACGCGGAGCGGGACGAGTTCGAGGTCGCGGTGTCGTTCCGGCTGACCGGGGGAGTAGGGGTGCCGGTGCGCGCGACCTTCACCGCCCCGGAGCCGCGCACCGTGGTGATGCACATCGTGGCGGGGGAGGGCCTGGGCAGCGTCGTCGAGACGCACGCGACGCCGCTGGGCCGGAACTCGGCCGGGCGCCCGACGACGGCGGTGGTCGAAGCGGTGGTGGCGCATTCGACGCGGCCGGGTTTCCGGCTGGCCCGCGCGGCGGCGGGCGGGTTGCGGCCGGTGATGCGGTGGGCGGCGTTGCGGTTGTGGCGCGACGACCTGGCCTACGCGGAGCGCCGCTGCGAGCTCCGCGGCCGGTCCGGGGGCTGAAGGTCATCCGGTCGCGAGGCTTCGCCCGCGTCGAACCGCTCGGTGCCCAGCACGTCCAGCAGCGCCAGCGCTTCGGCGTCGGGGGGGGGAGCCGGGCTGCGCGGTGTGGAACACGAGGTGCTGGTTGCGGTCGCTGAGCGCGAGCGAGTCGCAGTCGACCGTGACCTCCCCGACGACGGGATGCCACGCGAGCACGTCGAACCTGGCCGACACCACGATGCCCGCCGTCAGCGGTAGTCGTTCGAGCAGCGTGCGGATGCCGGGCCGGGCGTCGCGCCGGTGCCGCCGGGTCCGGTTGGGCGCGGGGCCGACGTGCAGGTGGTCGGATTCGCCGTCGGTGAGCCGCAGCGCGGCGGAGTCCCGGTGTCCGGCGCCGCGGTCCGGATCCGCACGGGCCTCGATGGTGACCGGCGCGAGCGTCCCGGTCGACGGCGGCAGCGGCGCCTGAGCCCTGGATCGTCGGCCGGGCGGCCCGCCCGGCCGACGTATCTTTCTAAGCACGATGGTTTCAGTGTCGACCGAAATCAATGTTCGACGAGCACGAAGAACAACCCCCGCAACGACGACGAGCCTCAGGCGAACCGCGCGGCCAGCCGCAGCAGCGGTGAACGCCCTGCGACCGGCACGCTCCACACGTCGTGCCCGAGCAGCCCCCACAGCCGCAGCAGCCGGTTCGCCGCCAGCATCCCGCTGGTGGCGGCCCGTTCCATCAGCGCCACCGGCAGGTCGACCCGCACGTGGTCCCCGGCCAGCACCAGTCCCGGTTCGGGGGTGGTGATCGTCGGCCGCGCGGCGAACCCGCCGGGCGGGAACAGCGGGCAGTCCGCGCGCAGCTCGTGGCGTTCGTCGACGATCCCGGCCGTGGTGGTCTCCGGGTAGACCCGGTGCAGCTCGTCGAGCACCCGGGACCGCATTCCCGGGACGGTCGCGTCGGGCGCCAGGGCGTAGCAGTGCACCTCGACGACGGATCCGCCGTGCGCGCGGGTCCACTCGGCGGCGTCGTGCTCGTAGCGCTCCAGCACGCTGATGTTGTCCACCGGGCCGAACCCGCTGGTGCCGAGGAACGCGTGCCGGTCGGCGCGCACCGGCCGGTCCAGCCAGAACCGGGACACCAGGAACGGTGGTGCGCTGCGCAGCGCACCGACCCGCTCCCGCCACGCGCGGTGCGCCAGTTCGGGGGAGTCGGCGAGAACGCGCTGCGCTCCGCCGAGTTCGGTGGCCAGCACCACGGCGTCGGCCGCCACCGGCTCGCCGTCCGCCGGGTGCACGGCGAACTCGCGCGGGCCGCGGTGCGAGATCTCGGCGACCTCGGTGCCGAGCCGGAACCGCACGCCCCGGGCTGCGAGGTGCGTCCGCAGCGGTTCCCACAGCGCGGTGGGGAACGAGTCGGCGGCGACGTCGAACAGCAGTCCCTCGCTGGAGCCGAGGAAGTACAGGTGGAACATCAGCGCCAGCTCGGCGGCGGACAGGTCGGTGGGCGGGGCGAAGAAGCTGCGGGAGAACACCTCGAACGCCAGGTGCCGCGCGGCGGGCGGGAACCCGATGTCGCGCAGGTAGTCGGCGGCGTTGGTCCCGTCCAGCCGGGCGTAGACGCCGGGCACCCGCACGTCGGCGAGGGTGGCGGCGGCGCGCAGGTCCATGCCGGGCACGTCGCGCCAGCGGAAGGTGGGGCTGCGGGAGACGAAGCCGAGCGCGTTCCACGGCGGTGATTGCGGGAGCCCGGCGAAGGTGTCGGTGCTGCCGCCCGCGCTCAGCAGCGGGTACTCGGGGAGGGCGACGAGCCCGGCGAGGTCGGGGTCGGCGCGGCGCAGCAGGCGGCGCAGGTTGTAGTACTGCCGGAAGAAGGCGTGGAAGCCGCGGTTCATCGCGACCTCGGAGCCGTCGGCGAGAGTGGTGCTCCAGCCGCCGACGCGTCCGCCGAGGTGCGGTTCGCGTTCCAGCAGCAGCACGTCGGCGCCGCGGTCGCTCAGGCAGGCGGCGGCGGTGAGCCCGGCGATGCCGCCGCCGACGACGGCGACGCGGGGTCCGCCGGTGCCTGCTCGGTCGGCGCCGGGGTGGGCGGGGTGGCGGACGGCGCGCGGGTCACGCAACGGGTCTCCTCCCGAGGAAGGTGTGGGTGAGGGTGCGCTGCCAGCCGGACATGGGTTCGACGCGCACGCCGGTGAACCCGGTGCGGCGCATCCGCGCGGTGAGTTCCGGTGGGGAGTCGAAGTCGAGGGCGCTGCGCCACAGGTAGCGGTAGAGCGCGGTGTCGCCGGTGACCCACCGCCCGGCGGGGATGATCACGCTCCAGCACACGGCGTGCCACAGCAGCCGGTCGGCGCGGCGCCGGGGCAGCGAGTAGTCGTGCACGGCCAGCGGTGCTCCGGGCCGGAGCAGGTCGTGCAGCAGGCGGAGTCCGGCGTCCGGGTCGGGGAGGTTGCGCAGCAGGTAGGCGGCGAGGATGCCGTCGAACGGGCCGTGCACGCCGGCGTCGGGGAGGTCGTGGGCGTCGGCGTGGACGAAGCGGACGGTGGTGGGCCAGGGCTTCTCGCGGGCGCGGGCGAGCATGCGGGCGGATCCGTCGACGGCGGTGATGGTGGCGGCGGGCAGCGCTCGGTGCAGGGCGCGGGTGGAGGCGCCGGTGCCGCAGCCGAGGTCGAGCAGGTGGAGGCCGTGGCCGTCGCCGGGGATGCGGAGGCGTCGGGCGGAGCGGTGCAGGTCGCGGTGGTAGCCGGGGTTGGCGGCGACGAGGGCGTCGTAGTCGCGGCCGCCGCGGTCGAACAGGGTGGTGACCCGGGGGTTCATCGGCGGCTCCGCAGGGCTCGGGTGGTGAGTGCGGTGAGCATGCGGGGTGCGGCGACGCCGAGGCGTCGGCTGGTGGGTACGGCGAGGCGGTGGCCGAAGACCTGGTAGCCGGATTCGACGATGAGGTCGAGGATTTCGCCGTAGAGCAGGTGTGCGGTGCGCACGCAGGGGCGGGCTGCGGGGTGCAGGAGGGCGATGCCGGGTTCGGCGCTGCGGTAGAGGGCGCGGGTGCGGGCGACCTGGTCGCTGAGGGCGCGGCGGACGGGTGCGTCGGGGCGTCCGTTTCGGCGGCACCAGTGCAGCCGGTCGGTGTCGACGCCGAAGGCGGCGAGTTCGTCGGCGGGGAGGTAGACGCGGCCGCGGTCGAGGTCTTCACCGACGTCGCGGAGGAAGTTGGTGAGCTGGAAGGCGAATCCGAGTGCGGCGGCGTGGGGCGCGGCGTGTTCGCGGGGGCCGGTGGTGCCGAGGACGGGGAGGACTTGCAGGCCGATGACTCCGGCGGAGCCGTGGACGTAGTCGTCGAGTGCGGCTCGGGTGGGGTATTCGGTGATGCGCAGGTCCATTCGCATGGAGCGCATGAAGTCGGTGAACAGGGTGGTGGGGAGCCGGTAGCGGTGGGCGGTGTCGGCGACGGCGGCGAGGGCGGGGTGGTCGGTGCTGCCGTGGTGGAGGGCGCGGTGCAGGGCGGCGTCGAGGTGGTGGAGTTCGCGTTCGCGGGTGTCGGTGGGGGTGGTGGTGTCGTCGACGATGTCGTCGGCCCAGCGGGCGAATCCGTAGAGGGCGTGCACGGCGGGGCGGTCGGCGGTGGGGAGGAGCCGGGTGGCGAGGAAGTAGGTGCGGCCGTGTTCGGCGTTGAGGGCGCGGCAGCGGGTGTAGGCGGCGCGGAGGGCGGGGTCGTGGATGCCTGCGGCGTCGAGTTCGCGCCGCGCCGCTGGTGAGGTTTCTCGGGCGGGGCGCCGGAGTTCTCGGTTCGGCACGTCCACGGTGGAGATCGAAGCACACGGGTCGCGGGCGGCGCTCGTCAGCGCCGCCCGCACGTGGGCCGGGCCACCCCGGTCGGGTGGTGTGGCACCCGGTTCGGGTCACTTGCCGGGCATGAGGACCTTGTCGACGACGAAGACGGTGGCGTTGGCGGTGGGGACGTTGCCGCACAGCACGGAGGCGCCGTTGATCTTGAGGTTGTCGCCGCTTCCTTCGACGGTGAGTTCGCCGCCTTGGGCGGTGGGGAGCTTGCCGGCCTGGGCGATGCCGTCGGCGTCCATCCGCTGGGGGACGACGTGGTAGGTGAGCAGGTCGGTGAGCTGCTGCTTCTGGGCGGGGTCGGTGAGCAGGGCGTTGAGGGTGTCGGCGGGGACGGCGTCGAAGGCGGGGTCGGCGGGGGCGAAGACGGTGTAGTTGGCGTCGCCCTTGTTGAGGGTGTCGCCGAGCCCGGCGGCCTGGACGGCGGCGGTGAGCTTGGTGAGCAGGGGGTTGTTGCTCGCGGCGGTGCCGACCGTGTCGTCGATCATGCCCTGGACGGAGCCGGGGTCGTTGGGGTCGCTGGGGACCTGGGAGCAGGCGGGGCCGAAGACGTCGTCGGCGGTGGTGACGCCGTCGGCGGTGGGGGCCGGTGCGGGTGCGGGGGCGGGTTCCTGCGCGGCGGGGGTGTCGTTCTGCTGGCCTTGTCCGCAGGCGGTGAGGGCGAGGGCGAGGGCGGCGGTGGTGCCGGTGATCGCTGCGGCGCGGCGGCGGATCGTCATGTGAGGTGTTCCTCTCGGGTTTCGCCCTGGGGCGTTTTCCGTTGTCGTCGTGGGGTGTTCGGTGCTGGGTCGGGTCCGGATTGGTCGGTTGGTGATTTTTTTCTTGGGGTGGTCAGCGGGTGGTGCAGAAGACGGAGTGCCAGCCGGTGGCGCCGTCGGGGAGGACGGGGGCGCGGCGGGGGGTTTGGGTGGTGCCGTGGTGGTCGGTGGCGCGGCATTCGATGGTGTGGCCGCCGGGTGGGAGGTCGAGTTCGCAGCGCCACATCCGCCAGGTGTGGGGGTTGACCTCCGTGGACAGTCGGGCGGTGTGCCACGGTCCGCCGTCGGCGCGGACTTCGACGCGTTCGATGCCGATGGGTTGGGCCCAGGCGGTGCCGGCGATGGTGGTGCGGCCGGCGGGGATGCGGCCGAATCCGCCGGGGGTGTCGATGCGGGATTGGACCTTGATGGGGGCGAGGCGTCCCCAGCCGCGTTGGATCCAGTAGGCCTGCTTGTCGAAGGTGGTGAGTTCGAGGTCGGTGAGCCATTTGGTGGCGGAGACGTAGCCGTAGAGGCCGGGGGTGACCATGCGGACGGGGTAGCCGTGGGCGGCGGGGAGGGGTTGGCCGTTCATGCCGTAGGCGAGCAGGGCGCCGCGTTCGGGTTCGAGGAGTGCGTCGGTGGGTGTTCCGGCGGTGAATCCGTCGGTGCTGGTGCTGAAGACCTGTTCGGCTCCGGGGCGGATTCCGGCGGCGAGGAGGACGTCGCGGATGGGGACGCCGGTGAATTCGGCGGTGGAGGTGTAGGGGCCGCCGATTTCGTTGGAGACGCAGGTCATGGTGATGGTGCGGGTGGTCTGGGGGAATCGGCGCAGTGCGGTGAAGTCGAGGTCGAGTTCGCGTTCGACCATGCCGTGCACGCGCAGTCGCCAGTCGGCGAGGTCGATGCGGGGGATGCTCAGCGCGGTGTCGACTCGGTAGAAGTCGTCGTTCGGGGTGATGAAGGTGGGGGTGCCCGCGTCGGCGAAGTCGGTGCCGGGGGTCGGGGGGCCGGCGGGTGGGAGTGCGCGGGCGATGGTGCGGCGGGCGGTGTCGGTGTCGGGGCCGCCGGGCAGGAGTGCGCCGGTGGTGGCGGTGAGGCCTGCGGTGGTGGCGACGGCGGCGGAGGTGGTGAGGAAGCGGCGCCGGTCGGGGTGGGTGGTTTCGGGTGGGAGTGCGGGGTCGAGGGGTTCTTCGAGGGTGTCGTGCGGGTCGTGGGCGGGTGGCGGTGGTGGGGTCGTGGTGGTGGGTGCGGTGCGGTGCAGGGCGTGGAAGGCGGCGATGCCGGTGAGGGTGGCGACGAGGGGCGCGAGGAGGCCTGCGGTGCCGATGTCGGGGCGGGAGAGCACGGCGGCGGTGGCGAGGAGTCCGGTGGCGGCGATGAGGGCGGTGCCGGGTCGGGGGTCGCGGCGGGAGAGGAGTCCGGCGGTGGCGGCGAGGAGTGCGAGGACGAGGGCCATGCCGGTGAGCAGGGCGGTTTTGTCGGCTTGGCCGAAGGTGGTGATGGCGAAGTGCTTGACGGGTTCGGGGGTGCGGTCGATGGCGGCGTTGCCGATGGCGAGGAAGGGGGAGGAGCGGGGTTCGAGGAGTGCGGCGGTGAGGTGTCCGGTGCCGATGGCAGTGGTGGCGGCTGCGAGGCCGCACCAGGTGGCCGCGGTGGGGGTGAGCCGGGGTGGGCGGGTCGGGTGCACGTGACCGGTTCGGAGCGGTGGGCGTGGGGGATTGGTCAGGGGAGTTGGGCTTCGCGGATGGCTTCGTCGAGGCTGTCGAGCAGGACGACGCCGAGGGTGTTGGCGATGGTGCCGGTGCTGAGGTGGTTGCGGAGTTCGGTGGTGAGGCTGCGGATGCGGCGGGGGTCGGGGTGGGGGCCGCGGGTGGCGTCGAAGAGTTGCCGGGCGGTGCGTTGGACGGGGTCGTGTTCGCCGTAGCGGGCGTGGACGGTGGGGAGGGCGAGCAGGCAGATGCGGGCGACGCGGGCGATGCCGTGGAGGGAGTCGGTGGGGACGGTGGTGGGTTCGGCGGCGGGGCGTGGGCTGATGACGTGGGGTGGGGGTGGTGGTGCGGTGAGGACGGTGGTGGTGCGGGTGCGGCGCCAGGCGGGCAGGTCGCCGTCGTGTTCGCTGACGCAGATGAGTCCGGTGCCGGTGAGGCCGGCTCGGTGGGGGAGTCCGTCGGTGTGTTCGCGTCCGGTGGCGACGAGTTGGTGGTGGCGCAGGGAGTCGAGGGCTTCGGCGAGTTCGGTGTGGTCGGGGGGTGGGGTGAGGGTGCGGGCGTGCGGGCTGTGCAGGAAGGCGGCGACCTCGGGGCGGAAGTGGTCTTCGGCGTAGAGGTAGCGCAGGAATTCTCGTGCGACCGCGTCGATCCTCGGCAAGGTCGTCCCCCGGTTCCGCGGGCCGGTGTGGTGGCGCGCGCGTGCGGTGGTGCTGCGGGTGGCCGGTGGGCCGTGTCCGCGTCCCCAGTTCGGTGGCCGGTGCTGCTCCCGCGGTGGTGCGGCGGGGCGTGGCCTTGGTGCGAGGCTACGGGGGCGGGTGCGCAGATCGCAGGGTCTTTCGTCACTCACATGGCGCGCGTGATCGGTGGAAACACCTGTGTGGGCGGCGGTTATCGTCACGCGGGTCGGTGGTGGTGCGGGGTGGTGGCCGGGTGGTTGGGGTAGGTTTTCGGCCGTCAGTTCGTCGTGCGTCGGAAGGACCGCTGTGGCCCCCAGCATCGCCACCAATGATCGGGTCGAGTTCCCGGAGCTGTTGGAGTTCGTGCGTCCGCGTCATCGTGCGTTGCTGGTGACGGAGCGGGCGTCGGGTCGTCCGCAGATCTCGCCGGTGACGTGCGGGGTGGACGGGCAGGGGCGGATCGTGGTGTCGACGTATCCGGAGCGGGCGAAGGCGGTGAACGTGCGCCGGTCGGGCCGGGTGTCGGTGTGCGTGCTCTCGGATGAGTTCAACGGTCCGTGGGTGCAGGTGGACGGTTCGGCGGAGGTGGTGGATCCGCCGGAGAGCGTGGAGCCGCTGGTGGAGTACTTCCGGTGCATCTCGGGTGAGCATCCGGATTGGGACGAGTACCGGGAGGCGATGCGCAAGCAGGGCAAGTCGCTGATCCGGGTGTCGATCGAGTCGTGGGGTCCGATCGCGACGGGTGGTTTTCCGGCGCGGTTGGCGGAGTGAGCCGGTTCCGGACGTGAGTGACGCCCAGGGCTTGCTGGGGGTCCAAGCCCTGGGCGTCCTTCGCCGCACGAGGGGGAGGTGCGGCGGCGATCATCATCGTAACTCATCGCATCGGCTCGGTCACCCTCCGTGCTGACTTTTTTCGGGTGCCGGTGGGTCAGGAGGTTCCGGCGCCGGTTTCGAGGGCGGGCCTGATCTGGAAGGTGAGCTGGTCGCCGGAGGTGTCGACTTCGACGCGTTGTCCTTCGCCGAGCTTGCCTTCGAGGAGCAGTTCGGAGATGGAGTCGTCGACTTCGCGTTGGATGGTGCGCCGCAGCGGGCGGGCGCCGTAGTCGGGTTGGTGGCCGTGTTCGGTGATCCAGTCGACGGCGGCGTTGCTGAAGTCGACTTCGATGTCCTGGGTGCCGAGGCGTTCGCGGGTGTCGCCGAGCAGCAGTTCGGTGATGCGGTGCAGCTGGTCGGTTTCGAGCCTGCGGAACATGACGACTTCGTCGATGCGGTTGAGAAATTCGGGCCGGAACGCGTCGCGGAGTCGTGCCATGAGGCGGTCGCGGGCGGGTTCGTCGGCTTGTTCCTGGCCGCGGCTGGAGAAGCCGAGGACTCCGGAGCGTTGCGAGATGATGTCGGAGCCGAGGTTGCTGGTCATGATCAGCACGGTGTTGCTGAAGTCGACGGTGCGGCCTTGGCCGTCGGTGAGGCGGCCGTCGTCGAGGACTTGCAGCAGGGTGTTGAACACGTCGGGGTGGGCCTTCTCGATCTCGTCGAGGAGGATGACCGAGTAGGGGCGGCGGCGGACGGCTTCGGTGAGCTGGCCGGCTTCGCCGTAGCCGACGTAGCCGGGTGGGGAGCCGACCATGCGGCTGGCGGTGTGGGCTTCTTGGAATTCGCTCATGTCCAGGCGGACCATGCGGTCCTGGTCGCCGAAGAGGGATTCGGCCAGCGCCCGGGCGAGTTCGGTCTTGCCGACGCCGGTGGGTCCGAGGAACAGGAAGGTGCCGACGGGCCGGTTGGGGTCGCCCATGCCGGTGCGGGAGCGGCGGACGGCGCGGGCGATGGCGTGGACGGCTTCGTCCTGGCCGACGACGCGCTTGTGCAGTTGTTCTTCGAGGTTGAGCAGGCGGGTCTTCTCCTGCTCGGTGAGTTGGGTGGCGGGGATGCCGGTGGCGCGGGAGACGACGTCGGCGATCTCTTCGCGGCCGACGACGGGGATGCCGCCGCCGCCTTGGCGTTGGGACCGGATCCGTTCGCGGACCGCGACGATCTCGTCGCGGAGGTTGGCGGCGCGTTCGTAGTCCTCTTCGGCGATGGCTTGGGCCTTGTCGCGGCTGAGTTCGTCGTTGCGCTGTTCGAGTTCGCGCAGGTCGGTGTCGGGTGTTCCGGTGCGCAGCCGTTTGCGGGCGCCTGCCTGGTCGATGAGGTCGATGGCCTTGTCGGGCAGGAACCGGTCGGTGATGTAGCGGTCGGCGAGTTCGGCGGCGGCGCGGATGGCGTCGTCGTGGAACCGGACCTGGTGGTGGGCTTCGTAGCGGTCTCGGAGGCCGCAGAGGATGCGTTCGGTGTCGGCGACGCTGGGTTCGTCGACGGTGATGGGCTGGAAGCGGCGTTCCAGCGCGGCGTCCTTCTCGATGTTGGTGCGGTATTCGTCGAGGGTGGTGGCGCCGACGACGTGCAGTTCGCCGCGGGCGAGCTTGGGTTTGAGCATGTTGCCCGCGTCGACGGCGCCGTCGGAGCCGCCTGCGCCGACGACGGTGTGCAGCTCGTCGATGAAGATGATCAGCCGGTCGCGGTTCTTGCTGATCTCGTCGAGGAGTTTGTTCATGCGTTCTTCGAAGTCGCCGCGGTAGCGGGTGCCTGCGACGACGCCGGAGAGGTCGAGTTGCACGACGCGCTTGTCCTGGAGCACGTCGGGCACTTGGCCGTCGACGACGCGTTGGGCGAGGCCTTCGACGACGGAGGTCTTGCCGACGCCGGCTTCGCCGATGAGCACCGGGTTGTTCTTGGTGCGGCGGGAGAGCACTTCAATGGTCTGCTCGATCTCCTCGTCGCGGCCGATGACGGGGTCGAGGCCGCCGTCGCGGGCCTTGGTGGTGAGGTCCTGGCCGAACTGCTCCAGGGTGGGGGTGCTGCTGGTCTCGGCGGTGTCGGGCCGCGGCTGCGCCGGATCGGCGGGGCCTGCCTGCAGCGATTCGAGGGTGACGTGGGCCGCGGCGAGGATGCGCCCGGCCTGCGATTCGGGGTTGGCGGCCAGCGCGAGCAGCAGGTGGTCGGGGCCGATGTAGGAGGCGCCGACGGCGCGGGCGATCTGGTGCGATTCGAGCAGGGTGCGCTTGGCCGCGGGGGTCAGCGCGGGTGGTTGTTCGACGGCGTCGCCGGTGGGCAGCTGCTGTTCGATGCGCTGGGCGAGCGGGTCGGGGTCGGCTCCGGCGCGTTCCAGCATGGCGCGGGTGGTTTCGGAGCGGGTGGCCGCCCACAGCAGGTGGTGGGTGTCGAGGTCGCGGCCGCCGTGTTCGACGGTGAGGCGGGCGGCGTTGGCCACCAGGTCTTGGGCGTGCCTGCTCATCAGGCGGGTGAGGTCGACCCGTTGGGGCTGGTTCGGGCCGTCGCCACCGGAGAGGTAGCGGGCCAGGAAGTCGTCGAAGGGGCTCGAACCGAACCCTCCGGAGCCGAAGAAGCCGGTCATGGTCACCTCTCTCGTCCGTGAAACTCCTCGTTGTCTTCCCGCGGGTCTCGTCGGCTCAAACACGCGTGCGCGGTGGTGGCATTCCGCGGTATGCGGCTCGTCACGGAGCGGCGGGGGTGGGTGGGGGTCACAGCGGGTGCGGGTCGGTGTGCAGGTCGGCGAGCAGGTCGCCGTGGTCGTCGACGCGTTCGAGGACGTCGTCGGCGGTGTAGCGCAGCTGGTCGGGTTCGCGGCAGGCGCGGACTTCGTCCCAGGTGAGGGGGGTGGAGGCGGTGGGGTGGTCGCGGGCGCGCAGCGAGTAGGGGGCGATGGTGGTCTTGGCGGGGTTGTTCTGGCTCCAGTCGAGGAAGACCTTGCCGGTGCGGGCGGCGCGGTTCATCTTCGCCAGCAGCGCGTCGGGGTGTTCGGCGGCGAGTTCGTGGGCGAGCCGCTTGGCGTAGGCGGAGGTGCGGTCGGGGCGTTCGGTGCGCACCGGGCAGTACAGCTGCATGCCTTTGGCGCCGCTGGTCTTCGGGTAGGCGCGCAGTCCGTCGGCGCGCAGCCGTTCGTGCAGGATTTCGGCGGCGCGGCAGCATTCGACGATGGTGGCGGGTGGCCCTGGGTCGAGGTCGAACACGAGCAGGTCGGGGGTGTTGCGGGTGTCGTGTTCGCCGACGGTCCACTGGGGGACGTGGAGTTCGAGGGCTGCGAGGTTCGCGGTCCACACCAGGGTGGGCAGGGCGTCGATGAGCACGTGGTGGTTGACGGCGCGGCCGGTGCCGTCGGCGCCGCTGACCAGGCGGGCGGTGGGGACCCAGTCGGGGGCGTGGCGGGAGACGTCCTTCTCGTAGAACGAGCCGGAGTCGACGCCGTCGGGGTAGCGGATGAGGGTGGTGGCGCGGCCGCGCAGGTGCGGCAGCAGCACGGGGGCGATGCGCCGGTAGTAGTCGATGACGTCGCGTTTGCGGAACCCGCAGGCGGGGTAGAGCACCTTGTCCAGGTTGGACAGGGTCAGTTCGCGGTCCTGCACTCGCACGGTCACGCGTCCCACGGTGGTGCTCCGGTCAGGACGCGGCGCGCGAGCCGTGGGTGGCGTCGCGGACGGCGTCTTCGAGTTCGGCGCGGTTCATCTTGGAGCGGCCGCGGACGCCGAGTTCCTTGGCGCGCTTGTCGAGTTCGCCCTTGGTGAGTTCGCCGAGTTCGTCTCCGCGCCCGCCGCGTCGGCTGCTGCTGCGGGTGCCGCGGGCGTGTTCGACGCTGCGGCGGAGCGCGTCGGTGAGGTCGATGACGTCGGTGTCGGCGGCGGGTTCGGCCTCGGCGGCGGGTTCGACGCCGCGGGCCTTGTCGGCGAGGAGTTGTTCGACGCGGTCGGTGTAGGTGTCCTCGTAGTCCTCGGGGTGCCATTCGCCGGTCATGGATTCGATGACGGTCTCGGCCATTTCCAGTTCCTTGTCGGAGGGTGCCGAGCCTGCGGTGTCGCCGATGATCTGGGCGGGGTCGCGGATCTCGTCGGCGAAGAACAGCGTGTTGAGGGCGAGCGCGGCGTCGTCGGCGCGCACGGCGGTGAGGTATTCCTTGCCGCGCAGCACGAAGGTGGCGATGCCGACCTGGTTGGTCTGCTCCATGGCGCGGCGCAGCAGGTCGTAGGGCCGGTGGTTCTCCTTGGCGTTGGGTGCGAGCCAGTAGGTGCGTTGGAAGTGCACCGGGTCGATCTCGTCGAGGTCGACGAAGGAGGTGATGTCGATGGTGCGGGAGCGGCCGGGGGCGATCTCGTCGAGCTCTTCCTGGTCGACGGTGATCAGGGTGCCCTCGACTTCGCGGCCTTTGACGATGTCGCCGTAGTCGACCTCGTCGCCGGTGCGTTCGTTGACGCGCTTGTAGCGGACGCGGTCGGTGGTGCCGCGTTGGTACTGGTGGAAGGAGGGGCTGTGGTCCTCGGTGGCGGCGTAGAGGCCGACCGGGATGGTCACCAGGCCGAAGTTGATGGAGCCGGTCCAGATCTTGCGTGCCATGACGTGCCTCCCTCGCTGCCGGGCGACCCGGCCCGTCATGTCCCCACGATGCGCCGCGCTTGGGCTGATCGCACGGTCCGCGGTGTTCAGCGCAGCCGGTGGGTGCCGTCGGGGAGGCGTTCGGTGCGGCCGTCGCGGGCGAGCAGTTCCAGCAGGGGCAGGGCGACGCGGCGGGTGGTGCGCAGGGCGCGGCGGGCGTCGGCGGGGGTGAACGGCTGGGGCAGGGTGGCGAGCACGTCGCAGGCGTGCTGGTCGGCGCCCGCGGCGAGCACGATGCCGGGGGCCAGGCGCAGGAGTTCTCCGGCGCGGGCGGCGGCGGCGAGGGCGGCGGGGCCGAGGCCGAGGTCGTGGAGTTCGTCGGCGGTGGGGGCGGTGAACGGGTCGGCGCGCAGGGTGTCGTGCAGGGCGTGCAGCGCGGCGGCGACTTCGGGGGGCCAGGGTGCGGTGCCCAGGCGCAGCCTGCCGTCGGCGCGGTGCACGTCGCGGGCGGTGGGGGTGCGCAGGAGTGGTTCCAGCAGTGCCGGGTCGGGCAGGTCGAGGGCGCGGCGGGCGGCTTCGAGGCTCATGCCGGCGTCGAGCGGGTGCTGGTGGCGGTGTTCGTGCAGCAGGTGCACGAGGTGCGCGGCGAGGGTGTCGCGGTGGGCCGGGTCGAGCAGCCAGCCTGCGGCGGTGGGTGCGTCGGCGGGGGGTTCGGCGCCCATGGCGCGCAGCTCGTGGTGGCGGATGAGCTTGCGGCGCCGGAGTTCGGCGGCCCCGTCGGGTGCGGTGGTGCCGTCGGGTCGGGTGGGGATGCTGTCGAGTTCGCGGGCGCGGTCGCGGGCGGCGCCGCGGCGGTGCAGGGGGCGGGGGCGCACGTCGAGCAGGTCGGCGCCGTGGATGTGGTGGCCGCCGGGGTCGCGCAGCAGCACCCGGTCGCCGATGCGCACCGGTAGTGGTGCGGCCAGGGACAGCCGGGCGGTGCGGGTGCCGAGGGGGCGGATGCGGACGGGTACGGCGGCGGAGCCGAGGTGCAGCACGAGGTGGCGGGGCAGGTCGGCGGCGGTGGTTTCGGGCAGGCGCACGTCGACGAGGTCGCTGCGGTGTCCGCCGTGCTCGGTGAGCAGGGCGTGCCCGCGGCGGACCTGCCGGTGCGGGATGCCGCGCAGGTTGACCGCGACCCGGGCGGTGGCGGTGACGTGGGTGCGGGGTTCGCCGAGGGTGTGCAGGCCGCGGACCACGACGTCCTGGTCGGCGGGGTGCAGGCGCAGCCGGTCGCCGGTGCGCAGGGTGCCTGCGGTGAGGGTGCCGGTGACGACGGTGCCTGCGCCGCGGATGGTGAAGGCCCGGTCGATCCACAGCCGCACGGGTCCGGTGGTGTCGGGGGTGGGCAGGGAGTCGGTGAGCTCGGCCAGGGCGGTGCGCAGCGCGGGCAGGCCGGCGCCGGTGCGGCCGCTGACTTGCACGACCGGTGGGTCGGCGAGGGTGGTTGCGGCCAGGTTCTGCAGGGCTCGGGTTTCGGCGTCGGTGGGGTCGGCGAGGTCGGTGCGGGTGATGGCGAGCAGGGCGTGGCGCACGCCGAGGGCGTGCAGCGCGGCGAGGTGTTCGTCGGATTGCGGTTGCCAGCCTTCGTCGGCGGCGACGACGAACAGGGCGGCGGGGGCGGTGCCTGCGCCGGCGAGCATGTTGGGCACGAACCGTTCGTGGCCGGGTACGTCGATGAACGCCAGCGTGCGGGTGCCGAGGGTGGTCCAGGCGAAGCCGAGGTCGATGGTCATGCCGCGGTCGCGTTCTTGTTCCCACCGGTCGGGTTCCATGCCGGTGAGCTGCCGCAGCAGGGTGGTCTTGCCGTGGTCGACGTGCCCGGCGGTGGCGATCACGTGCATCGGTCGGCCGCCGCGGTGGTGTCGATGAGGGTGTGGTCGTCGGTGGGGGCGACGGCGAGCAGGTCGAGCAGGCAGCGGTCCTGTTCGACGCGTCCGAGCACGGGGGTGGGGGCGGTGCGCAGGGCGGTGGCGAACCGGGCGGGCAGGGTGATCGCGGCGCTGGGCAGTTCGACGCCGGGGGCTCCGCCGCCGCCGACGGTGGCGGTGCTGTCGTGGGCGTCGGCGTCGATGCCGCGGTCGCGCAGGGCGGCGGCGATGCGGCGGGCGCGGTCGAGGAGTTCGGCGGGGGTGCGGGCGAGGGCGCGGGCGGTGGGGGTGGCGGGACCGCGGACGGTGGCTTCGAGGGCGGCGAGGGTGAGCTTGTCGACGCGCAGTGCACGGGCCAGCGGGTGCCGTCGCAGCCGGGTGATCAGGTCGGTGGTGCCGAGCAGCAGGCCGGCTTGGGGGCCGCCGAGGAGTTTGTCGCCGCTGGCGGTGACGAGGTCGGCTCCGGCGGCGAGGGTGCGTTGCGCGTCGGGTTCGGCGGGCAGCTTGGGGTGCGGGTGCAGCAGGCCGGAGCCGATGTCGGCGACGACGGGTGCGGGCAGGGTGCGGAGTTCGGCGACGGTCACGTGGGAGGTGAAGCCGGTGATGCGGAAGTTCGAGGGGTGGACCTTGAGCACGAAGCCGGTGTCGGGTCCGAGGGCGTCCTGGTAGTCGGCGAGGTGGACCCGGTTGGTGGTGCCGACTTCGCGCAGTCGCGCGCCGGTGGCGGTGAGCAGGTCGGGGATGCGGAATCCGTCGCCGATCTCGACGAGTTCGCCGCGGGCGAGCACGATCTCGCGGCCCGCGGCGAGGGCGGTGGCCGCGAGGGAGAGGGCGGCGGCTCCGTTGTTGACGACGTGGGCGTCTTCGGCGGCGGGTACGGCGTCGATCAGGGCGTCGCGCGTGCCGCGGCCACGGGGGCCACGTCGTCCGGTGGTGAGGTCGAGTTCGACGTCGCTGGTGCCCGCGGTGGCGCGCACCGCGTCGATGGCGGCGTCGGAGAGGGGGGCGCGGCCGAGGTTGGTGTGCAGCAGCACTCCGCTGGCGTTGATGACCCGGCGCATGCCGCAGGCGGTGTCGGGGAGTGCGGCGCGGGCGGCGGCGGCGACCTGCTCGGGTGGCAGGTGGCCGTGGCGGGCCTGCTGCTGGGCGTCGTGCACGGCGCGGCGCACCACGTCGTGGCCGAGCCGGTCGGCGGCGCCGTGCAGCAGGGGGTCGGCCAGCACCCGGTCCGTGGCGGGGATCCGGCGGCGCGCGTCCATGCGGCGCAGCCTAGGAGCCCGGCGGGGGTCGTGCTGCGCGCGATCGCGTGATCAGGAGTGTTCGCCGCGCCAGGTGGCGCGGTAGCGGGCGGCGGCGTCGGCGTCCAGCTGGGAGCGCACCGCGGAGGCGTGGCCGGGTGGGAAGCCGTGGCGGGCGAGGCGGGCGTCGACGCTCTCCACCGAGCTGGTCAGCACGATCCGCAGCACCACCAGCACGCCGAGCAGCACGGAGCCCAGTGCGATCGGCCAGGATCCACCGGCCCACCACAGCACGCCGAACAGCAGCGCGATCAGCGGGAGCACGTGCAGCAGGCCGCGCAGGCAGACCCGCAGCACCCAGGTGGAGCAGGTCGCGTCGCGCAGCACCCAGTCGCGGTAGGTGGGGGGCAGCGTGCCGCCGTACTGGTAGTACAGCCAGCGCACCGGTCCGGGCCGCTCGATCGCCACGGCGGGCAGTGTAGTCGGCGTGCGGTGCTGGGCCGGTGGGCGCTGGGCCGGTGGCGGAGGCGGACGGGAATCGAACCCGCCTGGCCGAGGTGCTCGGCCACGTCGGTGTTGAAGACCGCGGGGGCCACCAGGCGCCCTGACGCCTCCTCTGCCCGTCGTGCGGGCGGCGCCCAACCTACGCCGGGCGGGTGGGGCGCGCTGCCCGGGGCCCGCTGCCCAGGGTGGGGTCGGTGCGCGGGGTCAGTGTTCGCGGTCGGGGGTGCGCAGGTAGGCGAGTCCCATTTCGGCGAGTTCGTCGGCGTAGCGGCGCATCGTGGGTTCGTCGGCGGGCCGGTCGGGGCGCACCGAGTTGTGGAAGCAGGCGCCCAGCAGGGCGCGGGCGACGGCGTCGAGGGCGGCGCCGGGGTCGTCGCGGCGGATGTCGCCGGTGTGCGGGGTGGCGGCGTCGATCAGCAGCCGGTGCACTTCGGTGATGGTGCGGGCGCCGCGGTCGAGGACGTCGATCTCGTGGGCGCGCAGCAGGTAGGGGAACAGCGATCGGGTCGAGGTGAACGAGCGCAGCAGCGCGTCGGTGTAGGCGTGCAGGACGCCGGGCAGGGTGGGTTCGGCGGTGCGCAGCGCGTCGGCGAGGTCGGTTTCGCGCTGGTGCAGCATCCGGTCGGTGAGGGCGGCGAGGAGTTGGTCCTTGCCGTCGAAGCGGCGGTAGATGGAGCCGACGGACACTCCGGCGCGTTCGGCGACGCCGGTGATCGTAAGTTGTTCGAGGCCGATGTCGAAGGCGAGTTCTTCGGCGGCTTCCAGGACGCGGGCCAGGGTGGCGGCGCTGCGGGCTTGGCGGGGTTGCCGGTAGTGCGCCTGGGGGTCCGGCTCGTCGGTCATGGCCCGCATCGTATCGGCGGTGATCGGGCCGGTTCGTCCTTGACGGGTGGCGCCCACCGCCCGCTATATTCGAGAACGAGAATTCACGTTCGCATTTGGAGGTTCGTCATGCCGACCCCCGAGGACGAGGGCACCGCGCTGCTGCACGCCATCCGGGCGCACCGCCCGCGGCTCGCCGAAGGCGGATTCGCCGCCGACCGCGACAACGCCGACCCCACCGGCAACCTCGCGCTGCTCGCCGAACTCGGCACCGCCCGGCTCGTCGTGCCCGCCGCCCACGGCGGGCTCTGGGACGGCACCGAACGCGGCGGCTGGGGCACCCTCATCCGCGCCGTCCGCGAGATCAGCGCCGGCGACGGGCCCACCGGGCAGAACTGGCTCACCACCGCCCTGGTCGCCCGCGAACTGTTCGGCCCCGGCAACGGACTGCCGCGCGGCACCCGGGAGGAGCTGGCGCACCGGGTGCTGCACGACGGGCTGCGGTTCGTCTCCTCCGTCGCCGAAACCGGGACCACCGGCACGGTCACCGCCCGCCGCGTCGACGGGGGAGTGCTGGTCACCGGCACCAAGACCTTCAACTCCAACAGCGGCGGTGGCGGGGCCGCGCTCGTGCGCTGCCTGCTCGACGGTGCCCCGCACCAAGCGCTGGTCGACCTCGACGACCCGCGGATCGAAGCCCACGACGACTGGGACAACATGGGCCAGCGCGGCACCCGCAGCCGCACCCTCACCTACCGGGACGTCTTCGCCCCCGACGGCCACCACCGGCCCGCCCCGGCCACGCCCTCCCCGGTGTTCCTCGGCGCGGTGATGCTGCTGCACGCGGCGCTGCTGCAAGGCATCGGCGAAGGCGCCCTCGATGCCCTGCTCGGGCACGCCCGCACCATGACCCGCGGCTCGCTGCCCCGCTTCTCGGGACCCGCCGACGACCCGCTGGTGCTGCGCCGCATCGGCGCCACCTCCAGCAGGCTCGCCGCCTCCCGCGCCCTGCTGCACACCGCCGCCGACCGGCTCGAAACCGGCGCCGAGGACACCGACGAGACCACCGTCGACTGCTTCCGCGCCAAGGTCGCCGCCGTCGAGGCCTCCCTCGAGACCGCCGCCGAGATCCACGAGATCACCGGCGCCCGCAGCACCTCCCACGCCCACCGCTACGACCGGTTCTGGCGCAACGCCCGCACCTTCGCCTCCCACGACCCCGTCGACGCCAAGAACGTCTACATCGGCCGCCACGAGCTCACCGGCACCGTCGCCGAACCGTCCAGCGTCATCCGGTTCTGACCGCACCCGGCGGCGCCCGGTGGTCCCGCCCGCGCCGCCGCCGGGGCCACCGACGTGCGCAACTGCGCCGAGCCGCGCCCGACGGGCCGCGAACGGGTCGCTCCGCCCCGGGAACCGGGCACCGGGTCGACGAGGTGGATACGGTCGGTGACGTGACGGAACTCGACGTGCCCACCCGGTACCGGCTCACCCAGTACGCCCACGGCGGCGGCTGCGCCTGCAAGATCCCGCCCGGAGAGCTGGAGGAGGTCGTCGCCGACCTGCGCGGCGTGCCCGACCCGGCGCTGCTGGTCGGCCTCGACGACGGCGACGACGCCGCCGCGGTCCGCATCGACCCGGCCGGGCAGGCGGTGGTCAGCACCGCGGACTTCTTCACCCCCGTCGTCGACGACGCCTACGACTGGGGCCGGATCGCGGCCACCAACGCCCTGTCCGACCTCTACGCGATGGGCGCTCGCCCGGTGCTGGCGATCAACCTGCTGTGCTGGCCCCGCGACCGGCTCCCGCTGGAACTGGCCCGCGAGGTGCTGCGCGGTGGCCTCGACGTCGGCCGCGCCGCGGGCTGCCCCGTCGCAGGCGGGCACAGCGTCGACGACCCCGAACCCAAGTACGGCATGGCCGCCACCGGCACCGCCGACCCCGACGCGCTGCTGCGCAACGACGCCGGGCGCGCCGGGCTACCGCTGTCGCTGACCAAACCCCTCGGCATCGGCGTGCTCAACACCCGGCACAAGGCCACCGGTGAGGTGTTCCCGCAGGCCGTGGCCGCCATGACCGAGCTCAACGCCGAGGCCTCGGCCGCCGCGCTGGCCGCCGGGGCGCGCTGCGCGACCGACGTCACCGGGTTCGGGCTGCTCGGGCACCTGCTGAAACTCGTGCGCGCCAGCGGGGTCTCCGCCGTCCTCGACTCCGCCGCCGTGCCCTACCTGGACGGGGCGCGGGAGGCGCTGCGCGACGGGCACGTCAGCGGCGGCACGCACCGCAACCTCGACTGGGTGCGCCCGCACTGCTCCCTCGCCGCCACCAGCGAAGGCGAGGCGCTGCTGCTGGTCGACGCCCAGACCTCCGGCGGGCTGCTGGTGGCTGGTGAGATCCCCGGAGCCCCCGTCATCGGCGAGTTGGTCCCCCGCACCGAACACCTCATCACCGTGCGCTGACCCGGTACGCGGCTGCGGGTGCCCACCGCCGCCCGACCGGGTCGGGGTGGTGTGGCGGCGCGACCAGGTTCGCGAGGAACCCCGGCCCGCACCCGTCCGGGCCGGAACGGGTCAGGGCAGGGGACCGCCGATCGGGTCCGCGGTGACCTCGCGCAGGCCCGCGGAGGTCTCGGCGAGCAGTTCCGCGAGGATGTCGGGCAGCGTCGCGCCGTCGGTGCGCACCAGCCACGACCGCATCGCCGAACCGAAGCAGGTCATCATCAGCATCGACCACGTGTACAGCCGCGGATCGGGTTCGCCGCCACCGCAGTGCTCGGCGAGGCTGCTCGCCACCTCGTGCACCCAGCGCCGGTGCATCAGGTGCGATTCGTAGTCGCCCCCGGCCTCCAGGGAATCCAGCAGCTGCGCGCGCATCAGGTGCTGGCGCCGATCGGCCTGCACCCGCTCGGCGGTGTCGAACATGGCCGCGGCCAGCTTGCGCATCGGGTGCTCGTCGGCGGGCCGGGAGGCCAGCACCTGGTGCATCCGCTCCTGCTCGCGCAGCGAATCGCCGAACAGCACCGCGTCCTTGCTGGGGAAGTGGCGGAAGAAGGTGCGCGGGGCGATGTCGGCGGCCTCGGCGATCTGCTCGACGGTGGTGTTGTCGAAGCCCCGCTCGGTGAACAGCCGCAGCGCCGCCTCCTCGATGCCCGCCCGGGTGCGGGCGGTGCGGCGCCGCCTGCGGTCGACGGGCTCGGCGGAGGGTTCGACGGGTGCGGCGGTCATGCGACCCAGGTTCACCCGGTGTGCACGTTCCGTCAACGGTGACTGATGTCATGAGTGACAAATGGCAGTGGTGACATAACGTGGGTGGGCATCCTGTCGCACGCGAAATGAGGAGACCTCGTGTCCGGTACCCACCCCGAGTCGGCTTCGGGCGGTGCGCACCCCACCGAAGGCCCGAACACCGAAGGCGAGCGCCGCGCCGTCGCCGACGGCATCGACCTGGGGGTCTATCGCCGCCGCTGGACCACGCTGCTGGTGCTGTGCCTGGCGCTGTCGGCGACGATGCTGGCGAACACCTCGCTCGGCGTCGCCCTGCCGTTCCTGTCCCAGGACCTCGGCTCCTCGCTGTCGGACCAGCAGTGGTTCAGCAACGCCTACGCCCTGGTGTTCGCGGGGCTGCTGTTCACCACCTCCACCCTCGCCGACCGCTACGGGCGCAAGCTCATGCTGCAGGCCGGGCTGGTGCTGTTCGGCGCGGTGTCGCTGTACGTGTGCTTCTTCGTCAGCTCCAGCGCCGAGCTGATCGCCGCCCGCGGGCTGCTCGGCCTCGGCGGATCGATGATCATGCCGGTGACGCTGTCCATCCTCACCAGCGTGTTCCCCAGCTCCGAGCGCACCAAGGCGGTCGGGGTGTGGGCCGCGGTCTCCGGTGCGGGCACCGCCCTCGGCCCGGTCATCGCCGGGCTGCTGCTGGAGGTCAGCACCTGGCACGCGGTGTTCGCGATCAACGTGCCCGTCGTGGTCGTGGCCGTCATCGCCAGCATCCGCTACGTGCCGAAGAACGCGGGCAGCGACGCGCCCGTCGAAGGCGGGCACGGCGGCATCGACATCGGCGGCGCGATCCTGTCCACCGTCGGCATCACCGTCGTCGTCTACGGGCTCATCGACGCCCAGCACGTCGGCTGGACCGCACCCCGCACCCTGATCATGGTCGTGGTCGGGCTGCTGCTCGTCGGCGCGTTCGTCGCCTGGGAACGGCGGGTCAAGGACCCGATGCTGGACATGGACCTGTTCCGCAACGCCGGGTTCTCCGCCTCCGCGGTCGCGCTGACCCTGGTGTTCTTCGCGATGATCGGCGTGTTCTTCTCGCTGAGCCAGACGCTGATCCTGGTGTTCGGGTACTCGCCGCTGGGCTCCTCGGTGGCCATGCTGCCGATGTCGGTGATGATGGTGCTGGTCGCCCCGCAGGTCGGGCGCATCGTGGGCCGGTTCGGCCCGCGCACCACCATCGCCGCCGGCCTGGTGCTCGCCGCCTGCGGCATGGCCGGGCTCAGCACCCTGACCGCCGACTCCGGCTACCTGCACCTGCTGCTGCCGCTGGCGCTGACCTCCGGCGGCATGTCGCTGGCGATGGCCCCGGCCACCGACCAGCTGATGGCGAACGTGCCGCGCGCCCGCGCCGGCATGGGTTCGGCCACCAACGACGTCACCCGCGAGGTCGGCGCCTCCCTCGGCGTCGCCGTGCTGGGCAGCGTCCTCGGCAGCGCCTACTCCACCCAGCTGGGCCCGGCCGTGGCCGGATTGCCGCCCGAGGCCCAAGCGATGGCGAAGGAATCGCTGCCCGGTGGCCTCCAGGTCGCCGCGTCCCTCGGGCAGCAGGGCGCCGCCCTGGCCCACGACGTCGTGGTGTCCTGGATGGGCGGGATGCGCTTCGCCAACCTCGCCGGCGCCGCGCTGATCCTGCTCGCCGCGCTCATCGCCTGGATCTGGATGCCGCGCACGGCCACCCAGGCCGGCACCCCGGCACCCGAGGCCGCGGACGACGCCGGAACCGAGCCCGACCCGGCCGCGGGCGCCACCGCCGAGCGCGACGACGACCGGCCCGCCGAGAACATCAGCGGCTGACCAGCGGCGAGCACGACCGGCTTGCACCACCGCCGCGGCGGGTGTCCGATGGGGAATCGGGCACCCGCCGTCGTCGTTCGCGGGAGGAGGTCGCCGGATGCCGCAGTGGCTGAACTGGCCGCTGGTCCGCCAGCTCACCGGACCCGACCCGCTCGGGCGCGGCACCGCCGCCCGCTCCCGCCGCACCGACGCGCTCCGCGCCCGCACCCAGGACGCCGACCGGGTCGTGCGCTCGATCTGCCCGTACTGCGCCGTCGGCTGCGGGCAGCAGGTGTTCGTGCGCGACGGCGAGATCACCCAGATCGAAGGCGACCCGGACTCGCCGATCAGCCGCGGCAGGCTCTGCCCCAAGGGCTCCGCCAGCCGCGAACTCGTCACCGCACCCACCCGGCAGGACCGGGTCCGCTACCGGCGCCCGCACGGCACCGAGTGGGAGGACCTCGACCTCGACACCGCACTCGACATGATCACCGACCGCGTGCTGGCCACGCGGGACGCCACCTGGCAGCAGGCCGACGAGGAAGGCAGGCCGCTGCGGCGCACCACGGGCATCGCGAGCCTCGGAGGAGCGACCCTCGACAACGAGGAGAACTACCTCATGAAGAAGCTCTACACCGCCATGGGCGCCATCCAGGTGGAGAACCAGGCGCGCATTTGACACTCCTCCACGGTTCCCGGTCTGGGAACCTCCTTCGGGCGGGGAGGGGCCACGACCTTCCTGCAAGACCTGGCCAACGCCGACTGCATCCTCATCCAGGGTTCCAACATGGCCGAAGCGCACCCCGTCGGCTTCCAGTGGGTGACCGAGGCCCAAGCGCGCGGCGCCACCGTCATCCACGTCGACCCGCGCTTCACCCGCACCTCCGCGGTCGCCGACCAGCACGTGCCGCTGCGCGCGGGCAGCGACATCGCGTTCCTCGGCGGGCTGATCCACCAGGTCCTCGAACGCGACGCCCACTTCCACGACTACGTGGTGAACTACACCAACGCCGCCATGATCATCGGGGAGGAGTTCGCCGACACCGAGGACCTCGACGGCGTGTTCTCCGGGTTCGACCCCGACGAAGGGGCCTACGACCCGAGCAGCTGGCAGTACGAGGGCGCCGAAGCGCTCTCCGCGGTGTCCTGGGAGAAACCACGCGAGGACCGGCCCGCCAGCCCGCACGGCCGGGAACGCGCGGGCAGCCGGCCCGAACGCGCCGGATCCGGCGGGCCCGTCTACCACGGCACCCCCGAGACCGACCCGACGCTGCAGCACCCGCGGTGCGTGTTCCAGCTGCTCAAACGGCACTTCGCCCGCTACACCCCGGAGATGGTCGAGCAGACCTGCGGCGTGCCGCGGGCCGAGTTCCAGCGGGTCGCCGACGCGCTGATCAGCAACTCCGGGCGGGACCGCACCACCACCATCGCCTACGCCGTCGGCTGGACCCATCACACCGTCGGCGTGCAGTACATCCGCGCCGCCTCCATCCTGCAGCTGCTGCTGGGCAACATCGGCCGCCCCGGCGCGGGCATCCTCGCGCTGCGCGGGCACGCCAGCATCCAGGGCTCCACCGACATCCCCACGCTGTTCAACCTGCTGCCCGGCTACATCCCGATGCCGCAGGCCCAGACCGACCACGACCTCGACGCGTTCGTCGCCGCCGACGAGCACGCCCGCGGCTACTGGGCGAACATGCGTTCCTACGTGGTCAGCCTCCTCAAGGCCTGGTGGGGGGACGCGGCGACCCCCGACAACGACTTCGCCTTCGCGAACCTGCCGCGGCTCACCGGTGACCACGGCACCTTCCAGACCGTCGCCGACCAGATCGACGGCAAGGTCAAGGGCTACTTCGTGATCGGGGAGAACCCGGCGGTGGGCACCGCGAACTCGCGGCAGCAGCGGCTCGGGCTGGCCAACCTCGACTGGCTCGTCGTCCGCGACCTCAACATGATCGAAACCGCCACGTTCTGGAAGGACGGGCCCGAAGTCCAGAACGGCGAGCTGTCCACACCGGACATCGGAACCGAGGTGTTCTTCCTGCCCGCCGCCGCCCACACCGAGAAGGACGGCTCGTTCACCAACACCCAGCGGCTGCTGCAGTGGCACCACAAGGCCGTCGAACCCCGCGGGGACCGGCGCAGCGACCTGTGGTTCTACTACCACCTCGGCCGCAGGCTCCGGGAGGAGCTCACCGCCCGCCGCGACCGGCGCACCCCCGAGCAGCAGGAGAACGACCGGCCCCTGCTCGACCTCACCTGGGACTACCCGACCGAAGGCGCTATCGCCGAACCCAGCGCCGACGCCGTGCTCCGCGAGATCAACGGCACCGGACCCGACGGCACCACCGTGTCCGGCTACGCCGAACTCCGCGCCGACGGCAGCACCTCCTGCGGCTGCTGGATCTACAGCGGGGTGCACGCCGAGGAGACCAACCAGGCCGCCCGCCGCACCCCCGGACGCGAGCAGAACTGGGTCGCCCCCGACTGGGGCTGGGCGTGGCCGGCGAACCGCCGCGCCCTCTACAACCGCGCCTCCGCCGACCCGCAGGGCAGGCCGTGGAGCGACCGCAAGGCCTACGTGTGGTGGGACGAGGACGCCGGGCGCTGGCGCGGGCACGACGTCCCCGACTTCGAGACCGACAAGCACCCCGGCTACCGGCCCCCCGACGGCGCCACCGGGCCCGCCGGGCTCGCGGGCACCGACCCGTTCATCATGCAGAGCGACGGCCGCGGCTGGCTCTACGTCCCCGCCGGGCTCGTCGACGGGCCGCTGCCCGCCCACTACGAACCGCAGGAATCACCGCTGGCCAACCCGCTGCACGACCGCCAGCAGCGCAACCCCGCCCGCCAGACCCTCTCCCGCCCGGAGAACCGCTACCAGCCCAGCGGGCGCGAACCCGGCGCCGAGGTCTACCCGTACGCGTTCACCACGTTCCGCCTCACCGAGCACCACACCGCCGGGGGCATGAGCCGCTGGCTGCACCACCTGTCCGAACTCGCCCCCGCCATGTTCGTCGAGGTCTCCCCGGAACTGGCCGCCGAACGCGGCCTGCGGCACCTGGGCTGGGCCACCATCATCACCGCCCGCAGCGCCATCGAAGCCCGCGTGCTGATCACCCGCCGGCTGCGGCCGCTGCGCCTCGGCGACCGCACCCTGCACCAGGTCGGGCTGCCCTGGCACTGGGGGCCGAACGGGCTGAGCACCGGCGACGCCGCCAACGAACTGATCGGAGTGTCCCTGGACCCGAACGTGCACATCATGGAGACCAAGGCCGGGACCTGCGACATCCGCCCCGGCCGCCGCCCCAGGGGCCCCGCGCTCGCCGAGCTCGTCGCCGAGCACCGCAGGCGCGCGGGCATCACCGGGCGCACCGGAACCGAACACGCCGACGACCCCCGCGACACCGGACGATGAGGGAGCCAGCCGTGGTCGATCGCACCAGCCTCAGCGGACCGCTGGAGGACCCCGCCGCCGACGCCGGCTACGCCGAGCACCCCGAACGCGTCGGGTTCTTCACCGACACCAGCATCTGCATCGGCTGCAAGGCCTGCGAAGTGGCCTGCAAAGAGTGGAACCTGCTGCCCGAGGACGGCCTGGAACTCACCGGCATGTCCTACGACAACACCGGCGACCTCGGTGCCAGCACCTGGCGGCATGTCGCGTTCGTCGAACAGGAGCTGCCCGCCACCGACCTCGGCATGCCCGGCCTCGGACCACCCGGCGACGGGTCCACCGGCGACGGGTCCACCGGCGACGGCTCGCCCGGCGACGGCTCGCCCGGCGGCGGGGGAGGCGGGGTGCGGTGGCTGATGTCCTCCGACGTGTGCAAGCACTGCACCCACGCCGCCTGCCTCGACGTGTGCCCCACCGGGGCGCTCATCCGCACCGAGCACGGCACCGTGCTCGTGCAGGACGACGTGTGCAACGGCTGCGGCTACTGCGTGCCCGCCTGCCCCTACGGGGTGATCGACATCCGGCCCGGGGACGGCGGCGCGTTCAAGTGCACCCTGTGCCAGGACCGGCTCGGCGCCGGGCTCGCCCCCGCCTGCGCCACCGCCTGCCCCACCGAGTCCATCCAGTACGGGCCGCTCGACGAACTCCGCGCCCGCGCCGCCCGCCGTGTCGACGAACTGCACGAACGCGGTGAGACCGGCGCCCGCCTCTACGGCCACGACCCCGGCGACGGCGTCGGCGGGGACGGCGCGTTCTTCCTGCTGCTCGACGAACCCGAGGTCTACGGGCTGCCACCCGACCCGGTCGTGACCACCCGCGACCTGCCGGCGATGTGGCGGCACGCCGCGGCCGCCGCGGGCACCGCCGCCGCCTTGGTCGCGGTCTGCTTCGCCGGGCGGGGACGGCGATGAGCAGGCGCCGCGGGGAATCGATCGTGCCCGACGCCGAGTTCCGCTCCTACTACGGGCGGCAGATCATCAAGAGCCCCACCTGGAAGGTCCCCGACGTGCCCGCCTACCTGTTCCTCGGCGGGCTGGCAGGCGGCTCGGCGGTGATGGCGGCGCTGGCCGACCTGACCGGGCGGCCCGAGCTGCGCCGCACCGGGCGCGTCGCCGCCGCGGCCGGCGCCGGGGCCAGCGTGCTCGCGCTCGTGCACGACCTCGGGCGGCCGCTGCGGTTCCTGAACATGCTGCGGGTGCTGAAACCGACCTCGCCGCTGAGCGTCGGCTCCTGGATCCTCGCCCCGTTCTCCGGGCTGACCGCCGCAGCGGCCGCCAGCGACCTCACCGGCCTGCTGCCCGGCACCGGCAGGCTCGCGGGCGCCGCCGCCGCCGTGCTCGGCCCCGCCATGACCACCTACACCGCGGTGCTGCTGGCCGACACCGCCGTGCCCGGCTGGCACGAGGTGCACCGGGAGCTGCCGTTCGTGTTCGCCGGCAGCGCCGTCTCCAGCGCGGGCGGTATCGCCCTGCTCGCCACCCCGACCGCCCAGGCCGCCCCGGCGCGGCGGATGGCGATCACCGGGTCCGCGCTGGAACTGGCCGCCGAGCACCGCATGCTGCAGCGCGCCGGGCTCGCCGCCGAGGCCTACGACACCGGCACGCCCGGCCGGTTGCTGCGCGCCTCCCGGATCCTGACCTGGGCCGGTGCGGCCGCGGCGGCGCTGGCCGGGCGGGACCGGCGGATCGCGGCGGTCGCCGGGTCGTGCCTGGCCGCGGCCGGGGCCGCCGCCCGCTTCGGGATCTTCGAAGCCGGGCGGGTCACCGCCCGCGACCCCCGCTACACCGTCGTGCCGCAGCGGGAACGGGCGAACGCCGGTGCTCCCGCGTCCACCGGAGGAGACGGGTAGACCGGGCACCGCGCGAGCGGAGCCGACGCGGCCCACCCGCGCGGAACGATCTTGCCGAAACGCGCCGGAGCGGTTCACCCGGCCGTGTAGGGTTCGGCCATGCATGATCGGTCGGAGTCCGACGACCGGCCCCGCACGACGCGCCCGGGAACCGGATCGGCCGGGGGAGCACCCGCCGCCGGCGCCGCGGCGCGCCACCGGGAGAATCGCGCCGTCGCACCCGGCCCCCGCAGCACGCAGAAGGAGACCCCAGCATGACCGCGTCCAGGTCCGGCACCGAATCGATGCTCACCGGGACCGATCTGGTCTGCTCCTTCGGCGCCACCCCCGCGCTGCGCGGCGCGGACCTCGCCGTGGACGCCGGTGAGGTCGTCGCCGTCGTCGGCGCCTCCGGATCCGGCAAGTCCACGCTGCTGCACTGCATGGCCGGGGTCGTCGCCCCCGAATCCGGCACGGTCCGCTTCCGAGGCCGCGACGTCACCGCCATGTCCGACGACGAGCGCAGCGCGCTGCGGCGCTCCGAGTTCGGGTTCGTGTTCCAGTTCGGCCAGCTCGTCCCGGAGCTGAGCGTGCTGGAGAACATCGCGCTGCCGCTGCGCCTCAACGGTGCCGCCCGCAGCAAGTCCGAGCGCCGCGCCCGCGACTGGGCCGACAAGCTCGGCGTCACCGCCCAGCTCGACAAGCGCCCCGGCGAGATCTCCGGCGGCCAGGGCCAGCGCGCCGCCCTCGCCCGCGCACTGGTCGCCGACCCGTCGGTGATCTTCGCCGACGAACCGACCGGTGCCCTCGACTCCACCGGCGGCCGCGAAGTGATGCAGCTGCTCACCGAGACCGCCTCCGAATCCGGCAGCGCCGTGGTGCTGGTGACCCACGAACCCACCGTCGCCGCCTACGCGCACCGCGAAGTCGTCATCCGCGACGGGAGAACGGCCCTGGCGGAGGAGACCGCGCGATGAGCAGGTCCCGCACCTGGATCGCCGACCTGGTGCTGGGGATCCGCCTCGCCATCGGCGATCGCAACACCCCGTGGGGACGCCTCGCGCTGATGACCGTCGGCATCGGCATCGGCGTGCTCGTGCTGCTGGCCAGCGCCGCGCTGCCGAACTGGCTCGACGCCCGCGACCAGCGCATCGCCGCCCGCGACATGGCCCACGCCACGGCCGAGCAGTCGCAGGTCCCGGCAGCGGTGCTCGGCTTGGACGGCAGGACCGCGTTCGGCCGGGAAGCGGTGGAGGGCCTGCTCGTCGAACCGCGGCGCCCGGACGCCCCGCTGCCCGCCGGCCTGGACCACTACCCGGCGGCCGGAGAGCTGATCGTGTCCCCGGCACTGGCCGACCTGCTGGCCCGGCCCGGAACCGAGCTGCTGCGGGACCGCCTGCCCGGCACCGTCACCGGCACCATCGGCGACGACGGACTGCTCTCGCCGGCAGAGCTGTACTACTACGCGGGCGCCACCGGGCTGACCGAGTGGAACGCCGACTACCGCGTCGACGACCACTTCGGCGAGACCTACGACGACAAGTTCAACTCCACGCCGGAAACCCTGATGCTGTGGTCGATCGGCGCCTGCGCACTGCTGCTGCCGGTCATCGTGTTCGTGATCAGCACCACCAGGCTGGCCGAAGCCGCCCGCCAACGCAGGCTCGCCGCACTGCGCCTCGTCGGCGCCAGCGCCTGGCAGGTGCGCCGCATCGCCTCCGGCGAAACCCTCGTCGGCGCCACCACCGGGGTGCTCGCCGGGTGGGGCCTGTTCGCGGTGTGCCACTGGACGGTGGACCGGCTCGAGGTGGCCGGCTTCTCGGCGTTCGTCGACGACTTCACGCCCGTGTGGTGGCTGGCGGCGCTGATCACCGCGGGTGTTCCGCTGTCCACCGTGCTGATCGCGCTGGCCGCGCTGCGCGGCGCGGTCGGCGACCCGCTCGGTGCGGTGCGCCAGGCGATGCCCCGCCGCCGCCGGTTGTGGCCGCGGCTGGTGCCGCTCGTGCTGGGCATGGTGGGCGTCACGGTTCCCTGGACCGAGATCGGGTCCTCGGACCTGCGCATCTCGATCCCGGTCTTCGCGGTGGCGCTGGTGCTGCTGTCGGTGCCGCTGCTGCTGCCCTGGATCGTGGAGAACGTCGCCCGACACTGGCACACCGGCCCGCTCGCCTGGCAACTGGCACTCCGCCGCCTGCACCTCACCAGCGGCACCGCCGCCCGCTCCGTCAGCGCCATCGCCGTCGTCGTCACCGGCATCATCGCCCTCCAAACCATGGTCGCCGCCCTCGAACAGCAGTACCAGCGGCTGACGACCCGGACGAGCACATCGGAGGTGAACGTCTACGGGCAGGAGGACCTGACCGGCCGGGAAGGGTTGAGCGCCACGCGGGACGAGATCGCCGCGCTGCCCGGGGTGCGCTCGGTGACGGCCCAGCACACGGTTTCCCTGCGTTCCGGAGAACGTTCCGCCGCGTCGGTGGCGATCGCCGACTGCGCCACGATCAGCCGGATCATCGAGGTCGGGGAGTGCCGCGACGGTGATGCCTTCTCACCCGCCCGCACCGAGGACAGCCCACTCGAAGAAGGTCAACGGCCGCTGCGCGAAGGGGAGCGGTGGGAGATCGACCGGTCCGGTTCGAACGCCACCGGGCCGGGCACCATCGCCTGGGTCGTCCCGCCCGTGCTCCCCGCAGGCCCGCGCACGCCCGAGGCGCTCAACGCGCCGAACCTGGTGCTGACCCCGGCCGCCGCCGCGGGGATCCCGATGGAGACCCGCCGGGTGAGCCTCACCGTGATGCGCGACGAGCACGCGCCACCGCAGCTGCTCGACCAGATCCGCACCGCGGCCTGGCACCACCTGCCGAACCCGGACATCTACGAGAGCTACACCGAGGGGACCGACCCGCGCATCGCGTTGAACCTGGTCAAGTACGGGTTGCTGGCAGGGGCCCTGGTGGTGTTCTCGCTGATCGGGTGCAGCCTGCTGGTCACCGCCGTCGAACAGATCCACGAACGCGCCCGCCCCATGGCCGTGCTCGGCGCCGTCGGAGCCAAGCGCAGCACGCTCGTCTGGTCGGCCTTCCTGCAGAACGCCGTACCCATGCTCTTGGCCCTGGTGGTCGCCGTCCCGGTCGGTTACGTCCTCGGCGGGGTGCTCATGGCGGCGGGGTTCACGCTCCTGCCCGCCGTGGACCTGCTGGGGATGGCGGCGGTGCTGGCCTTCGCCGCCGTGTCGGTACTCGTCGTCACCGCGCTGACCGCACCCGCCCTGTCCAAGGCCATGAGCTCCGAAGGGCTGCACTCCGAGTAGTCCCGCCCGCACCCCGCCCCGGGGTGGGGACCGTCCCGTACCGAGAACCGAACGCCGCCGAGGAGGCAGGGCGATGAGCAGGATCCGCAGCTGGATCGCGGACCTGGTGCTGGGGATCCGTCTCGCCGTCGGTGACCGCAACACCCCGTGGGGGCGTCTCGCCCTGATGACCGTCGGCGTCGGCATCGGCGTGCTCGTGCTGCTGGCCAGCACCGCGCTGCCGAACTGGGCCGAAGCCAAAGATCAGCGCGCCGCCGCCCGCGACCTGGCCGACGCCGAGTCCGACCGCTGGGGCATTCCGGCCGCGGTGCTCGGTGTGGACGGTCGCACCACGTTCCACGAGCACGCGATCTCCGGCGTGCTGCTCGAACCGCGAGGCCCGGACGCCCCGCTGCCGGCGGGTCTGGACCACTACCCGGCCGTGGGAGAGCTGATCGTGTCCCCGGCACTGGCCGACCTGCTGGCCCGGCCCGACTCCGCACTGCTGCGCGAACGCCTGCCCGGCACCATCACCGGCACCATCGGCGACGACGGACTGCTCATGCCCGGGGAACTGCACTACTACGGTGGCGCCGCCGGGCTGACCGGGTGGAACGCCGACTACCGCGTCGACGACCACTTCGGCGAGACCTACGACGACAAGCCGACCTCGACGCCGGACCTGCTGCTGCTGTGGGCGATGGGCGCTTGCGCGCTGCTGCTGCCGGTCGTGGTGTTCGTGATCAGCACGACCAGGCTGGCCGAAGCCGCCCGCCAACGCAGGCTCGCCGCACTGCGCCTGGTCGGCGCCAGCGCCTGGCAGGTGCGCCGCATCGCCTCCGGCGAAACCCTCGTCGGCGCCACCACCGGGGTGCTCGCCGGGTGGGGCCTGTTCGGGGCCGCGCACCTGGCGCTCTCCCGGTTCGAGGCGTCCTCCGGGGCGGTGTTCGTCGCCGACCTCACCCCGATGTGGTGGCCGGCCGCGGCGGTGACCTTGGGGGTCCCGGCCGCGACCGTGCTGATCTCGCTGGTCGCGCTGCGCGGCGCCGTGCACGACCCGCTGCGCTCGGTGCGCCAGGCCACGCCGATCCGCCGCAGGCTGTGGCCGCGGTGCGTGCCGCTGGTGGTGGGGATCCTCGGTGTCGCGACGGCCCGCTTGCAGAGCTGGAGCACGGACTGGTGGATGGCCTGGCTGGTCGTCTCGATCGTGCTGATCCTGCTGTCGGTGCCGCTGCTGCTGCCGTGGGGTGTGGCGTCCCTCGCCGAACGGGTCCGCGGGGGCCCGGTGGCCTGGCAGCTCGCGCTGCGCAGGCTGCACCTGACCAGCGGCACCGCGGCCCGCTCCGTCAGCGCCATCGCCGTCGTCGTCACCGGCGTCATCGCCCTGCAGACCATGCTCGCCGCCAGCGAGGCGAACTACGCGCAGCGCGGCACCGGAGCGGCCGACGCGCACTCGGTGTACGTCTACGCCGACGAGGACCCGGCCGGGCGGCCCGCGATGAGCGCGACCGCGGCCGAGATCACCGCGATGCCCGGAGTGCGATCGGTGACCGCGATGCACGAGGCCAACGCCGCCTCCGGCGCGGACTCGCTGCTGATCAGCATCGCCGACTGCGCCACGATCACCCGCTTCGTTCCGGTGGGCGAGTGCCGCGACGGCGACGTGTTCCTCCCCGAGCACTCCGACGACGTCGACGTCCGCGCGCAGGAAGGCCGCCCGTGGCGGATCGCCACGCCGCACTCGAACGCGGCGGGCACCGGCCCGGAGACGGTGGACTGGCCTGTTCCGCCTGGGCGCCTCGTCGGCCGGGGCACCGCCGAGTTCAACGGCTACGACCTGGTCCTGACCCCGGCCGCGGCCACCGCGGTCCCGATGGAGGCGCGTACCGCGGTGATGAGCGTCGACCTCGAAGCCGACGCGCCACCGGACCTGGTCGAGCACATCCGCAACGCCGCCGCGGCGAACCTGCGGAAACCGACCGTCGGCGCGGCGAACTGGACCGGCGTCGAGGAATCGCTGGCCGCGATCCGGCTGCTCGGACAGGGGTTGCTGGCAGGGGCCCTGGTGGTGTTCTCGCTGATCGGGTGCAGCCTGCTGGTCACCGCCGCCGAGCAGATCCACGAACGGGCCCGCCCGATGGCCGTGCTCGGTGCGGTGGGGGCCAAGCGCAGCACCCTCGTCTGGTCGGCCTTCCTGCAGAACGCCGTACCGATGCTGCTCGCGCTGGTGCCGGCGGTTCCCATCGGCTACGCCACGGGAACGCTGGCCCTGGCGTCGCAGTCCGAACTCCTGATCGCCCCGGACCTGCCGGGGATGGCGGCGGTGCTGGCCTTCGCCGCCGTGTCGGTGCTCGTCGTCACCGCACTGACCGCCCCCGCCCTGTCCAAGGCCATGAGCCCCGACGGGCTCCACACCGAATAGCCGTCACCGACGCCGAGGAGACCGCGCACGATGAGCAGGATCCGCACCTGGACCGCAGACCTGGTGCTGGGCGCACGGCTCGCCGTCGGCGACCGCAACACCCCGTGGGGGCGCCTCGCCCTGATGACCGTCGGCATCGGCATCGGCGTGCTCGTCCTCCTGATCAGCGCGTCGCTGCCCACGTGGCTGGAGCGGCACGCGGAGCGGACCGCCGGCCGCCACATGGAGCTCACCTACGAGACCGAGCCCGCGGCCTCCACCGCCGTCCTGGGACTGCACGACAGCACGACGTTCCGGGGGCAGCGCATCACCGGGCGGCTGCTGCAGCCGCAGCGCCCCGACGCGCCGCTGCCCGCCGGGTTGGACCACTACCCGGCCGTGGGAGAGCTGATCGTGTCCCCGGCGCTGGCCGACCTGCTGGCCCGACCCGACTCCGCACTGCTGCGCGAACGCCTGCCCGGCACCATCACCGGCACCATCGGCGACGACGGACTGCTCACACCGGGAGAGCTGCACTACTACGGTGGTGCGTCCGGGCTGACCGAGCAGGCCGCGAGCATCCGGGTCGTCGACCACTTCGGTGAGACCTACCGGCCGCCCTCGTACGGGGAGTCGACCTGGCTGCTGGTGCTGATCGGCGCTTGCGCGCTGCTGCTGCCGGTCGTGGTGTTCGTGATCAGCACGACGAGGCTGGCCGAAGCCGCCCGCCAACGCAGACTCGCCGCCCTGCGCCTGGTCGGCGCCAGCGCCTGGCAGGTACGCCGCATCGCCTCCGGGGAAGCGCTCGTCGGCGCGAGCACCGGGGTGCTGGCGGGCTGGGCGCTGTTCCTCGCCGGGCACCTCGCGTTCTCCCGGTTCGAGACGTCGTTCGTGTCCGTGTTCGTCTCCGACATCACCCCGGTGTGGTGGCCGGCGGTGCTGATCACCGCGGGGGTTCCGGCGCTCACCGTGCTGATCTCGCTGGCCGCGCTGCGCGGCGCCGTGCACGACCCGCTGCGCTCGGTGCGCCAGGCCACGCCGATCCGCCGCAGGCTGTGGCCGGGCGCGGCGGCGCTGGTGCTGGGCATCGCCGGTCTGGTGGTGTCGCGCATGCCGCTGGGCTGGGATTCGAACGTCTGGGGCGCGCTGGTGGTCCTCGCGGTGGCGCTGGTGCTGCTGTCGGTGCCGCTGCTGCTGCCCTGGATCGTGGAGAACGTCGCCCGGCGCGGACACGCCGGCCCGGTGGCCTGGCAACTAGCGCTGCGCCGCCTGCAGCTCACCAGCGGCACCGCCGCCCGCTCCGTCAGCGCCATCGCCGTCGTCGTCACCGGCATCATCGCCCTCCAAACCATGCTCGCCTCCCTCGAACAGCAGGTCGCAGAGCACCCGTCGGAGCCGCGGACGGCGTCGATCTCCGGCCGCGAGGACCGCTCCGGCCGGGACGGGCTGCAGCAGCTGCGCACCGAACTGGCCGCGCTGCCCGGAGTGGTCGCGGTCAGCGGCCACCACCAGATCACCCTCCAGGCCGGACCGGACCGCTCGACGTACGCGGTGATCGCCGACTGCGACCTGATCACCCGACTCGGCATGGCCCCCGACTGCCGGGACGGCGACACCTTCGCCGCGTCCGCGGGCAGCGACGGCGAGGGCGAACCGCCGCGCACCGGCGAAACGTGGACGGTCGGCTCGCCAGGAGGCTCCAGCGCCGAGACTCCCGGCTCCGGGGCCTCCTGGACGGTTCCGCCGCTGCGTCCGACGCAACCGCGCAACGCCGAACGGAACATGCTCACGCCCGCGGGCCTGCTGATCACACCGGCCGCGGCGACGGGCATCCCGCTGGAGCCGCGCAACGTGGACATCCGGATCGAGCTGGCGGCGACGACCCCGCAGGACCTCGTCGAACGCATCCGCAACCTCGTCGAGGCGACCCTGGAACAAGGGGAGGTCTCCGACACCGTCGCGGCGGGGCCCGTGGTGCCGACCGCCACGCTCCAGCTGGTGAAGACGGGGCTGCTGGCGGGAGCTCTGGTGGTGTTCTCGCTGATCGGATGCAGCCTGCTGGTCACCGCCGTCGAACAGATCCACGAACGCGCCCGCCCGATGGCCGTGCTCGGTGCGGTGGGGGCCAAGCGCAGCACGCTCGTGTGGTCGGCCTTCCTGCAGAACGCCGTACCCATGCTCTTGGCCACCGCGATCGCGGTGCCCGCCGGGTACGGGCTGGGCGTGCTGATCTACGTGACGGACTTCGCCGAGATCCCGGCGCTGGACCTGCCGGGCACCGCCGCGGTGCTGGCCTTCGCCGCGGTGTCGGTGCTCGTCGTCACCGCACTGACCGCACCCACCCTGTCCAAAGCCATGAACAGCGACGGCCTCCACGTCGAATAGCTCTCTTCGCGGCTCGCCGGAGGCCGTTGATCAGGTGGTCGGCAGCTCAGCGGCTGCGGGAACGACCCGCTGCGCGCGTTCGACGACCCGAGGCCGTCGCCCTCGGCCGCCGGGAGACCGGGTCACTTCAGCCGCCTGCGCCGCAGGTCCGACCGGATGTCCCACGCCGTCCACCACACCCCGCCGAACACCACCGCCCCCAGCACGAACAGCACCCAGTACTCGGTCATCGCACGACTCCCCGGTCCCCAGCGCGTCACCGCGTCCGGCGGTCCCGGCACCGGACGCGGTGACGACCCTAGTGAGCCGCGACGCCTGATCGCCGGACGAGACCGCGGCACCGAGCTCGCCGCGCACGACCGGAACGTGCAGCCCGGCCGGGTGACGCTCCGGCATGTCGGCACCGGTCCGTGACCGACGCGCTCCGACCATGGGGGCCACGCCGGAAACCCGGCTCAGCCGACACGGGGAGGGAGGTGCCGAGGAGTCGTGTTCCCCGCACATCAGGTGGTGCTCGCCGAATCGCTGCAGACCCACGGGCAGGTCGGTGCGCTGACGTTGACCGCCGGTGGCCTGCTCGGATTCGTCGCGCTGTATCGGCGGCGCCGGGCCACACTGTCGAAGCGGCGGGCGAGGGCGGTGAGCAGGCCGGACCTGGTCGATCCCCTGGTCCCGCGGCAGTGAGGTGAGCCGGGCACCGGCCACCGCACCGCTGTTCGTCAAGGGGGAGTGACGAATGACCGGAACCAGAAGGGACGGCGAGCAGGGCGAGACCGCGGAGCCCGACGGCGAGCGGACCGCGGCGGGCGAGGGGGTCCCGCCGCCGCCCCGCGCGGCCGACGACGCGACGCCCACCGACCCGGCCGCGGTCCCGCCGTGGCGGGTGATCGCCCCGCCGCATCCCGGCGGACCCGCCACCGGCAGGCCGCTGCGCACCTCGCTGGCCGTCGGCGCGGGCCGCGTCGTCGCAGGCATGTCCCGGCGGCTGCGCCTGGGCAGCGGCGGCATGATCGGCGGCAGGCTGGCGCTGAGCCTGCAACCCGGCCTGCTCGGCAGGCTCGCCGCGGGCCGGCGCATCGTCATGATCACCGGCACCAACGGCAAGACCACCACCACCGCACTGGTCGCCGAAGCCCTGCGCAGCCGCGGCACCGCCACCAGCAACGTCACCGGCGCGAACATGCTCGACGGGCACGTCGCCGCGCTGATGACCGACCTGTCCGCGCCGTTCGCCGCCCTCGAAGTGGACGAACTGCACCTCGCCCAGGTCACCGCCGAGTTCGCGCCGTCGGTGATCGTGCTGCTCAACCTCAGCCGGGACCAGATGGACCGCGTCGGGGAGATCCGCACCGTGCAGCGCAGCCTGCGCGCCGCGCTGGAACGCGTGCCGCGGACCCGCGTCGTCGCCAACCGCGACGACCCGAACATCGTCTCCGTCGCCGCCGGGCACCCCGGGGTGACCTGGGTGTCCGGCGGGGCGCGCTGGATGCACGACGCGTCGAACTGCCCGCGCTGTGGCGCGTGCATCACCGACCTCGACGGTCCGTGGCGCTGCGAGTGCGGCCTGGCCCGCCCCGAGGCGGACTGGACGGTCACCGCGGACGCGGTCCTCGGCCCGGACGGGCGGGCGCGGCAGCTGAGCCTGCAGCTGCCCGGGCACGTCAACCGGATCAACGCCACCTTCGCGGTCGCCGCCGCCGCCGAACTCGGCTGCGACCCGGACCGGGTGCTGGCCCGGATCGCCGACCTGCGCCAGGCCAGCGGCCGCTACGCCACCGTGCTGCTCGACGACCGGGTGGTGCGGCTGCTGCTGGCGAAGAACCCGGCGAGCTGGCTGGAGATGCTCGACCTGGTCTCCGGGCACGACCGGCCGCTGGTGCTGGTGGTCAACAGCAGGGAGGCCGACGGCTACGACGTCTCCTGGCTGTGGGACGTGGACTTCGAGTCGTTGCGCGGGAGGGCGGTGCTGGTGACCGGCGAACGGGGCTTGGACCTGGCGGTGCGGTTGCGGTACGCGGGGGTGCGCTGCGAGGTGGTGGGCACCCCGCAGGACGCGCTGGGCCGCAGCGGGGCCGAACCGGACGTGATCGCGAACTACACCGCCTTCCGCGACCTGCTGGCCCGGAGCGTGACCCGATGAGCGGGGGCGTGCGGATCGCGCTGCTGCTGCCGGACCTGCTGGGCACCTACGGGGACCGCGGGAACGTGCTGGTGCTGGAGCAGCGGCTGGCGTGGCGGGGCATCCCGAGCGAGACGGTGACGGTGCTGTCCTCCGCCCCGGAGGTGCCGGAGTCCTGCGACGTGTACCTGCTGGGCGGCGGTGAGGACGTGGCGCAGACCGCGGCGATGCGGGTGCTGTCGCGTTCGCCCGGCCTGCAGCGCGCGGCGGCGCGCGGGGTGCCGGTGCTGGGGATCTGCGGGGGCCTGCAGCTGCTGGGCACCGAGTTCACCACCGGCGACGGAGTGCGCCACGAGGGCCTGGGTCTGGTGGACGCGGTCACCGAACCCGCCGGGGAACGCGCGATCGGGGAGGTGACGGCGAACTCGGTGCTGGCCGGGGTGGGGATGCTGACCGGCTTCGAGAACCACCTGGGCCGCACCAGGCTCGGTGCGGGTTCGGTCCCGCTGGGGCGGGTGACCCGGGGCACCGGCAACGGGCACGAGCGCGCGGAGGGCGCGGTGCGCGGGCACGTGGTCTGCACCTACCTGCACGGCCCGATCCTCGCGCGGAACCCGGCGCTGGCGGACCTGCTGCTGGAGTGGGCGATGGGGGCGCCGCTGCAGCCGATCGCGGAACCGGAGGAACTGGCGGCGCTGCGGGTGGAGCGCACCCGGGTGCGGGCGCGCAACCCGAAGTGAGCCTGCGCGCTCAGCGCCGGCGCAGCGCTTCGCGCACCGGTTGCACTTCGGGGGCGCGCACCAGCAGCAGGCCGCCGAAGCTCGCGGCGAGCACGACGACGCCGTCCACGACGAGCGTGATCCACGCACCGGCCACGGCACCGGTCTCGCCGAGCGCGGCGTGCACGGCCCGGTCGGCGGCGAGGGCGCAGCCGCAGGCCACCGCGGTGACCGCGAGCGCGCGCAGCAGGCTCCCCGCGGTGCGGCGTGTGTCGACGCCGCCGACGCGGGCCCGCAGCCACAGCTGCCCGACCAGCGCACCGAGGGCGAAGCTCAGCGACATGGCGAGCGCGACGCCGACGACGAGGTCCTCCGGGTCGGTGGTGGCCAGGAACAGGTAGCACAGCCCCGACCGGAACACGACCATGATCAGGTTGATGGCGGTGGGCGTGCGGGCGTCCTTCATGGCGTAGAAGGCGCGCAGCTGCAGCATGGTGATCGCGAACGGCACGATGCCCAGCGCGCACACCCCGATGGTGGCGCCGAGCCGGTCGGCGGCGGCGATGCCGTTGTTGCCGAGGGAGAAGAACGCGATGCCCAGCGAGCCCCCGGCGACGAGCATGAGCGCGCTGATCGGCAGCAGCAGCACCCCGCTCATCCGGGTGCCCAGCGACAGGTCGGCGACGAACGCGCGGGTGTCGGGGTCGGTGGCGGAGCGGCTGATGCGCGGCATGAGCGCGGTCAGCAGCGACACCCCGAGCACCCCGTAGGGGACCTGGGACAGCAGCCACGCGTAGGTGAAGGTGGCGACGCTGCCCTCGGTGCCCTGCGCGCCGACGCGGGTGGTGACGATCATGCCGAACTGGCTGATCAGCGTGTAGAGCACGACCCACCCGGCGAGCGAGGCGAACTCGCCGAGCCGGTGGTCCCAGCCCCACCGCCAGCGGTAGCGGAAACCGGTGCGGCGCAGCGAGACGGCGACGACGAGGCTCTGCGCGACGATGCCGAGCGCGGTGCCGATGCCGAGCACGAGCAGCTTCGGTTCTCCCATGCGCACCGGGTCGAGGGTGATGGTGCCGGGCAGCAGCACGAACACCCCGGCCGTGGTGAGCACGACGAGGTTGTTGACCACGGGCGCCCAGGCGGGCGGGCCGAACACGTGCCGGGCGTTGAGCACCGCCGACAGCAGCGCGGACAGGCCGTAGAAGAGGATCGCCGGCAGCAGCAGGTAGGCGAAAGCGGTGGTCAGCGCGGTGTTGGCGCGGGTGTGGGCGCCGAGGTAGAGCGCGGTCAGCAGCGGTGCGGTGGCGACGGCGACGACGGTGGCCCCCGCCATGAGCACCCCACCCGTGGTGATCAGCCATTGCGCGTACTGCTCGCCGTCGCGTTCGCCGCGCTGCTGGGCGCGCACCAGCAGCGGGACGGCGACGCTGGTGAGAACGCCGCCGAGGAGCAGTTCGTTGACGACGGTCGGTAGCGTGTTGGCGACCGTGTAGGAGTCGTTGACCATGCCGAGGCCGAGGACGGCGACGAGCACGACCTTCGAGGCGAGTCCGGTGATCCGGCTGACGACGGTGGCCACGGCCATGGTGCCGCCCGCGCGGGCCAGCGACGGTTGCCGACGTGTCGGTTCGGCCTGTTCGACCACGGTGCCCCCCTGCTGTCCGCCCGGCCCTCGGCGACTGTGGCACGGATCGTGGTGGCTCGCGTGCCGGTCGGACCGGGCGGGTGATCGGGGCTGCGCGGCGGCTCGTGGCAGGCTGGTGCCGGTTCCCGTGCTCGTGAGGGGTGTTCGTGATGATCGCCGTTGGTGGAGTGCTCGTCCTGGCCGGTGTGGTGGCGCTCGTGGTCGGGGACTGGAGCGGGCAGGGCTGGCTGGTGCCGGGCGGCCTGATCGCGGCGGGCATCGGCGTGGTGATCGCCGGGCTGGTCGCGCTGGTGCGGCGCAGGCTCGCCCCGGTGCGGGCGGCGCGGCGGGCGCACCGGTCGGCGCCGGGCACGGGTGGTCCGGTGCGGCGGTTGCGGGCGATCCCGTCGATGGTCGCGGCGCCGTGGCGCGGCCGGCCCGCGGCGGTGCCGCGCTACCAGACGGTGCTGTGGCTGGCGGGGGTGCTGTACCTGATCTGGCCGCTGGATTTCGTGCCGGACCTGCTGCCGCTGGTGGGCATCACCGATGACATCGGGGTGGGGGCGTGGCTGCTGACGAGCCTGTACGCGGAGGCGGGCAACCAGTTGGCGCGGGAGACCGACGACGAGGACGCGGGCGAGGCGTGAACGCGCCGTGGCCCCCGGCGGTACCGGGGGCCACGGGCGGGGGCGGTCAGCCCTTGAGCAGGGCGCGGGACATCACCATGCGCTGGATCTGGTTGGTGCCCTCGTAGATCTGGGTGATCTTGGCGTCGCGCATCATGCGCTCCACCGGGAAGTCGCGGGTGTAGCCGGCGCCGCCGAACAGCTGCACGGCGTCGGTGGTGACCTCCATGGCGACGTCGGAGGCGAAGCACTTCGCGGCGGCGGAGATGAACCCGAGGTTGCCCTCACCGCGCTCGGCGCGGGCCGCGGAGACGTAGACCATGTGGCGGGCGGCTTCGACCTTCATGGCCATGTCGGCGAGCATGAACTGGACGCCCTGGAAGTCGCTGATGGACTTGCCGAACTGCTTGCGCTCCTTGACGTAGGCCAGCGCCTGGTCGAGAGCGCCCTGGGCGATGCCGACGGCCTGGGCGCCGATGGTGGGCCGGGTGTGGTCGAGGGTGGCCAGGGCGGTCTTGAAGCCGGTGCCGGGCTCGCCGATGATGCGGTCGCCGGGGATGGTGGCGTCCTCGAAGTAGAGCTCGACAGTGGGCGAGCCCTTGATGCCGAGCTTCTTCTCCTTGGGCCCGACGACGAAGCCCGGGTCGTCCTTGTGCACGGCGAAGGCGCTGATGCCGTTGGCCTTCTTGTCCGGGTCGGTGACGGCCATGACGGTGTACCAGCTGGACACGCCGCCGTTGGTGATCCAGCACTTGCTGCCGTTGAGGACCCAGTCGTCGCCGGAGCGGTGGGCGCGGGTCTTCATGGCGGCGGCGTCGGAGCCGGCTTCGCGCTCGGACAGCGCGTAGGAGGCGGTGGCGGTGCCCGCGGCGAGGTCGCCGAGGACCTTCTTCTTCAGGTCCTCGGAGCCGGACAGGATGATCGGCATGGTGCCGAGCTTGTTCACCGCGGGGATCAGCGAGGAGGAGGCGCAGACGCGGGCGACCTCTTCGATGACGATGCAGGTGGCGACCGAGTCGGCGCCTTCGCCGCCGTAGGCCTCGGGCACGTGCACGGCGGCGAACCCGGCCTTGACCAGGGCGTCGAGCGCTTCCTGCGGGTAGCGCTCCTGCTCGTCGACCTCGGCGGCGTGCGGGGCGATCTCCTTCTCGGCGAGGGCGCGCACCGCCTCGCGCAGGGCGTCGTGCTCGTCGTTGAGCCGGTAGGTCTCGAAGTTCGGGTTCACTGCTGCCTCCCGTCTCCAGCGTTGCGCTGGGGCCGTGGTGATCGCCGGATCCGGGTGCGGGTGTGGCGCCGCGCCCTCGGTCGCCGGAATCCTAACGGCACGGAGTGCCACTCTCAATCGGGTGGGTATATTTCGGCCATGTCCGAGCAGCCGCGGCCGCGCGCAGGCCGCACCCCGCAGGGCCGCCGCCGGATCCGCGGCACCGTGTCGTCGGCCGCGCTGGACCTGTTCGCCGCGAACGGGTTCGAAGCCACCACCGTCGACCAGATCGCCGAGGCCGCCGGGGTCGGCAGGCGCACCTTCTTCCGGTACTTCCGCTCCAAGGAGGACGCCGTGTTCGGCGACCACGAGGAGCGGCTGGCCGACGTGGCCGAGCTGCTGGAGCAGGCCGGCGGCGAGGAACCGCTGCCCGCGGTGTGCCGGGCCGCCGAAGCGGTGCTGGAGACCTACCTGGCCGACCCCGCGGTGTCGCTGCAGCGCTTCGCGCTGACCAGGCAGGTCCCGTCGCTGCGGGCCAAGGAGATCGCCAGCACCGACGACTACCAGCGGGCGTTCACCCGCTACCTGCGCGGCCGCTACGACGGCGAACCGGACGCGGCGCTGCGCGCGGCGGTCGCGGCGGCCGCCGTCGTCGCCGCGCACAACCAGGTGCTGCGGGAATGGCTCAAGAGCGGCGCCGAGCTCGACGCGCGCGGCAGGCTGCACGCCGCGCTGGCAGGAGTGCGCGGCATGGCCGCGACCTGGCCCGGAACCCTCGGCGCCGCGCTGGACGACCGGGTGGGGAGCGCACCCGCGTAGCCGGTGGCGGGCGGTCCCGGGCCGGGGACCGGGTTCGGTCAGTCGTAGCCGCGGATCAGGTGGCTCTCGTCGGCGTCGTCGAGCTCACCGGGCCACTGCCCGCGGTGCTGTCCTGGAACGGCGGCCTCGGGCAGCAGCGTCTGCACGCTCGCGCGCGGCGGGTCGAACTGGTCGGCCGGGTTGTGCTCGGCGGGTTCCACGTCGTGCTCCTGTTCGTCGGGTGTCGGGAGGGTATGGCCGATGGTCCTGGGGAGTGGCGCAGATCGCACTCCCACCACGCCGTCGATATCTTCAGTCCACCGGAACGGACCCGCCACACGGCACGGCCGACGCATCAGGAACGCGTCAGGAACCCGCGAAGACCGGAGACCGCCGATACCGGCTCACCCACCCGACGGGCGACCGATCAGGTGCGCAGCTCCGGTACGCCCGGGGTGCTCCGGCGGCGGCGCAGCCACACCTTGCGGGTGCCGTCGGAGTAGAGCAGCACCCGGGACAGCTCCCACCCGGAGAACTCGGCGTGGATGCTCAGCTGGGTGGCGGCGCTGAGCCGGGTGATGCCCGGCGGCAGCCGCAGCGGCCGGTAGTCCCACTTCTCGTCGGAGAAGCCGCTCTCCCGCGCCCCGCGGCCGGCGGGGGCGGGCTCGGAAGAGGTTTCGGGGTCCCGTTCTTCGCTCATGGCGTCACCACCTGCATTCCTGCCCCGGTTGCCGAGGCGACGAACACTGCTCCGGTAGCGGGGTCCACGGCCGCCGAGTTCGGCTGCCGCACGGTCGGCACCCGGTGCACCTCCCGCGGTTCCCCGCCCGCGACGTCGTAGCCGACGAGCTCGTTGCTCGCCGTCAGCGTGATCCACGCGAGGTCCCGGCCGGGGTCGTAGGCCAGGGCGAAGGGCGCGCCGGGCACCGGGTAGCGCTGCTTCATGATCAGCGGATCGGTGGCGAAGGCCAGCAGCTCCTGCCCGCGGGTGTCCACGGCCAGCACCCGGTCGTAGCGGTCGGCGGCCACGTGCGTGGCGCCGGTGCCCGCCCGCAGCGCGGGTTCCTTCTCCCCGGTGGCCGGGTCGACCGGCGTCAACGAGGTCGCCAGCACGTCGAGCACGTGCAGCCGCCCGCCGAGCTCGACCAGCTCCGCGGGCCGCTTGAACCCGGTGGCCTGCTTCCCGCCGGGCAGCGCGACGCTGCCGGTGGCCTCCAACGCCACCGCCAGCCCACCGGGAACGAGCGCGGCGTCCAGCGGACGGCCCGGGTAGCGCAGCTGCTCGGCGGTCCCGGTCGCCGGATCGATGCGGGCGACCAGGTCGGCGTCGGGCTGGGCGGCCAGCAGCTTCCCGTCCGGGGTGGCGCGCAACGTCGCGGGCGCCGCGGGCAGCCGCACCGTGCGCGGAGCGCGGCGCAGGTCGCGCGCGTCGTAGAGGGACACGGTGCGCTCGTGCGCGGTCGCCAACGTCGAAGCGCCGGGCAGGAACGCGCTCAGCGCAGTCGGCGGGGCGGGCACCACGGTGCCCGCGGGCCGGGCGGGCTGGTCGGGGGCGCGGGCCGGTTCGGCGGCGGTGAGCGTGTCGGTGACCTGCAGCGGATCGTCGGCGCCGACACCACCGCAGCCGGTGAGCACGGTGGCGGTGAGGCAGGCGGCGACCAGTCGGCGCAAGGGGCCCTCCAGGTGCGTGCGCCCGCGGTTCGGGCGGTGACCCCTCCAGGATCCCTGATTTGCCGTGGTGCTCGGCCGCCCACCCCCGGGTGACCACCCAGCATCGCACCCGTCACCGGCGGTGGGCCAGGCCCCGTCCGGCGCCGATGGCGTTCACGACGCGTTCGCCGAGAGTTCGTCTCCGCCAGCGGGGGCGACGCCGGGGCTCGGTGGGCGGGTCGTCGCTGGTGGCCGCTGCGGTGGGGCGGGACGGGGCAGGTGCGGGCGGTGATGCAAGATTTGCGCTCAGGACGAGGCGTCGCCCTGGTCGCGGAACCGGTGCGGGCCCGATTCATCTCTCACAGCACTGGAGTGGGTTCAGTTGTCGTGGTTGCAGGCCATGGTGCTCGCCGTGGTCCAGGGTCTGACCGAGTTCCTGCCGATCTCGTCGTCGGGGCACCTGCGGATCGTCTCGGAGTTGTTCTTCGGCGATGACGCGGGCGCCTCGTTCACGGCGGTGACGCAGATCGGTACCGAACTGGCCGTGGTCATCTTCTTCATCAAGGACATCGTCCGGCTGATCGGCACGTGGTTCCGCGGCCTGGTCGACGCCGAGGTGCGGCGCACCCAGGACTACCGGCTGGCGTGGTACGTGATCGTGGGCAGCATCCCGATCGGGGTGCTGGGCCTGCTGTTCCAGGACTACATCCGCGGGGCGCTGCGCAGCCTGTGGGTGACCGGCGCGATGCTGATCGTCTTCGGCGTGCTGCTGGGGCTGGCGGAGCGGTTCGGCAGGCAGCGGCGGTCGCAGGACGGCCTGACGCTGCGCGACGGCGTGCTGATGGGACTGGCGCAGGCGCTGGCGCTGATCCCCGGGGTGTCGCGCTCCGGTGGCACGATCACCGCCGGGCTGTCGCTGGGGCTGACCCGGCCGACGGCGGTGCGGTTCTCGTTCCTGCTGGCGATCCCCGCGGTGTTCGCGGCGGGCCTCTCGGAGATCCCGCACGTGTTCGAGGGCGGTGGTCCCGGCCTGCAGCCCTCGGGTGCGCAGATGATCGTGGCGACGCTGGTGGCCGGCCTGGTGGGCTACGCGTGCATCGCGTGGCTGCTGCGGTTCGTGGAGCGCCACAGCGTGTACCTGTTCGTCTGGTACCGGATCGGGCTGGGCCTGCTGGTGTTCGCGCTGCTCGGGCTCGGCGTCATGCAGCCCTGATCGTGCTCGGCCCCCGGTGGCCCGGTGCCCGCGCGGCGCCGGGCCACCGTCGTGCTCGGGTGGGGTTCGGCGCGGTCCGCGGCGGGGCCTACCCTCGGTTTCCGTGGCGACACTCATCCTGCTCAGGCACGCACGGTCGGCGGCGAACGGTTCGGGGGTGCTGGCCGGGCGCAGCCCGGGCGTGGGCCTGGACACCGCGGGGAACGCGCAGGCGGCGGGCCTGACCGGGCGGCTCGCGGAGGTGCCGATCTCCTCGCTGGTGGTCTCCCCGCTGCAGCGGTGCGGCGAGACGGTGCGGGAGTTCGCCGCGGCCCGCGAGCTGGCACCGGTGGTGGACGAGCGGCTCTCCGAAGTGGACTACGGCGACTGGACCGGCCGGAAGATCTCCGAGCTGACCGCCGAACCGCTGTGGTCGGTGGTGCAGCAGCACCCGTCCGCGGCGGTGTTCCCCGGTGGGGAGGGTCTGGCGCACGTGCAGGCGCGGGCGGTCGCCGCGATCCGCGAGCACGACGCGCGCGTGTCGGCGGAGTTCGGGGCGAACGCGGTGTGGGCGGTCTGCTCGCACGGCGACGTGATCAAGTCGGTGCTGGCGGACGCGCTGGGCGTGCACCTGGACGGGTTCCAGCGGATCGTCGTCGACCCGTGCTCGATCAGCGTGGTGCGCTACACCGAGACCCGCCCGTTCGTGCTCAAGGTCAACGACACCGGCTCGGACGTGTCCGGCCTGCTGCCGCCGAAGGAGGCCGCGTCCTCGGACGCGGTGGTGGGCGGCTCCACCGGCGCCTCGGCGTGACCGAGCCGCTCCCGGTCCCGGACCTCGCCCCGGTTCCCGTCCCGGACCTGGCGGAGTACTTCGCGGGCCGGTGGGTGCTGCGGCGCGACATAGCCGACGACGCGGGCGTGCGGCTGGGCGGTTTCGCGGGCGAAGCGGAGTTCACCGCCGGGTCCGGCGAGCTCGTGTACCGCGAGACCGGGGAGCTGGAGCTGGGCGCGCACCGCGGTCCGGCGCAGCGGACGCTGCACTACCGGCTGGTCGACCCGGCCACCGCGTCGGTGCACTTCGACCACGGCGGCTACTTCCACGACCTGGACCTGCGGTCCGGGCGTTGGCGGGTGGAGCACCCGTGCCGGGCCGACCTCTACCGCGGCGAGTACGCGGTGCACGGCCCCGGCTCCTGGTGGCAGCGCTGGCACGTGGCGGGCCCGGCGAAGGCCCACGTCCTGACCACCGAGTTCACCCGGGCGTGAGGCCCGGCCGCGCCGAAATTCGGTTGCGGCCCGGCGAAGCCGCACCGCATGATCGACGAGTCGTTCGAGCGCGCGGGAGGTGGTCGCGTGGCGCCGGTCCGGTGGCGAATCCGCTCGTGTCCCGTCCTGCCCGCGCGTCGTGGCGTCCGCTGACGCCCGTCGTTCTCGCGTGCTGGTGCCCGGGCCCGAGCGGCCCGGGTTCTTCGTCTTCCCGCCCCGGAGACCCGTCGGGTCCGGTGGCGGTTCTTCCTAGGAGGTCGTGGTGGTCAGCGTGGTGCCGGGCAGCGGGGTGCCCATCCGGATGTGGGCGGACCCGTCCCGGGTGGAGGACGCGGCGATGGCCCAGCTGCGCAACATCGCCGACCTGCCGTGGGTGCACGGGCTGGCGGTGATGCCGGACGTGCACCTGGGCAAGGGCGCGACGGTCGGCAGCGTCATCGCGATGCGCGACGCGGTGTCCCCGGCCGCGGTCGGGGTGGACATCGGCTGCGGGATGAGCGCGGTGCGCACCTCGTTGCGAGCCGCGGACCTGCCCGACGACCTCGGCCGGCTGCGGCGGCGCATCGAATCGGCGGTGCCGGTCGGGTTCGCGATGCACGACGAACCGGTGGACACCGGCCGGGTGGCCGGCGAATCGGGCTGGGACGGGTTCTGGGGCGGCTTCGAGGAGCTGCACGACGGGGTGCGCGGCAGGCGGCAGCGGGCGCTGCGGCAGCTGGGCAGCCTCGGCGGCGGGAACCACTTCATCGAGGTGTGCCTGGAGCAGGGCGGCACCGACGAGGGCCGGGTGTGGCTGATGCTGCACTCGGGTTCCCGCAACATCGGCAAGGAGCTCGCCGAGCGGCACATCGAGGTGGCGAAGTCCTTGCCGCACAACGCCGACCTGCCGGACCGGGACCTGGCGGTGTTCGTGGCGGGCACCCCGCAGATGGCGGCCTACCGGCGCGACCTGTTCTGGGCGCAGGAGTACGCGCGGCGCAACCGGGCGGTGCTGGTGTCGCTGGTGCAGCGGGCGCTGGCGGCCACCGTGCCGGGCACCCGGTTCGACGAGCCGATCTCCTGCCACCACAACTACGTCGCCGAGGAGACCTACGGCGGCGTGCCGCTGCTGGTGACCCGCAAGGGCGCCATCCGCGCGGGCAGCGGCGAACTCGGGATCATCCCGGGCAGCATGGGGACGGGATCGTTCATCGTGCGCGGCCTCGGCAACCCGGAGTCGTTCACCTCCGCCTCGCACGGCGCGGGGCGGGCGATGTCGCGGTCGAAGGCGCGCCGGACGTTCACCGCCGCCGACCTGGCGACCCAGACCGCGGGGGTGGAGTGCCGCAAGGACGCGGGCGTGGTCGACGAGATCCCGTCCGCCTACAAGGACATCGACGAGGTGATCCGGGCGCAGACCGACCTCGTCGACGTCGTCGCCCACCTCAAGCAGGTCGTCTGCGTGAAGGGCTGATCGCCGCGGCGGGCGAGCGCAGTGACCATCCGATGTCGGGAGCACGCGCGGTGTGACGATCACCGCACGGCTCCCCGCGCACCTCGCCGAGCGGGGACGGGCAGACTGGACCGGTGCGGGCCGAGCGGCCGATACCGATCGCTAGGGGAATCGTGAACAAGCACATCGCCGTGGTCACCGTGCCCGGCCACGGGCACATCAACCCGACCCTGCCGCTGGTGGAGGAGCTCACCCGGCGCGGCAACCGGGTCAGCTACGCCACCGGGCAGAGCATGCTCGAGCTGGTGGAGGCCGCGGGAGCCGACGGGGTCGAGATGCCCTCGACGCTGCCGTCGGTGCGGCCCGGCATGCAGATGACCGTCGACGTGATGGCCGGGATGCTGGAGTACCTGCACGGGGAGAGCCGCAACGCGCTGCCGGTGCTGCTGGAGCGGTTCTCCGCGGACCGGCCCGACGTGGTGTGCGTCGACATGCTCACCCCGGCGGGCCGGCTGCTCGCGCAGAAGCTGGACGTGCCGATCGTCCCGCTGGTACCCAGCTTCGCCGCGAACGAGCAGGTGTCGCTGCAGCAGCGGTCGGTGCCCGCGGACTTCGACCCGCAGCACCCGGCGCTGGTGAAGGCGGCCGCGCTGTTCCAGGAGCTCGGCGAGGAGTACGGGCTCTCCGGCGACCAGTTCCCGATGCGCCCGGTACCCGGTGCGGACAGCGTGGTGTTCCTGCCGAAGTCGTTCCAGTTCGGCGGGGAGACCTTCGACGACGGCTTCCACTTCGTCGGCCCGTGCCTGGGCAGCCGCGCCGAGCAGGACTACACCCCGGCCGACGAGCAGGCACCGCTGCTGTTCATCTCGCTGGGCACCGGGTTCAACGACCGCCCGGACCTGTACCGCACGTTCCTGGAGGCCTTCGGCGGCACCCGCTGGCAGGTCGCGATGTCCATCGGCGGTGTGGTGGACGTCGCCGAGCTCGGTGAGATCCCGGCGAACTTCGACGTGCGGCCCTCGTTCCCGCAGCTGGGGGTGCTGCGGCGCGCTTCGGCGTTCGTCACGCACAACGGGATGGGGTCGACGATGGAGGCGCTGGCCTACGGGGTCCCGATGGTGGGCGTCCCGCAGATGATGGAGCAGGCCGCCAACGCCGACCGCGTCACCGAACTGGGCTTGGGCCGCAGGTTGCCGGAGGAGGAGATCACCGCGCAGAGCGTGTTCGCCGCGGTGGAGGCCGTCGCCTCCGACGAGGACATCAGGGCCAACCTGGCCGGCATGCGCGCCGACATCGCCGCCGCCGGCGGCCCCGTCGCGGGCGCGGACGTCATCGAGAACGCCTGCCGCTGACCCGCGGGTGAACGGCCCACCGGTCCGGCAGGACCGGCCGGGCCGTGCACCCACGGCCTCGCGCGGCGGATTCCCCTCCCGGCGGCGGAGGTGCTGCGCGGCCGGCCACCCGCCCGCGGTTTCTCAGCGGTGCCCTCGCGAGGGCACCGCTGAGGTTCCGCCACCCGGCCCGGCTCCCGACGGGAAGCGGACCGTCAGCGACCGGCCATCAGGTCGTCGAAGGTGGGGAACTTCTCGGCGGTGTCGGTGTTGAGGAACTCGCCGATCCACCCGTCGTCGTCGTGGAAGAAGCGGATGGACACGAAGTCGGGGCTGGTGCCCATGTCGAACCAGTGCGTGGTGTTGGCGGGGACGCTGAGCAGGTCCCCGGCCTCGCACAGCACCGCGTACACCTTGCCGTCGAGGTGCAGGTAGAACACCCCGGCGCCGCGGGCGAAGAACCGGTCCTCGTCGTCGTCGTGGGTGTGCTCGGACAGGAACTTCTCCCGCGCGGCCTTGGCCTTCGCCGGCCATTCGGGGTCGGCGGAGGGCCGCATCGCGATCGCGTCGACCTTGATGTAGCCCTCGCTGTCGATGACCCGGTCCACTTCGGACCGGTAGGCGTCGAGGACCTGCTCGGAGGTGGCGTCGGCGGGCAGCTCCCGCAGCTGCCAGCGTTCGAAGCGGACCCCGAACTCCTTGAGGACGCCACCGATCTCGGCGGGGTCCTCGGTGCGCAGCGTGGCGGTGCCCGGGTCGGTGTCGTCCCAGACGGTCAGCAGGGTCATGCGGTTCTCCTGTTCACGAGGTGTGCTGGTCGGCGGCGAGGGCGAACGAGGTCAACCACTCCAGGCATTCGGTGCGGTGCCGCGCCTGGGCGAGGTCGTCGCCCCACACGTACACGCCGTGGCCCGCGACGACCAGCGCCGGGGTCGCCGGGTCGAAGACCTCGTCGAAGCGGTCGCCGAGCCAGGTCATGTCCTGTCCGTTGGGTACGACCGGCACGGTCACCTCGTCGTCGTGGGCGCTGCGGCCGAGCCCTTTGAGCATCTCCAGGTCGCGCAGCACGATTCCGCCGGGCCAACGGGCGGCGGCGAGCACCGGGGCGATGACGTGCACGTGCACCACGGCTCCCGCTCCGGCGCGGGCGGCGACGCGCGCGTGCAGCCCGGCTTCGGCGGACGGCCGCCGGCCGGGCCGCGGCTGGTCGGGGACGGCGGCGCCGGCCGCGTCGACGACCACCACGTCCTGCGGGGTCAGTTCGCCCTTGTCCCGGCCGCTGGTGGTGACCGCCAGCCGCAGCGGGTCGGTGCGCAAGGTGACCGACAGGTTCCCGGAGGTGCCGCGCATCCAGCCGAGCCCGGCGAACCGCGCGGATTCCGCGGCCAGCGCGGCCCCGGCGGCGTCGAGCTCCCCGGCGGTGATGGGGGCGCTCATGCGGGCACCTCGATGCTGATGTCGTCGAAGGTGGTGACGGCGCGGTGCGTGCCGAAGTCGGCGTCGGCGAACGGTTCGCCGGGCCGGGCGAGCCCGACGGTGCGCCACCCGGCTTCGGCGGCGGCGTCGAGTTCCGCGGGCACGTCGGAGGCGAACAGCACGTCACCGGGGTCGGTGCCGAGGACTTCGGTCATCGCCCGGTAGGAGCGCGCCTCCCGCTTGGGCCCGGCGTTGGTGGTGTCGAAGTGGTGCTGGAACAGGTGCCGCAGGTCCCCGTCGCCGGTGTGCGAGAACGACGCGATCTGCGCGGCCACCGACCCGGAGGAGAACACGGCCAGCCCCGCGCCCTGGTCGTGGAAGTGCAGCAGGGCGCCGACGACGTCGGGGAACAGCTCGGTGGTCAGCTCCGCGTCCGCGTAGCCCTGCCGCCAGATGAGGCCCTGCAGGGTTTTGAGCGGGGTGGCCTTGCGGTCGGCGTCCATCCAGGCGTGCAGCACCGCCACGACCGCGTCGGTGCCGGCGTCGGCGGGCAGGCCCGCTTCGGCGCGCACGTCGGCGACCGCGGCGCCGACCTCCGGGTCGTCGGGGTGCTCGTCGATCCACGGGCCGAGCCTGGGGCGGGCGTAGTCGTAGAGCACTTCGCGGACCTGGCTGGTCGGGGTGACCGTGCCTTCGATGTCGATGACGACCCAGCGGGCCGCTACCGGTTCGGTCATTCCTGTTCCCCCTGGTCGTGGGTGGGGTGCTCGTACCCGGCGAGCGCGCCGGGGGCGAACGGGCCCCGGTCGGTGACGACGGTGGTGACGAACCGGGGCGGGGTCACGTCGAACGCGGGGTAGTGGCCCCGGACGCGTTCGCTGGCGGTGCGCCGCCCGAGGGTGTGCAGCACTTCGTCGCCGTCGCGGTGCTCGATCGGCACGTCCGCCGCGGTGGGGGATTTCGGGTCCGGCTCGTGGCACAGCGCGTGGTACGGCACGCCGAAGGCGTGCGCGGCGACGGCGAGCTGCAGCGTGCCGACCTTGTTGACGACGTGCCCGTCGAGGGTGACCCGGTCGCTGGCGGTGATCAGCGCGTCCACCTCGCCCCGGCTGAACAGCGAAGCGCCCATGCCGTCGGTGATCAGCGTGGTGGGTACGCCCATCTCGGCGAGGGTTTCGGCGGTGAGCCGGGCGCCTTGCAGGTAGGGGCGGGTTTCGGTGCAGTAGAAGGTGAGTTCCTTGCCCGCGCGCTGGGCGGCGGCGACCGTCTCGGTCAGGTACAGGTCGCCCCAGCAGTGGGTGAGCACCCGGGCGCCGTCGGGCAGCAGCCGCGCGGCGGCCTCGCCCATGGCGCGGCTGCGCCCCCGGTAGTCGGCGTCCCCGGCGCGCGCCCCGGCCAGCGCGGCGGCGGCGAGTTCCGCCGGGGAGTCCTCGCCGCGGGCGCGGGCGGCGTCGACGGCGTCGAGCACGAACGCCGCGGCGAGCCGCTGGTGGTCGTTGGTGGGCCGGGTGGCGATGAGCCGGTCCGCGGCCGCGCGGACCCGCTCGGTGACCTGGTCGGGCGCGTCGGCGGCGGCGTGGCGGGCGGCCAGCGCGAGGCCCCACAGCGCGGCGAAGTACGGGCCGCTGGACTGGGTGACCATGTCCTCGATGGCGCGGGCGACCTGCTCGACGTCGCGGGCGTGCACCCAGGTGCGTTCGAACGGGAACACCCGGCGGTCCAGCAGGTGCACGCCGTCGTCGGCGAGCCGAACGCTGTCGGCCAGCACCGGCGGGGTCGCCGGGTCGGTGATCAACGGCATCTGCGTCCTCTGTGGATAGTCGTCGACCGGTGGAAGATCAGATCGCTCAGATTACTGAGGCGACCCCCCGGTGGCGCAACTTCTTCCAGATCCCGGGACTGCCGGATGCGCATGCGTTTCCGCATCGGGCGAGGTCAGCGGGTGCTGCCGCGGACCACGGTGCCCGCCACGTCCGGGTCCTCGGTGGTGTGCGGGAGCAGGCCGTGCCGGGTCATCGCCGCGGCCGTTCCCGCGGCCTGCTCGGTGCTGGTCTCGATGAGCAGGACACCGCCGGGGGCGAGCAGGGCGGGCGCGGCGGCGGCGACCCGCCGGTGCAGGTCGAGCCCGTCGTCCCCGCCGTCGAGGGCGGTCGCCGGTTCGTGGTCGCGCGCTTCCGGCGGCATCAGCGGGATCCGCGCCGTCGGCACGTAGGGCGCGTTGACCGCCAGGACGTCCACCCGGCCGCGCAGCGCCGCGGGCAGCGCCCGGCCCAGGTCACCGGCGTGCACCCGCTCCGGGGGCAGGTTGCGGCGGGCGCAGCGCACCGCGGCCGCGTCGATGTCGGCGGCGTGCACCACCGCCGCGGGCACGGCCGCCAGCACGGCGGCGCCGACCGCGCCGGAGCCGCAGCACAGGTCCACCACCAGCGGTTCCGGGCCGGCGGCGCGGGCGGCGTCGATGGCCTCGCGGGCGAGCAGTTCGGTGCGCCGCCGCGGGACGAACACGCCCGGCTCGACCGCGATGCGCAGCCCGAGGAATTCCGCCCAGCCCAGCACCTGCTCCAGCGGCAGGCCCTCGGCCCGCCGCCGCACCAGCTCGGCGAGGTCGCCCGGGTCGGCGGCCGCCGCCAGCAGCAGCCGGGCCTCGTCCTCGGCGAACACGCAGCCCGCCGCCCGCAACCGGGCCACGACCTGGTCGAACCGGTCCGCCGTTGACGACGGGGATGGCTGGGACAACGGGCGACCTCCGGAGGTGCGCGGTGGGACCTTCCGAGGATCCCGCGGGGAGCGGGCGGCCGGTGGCCGCGCACGCGACGACGCGGCGGCCGAGCACCGGGTTCGGGCTCGACCGCCGCGTCGGGGAAGAACGTCAGCGGCGCTTCTTCGGCGGGTCCTTGCGCAGCAGGTCCGGGCCGATGATGCGGCGCACGACCCTGCGCGCCAGGCTGCGGCGCTTGGCCGGCTGCCGCGGCGGGACCTTCGCGGGCGGCGCGGCCGCGGTGTCCGGGACCGGCGGGGCCGCGGGGGCCTCCGGCGGGGTCACCGGGATGAGGTCGGCGAGCGTGCCGGACGGGGACTTCGGTGGCACCTCCTCGATGGTGCCCGCCCGCGCGGCCGGTGGGTCCGGATTGAGCCGCTTGGCGAACTCCGGCCGCTCTTCCCGGATCGCCGGGATGTAGGGCTGGGTCACCTCGACTCGATCCGGCCTCGGCGCCGGCGCATCCGGGCGGGGCAGGAAGTCCTCCGGGCGCGCCGCCGGACGGGCGGGGCCGGGGGAGGCGGACGGTGCCGGTGCCGCATCGAGGGGCAGTTCTCCGACGAAGCGAGTGGTCACCGGTCCGGCATCGGGCCGCGAACGGTCCTGCTGCTCGGGCGGGACCGCCGGCTGGAACCAGGGGCGAACTAGATCGTCTTGAAGTGTCATCCGTATCGACTCTGCGGGGAGCAAACGGCCAGTACCACCAGTGGGTGACCCACCGGCGGATCAGACCCTACCGGTAACGGACCGGTAAAGCACCACCCGAGTGGGCGCGAAATGTGGGTGATCCGCCGCGCACTGTCACGGCCAGTGCCGAACATCGTCCTCAACTGCGGCGATCACTGCGGTCGCTAGGGCCAGAAGCGGGATGCGTTCCCCGCCACATCCCGCCCGCGGTCGCCGACCGTGAGCGGCCGTGCCGACTTCGCGGGCCGGTTCGGGCACCTTCGTGCTCACGGTCCGTGGCAGGAGACCGGTGCGCGGGCACCGCAGGACACCCGCCCTGTTCGCTGCGTGCGCGGGTCTCCCCGGGATCGACCTCGGGGAGACCCGCCGCGGCTCACGGCTCGGGCCACGTCCCGCACGGCCAGATGTCGTCCCAGCCGCTGTTGCCGGCGCCGAGATCGACGGTGAACGTCCCCCGGTCCGGGCAGTTGTACACCCCGGCCGCGCCCACGGACTCCGCGGTGACCTGCTCGAAGCGGGCCGCACCGCCGGTCTCGGCCTGCACGACGACCGTGCCCACGCCGCGCAGCTCCGCGCCCTCGACGGTGACGCCGCGGACCTCGTGGCCCTGCCCGCCGCCGGAGGAGAACTCGAACACCGAGTACGGGCTGCCGGTCGCGGTCGTCCCGGCGATCCGGACCTCGGCCTCGATGGGCGAGTCGTACGCGTCCACCCGCAGCGCCCCCATCGGGTGTTGCCGGTTCGGGTTCATCGCCCCGGTGCGCACCAGCTCGTTGCCGGTCACCTCGATCGTGCCGCTGAGCGGGAAGAACGGAGCCGCGAACGCCTGGTTGGAGATCGCGATGCCGCTGCCCAGCGCGTTGGTGTCGGCGACCAGGTTGTCCCGCACCTGCAGATCGGTGCCGCCGTAGACGGCGATGCCGTTGGCGAGGTTCGGCGCGATCACGGTGTTGCCGGTGAACGAGCTGCCGGTGTCGGGCGCGTGCAGCGACCACATGGCCAGCGAATCGTCGCCGGTGTTGCGCAGGAAGTTGTTCCGCACCCGCACGCCGCGGGCCGACCCGTTGAGGTTGATGCCGTCGGCGGTGGTGTCCAGGATCCGGTTGCCCTCGACGAGCAGGTCGTCGTTGTTCCCGGTCAGCCACATGCCGACCTTGAGGTGCTGCAACCACAACCCGGTCACCTCGGAACCCGCGCCGAGACTGCCGGTGGCGAAGTTGTCCGGGGAGTCGTCGACCCGGTCGGTGACGTCGCCGAGCACCGCGAAGTCGCGCAGCCGCACCCCGCCCGCGGACTCGGTCTGGTCGATCAGGTGCGAGCTCAGCAGCACCGACCGCCACGGCCCGGCGCCGATGATCGAGACCTGTTCGACGGCCAGCGGGGAGTCGATGCGGAACCGGCCTTCGGGCACCCACACCTCGGTGCCCGCGGCCCTGGCCTGCTCGATCGCGGCGGTGAACGCGGCCGCGGAGTCCTCGGCGCCGGTCGGATCGGCACCGGTGTCGAGCACGGACACCGAGCCCTGCGGCGCCTCGGGGGCGGGGGCGACCTGTTCGAAGTCGGCGACGTCGACGGTGTAGGAGGGCACCGTGCCCGGTTGGAGCCGCACCACGTCCCCGGCGTGCAGGTCGCGGTCCAGCAGCAGGCGGGCGTGGTCGAACAGGTGGTGGGTCGTCGACCCTTCGATGTCCGGGGTGTCGAGGTAGGAGTACTCGCTGGTGACCCGCAGCGGGGTGTCGAGGCGTTCACCGTTGACCGAGACGGTCACGGTGCCCTCGGTGCCGTCCGGGACGTTGCCGGAGACGGTCAGCGCGTTCGCGTCGGCGCCGAGGGTGAACTCGACGTACCGGTCCGGGCCGTCCAAGGTCACCGCGCGCCGCCCGGAGGCCTCCGAGGCGAGGCTGCCCTGGGTGAGGTCGGGGCCCAGCACGGTGCCGTTGGTCTCGGCGTCCTCGGCTTCCCCCGAGGTGAACGGGGTCTGCGCGCCGGCGCGCGCGTCGGGTTCGGCGGCCGCGGTGGCCGGCGCGGTGGTGCCCGCGGCCAGCAGCGCGACCGCGGCCGTCACGGCGCGGCGGCGCCACCGCGGATCGCGGCCGGTGTCGGGGAGTTCGGGGCTCGGCACAGCACGTCCTTCGGGTCCGGGGAACGAGCGGGATCGGCGGCCCGCACGGCCGCGTCACCTGCGGAAAGCGCTCACCGTAGGAGCGCGCCGGACCCGGGCGGACCCGATGACGGGAACCCGACAGGGCGGCTGCTCCGCGCGCCGCACCCGTTGCCCCACTCGCCGTCAGGCCGGTTCGGCGACCAGCGCCAGCGGCCAGTGCTCGGCGCGGGCGCGCACGTCGGCCGCGCGGGCCCGCAGCCCGTCGGCTTCGGCGGTGTCGGTGGCGCGGTCGGCCTGGCGGTCGAGGAACCCGGCGAAGTCGTGCTGCTGGTCGCGGTGCCAGCCGGTCTGGTCCTCGTGCAGGGCGGCGAGGGCGCGGGTGCCGATCTCGTCCGGGTGGGTCTTGGCCAGCCGCCACGCCAGCCGGGCGCAGGCCAGCGCGTCGGCGGTGGCGTCGTGCGCGGAGTCCAGCCGCACCCGGTAGTGCTCGCACAGGGCGCCGAGGGTGCGCTTGCCCTTGCGGTAGCGGTCGAACCGCTTGTCCAGGCAGCGCGGATCGACGACCGGCCCGGTCACCTCCAGCTTCCGCCCGTGGTGGCGGCGCAGCTCCGAGTCCAGCAGCGACAGGTCGAACGGCGCGTTGAACACGCACAGCGGCCGCGTCGGGTGCCAGGTGTCGGTCAGCGCTTCGGCGATCTCGGCGGCGACCTCCGCGGCGGGGCGGCCGTGCTCGCGAGCGTGGTCGGTGCTGATGCCGTGCACTTCGGCGGCCTCGGCGGGGATCTCCACACCGGGGTCGGCCAGCCAGGTGCGGACCTGCGGTTCGCGGCCGGGCACGATGGAGATCAGGGTGCCGGTGACGATCCGGTCGGTGCCGGTGTCCGTTCCGGTGGTTTCCAGGTCGAACGCCAGCAGCGGCCCGTCCGCCCAGGACGACGTGGGGTTGGTCATGATCGCCACGGTATCGAGATCGTCCGACGGGATCAGCGGGCCTCGCCGGAGGATCCGGTGATCGCGCAGTGATCCGCCCGACTCGATCGGGCGCGGCAGGAGGAGGACCGGGCAGTGGCAGAACCGATCGCCACCACCACGTCGGGGCGGGTCCGCGGGATCCGCGGCGGCGGGGTGGTGCGCTTCCGCGCGGTGCCCTACGCGGCCGCACCCACCGGTGACCTGCGGTTCGCGGCCCCACGACCGGCGCCGCGCTGGGACGGGGTGCGCGCGGCGGACCGGGTCGGGCCGGTCGCGCCGCAGCAGGCCGCGGGGGAGCTGCCGGGCTTGGACGTCTCGGTGCTGCGCGGCCCGGAGTGGTCCGGCGGCGACGACTACCTGACCGCCGAGATCACCCGCCCGGACCAGGACGGCGCCGGGCTGCCGGTGCTGGTGTTCGTGCACGGCGGCGCGTTCGTCAGCGGCGGCGGCGCGGCACCGCTCTACGACGGGGCCGCGTTCGCCCGCTCCGGGGTGGTGCTGGTCGCGATCAACCACCGGTTGGGAGCGGAGGGCTTCGCCCCGATCGGGGAGACGAACGTGGGATTGCGCGACCAGCTGGCCGCGCTGCGCTGGGTGCGGGAGAACGCCGCCGCGTTCGGCGGCGACCCGGGCAACGTCACGGTGTGCGGGCAGTCCTCCGGGGCGATGAGCATCGCGGACCTGCTCGGTTCGCCGCTGCTGGACGGGCTGGTGGACCGGGCGATCGTGCAGAGCGGGCACACCGGCATGACCCGCTCGCGGGACCTGGGTCGGGCGCTGGTGGAGTCGCTGGCGCGGCACCTGGGCGTTCCCGCGACGGCGGAGGCGTTCCGGCGGGTCGGGGTGCGGGAGCTGCTGGCCGCGCAAGCAGCGGTCATGGCGCCCGGCGGTGCTCCGGACCTGCGCGACGAGCACGGCCACGACCCGTCGTTCAGGCTCAGCGCGTTCCTGCCGGTGCACGGCGACGACGTGCTGCCGGTGCCGCCGGGCGAGGCGGTGGCCGCGGGCAGCGCGGCCGGGATCGACGTGCTGGTGAGCACCTGCCGGGAGGAGATGGCGCTGTACCTGGCGGCCTCCGGCGTCGTCGACTCCACCACCGACGAGCAGGCCGTCGCCGCGCTCGGTGCCTCGCACCCGGACGCGTCCGGCGTGCTCGCGGCCTACGGGCTGGGGCGGCGCCCGGCGGGCGAGGCGCTGTCGGCGGCGCTGACCGACCTGGTGTTCCGGCTGCCGGCCAGGGAGTTCGCCGCGCGCCACCGCGATTCGGGTGGGCGCACGCACGTCGCCGAGTTCACCTGGCGCTCGCCGCGCTTCGGCGGCCGGCTGGGTGCCTGCCACGGGTTGGAGCTGCCGTTCGTGTTCCACAACCTGGCGGTCGCCACCGGGCCGACCGGGCTGCTCGGGGAGGAGCCGGACCGTGCTCTGGCGGATCGGCTGCACGGGGCGTGGGTGTCGTTCGTGGCCACCGGCGACCCGGGGTGGCCGGAGCACCGCGGCGGGCACGTGTTCACCGCGGGACCCGAGCCGGGGGCCGCCGGGCCCCGGTGACGGGTGCCCGGCCGCCGGTGGCCTGCGCGGCTACGATCCGCGGCGTGTCCGATCTCGCGGCCTGGCCGGCCGCCGCGCCGCTGCTGACGGTTCGACTGCGGCTGGAACCGCTGCGGGTCGAGCACGCGCGGGAGACCGCGCCGGTCCTCGACGACGTGCGGCTGCACGAGTGGACCGGTGGGGAACCGCGTTCCGCCGACGAGCTCGCGGCGCGCTACCGGTGGCAGGTGGCCGGGCACTCCCCGGACGGCGAGCAGGGCTGGCTGAACTGGATCGTGCGCGGCCGCGCCGACGGGCGGGTTCGCGGCACCGTGCAGGCCACGCTCACCCGCCCGGAGCCGGGGCTGCTGCGGGCCGCGCTCGCCTGGGTCGTCGGCACCGAGCACCAGGGCCACGGCTACGCGCAGGAAGCGGCGCGTGCCATGGCCGGCTGGCTGCACGAGCAGGGCGTCGGCGAGCTGACCGCGCACATCCGTGCCGGACACCGGCGGTCGAGCGCGGTCGCCCGCGCGGTGGGCCTGTCCCCGACCTCGGCGGTCGTGGACGGGGAGGTCGTCTGGTCCGACCGGGCCCGGTGAGCCGCCTCAGCGCTCCAGGTGCCGGGCCCGGGGGCGGGCGCGCAGGCGTGCGCGGGGTGGTTCGGGCGCGGGCAGCGCGGCGCCGTCGTAGCCGGGCACGGCTCCGAACCGGTCCGGGCTGGGGCCGGTGCGCTCGGCCTCCCAGTCGCGGCGCGCTTCGACGACCTCCTCGTGGGTGCGGGCGACGAAGTTCCACCACATGACCAGTTCCTCGTCGAACGGCGCCCCGCCGATCAGCAGGGCCCGGCTCGCCGATTCCGCGGACAGCAGGACCTCCCGGCGCCCTTCGCCGAGGTGCAGCAGCGAGCCGGTGGTGAGCGCGGTGCCGTCGACCTCCACCGGATCCGACAGCGCCAGCACCGCGTGCTCGAAGTCCGGGCGCAGCGGCAGCCGCACCCGCCCACCGGGGCGCAGCGCGATCTCGGCGCCGACCAGCGGGGTGCAGGTGCGGGCCGGTGAGGTGGCGCCGCCGAGCTCGCCGTTGATCACGGTGATGCGGCCGCCGTCCTCGGTGAGCACCGGCAGGTCGGCGTGCTGCTCGAAGTGGGCTGGCCCGTTGCGGTCCCGTTCGGGCTGGGCGATCCACAGCTGCACGCCGTGCAGCACCGGGGAGTGCTCGGCCGGGGTCTGCTCGGAGTGGGCGATGCCGCCGCCCGCGGTCATCAGGTTCAGCTGCCCGGGCCGCACCAGCCGCGCGTTGCCGAGGCTGTCCTGGTGCAGGATCTCGCCGTCGAGCAGCCAGCTGACGGTCTGCAACCCGATGTGCGGGTGCGGGGGCACCTGCATCCCCGGACCACCGCCGAGGTCGGTCGGACCGTAGGAGTCCACGAAGCACCAGGCGCCGACCATGCGCAGGTCCCGGTGCGGCAGGGTGCGCCGCACCCGCATCGCCCGCGGCCCGCCCAGCGGCACGTCGCGCGGTTCGAGCAGGTCCGCGCGGGGTTCGGCGGTGCCGGTGGGCGGCCCGTCGCAGACGGTGCGTTCGGCGGGGTCCGGCTCGGTGTTGCTCACCGGACGACGGTAGCCCGCGCGATCAGAGGGCGGCGCGCGCGGACTCGGGCACCAGGTCGAGGTAGTCGGGGTGCTTGCGGATGTAGGCGGCGATGTAGGAGCAGGACGGCGTGACCTGCACTCCTTCGGCGCGCAGCGACTCGAGCGCGGACTTCGCGAGCGTCCCGGCGAGCCCGGCGCCCTGGTGGGCGGGGTCGATCTCGGTGTGCACCAGGTCGACGTGCCCGGGGGTGCGCCGGTAGTCGGCGAACCCGGCGAGCTCGCCGCCGACGGTGATCTCGAACCGGTTGCGCTCCGGGTGGTCCTGCACCTGCGGTTGTTCGCTCATACCGCCCTTCTACCAGTTGGCGCGGCGGTGCGTCCGGTTCGGGACGATCGCGCATTCCGGGCAGTCGAGGCTGAGCAGGTCGAACTGGACAGGTGGGACTGGACAGTTCAGCCTGTCGAATTTACCGTGGGGGCATGACGGGAACCGGGAACGACGACTCGGCGGTGCGCGCCTCCCGCGAGGTGCGGGTGGTGGTCGGCAGGCTGCGGCGCAGGCTGCGCGAGCTGGCCGTCGGCGACGACCTCACCCCCTCGCAGACCTCGGTGCTCACCCGGCTCGGCAAGGAGGGCGACTCCTCGGCCAGCGTGCTCGCGGTCGCCGAAGGGGTGCGGCCGCAATCGATGGCCAGCACGCTCGCCGCCCTCGACCAGCACGGGCTCATCGAACGCCGCCCCGACCCGGCCGACGGCCGCAGGCAGCTCATCACGCTCAGCGACGCGGGCAAGCGCCGCGCCGAAGGCGATCGGCAGGCCCGCCGCGAATGGCTCACCACCGCCCTGCAGGAACGCTGCACCGAACAGGAACGACACGTGATCATCGAGGCGATGGCGCTGCTGGAACGGGTCGCGGAGCGGTGACCGCCACCGGGCAGGAGCGCTTCGACCGGAAGCTGATCGCCCCGATGGTGCTCGGGTCGGCGCTGAACCCGGTGAACTCCTCGATGATCGCCGTGGCGCTGGTGCCGATCGGCGCCGCCCTCGGCGCGCCACCCGCCGAGACGGCGTGGCTGGTGTCCGCGCTGTACCTGGCCACCGCCATCGGCCAGCCCGTGGTGGGCAGACTGGTGGACCTGCACGGCCCGCGGCGGCTGTTCCTCGCCGGTGCGGCGCTGCTCGGGATCGCCGGAGTGCTCGGGGCGCTGGCGCCGAACCTCGGCGTGCTCGTCGTCGCGCGGGTGCTGATCGGCTTCGGCACCTGCGCGGGCTACCCGGCGGCGATGCACCTGATCCGCAGCGAATCGCGGCGCACCGGGCGGGACAGCCCGAACGGGGTGCTGACCGCGCTGGCGATCTCCGCGCAGACCATCGCCGTGGTCGGCCCCACCCTCGGCGGGCTGCTGATCGGGTTCGGCGGCTGGCGCACCGTGTTCGCGGTGAACATCCCGCTCTCGCTGGCCTGCCTGGTGCTCGGTGCGCTGCGGCTGCCCCGCGGCGGCGGGCACGAATCCGGTTCGGGTTCGCTCGACGTGCCCGGCATCGCGCTGTTCGCGGCGACGCTGAGCGCGCTGCTGCTGTTCCTGATGGAGCCTTCCACCGCGCACTGGTACCTGCCGGTGCTCGCGGTCGCCGCCGGGGCCGGGTTCGCGGTGCGGGAGCTGCGCGCGGCGGAACCGTTCCTGGACCTGCGGGTGCTGGCCGGGAACCCGCCGGTGCTGGGCACCTTCGCGCGGACGCTGCTGGCGTTCACCGTCTCCTACGCGTTCCTGTTCGGCTACACCCAGTGGATGGAGCAGGGCCGCGGGCTCACGCCCACCAAATCCGGGCTGGTGCTGCTGCCGATGTTCCTCACCGGCATCGTCGTGTCCAGCACCACCGGCCGCAGCGACGGCGTCCGCGGCAAGCTGCTCGTCGGCGGCCTGGCCCAGCTGGTGGCGTGCGCGCTGCTGCTGTTCGTCGGCGCGCGCAGCGGGATCTGGCTGCTGGTGGCGATCGCGGTCGTCGTCGGCATCCCGCAGGGGCTGATCAGCCTCGCCAACCAGAAGGCGCTCTACCACCAGGCCGACCCCGAGCGGATGGGTTCCTCCGCCGGGTTGCTGCGCACCTTCACCTACGTCGGGGCGATGGTCGCGGCCGCCGCAGGCGGCACCTTCCTCAGCGGGGGAGCCGACACCACCGGGCTGCACGGCCTCGCCCTGTTCCTGATCGTCGTCGCCGCCCTGCTGCTGGTGGTGACGGTGCTCGACCGCACCCTGCGGCGCCTCGGGCCCGCGGCGGTGCGGTGATCGACCGGAAAACCCCTCCCGGAAAGGTTCCACCCATGTCCCTGAGCACGCTCGACCCGCGCACCGCGCTGGTCGTCATCGACCTGCAGAACGGCATCGCCGGCGCGCCCGGAACCCCGCACACCACCGCCGACGTGGTGCAGCGCTGCGTCCGGCTCGCCGAGGTGTTCCGCGAGCACGACGCCCCGGTCGTGCTGGTGCGGGTCAGCTTCGCCGCCGACGGCGCCGACGCCGCGCCGGGCCGCACCTCCGCCGGGGGCGGCCGCCGCGAGTTCCCGGAGGGCTGGGACCGGATCATCGACGAACTCGCCGGCCACCCCGCCGACATCGTGGTGACCAAGCGGAACTGGGGCGCCTTCCACGGCACCGACCTGGACGTGCAGCTGCGGCGCCGCGGCGTCACCCAGATCGTGCTCGGCGGCATCGCCACCAGCCTCGGCGTGGAGTCCACCGCGCGCGCCGCGCACGAGCACGGCTACCACGTCACACTGGCCACCGACGCGATGACCGACCTCGACGCGGAGGCGCACCGCAACAGCCTGGAGCGGATCTTCCCGCGCCTCGGCGAAACGGGGACCACCGACGAGGTCGTCGACCTGTTCGAGTCGACCCGCTGACCGGCCTCTCTGCTCAACTCTCGTCGTGTAGCACTGGGGTGGCGGAACCCGCGGGTGGTCGAGCTGCGTGCGTGGTCTCTGCTCATCGGCTTCGCCGCTGACAGGACACGGACACGGCCCGCGGCGCAGGTTCGAGGACACGCGGTGCGGTTCCGCCACCCGTTCCACAGCAGAAGTCGAGACCCAGCGATCGGAGTCCCATGTCGAGTTCTTCCCACCACTCGGCCGAATCCGGGCGCGGGGTGCTGGTCACCGGCGCTTCGCGCGGTATCGGGCGGGCCATCGCGACCGCGTTCGCCCAGGCCGGGGACCGGGTGGCCGTGCACTGCTCCTCTCGGCCCGAGGACGCCGCCCGCACCCTCGATTCGCTGCCCGGTTCCGGGCACGTGCTGGTGCGGGCCGACCTCGCCGACCCCGGCCAGGTGCAGCGCCTGGTCGGGGAGGCGGTCGACGGGCTCGGCGCCCTCGACGTGCTGGTCAACAACGCGGCGGTGATGACCCCGCACCCGCCCGCGACCACCTCCTACGCCGACTGGCAGGCCGCGTGGCGCAGCACCGTCGAGGTGAACCTGCTGGGCGCGGCGAACCTGAGCCACCAGGTGGCCGCGCACCTCATCGAACGCGGCGCCACCGGGCGCATCGTCAACGTCGGGTCGCGCGGCGCGTTCCGCGGCGAACCCGACCACCCGGCGTACGCGGCGAGCAAGGCGGCGCTGCACGCGCTCGGCCAGTCGCTGGCGGTGGCGCTGGCGCCGCACGGCATCGCGGTGGTCTCGGTGGCGCCGGGGTTCGTCGAGACCGAACGCGTCGCGGGCCGGTTGGCGGGGCAGCAGGGCGCCGACATCCGGGCGCAGAGCCCGTTCGGCCGGGTCGCGGCGCCGGAGGAGGTCGCTTCGGCCGTGCTGTACCTGGCCTCACCGGAGGCGACCTGGTCCTCGGGCGCGGTGCTCGACGTCAACGGCGCGTCCCACCTGCGCACCTGAAAGCTGACCTGGTCGGCGCCCCCTTCCTCGGCGCCGAGGTGGTGGTGCCGGTGGGACGCTCCGCGCCGGAGCTCTTCTCCCGGCACCGGGTCGGCCGGCCAGGTGCTGGGAGAAGTTCGCCACCTGCGCGCGTTCGCGGCGCGCTGAGCGGCGCTCGATCGGCCGTGGAGCCGCGGATATCGTGGGAGCCGGTGGCGACGACGCGGGAGGGCGGCATGACCGAGCGCAAACCGCACGGCACGACGTTCGAGACGTGGATCGAGCGGCAGATCCGCGTCGCCCAGGAACGCGGCGACTTCGAGGACCTCGACGGCCTGGGCCGCCCGCTGCCCGGCGCCGGTGAGCCGCACGACGAGCTGTGGTGGGTCCGCGGCTACGTCGATCGCGAAGGCCTGTCCCGCGAGGCGCTGCTGCCGACCCCGCTGCAACTGCGCAAGGAGGCCGAACGGCTCCGCGGCGAGGTGCGGCAGCTGCCGTCCGAGCAGGCCGTGCGGGATGCGGCCGCGGAGCTCAACCGGCGCATCCTGGCGTGGCTGCGCACCCCGACCGGACCGCAGGTGCCGCTGGGCCTGGTGCAGGTGGAGGAACTCGTCGCCGACTGGCGCGACCAGCGCGCGCGGGCCCGCGCCACCGCTCCGGCCGCGCCGGTCCGGGCGGAGCCGTTGGGCGGGCGGTGGCAGCGCATCACCCGCTTCTTGCGCGGCACCAGCCGGTTCCCCGCCGGGCGCGGCTGAACGGCGGTCAGTCGAGGCAGAACTCGTTGCCCTCGATGTCCTGCATCACCAGGCAGGACTCGTCGTACTCGTCGGCGACCAGCAGCCGCACCCGCTGCGCGCCGAGCTCGACCAGCCGGGCGCATTCCGCTTCGAGCGCGGCGACGCGCTCCTCGCCCACCAGGCCGGTGCCGACCCGCACGTCCAGGTGCACCCGGTTCTTGACGACCTTGCCTTCGGGAACGCGCTGGAAGTACAGCCGCGGGCCCTGCCCTTCGGGGTCGCGGCACACGAACCCGGCGCCCTGCCGTTCCGGCGGCAGCGTGCGGTCGTATTCCGCCCAGCTCGTGAAGCCTTCCGGCGGTGGCGGGACGACGTAACCGAGCACCTCGCACCAGAACCGGGCGAGGCGTTCCGGTTCGGCGCAGTCGAAGGTGACCTGGACCTGCTTGATCGACGACATCCGCTCACCCTAGGTGGCGGGGCTCGCGCCGGGGCCGGGAACGGCGAGAATTCCGGAGGTCAGCGCGCTCTTCCCAGGAGCACCGCCCTGATCGGGGCGAACCCGAGGGCGTCGACCGGGGTCCCCATCGGCGAGCCGGGGAGGGCGCCGAGCACCCGGAACGGCGGCGAAGCAGCACGACCCGGCCGAAGGCGAGGCGTGCGCGGTTCAGCCCCGCACGTGCGGAGTGCAGGTGAGCGCGCCGGGGATCGCGGCGAACGCGGTCCGCAGGTGGGCGAGCAGCTCGTCGCGGGTGCCGGTGCTCCCGGCGGCCCACGCGTCGTGAGCGCAACGGGTCGCGGAGATCAGCACGTCGAGGGCGATCCGCGGCCGCGGATCGGTGGTGTCGTCGGGGATGGCGAACCGCTTGCCGAGCACGTCGCGGACGGTGCGGGTGGTGCGGTCGCAGAAGTGCAGGTTGTGCCCGTTGATCGACGGGGTGGTGGCGGTGAGCCGGTGCGCGGCCAGGGTGCGGCGCGCCCATCCTTCGGGCATGTCCGCCACGACGGCGAGCAGGTCGTCCTGGACGGAGTCCAGCAGGGTGCGGTCCAGGCCGGGTTCACCGGCGCGCAGCCGTTCGATCAGCGCGGCCCACATGTCCTGGCTGGGGGCCATCGCGACGTCTTCCTTGCTGGTGAAGTAGCGGAAGAACGTGCGCTTGGAGATTTCGACGGCGGCGCAGAGCTCGTCGAGGGTGACCGCGTCGAAGCCGCGTTCGGTGAACATCTCCAACGCGGTGTCGATCAGCTCTTGGCGGGTGCGCTGCTTCTTGCGCTCGCGCAGCGAACCTGCGGGGGCCTCGGGCATGCGGCCGAGCCTACGCGCAGGTCCGTCCCCGAGTGGTGGATGCCGCTCGGGGACGGACGGCACCCGGTGGCGCGGAGGCGGGCGAGGTCAGCGCTCGAAGCCACCGGCGAAGGGGCCGTCCCGCCAGCGGTCGAGCACCGGGGCGACGGCTTCGGCGAGCATCGGCAGCTGCGGGGCGAGGGCGAGGCAGGCCACCGAGCGCAGCACGCCGATCGCGTCGACCAGGCGCAGCACCCGGTCGTCGAGGGTGCGCAGGCCGAGTGCGCGCGCCGCCGCGTCGTAGGTGGTGGCGGCGTCGGCGCCGAGGAACGCCAGGTCCCATTCGACGGGCCCGGAGGTGGCGAGTTCGAAGTCGGCGAACAGGTCGCCGCCGGGCGTGGTGAGGATGTTGACGGCGGGCGCGTCACCGTGGATCGGCTGGATGCCGACGCCGGGGAACGCGGCCTCGAACTCCTGGCGGGACCGCACCAGCGGCGCGAGCACGTCCCATTCCCGGCGGGCTCGTTCCAGGTCGGCGGGGGCGAGCAGCTCGGGCAGCTCGGCGAGGTCGGCGAGCCCGCGGGTGATCATCCCGAGGTCGACCGCGTCCAGGAAGGGCAGCGCGCCGGGGTAGCTGCGCAGCGCCAGGTGCAGGTCGGCGACCAGGCGGCAGCGGTCGAGGTAGTCGGGTTCGGCGGTGGTGTCGTGCTCGACGAGCTGCCAGCAGGTCATCGAGAAGCCGTCGCGCCGCACCGGTTCGCGGGGCACGAGCGGGCTCGGCGCGACGACGGGCACGCCCTGCTCGGCCAGCCAGGCCACGACGTCGAGCTCGCTGCGCTGGCGGGCTGCCTGGGTCTCGACGTCGGTACCGCCCGGCAGCACGGTCGGCACCCGCACCACGACCGGGGAGGGGGACAGGTGCACGACGACGGAGAACGCGTCGTGCAGCACGGTCGCCGCGCCGACGTCGAGTCCGAGGTCGCGGCCGGCCGCGGTGGCGGCGGCGAGGGCGCGGGCGGTGCGGTCGGCGCGCTGCTGCGCGGTCACGGCTGCGGGCATGCGGCAGATGCTGTCACGCGGCGGTTCGGGGTGCGACGGATTTTCCGGCCGGTCGGATCACCACCGGGTATGCCACTTGACGCCAACTGCCACTCGGTGGCATAAATGGGTGGTCGCGTCCGAGCGACGACTCCACCCAGGGGAAAGGCGCGGCGCCATGCGTGCACTGCTCGTCGACCACTCCGCACCCACCGGGCTGCGGCTCGGCCGCACCACCGACCCCGCACCCGCGCCGGACCAGGCGCTGGTGCGGGTCTCGGCGATCTCGTTGAACTACGGCGAGGTCACCGACCTGCTGCCCGGCTCGCCCGACGGCACGCTGCTGGGCTGGGACGCCGCGGGCGTCGTCGAACGCCCCGCCGCCGACGGATCCGGCCCGGCCGCAGGCACCCCGGTGGTCACCATGGCCATGCAGGGCGGGTGGGCCGAGCTGCGCGCCGTGGACACCGACGCGATCGGCACCGCGCCCGAGGGAGCCGACCTCGGGCTGCTCAGCACCGTCCCGGTCGCCGGGGCCAGCGCGCTGCGCGCCCTGCGCCGCCTCGGCCCGATCCTCGGCAGGCGCGTGCTGGTCACCGGCGCCACCGGCGGAGTCGGGCGCTACGCGGTCGAACTCGCCCGCCTCGGCGGGGCGCACGTGATCGCCTCCACCCGCGACACCACCGCACGCGGCGACGAGCTGCGCGACCTCGGTGCCCACGAGGTGATCGGCGGGCCGGACGAGCTCGACGCACCCGTGCACGGCGTGGTCGACAACGTCGGCGGCCCGCAGCTGGTCAGCGCGTTCCGGAAGCTGCACCCGGGCGGCACGCTGGTCGCCGTCGGGCACACCACCGGCGAAGCCGAGCACTTCCCGCACGGCGAGCTGTTCGGCGCGCCCGGCAACGACGACCGCCACCTGGTCACGTTCTTCATGCCCTCCGCCCCTGGGCTGGGCGCGGACCTGACCTGGCTGGCCGGGCAAGTCGCGACCGGGCGGCTGCACCCGGAGATCTCCTGGCGCGGTGACTGGGAGCGGGCCGGGGAGGCCATCGACCAGCTGCGCGGCGCCCGGCTGCACGGCAAAGCGGTCCTCGACCTCAGCTGAGGTTCAGCCGACCGCCGCGCCCCGGGCGAACACGGCGCGCACCGCGCCCAGCGCGGCGAGGCCGGTGCGCGGATCACCGTCGACGACGAGCAGGTCCGCGTCCAAGCCGGGAGCGAGCCGGCCGGTCACCTCGCCCAGCCCGAGCGCGGCCGCGCTCGTCGTGGTCGCCATCTCCACGACGCGGTCGGCGGCGAACCCGAGGTGGACGTAGAGCTGCAGCGCCCCGGCCAGGTCGTCGAACGGGCTGGCCGGCAGACCCGCGTCGGTGCCGGTGATCAGCCCGACGCCGCGTTCGGCCAGCCACGGCAACCGGCCGTAGACCTGCTCGGCGACCTCCGGGGGCAGCGAGTCGATGATCCGCCGCCAGTTGCGGGAGGAGGCCGCGCACGCGTGCACACCGCGCGCGGCCATCTCCGCGGCGGTCGCGGCGTCGCGGTGCACCTCACCCGGCCCGGTCGTCCAGGAGCAGTGCTCGACGGTGCGCACGCCCGCGGCCACGGCGTCGCGGATCGCGGTGGTGCCGTGGGCGTGCGCGGCGACCGGCAGCCCGTGCCGCTCGGCTTCGGCGACGACGAGGCGCAGCCGGTCGCGGTCGAACTGGGACTGCCAGCTCGGTGGGGAGCCGGGGGTGATCTGCCCGCCCGAGGCCATCACCTTGATCATGTCGACGCCGAGCTCGGCGTTGCGCCGCACCCGCTCGCGCAACTCCTCGTCCGTTCCGGCGGCACCGCCGAGGAACCAGCAGTGCCCGTCCGGCACGGTCAGCGGCGGTCCGGTGGTGATCAGGCGCGGGCCGGTGGTGGCGCCGGTGCGGATCTCGTCCCGCAGCCGCGCGGTGATCCCGTCCCGGTCGCCGCAGTCCCGCAGCGTCGTCGTGCCGGAGCGCAGTGCCCGCAGCGCGCGCCCGGCCGCCTGCTCGTGCAGCCGCTCGTCGGAGGTGGTGCGCACCCGCTCGACCAGGGCGGCCGGATCGGGGGCGGTGTCGTCGAAGACCAGGTGCACGTGGGCGTTGATCAGCCCGGGCAGCAGGGTGGCGCCGGACCAGTGCTCGTGCCGGGTGTGCTCCCGGTGGCGCAGCTGCTCGCGCGTCCCGACCGCGGCGATCCGGGCGCCCTCGACCAGGACGGCGCCGTCTTCGAGGCACCGCCCGGCCGGCCCGGCCAGCACCCGGTCCGCGCTGATCAGCTTCATGGGTGCGGCTCCTTCGTCTTCCGGCCCGCCGAAGGGGCCGAAGGAGATCGTTCTCGCGCGTCTCCCGACTCCGGCGCCTTTCGGCACGGTGACGAAAAGAGCGCGTGGTCTCGGTCGTCGTTCCTCCGGAACGTAGCGGCGCGAACCGGGTCGCCGAGGCCGATCGCGGATATTCACCGCCGGGTTCGGCCGGTGTCGTCGTCCGACCCGAGCGGGGTGCACCCGTTCGAGCGCTCCACCGCCGGTACCGGCGGTGCGGAACTCCTGCGGGGGTGTCGACGCCGCCGATCACGTCGGCGGCGTGCGGCCTGCGGACGGTGGTGCGAAGAAGTCGAGCAGAGCCGAGTTCACCGCCTCCGGCCGTTCGAGGTAGCCGTAGTGGGCGCAGTCGGCGATCTCCATGTAGCGCGCTCCGGGGATGGCCGCGGCCACCTCGCGACCCAGGTGCGGCGGCGCGATCAGGTCATCGCCGAACCCGATCACCAGGGTCGGCACCCGGATCGCCCGGTAGGCGTCGAGCCGGTCCGCCGCGACGTCCACGAGTTCCGTCGCGCGCTCCGGCGGGAACGCCTCGAACAGGTCCAGCCAGTCGGTGAGCCGCACGTCGTCGTTGAGCGTCGCGGGGGACAAGAACTGCAGCGCCCGCTGCACCGCCGCGTACCCGGGCGGGAGCACGACGCCGCTGGCGAGCAGTTCGCGTTCGGCGGCCACCATGGCCGCGCGCAGTGCGTCGGCGCGGCCGCGGGTCGCCAGCAGCACCGCCTGCCGGGCGAGGTCCGGACGGGCCAGCAGCAGCTCTTGGACCACGTGCGCGCCCAGCGACGTGCCGACGAGGCGGCACGGCCCCAGCCGTACGCGTTCGATCAACCTGACGAGGTCCGCGACGAGATCGTCGGCACCACCGGCCGAGTGCTCCCGGTGGTCCGGGGTGAGCACCCGGTACCCGGCCGCGACCAGCGCCGGAACCTGCAGGTGCCACGTCGATCCGCCCGCGCCGGACCCCGTCACCAGCACCACCGGCTCGCCGGTGCCGACGTCGCCGAAGGGCGGTGGTGCGCCGCGGTCGTCCTCTACCGGCATCGGTCCTCCCGAACGGTGGTCACTCCGCGGGCGACGGGTGGCCCGGGGCGACGTCGGCGACGAGCGCCGCGGACGGTTCCGGCGACGGCGGTCTCGCGGGGCGTGCACCCGTCACCGAGTCGTCGCCGGTCGCGGCGGCACCCGGGTGCTCAGGTCAGGTCGCGGCTCATGAACAGCGCCGTTTCGCCTTCCGACGCGGTTCCCCGGTACAGCGAGGTGTCCAGTCCGCAGAGCGTGAAGCCCAGGCGCCGATACGCGTTGATGGCGGGCGCGTTGATGTTGGTGACCTCCAGCCACAGGGTTCGGGCCCGCAGTTCGCGGGCGTGGCCGATGGCCAGGTTCACCAGTTCGCGACCGATTCCGCGCCCCCGTTGCTCCGGAGATATTTCCACATCGGAAATGGTCATCCGGCCATTCCAAGGCTCGTGTTCGAGGTCGATGAAACCGCAGACCACTCCGGCGGAGTCGACGCACACGAACCGAACCGGGTCGTCGTCCTCGTCGTCCTCTTCCGCATCGGCGGGGAACACCTTGTTGATCGGAGGTGACACCGGAATCTCGCGCAAGCGGAAACCGTCTTCGTCCCCGCTGACTTCGAAGATGGTGTTCGTGGTGAAGGATCCGTCGATCGCGCGGACGGCGGCTTCATCTCCGTTCCCGGCCCTGCGGAAGGTGATTCCGGTGCTCGGGGAGTCGTTCTGCTGCTCGATCACGTGGCGATGATCGCACAACGCGCGGCGACCGTGAATACCGATACCGGATTTGCGACGCGCTCGGATCGGGGTATTGCACGTGCCCGGAGTGCGATCATCCGCGGCATTCGTGGAATGTGCGCACACATTCGGGTGACACCGTTCTCCCGGTGTTCGACCGCGTATTTGCGCGGTCGAACACCGCCCGCTTGACGCGGCGGAGCGGACGTGGCGATTCTGATCCGGACCTCGGCACCGATTCCGGCCGAACCTGGCGATTCACGGGTGTTCGGACCATTTCGGCGCACCGTTCGAGGGTCGTCCTCGTAGGAGATCGATCGCGGGAGCGCCGCCGTCCCGCGCCGGCTTGAGGAAGGGACGCAAGGTTGAGGGCAACACGGCTGCCGGACCAGGTTCCGGCGAACTCGGCCCCGCTGCTGGAGGAGTGGTACCGCCGCCACCTGCGACCCGGCGTGCTCGACCTCAGCTCCAGCGGGGTGCGGCCTTACACCTTCGAGCAAGTGCGCCTCGCCTGCGGCATCGGCCGGGCCGAACTCGACGCGGTGCTCATGGACGACAGCGACTCCCAAGGCGGAGCGGACGTCCGCCGAGCCATCGCCGACCGCTACGGCGACGGCGACCCGGACCGGGTGCTGGTCACCCACGGCTCCAGCGAAGCCATCGCGCTCACGCTGCCGGTGGTGCTGCGCCCCGGTGACCGGGTCGTGGTGCAGGAGAGCGCTTACCACGCGCTCGGGCACTACCCGGCGGCCATCGGCTGCGAGGTCGCCGTGCTGCCGACCGGGGCGGTGCGCGGCGGCCACGTGGACCCGGCCGTGCTGGCCGAACTGATCACCGGCGACGTCGCGGCCGTGATCGTGAACTTCCCGCACAACCCGACGGGCCGCACCCTGTCCCCGGAGGGCTGGGCGGCGTTCGTCGACCACGTCGCGACGACCGGCGCGCTGCTCGTCTGGGACGCGGCGTTCTCCGAGATCACCCACCGCTGGGCCCAGCTGCCCGAGCCCGCGTCCCGCTACGAGCGGACCCTGTCCTACGGCACGTTCTCCAAGGCGTTCGGCCTCCCCGGGCTCCGCGTCGGCTGGTGCCTGGGGCCACCCGAACTGCTGCGGGCCACGTTCCCGCGGCGCGACCGCAGCACGTTGTTCCTGTCCCCGCTGGTCGAACTGATCGCCGCCCGCGCCATGCGCCGCGCCCCCGCGCTGATCGAACCACGCCGAGCCGAAGCGCGGCGCAACCTCGACCGGCTGCGCGCCTGGGTGGCCGAGCACGCCGAGCACGTGCGCTGGCAGGAACCCCTCGGCGGGGTGTGCGCGCTGCTGGAGATCCGCGGGCTCAGCGGGGAGGCCGCCGACTGCGAAGCGTTCTGCCTCGGCCTGCTGGAGGCGCACCGCACCCTGCTCGTGCCGGGCAGCGCGTTCGGCAGGCCGGACGGGGTGCGGCTCGGGTTCGGCGGCGCCGAACGGGAGTTCCGGGCGGGACTCGGGGAGTTGTCGGCCTGGTTGCGCGGAGCGCGGTCATGACGGCCGAAGCGGACCTGCTGGCCCAGTGGGAGCGGTGCGTCGGCGAGGGTCCGCACCGGCCCGCGCTGATCATCGACGGCGGACCGGTGCTGACCTACCGCGAGCTGGACCGGCGCACGGACGCGCTGGCCGCGGACCTCGTCGCACGCGGTGCCGGGCCGGAACGGATCGTCGGCCTGGCGCTGGCCTCCCCGGCGAGCACGGTCGCGGGCATGGTCGCGGTGCTCAAGAGCGGAGCGGCGTTCACCGTCCTGGACGGCGCGCTGCCGCGTTCGGCCCGAGCGGCCATCGCCGCAGGCGCGAACGCCGAGATGTGGCTCGCCGACCGGGCGGATCCCGCGGTGTTCGGCGAGGTTCCCGTGCTGGTTCCCGGGCGGTCCGGGGCCGGCGGCCGGTGCGACTGGCGACGCCACCTGCACGACGGCGACCAGCTGGCGTACGTGCTGTTCACCTCCGGATCGACCGGCGCGCCCAAGGGCATCGCGATCGAGCGGAATTCCCTGTCCCGGTTCGCACCGGCCGTGCGCGACCGGCTGCGGCTGGGACCGGACGACCGGTGGGCGCAGCTCGCCTCGCTCGGCTTCGACGTGCTCATCGAGGAGGTGTTCCCCGCGCTGACGGCGGGAGCCGCCGTGGTCTGCCGCCGCGACGATCGGGTACCGGCGCTCGACGAGCTGCACCGGATGCTGGAGGACACCGCCAGCACCGTCGTCGAACTGTCCACGCAGTACTGGCTGGAGTACGGCCGCTGGCTCGCCGCGCACCGGCGGCCGCCGCCGCGCGCGTTGCACACCGCGCTCGTCGGTGGCGAGCGCATGGACCCGGACGCCTACCGGGCGTGGCAGCGCGCCCACGACGTCCGGCTGGTGCACGTCTACGGGCTGACCGAATGCACCGTCACCTCCACCACGTACGACGGGAACCTCCCCGCGGAGGCGTCGGAAGTCCCCGTCGGCGTACCGCTGCCGGAGGTCGAGGTGTCGATCCGGGACGCCGCGGGCGCCGCCGTGGCGCACGGGGAGACCGGCGAAATCCACCTCGGCGGCCCCCTCGTCGGACGCGGCCACGTCGACGGGACCACCGACGCGCGCTTCGGCCGGGACCCGCGCACCGGGGCGCGCATCTGCGCGACCGGCGACCTGGGACGGATCGACGCGGACGGCCAGCTCGTGTTCGCCGGCCGGGTGGACGACCAGCTCAAGATCCGCGGTCACCGGGTGGAACCCGCGCGCATCGAGCGGCTGCTCACCGAACACGCACCCGCCGAACAGGCAGTGGTGCTGGCCGACCCGCGCACCGGCACCGCGTTGTGGGCCTACCTGGTGGTCGGCGACGGCTCGGCCCCGGCCGCGGGCTGCGCACCCGCGCTCCCCGAGGCGCGGTCCGCGCGGCTGAGCGCGCGACTGGCCGCGGTGCTGCCGGAAGCCCTCGTGCCGCACCGCATCCACCACGTCCGGGAACTCCCGAAGAACGCCCACGGCAAGGTCGACCGCGACGCGCTGGTGTCGTGGACCGCCGTGCCGGCCGGTTCCGGTGGCGGAACCGGTTCGGACGCGCTGCTGGCCACGGTCCTGCGCTGCTTCCGCGACGTGCTCGACGCGCCGGACCTCGGCCCCGACGACGACTTCTTCGTCCACGGCGGGCATTCGGTGCTGGCGCTGCGCCTGATCGCCGAGCTGCGCCGCGAACTCGACCCGGCCCGGGAACTGCGGCCCCGCGTCCTGTTCGGCCACCGCACGCCACGACGGCTGTCCGCGCAGCTGCGGACCGCCCCGGCACCTGCCACCCCGCACCGGTAGTCCTCGCAGGAAGGAGAGTTGGCATGTCGAAAGCCGACCGCGCGCCCTACGTCCTGGAACCCGACGAGGCCCGCACGATCGCCGAGCACGTCCTGGCCGTGTCCCGCGCCTACCCGTCGTTCGACGATCCGGGGCTCATGCTGGACCTGCCCTACCTCGCCGGCCAGCTGCCCTACGGCGTGCAGCGCCACCTGCGCGAGTTCGCCATGGGCGACCGCGCCGGCTACTGCGTCGTGCGCGGGCACCTGGTCGACCAGGAGCGCATCGGCCCGACTCCGGAGCACTGGCGCGCCCGCCACCGCCCCGGCCCCGAGTTCCCGGAGGAGATCCTGCTGCTGCTGTACTCGGCGCTGCTGGGCGAACCGTTCGGCTGGGCCACCCAGCAGGACGGGGTGCTGGTGCACGACATCTTCCCCGTCCGCGCCCACGAGAACGACCAGCTCGGCCTCGGCAGCCGGGAACTCCTGACCTGGCACACCGAGGACGCCTTCCACCCGTACCGCGGGGACTTCCTGCTGCTGGCGGCGCTGCGCAACCCCGACCACGTGCCGACGACCGTCGGCGAGCTCGACGTCTCCGCGCTGTCGCCGCACGACGTGGACGTCCTGTTCCAGGAGCGGTTCCACATCGCGCCGGACGAGTCGCACCTGCCGAAGAACAACAGCACCGGCACCCGCGGCGGCCGCTTCGACGGCATCCAGCGGATGCTGGACGAGCAGCGGCCGGTGGCCGTGCTGTTCGGCGACCGCGAAGCCCCGTGCCTGCGGCTCGACCCGTACTTCATGGCGGAGCCCACCGACGCGGAGGCCGCGCGCGCGTTCCGCGCGATCGTCGAGCACGTCGACGCCCGGATGCGTCCCGTGGTCGCCGACGTCGGCGACCTGCTGGTCCTCAACAACCACCGCGCGGTGCACGGCAGGCTGCCGTTCCGGGCGCGCTACGACGGCACCGACCGCTGGCTCAAACGGGTGTGCGTGACCGCTGATCTGGCGAAGTCCCGCGACATGCGCGCCGGCGCCGAATCCCGCCTGCTGGGCTGAGCCGTGCTCACCGACCTCGCCAGGGATCCGCAGCTCACCGCCGACGTCGACGCCCTCGTCGGCCGCAACATGCCCGCGTTCATGAGCTGGGAATCGCCGGGGAACTGGCGTTGGCACCGGCTCGGCGAACTGTTCCCCGAATGGCAGCTGTGCCTGCTGGCCGAGGACGGGTCGTTGCGGGCCGCGGCGAACGCGCTGCCCGCCTGGTGGGACGGGACGGTGCCGGGGCTGCCGGGCGGCTCCGACGACGTGCTCGTCGAGGTGATCGACAACGCCGGGCGGAGCGGGCACGACGTCGTGTGCGCGCTGTCGGTCTCGGCGGTGCACCGCGGCAGCGGCGACGCCCGGATCCTGCTGCGGGAGCTGATCGACCGCGCGGCCCGCCGGGTCCGGCGCGGCGTGCTCGTCCCGCTGCGGCCCACCAGGAAGTGCCGGTACCCGCTCATCCCGCTCGGCGACTACGCCGACTGGACCGACCGGGACGGGCGCTGCTTCGACCCGTGGCTGCGGACCCACCTGGAGCTGGGGGCGCGGCGGCTGGCCGTGGCCGAACGCTCGCTGGTGATCAGCCAACCGGCGGAGCGCTGGGCGGAACTGCTGGACCTGCCGATACCCGCGCCGGGGCGCTACCTCGTACCCGGCGCCCTGGCTCCGATCGTCGTGGCCGAGGACGGCACCGGAACCTACGCGGAACCCAACCTCTGGCTGCACCACGAACCGCCCGCCTCGGGCGGATCCGAGTAGCGGTGCCGGTGGCCGCACCGCCTGCGGACGAAGGACGTCTCGGTCGAATCCCGGCCGTTGAACGGAGGTTCCACCATGTCATCACTTCGCCTGGCCGTCGTCGGTTGCGGAGCGGCGGCGCGCGGATGCCATCTGCCCGCGCTCGCCCGGTCCGGACCGCAGGTGCGGTTGACCGCGTTGGTCGACCGGAGCCCGCGGGAGGCCGAGCGGGCCCTGGAGGTGTACCGGGCGCACTCCGGTACCGGGGACGTGCGGCCGGCCACCGCCGTGCACGAGGTCCTCGACGAGTTCGACGCGGCCGTGGTGGTCGTCCCGCACACCGCGCACCGCGCCGTGGCCGAAGATCTGCTCGCGCACGGCAAGCACGTGCTGCTGGAGAAACCGATGACCACCGGCCCCGCCGACGCGCGCCACCTGGTCGAGCGGGCCCGCTCCGGTGCGGCCGTGCTCGCCATGGCGCACCCGCGGCGGCTGTTCCCCGCCTACGCCTGGGTGCGGCGGCTGATCCGGTCCGGCGAGCTGGGCGACGTGCGCCGCGTCGACTGGGTCGAAGGGGCGCCCTACGGGTGGGAACCGGTGAGCTGGTCGATGTTCGACCGCGCGCTGGCCGGGGGCGGGGTGCTCACCGACACCGGCGCGCACGTCCTGGACACCCTGCTGTGGTGGTTCGGGCCCGACGTGGAAGTCGCCGACTACCGCGACAACTCCCTCGGCGGCGTCGAGTCCGACGCGGAGCTGTCGCTGCGGTTCGGACCGGTCGAGGCGCGGGTGTCGTTGAGCAGGCTGCGGCCGCTCGGCGGCGGCTGCACCGTCGTCGGCGACCGGGCGACGGCCACGATCGGTACGGACT